>QHSL01000026.1 GCA_003220435.1 Candidatus Rokuibacteriota bacterium | reverse complement strand
GGCGGGCTGATCTTCGTCAGCGTCACCGGGTGGGCGACGCTGCTGACCATCTTCCTGGTGCCGGCCTTCCGCAACATGGACGCCGCGCTCGAGGAATCGGCGCGCATGTGCGGCGCCTCGCCACGGCGGACGATCACGCGGATCCTGGTGCCGCTCCTGCGCCCGGCGATCCTGGCCGCGTTCATCCTGTCGCTCACCCGGCTGCTGTCGTCGTTCGAGACCGAGGTGTTCCTGGGCACGAGCTCCGGCATTTACGTGCTGACCAACAAGATCTACGAGCGCATGGTGCAGATCTTCCCGCCGGATTTCCGGACGGGCATGACGATGGCGGTCATGCTGCTCGTGATCACGTTCGCGCTGGTGCTGGTGAACTGGAAGTTCCTCGGACGGCGCGACTACACGACGGTCTCGGGCCGCGGCTACTCCGCGCGCCCGATGGCGCTGGGCAAGCTGCGCTGGGTCGCCTTCGGCTTCGTGGTGCTGTTCTTCTTCGTGTCCGTGGTGCTGCCGGCCGTGATGCTGATCCAGGTGAGCTTCATCCGGTTCATCGGGCTCAGCGTGACGGACCCGTCGAGCTACACGCTCGACAACTGGCGGCGGATGCTCACGCTGCGAGTCAACCGCCTGGCCCTGACCAACAGCCTGGTGATGAGCGTGGTCGCCACCACGCTCGGCATGATCCTGTACTCGATCGTGTCCTACGTGGTCACGCGCAGCCGGTACAGGGGACGGCGGCTCCTGGACCTCGCGGCCTGGGTGCCGTGGGCGGTGCCGTCGCTGATCCTGGGCCTCGGAATACTGTGGACGGTGCTGCTTTCACCGCTGGCGGTGCTTTATGGCACCCTGACGGTGATGATCCTGGCCCACATCGTGCGCGGCTTCCCGTTCGGCACCCAGATCATGGGCTCGAGCATGATCCAGATCAGCCGCGAGCTGGAGGAAGCCGCGCGGGTTCATCACGGCACGTGGACCTCGACATTTCGTAGAATCTGGCTGCCGCTGGTGAAGAACGGCTTCGTGGCCGGGTGGGTGATCCAGTTCACGGTGTCGTTCAGCGACCTGGCAACGGTCGCGTTCCTGTACGGCGCCAGGTCGACGGTGCTGCCCACGCTGTTCCTGAGCCAGTGGTCGAACGGGCGGCTCGAGGAAGCGGCGGTGGCGGCCTTGATGATGACGGCGATCGTGCTCGCGGTGGTGGTGCTGGTGCGCCGGCTGGTGCACGGCAACGTGCGGACGCCGACGGTGGCGTAGCGCTCGTAGCCCGCAAAGGAGAGACGACGATGCTTTCCAGAGAAGACAACGAGCTGCTCTGTCGCGTCGGACGGGACACGCCCACGGGCAACCTGCTGCGCCAGTACTGGATCCCGGCCCTGATGTCGAGCGAGCTTCCCGAACGCGACGGCGCACCCGTCCGCGTGCGGCTGCTCGGGGAGAACCTGATCGCCTTCCGCGTCACCTCGGGCAAGATCGGCCTCATCCAGAACCACTGCCCGCATCGCGGCGCCTCGCTCTTCTTCGGCCGCAACGAGGAAGAGGGGTTGCGTTGCGTCTACCACGGCTGGAAGTACAGCTGCGAAGGGCACTGCGTCGACATGCCCAACGAGCCGGAAGAGAGCAACTTCAAGTCGAAGATCCGCGCGAACGCGTATCCGTGCGTCGAGCGCAACGACATCATCTGGACCTACATGGGCCCGCGTCAGACGCCGCCGCCGCTGCCGGACATCGAGCCGAACATGCTGGCGGCGGGCGAATATCAGATCCAGAAGGTGCTGCGCGAGTGCAACTGGTTCCAGGGGCTCGAGGGCGACATCGACACGAGCCACCTCGGCTTCCTGCACCTCGGCGCCGTCAAGCCCGAGGACACGACGCCCGGCACCTTCGACTACTACAACGTCGCCGACCGCGCGCCCAAGTACGAGGTGGTCGACACCGAATTTGGAACGTCGTATGGGGCCTACCGGCCCGCCGAAACGGACACATACTATTGGCGTATCGCGCATTTCCTCTTCCCGTTCTTCACGATGATCCCGACGGGCGTTCTTGGTACGCAGATCCTCGTCCGCGCCTGGGTGCCCGTCGACGACAACCACATCACGTTCTGGAGCATCTCAGCGCCCCGCTCGCGCGCGGGCAACGGCGCCGCGGGCGGCGCCTCAGGGCTCAACGCCGGCGGCCGCCCGGTCGCCGCGGCCGGCGCCCGGCCGGGCGGGTTCGAGTTCCTGCCGGACTCGACGGATTGGCTCGGCAAGTTCCGACTCACGCAGAACAAGGACAACGACTACCTGATCGACCGCGAGGCGCAGCGCACCACGAGCTTCACCGGGATCGCGGGCATCCATCAGCAAGACCAGGCGGTCACCGAGAGCATGGGGCCGATCTACGACCGCTCGCAGGAGCACCTGGCGACCTCGGACGCGATGGTCATCCGCACGCGCCGGCGCGTGATCAACGCGTCCCGGGCGCTGCGCGACGCCGGTACGGTGCCGCCGGGCGTCGACGATCCGAAGGTCTATCGTTACCGCTCGGGCGGCGTCGTCCTGCCGCGCGACGCCGACTGGCTCGAGGCGACCAAGGGCCTGCGCCGGGCGTTCGCGGAGCCGCCGGCCGAGAAGGTCGTCACGCGATGACGGCGCTCAAGACCGCGATCGCGACGTACCCGCACACGAAGGCGTTGAAAGACGGCAGCGTGACCGCGGGCGGCCTGCAGTTCGACCACGTGGAGGTCAGCCCGATCGTCGCGGCCTTCCGGCGGATGGTGAGGACGCTGGAGTTCGACGTGTCCGAGATGGCCATCACGACGTACCTGACGGCAAAGGCCCACTGCAAGGCGTTCACGGCGCTGCCCGTGTTCATCATGCGCCAGTTCCACCACGCGCCGATCGTCTACAACGTGAAGTCCGGCGTGGCCTCGCCCAAGGACCTCGAGGGCAAGAAGGTGGGCGTGCGCGCCTACACAGTGACGACCGGCGTGTGGGTGCGCGGCATCTTGAAGTCGGAGTACGGCGTGGACCTCGACAAGATCACCTGGGTGGTTGTCGACGAGGAGCACGTCCAGGAGTACCGAAAGCCCTCGAACGTCGAGGAGCGGCCCAAGGCGAACCTCGGCGAGATGGTCGCCAAGGGCGAGCTGGCGGCGGCCATCGGCGCCGGCAAGGTCGACTCGCCGGACGTCAAGCCGCTGTTCCCGAACGCGGGCGAGCTCGAGGCGGCCTGGTATCGCAAGACCGGGATCTATCCGATCAACCACACGGTCGTCATCAAGGACTCGCTGCTGCAGGCCGACCCGACGCTTGGGCCGCGCGTGTTCGGCGCCTTCAAGGACGCCAAGGGCGCGCTGCTGAAGCAGCTCGCCGGGGGCGGGGAGCTCTCGGGCGAGGTCCAGGCGCTCGCGCAGCGACGCAAGGTCGTGGGCGACGACCCGCTGCCCTACGGGCTGGCGAAGAACCGCAAGGCGATGGAGGCGATCATTCGTTTCGCGCTCGAGCAGAAGATCTTGCCGCGCGCGGTCGAGCCCGAGGATATGTTTCCGAGTAACACGCTCGGGCTGGAATAAGCGCTAGGGCGTCGCGAGCGTCAGCTTCTCGAACATCGCGGCGAGCATCTCGTCGATACCGGCCGACGCCCACACGTCGAAGAACGGGGAGCGCTGCATCGCCAGGAACACGCCCGCGTCCCGCTCCTTGGCCTGCCCCGGGGTCTCGCCCGCGCGTGCCTTCTGCTGGTGACCGCGGATCGCGTCCTTGCGGTAGATGGCCGGGTACTCGATGTACCGGTGCAGCTCCCGGAAGTCCTTCGTGTAGAAGACCACCACCGGCAGCGACGCCCACTCGCCGCCGTTCTTGGTGTTCATGAGCTCGAGCATCAGATCGTGGTTGCCGTCCGGGAACTTCGCCGGGTCGGGCCGCCGCTGAGCGAGAATCTTCTTGCCGTCGCGGTTGAAGATCCGGAGCTCGAGCCCGCCGGCCTCGGCCAGGCGCGCCAGGAAGGGCACGTCGCGGCGGCAGTCGGACGACCAGTCCTCTGAGATCACGAGGATCCTGGCCGGCCCGTTCGGCTGAGCGGCGAGCCACTTGATCGCGGCGACCTGCTGGTCGTTCAAGCGCGCTTTGGCGTAGCGCTCGCGGAACACTCCGCTGTTGTCCTTGCGCGGGGCCGACATCGACCCGCTGGCCGGGAAGTAGCTGCCGAATCCCTCGCGGGCGAGGTTCTCGGCACTGCCGGCGTATTTCACGTACTCGTCGAAGGTCCTGCCCCTGGCGAAACGCTCGGCGGTGACGATGCTCATGGCGGTATAGTATCCGGCGGATTCGACGACGCCAACACCCAACGTAGTGAGGGCACCATGATCATCGATTGTCACGGCCACTACACGACAGCGCCGAAGGAGCTCGAGACCTACCGGCAGAAGCAGATCGCCGACCTGAAGGAGCCAGGGAAAGCCGCCTCGAAGGGCACCCTGAGCATCACGGACGATCAGATTCGAGAGTCGATCGAAAAGGCGCAGCTGAAGCTGCAACGAGAGCGTGGCACCGACGTGACCATCTTCTCGCCACGCGCCGCCGGCATGGCGCATCATATAGGCGACGCGACCACGAGCCTGCACTGGTCCCAGCACTGCAACGAGCTGATCCACCGGGTCTGCTCGCTGTTCCCGCAGAACTTCGTCGGGGTCTGCCAGCTGCCGCAGACGCCGGGCGTGCCGCCGGGCAACTGCATCGACGAGCTCGTGCGCTGCGTGAAGGACTTCGGGTTCATCGGCTGCAACCTGAACCCCGACCCGTCGGGCGGCTACTGGAAGGATCCGCCGCTCACGGACAAGTGGTGGTACCCGATCTACGAGAAGCTGGTCGAGCTCGACGTTCCCGCGATGATCCACGTGAGCGCCTCGTGCAACCCGAACTTCCACACGACCGGCGGCCACTACATCAACGGCGACACCACGGCGTTCATGCAGCTCATCACCGCGGACCTGTTCAAGGACTTCCCGACCTTGAAGTTCATCATCCCCCACGGCGGCGGCGCCGTGCCGTACCACTGGGGACGCTACCGCGGCATCGCCCAGGATCTGAAGAAGCCGCTGTTGAAGGACCATCTGCTCAACAACGTGTTCTTCGACACGTGCGTCTACCACCAGCCCGGGATCGACGTGCTGTTCAAGGTGATTCCCATCGACAACATCATGTTCGCCTCCGAGATGGTCGGCGCGGTCCGGGGCATCGACCCGGAGACCGGCAACTATTACGACGACACCAAGCGCTACGTCGACGCGCTGCCGCTGAGCACCGCCGACAAGCAGAAGGTGTTCGAGGGCAACGCGCGGCGCGTGTACAGCCGCCTCAAGAACAAATTCCCGGCGTCACGGTAGGAGAGAGAGACCCATGGCTGAGATCCCGCGGCTCAACGGCGTCATCAAGGCCCTCGAGCAGGGCAAGACCGCCTTCGTCGGCTTCGCCTCGGTGGACAACGAGACCGCCACCGCGCTGGCGTCTTCCAACCTCGACGGCGTGGCGTTCGAGATGGAGCACGCGCCGATGAGCTCGCCGGCGCTGCGCGACGCGCTGCAATCCATGCTGGACCGGCGACAGATCGTCGACTCGGGCACGCTGGCGCCGAAGGTGACGCCGATGGTGCGGATCCCGCCGAACGGCGGCGAGATGAACCAGTGGATCGTCAAGCAGGTGCTCGACATCGGCGTGTACGGGATCATCTTCCCGCACGTGAGCACGGTGGAAGAGGCGCGCAACGCCGTGAGCGCCTGTCGCTATCCGCGGCTGCCGGGCGCGCCGCTCTACGACCCGCCGGGGATCCGCGGCGACGCGCCGGCCCGCGCGGCGCGCTACTGGGGTCTCTCCCAGCCGGACTACTACGCCCGCGCCGACGTGTGGCCGCTCGCGCCCAAGGGCGAGATTCTCGCGGTCATCCAGTGCGAGGAGGTCAAGGCGATCGAGAACCTACCGAAGATCCTCCAGCAGGTGAAGGGCATCGGCGTCGTCCTGATCGGGGAAGGGGACCTGAGCCAGGAGCTCGGCCACCCCCGCGAGTACGAGCACCCCGTGGTGGCCGAGGCCATCGATCGCATCTTGAAGATCTGCAAGGACCACAACGTGCCCTGCGGCCACCCGCATCCGGACACCAAGAACATCGAGCGTCTGATCGCGAGCGGCTACCGGTTCCTCATGCCGAGCACGCCGCGCTCGTTCGCGGTGCTCGAGCAAGGAAGGAAGCTGGCGGGGCGCTAGTCAGTCGTTCCGCCGTGTCCGGCGCGGGCGCGTGGAGGCTCCGCCTGTGCGGGGAGCAACTTTCCGCTTTCGCAGAAGCGTGCGCAGAGCCTTGTTTACAGCGCGATCGTTGGGGAATGCTTTAGCGACTTGCGGGTCCAGAACTACCACATTCGTCTCCTCAGCCACTCGCTGGACGTACTTGCCCCGAACGAGGGGTCCGAAATCCGAGCGCTTGTACTCCGTTCGAAGCTCGCCGGAAAACTTGCGTCTAGCCTTCTTCATAGATTCCCTTCTCAGCGGCAGTCGCCAAGCGTGCGCTAATGATCCTGATTGTATCGCCTTCATCGGTATGTGCGACTAACAGAAGTCGCCCGCGTGTCGAAACTCCGATGGTAACGAAGCGCTCTTCGTCGATCGAATGATCCGGATCCGCGCCAGTTGCCGATAGCGGATCGTGGAAGACCGTTGCCGCTTCCTCGAACCTGATGCCATGCTTGGCGAGATTTGCAACCGCTTTCGCCCAATTCCATTCGAAATGCAATCACGCTCCACTAGGCGGTTGACAAATGACGCGAACGACGCTGGGAGACTGTAGACCCCAGCTGTCTGGTTATCAATGTCCGACTTTGGCGACAGCGAGTACCCGCGCTCTACGGCCCCTTACACGGGGGAGGTCATTTCAAAGACGGACCTAGAGGCGGGCGACGCGATCATAGAAATGCTCGGTTGCGCGGTTTCGCGCAACCGCTCGGTTCCAGTCACGCGCGGAACCCTCGGCGGTCGCGTCGCGTCTAAAGACTGAAGCGTCAAGCTCTGCGCGACTTTGACCGCGGCTCGGGCGCCGCCGCCCGTCGGAGCCGCCGCTGCGTGGCACGAGAGCACTACGCGCCGCGCATGGCGCATCGAGCGCGTACCTTCCTGACGCAGAAAGGGCACTGACATGGGCGCCGCGATCGACGTTCTCGTCCGGTACGGCTACGTGGTGGTCTTCGGCATCGTGCTCGCCGAGCAGATCGGCCTACCCATCCCCGCCATCCCGGTGCTGCTGGCCGCCGGGGGACTAGGCGGTGGGCGCCTGCGCCCGGGGCTCGTTCTCCTCTCGGCGGGCGTCGCCTCCCTGCTGGCCGACATGATCTGGTACTCGATCGGCCGCGGCGCGGGCGCCCGTGTCCTCGGCTGGCTCTGCCGAATCTCGCTCGAGCCCGACTCGTGCGTGCGGCGCACCCGGAACATCTTCTCTCGCCATGGCGCGCGCTCGCTGCTGGTCGCCAAGTTCATCCCGGGCTTCAGCACGATCGCCCCGCCGCTCGCCGGCATCGTCCGGATGCCGCTCGGCCGGTTCTTGCTCTTCAGCGGCCTCGGCGGCCTAATCTGGGCCGGCGCGTTCATCGCCCTCGGCTGGCTGTTCAGCTACCAGCTCGAGCTGGTCGCCGGCTACGCGGCACGGATGGGCGGCTGGACCATCGCGGTGCTGGGCGCGGCGATCGGCGGCTGGATCGGCTGGAAGTACGTCTCGCGCCAGCGGTTCCTCCGCAAGATCCGGATCGCCCGGATCACGCCCGAAGAGCTCAAGGAGAAGCTCGACGGTGGCGAGGACATGCTGGTGGTGGACGTGCGAGATCGGATCGACTTCGAGGCCGAGCCGGCGATCATCCCCGGCGCGCTTCACATGACCATCGAGGAGGTCGACGCGCGCCACCACGAGATCCCGCGCGAGCGGGAGATCGTCCTCTACTGCACCTGACCCAACGAAGCCTCGAGCGCCCGTGTGGCGCTGATCCTGAGACGTCGCGGAATCGAACGCGTCCGCCCTCTCGCCGGCGGTTACCGGGCCTGGCGTGATCGCGGCTACCCGATGATCGGACTGGTCCCCGCAGCCGGCGGGTAGCTCAGGCCGACCGCTTCCGGAACAGCACCTCGCGGACGCCCGACTTCATGAGAACGGAGTCGGAGATCTGGAGACCCGCAAAGAGAGCATCGATGTCGCGGTTATTCAGCACCCATATCCGGCGGCACGCGCCCATGTAGAAGCGATAGCGCAGGCGCGACTCGTCCTCGATGAAGTACTTGGTGTAGCGCGTCTGGTCCGAGCCGCGGGCGCCGAAGAACCCGAGCAGCGCGCCGCCCGGGCGCAGCATGCGGATCAGCTCCCCGGCCAGAACGCTGCCCGCGTCCGGGCCGAGGTAGTCGAACACATCCCAGCACAGCATGGCGTCCACGCTCTCGTCGCCCAGCGAGAAGCGCGTCGCCAGGAACTCCGGAAGCCGATCGAACGCGCCCTCGCGGGCGTGGCGATCGAGGTCGGCGTACAGATCCTCGATGTGGATCTTGCAGCCGACCCGCTCGCCCATGAACGCGATGTTCGATCCGATCACCGGGCCCAGATCGATCAGCTCGGCGGCCCGCCGCGAGAAGACGAACGACAGGAACTTGCTGAGCGTCTTGCTCGAATAAACCTCCTCGGCCGGGACGGTGGCGACCGAGCTCGGGCCCATCCTGAACGCGGTCTTCAGCGCCATCTCAGACGCGCACGAAGTCGCTGATCGGCGTGGACAGCGCCCGATCGCCGTTCGAGCCTTCCTTGCGCTGCATGTCGACGCTGCCCTTGAAGTGGGAGCCGTCGGCGATTGCGACTCTCGGCGCCACGATGTCTCCTTCGACCGAGCCCTTTTCTTTGATGTCGACTTTCTCGGTCGCGCTCAAGTTACCAGTGACCTGCCCGAAAACGACAATAGATTTTGCGGTGACCTGCGCCTTGATGCGCCCGTTCACCCCGACCGTCAGCACGTAATCCTTCAGATCGATCTTGCCGTCGACGCGACCTTCGATCGTCATATCCTCGCTGCCGCTCAGCTCGCCGTTGATGATGATGCTCTTCCCGATGCTCGCCAGTTCTTCGCTCATGGGCCGCTTTCCTCCTCCTGGAGTGTGATCGAATCCCAGGGCCGATCCCTGCAATGTGACCGGTTCCGGCGCGGGCTTCGCTGGTTCCTCTTCCGCGGACTGGGCCGGTCCTTGCGCAGCACTCGTCGGCGTTTGCGCCGACCTCTTGGAGACGTTCGTCGACTTTGGCGGGTCCTCTCGCTTCCACATCTGGATTCACCTCCCTGACTGGGATTACGACGAAATGAGAGGCGAGTATAACGCTCGTTCCGGAAATTCTGAAAGCGTTTAGGCGCGTTTGAGCGCGTTCAGATGCTTCTGAGCGTGTTCATGTGTTTTTTACACACTGCCTCCTCCCCGCTCCCACGCAGCGCGGGGCGCCTCCCGGCGGCTGTTGGATTCCAAGCAACGCTGCGCGGAATCGCGCACTCCGTCCGGGGCTCTACAGCCACCCGTTCAGCGCACTCAGCCGCAACTATCTAAAACTGTGGGCATTCTCCGTGTCTTTCGATTCTGGCACGGACCTTGAGCTACAGCGGGTCGCAGATCGGAGAAGGAGGACGGCGGTGAGTCAGCAAGCGGTGGAGCGAGGGGCGATCGACGCTACGAACGCCTGTATCTCGCCTTCATAGCCGGCCTGAGTGCCTTCGGCCTGGCGCCCCGCGCGACTGTCGAGCTAGCCGGGAGCCAGCGACGCCTGGAGCGCATCGTTCGCCTGCTACGCTCGTGCCGCTATTCATTCCACGATCTCTCTCGTGTCAGCCTGGATCACAATCCGCCGGCGACGCCGAGATTCAACATGCCGTTCGAGCTGGGCCTGGCGGTGAGTCCGCGGCGGAGCCGCGCGCACGAATGGTTTGTGTTCGAGGAACGACGTCACCGGCGGTTCTGCGTGCCTTGACGAACGCCCTGGTTCGACGAAGGCATCGCCCCACCGCGGCCGAGCTCAACGCCGTCTACCAGGACGTGCGTCGCGCCGCGAACGCGGTTCGACATGATCTGCGGACCACGAGCCTCTTCGAGGCGCGCTCTTTTGACGAGCTCGTGGTGGCGGGCCGCATCAGCGCAGAAAGGCGCATCCCGTCATTGCGTCGGAGGCGGCGCCGGCGCGGCAGACGGTAGGCTCTGCGATCGACTACCTTCGGCGTGACGCGCGCCGCCTCGTCTGGGTCAGCTGACCACTCCGCGGCAGCCTCGTGCTCCCGATCACGGCCTACGCCTGCTGCGTGCTGACGTGCATCGGCATCGGCACGTTCGTCTCGACCCTCGCCCGCCGCTGGTGGGATTCAGCGCGTCGAAGTTCAGGACGCAGATGAGCTAGGTTTTCGCGCGGCTTGCGGGTTGGTCGGTGGTCAGCGGCAACGTGAACGTGAACGTCGAGCCCGCCCCCACCTGACTCTTCACCCAGATCTTGCCGCCGTGCAAGTCAACAAGCTTCCGACAAAGAGTCAGCCCCAGGCCCGTGCCTTCTGCTTTCTTCTCCGCCGTTCCGACTTGCCGGAACTCCTCGAATATCGCCTCTTGGTCCTCCGGCGCGATACCGAGCCCGGTATCGCTTACTGACACCTCCACGAAGCCGTCCCGCGGCATCGCCGCGACTTCGATCCGTCCGCCTTCCGGTGTGAACTTGATCGCGTTCGACAACAAGTTCAGGACCACCTGCCGGACCTTCCGCTCGTCTGCCTCGACCTGGCCAACCGGTTCATGGACATTCATCCGCAGGGCGATTCCTCGTCGCCCGGCCCGCTCGCGGACGAGCGTCAGGGCGTTGTCGAGTGCCGTGGGAAGGTGGAAGGCCGTCGGCTCCAGCTCCATCCGCCCTGCCTCGATCTTCGACAAATCCAGAATGTCGTTGATCAGGGCGAGGAGATGCGTGCCCGAGTCGTGGATGTCCTTCAGGTACTCCTCTTGCTTCTCGTTGAGATCCCCGAACATCCGTTCCGACAGCACCTCGGAGAAGCCGATGATGGCGTTGAGAGGCGTGCGAAGCTCGTGCGACATGTTGGCGAGGAATTCGGATTTGTGGCGACTGGCGGACTCCAGCTCGGCGCTCTTTCGCTCGACCTCGGCGTACAGGCGCGCCTCCTCCAGGGCGGTGGCGAGCTGCTGGGAGACCAGCGTGAAGAGGTCGACGTTGGCGGGCGTGATCGGGCGTCGGGTCGTCTTGTTGTCGGCGCTGGCCACGCCGATCACACGGTCGCCGGCGATGAGCGGCGCCACGATGAATCGCCGGCTGCGGAAGTACGCGCGGTCCCTGTACTCGGGACCGACCGGCGGAACGCGGCGCAGGTCCTCGTCGCTCAGGACGGCCAGCGGCTGCCGCGTGGCAAAGGCGTGGTACAGGGGACCGGCGGCGGGCGTGAGCGGCAGGCGTTCGAACATCTCCACCCCCGCCGCGGCGACGACCTCGAACGCCGCGAGGCCCGGCAAAGCGAGCGCGACGTAAAAGCGGTCGAAGCCCAGCACCTTGTGCACGCCTTCGACGAACGCTCGAAGCCGGTCTTGCGAATTCAGGGACACCTGCATCGAGGCCATTACCCGATAGAGGCGATCGAGGACTTGGCCGCGCTCCTGCGCCTCGGCAAACATCACCCGGTAGCGTTCCTCGCTCTCCCGCAAGGTTTCCTCGGCCCGCTTGCGTTCGGTGATGTCGCGGTACATACCCTGAAACCCCGTCGGCCGCCCGTCGCGGTCGCGCTGCATCCGCGTCCGGCCCTCGAGAGGCACAACGCGACCATCCTTGCAGAGCGTGCGGACCTCGAACTGCGAGGGCAGCTTCTCGCCGGCCAGCGCGCGCCGGGTCCGGTCCGCCATGCGCTCGCGATCGACCGGGGCGATCAGCACATCCCAGTTCAGGCCGATCAGCTCGTCGCGCGTCCAGCCAGTGAGGCGCTCGTACGCCCGATTGACGCTGGTGAGCACGCCCTCCAGCGTGAAGGTCAGGATGGAGTCATTCGCGTTGTCGAAGAGGTTCCGATACCGCGCCTCGCTGTCCCGAATGGCCTCCTCGGCCCGTCGGCGCTCCGTGATGTCGCGGAACACGCCGAGATGCTCGATGGGTTGCCCGGCGGCGTCCCGGATGAAGTGGGCCCATCCCTCGGCGGGCACCAGGGTGCCGTCCCGTCGGATCGCCTCCAGCTCGAAGATTTTGGGGAGCTTCTCACCGGCCAGCGCGCGGCGGACGCGCTCGTGCCCGAGCTCGACTGCCGCCGGTGTGACGATGAGCGAGATGTTTTGCCCTACCAGCTCGTCACGTGACCATCCGAGCGTCTTCTCGATCGCTCGATTGACGTTCAAGATCGTCCCATCGAGCCGACACGCGATGATGAGATCCTCGGCATGCTCGAAAAGCGAACGCAAGCGCGAGTCGATGTGGCGCAGATCTTCGCCGGCGGGATCGCGACGCCGGAGCTGCCGCACCAGAGAGCGGGCGCGGCGGAGCCACGCCTCGGCTCGCGCGACGAGTTCGGTCCAGGTCATCCGCGGCATGGAGTCAACATCCAGCCCAGGCCGTCGATAGGCTATCAAGAGGCCATTCACGTGGCAAGCTGCCCGGCCTATCGCGGGCGGTCGCGGCGGGGGAGCGAGTACAATCGGGCCGGCTGAGGGCACCCCGCAGGAGTACATGGCGGCGCTCTGGCAGACGAGCACGAAGGTGTTCCCGATCAACCCGGGCGATCGGCTGGAGTTCTAGGGCGCTGACGGCGGTGGGCATGGTTCCCGCCGCCAGGGGAGACTCGGCATGGATCTGGGACTTACCGGCAAGGTGGCGATCGTCACGGGAGGCAGCAGGGGCATCGGCCGGGCGATCGCCCGGGAGCTAGCTCGGGAGGGTTCGGACGTGGCGATCTGCGCCCGCCAGCGCCAGGCCCTGGACGAGGCGGCCAAGGCCCTCTCGCAAGAGACCGGCCGCCGCATCATCCCGATCGTCGCCGACACGATGAGCTCGGAGTCAGTTGCTCAGCTCGTGAAGGCCACCGTGGCGGCGCTCGGCCGCGTCGACGTGCTGGTGAACAACGCCTCGACCCCTGGCGGGATGGTGCGCGGGCCGCTGGCGGACGCAGACGACAAGACGCTGCTCGAGGACATCGACACCAAGGTGGTGGGCTACCTCCGGTGCGCCAAGGCCGTGGCACCGCACATGCGGCAGCGGAAGTGGGGGCGGATCATCAACATTGGTGGGCTATCCGGGCGCCGGTCTGGGAACATCAGCGGGTTGCGCAATGCCGCCGTCGTGCATTTGACGAAGACGCTGGCGGATGAGCTGGGGGCTCATGGGATTACCGTGAACCTGGTGCATCCGGGGGCGACGCGCACGGAGCGCACCGACGCGGAGACTGAGCGCCGGGCGGCTTCTAATGCGATTCGGCGCATCGTAGATGCTTCAGAGATTGCGCAGGTCGTTGCGTTCCTGGCGTCGGTGAAGGCCGCGAATGTTACGGGAGTGGCGATTGATGCTAGCGGGGGGTCCATCCCGGTGATGTTTCAGTAGGGTTCGGAGCTTCGCTATGGCGACTGTTTAGCGTCGTATGTATCGAAGATCGGACATGTTCGGCGGCGCCACGCGAATGTTAGACTCTATCTGTCAGGTCCCTCACATGAGCAAAATCGAGAACATCGAACGGCAGATCGAGGCGCTCTCGCCCGAGGAGCTCGCTGAGTTCCGCACCTGGTTTCTGGAGTTCGACTGGGCAGCCTGGGACCGCCAACTTGCGGCGGACATCCAGGCTGGAAAGCTCGATCAGCTTGTGCAGGAAGCGCGCCGCGATCACGCTGCCGGCAAGACCACGCATCTCTGACTCATCACGCTTCGCCGGAGTTCTGGACCTCGTATCGGAACCTCCCGCCAGAGATCCAGAGACTCGCCGACCAGGCTTTCGATCGGCTCAGGCAGGATCCGCGGCACCCGGCCCTTCGGTTCAAGAAGACGGGAGACGTCTGGTCGGCGCGGATAGGGAGTCGCCACCGCGCCCTCGCAGTCGAGGTCGACGACGGACTCGTCTGGTTCTGGATCGGGAGCCACGCCGA
>QHSL01000063.1 GCA_003220435.1 Candidatus Rokuibacteriota bacterium | reverse complement strand
CGGTGCTGACGATCGTCTACGCCTCGTTCCAGCGCCTGACGACCGTGTTTCCCCGCGTGGACAACTTCACGCTCGCCAACTACGCGACCGCGCTGTCGCTGGATGCGGTGCGCTCGGCGCTCTGGAACAGCCTGCTCCTGGGCTTCGCCACCGCGAGCCTCGGCGTCGTTCTCATGGGATTCCTCGCGTGGCTGATCTACCGCTCGCGCCTGCCGGGCGCCGGCCTCATCGAGTATGTGCTGATGTTCCCGCAGGCGGTGCCGCGCCTCGTCTTCGCCTTCGGGATGCTGTGGGCGTGGCTGGTGTTTCCGATCCCGATCTACGGCACGCTGTGGCTGCTGCTGATCGCCTACCTCACGGTGTTCCTGCCCCTGGGGCTCCGCACGATCTCGGGCGTGATCCTCCAGATCGACCGCTCGCTCGAGGAGTCCGCCCAGATGTGCGGGGCGACGTGGGGCTACCGCCTGCGCACGGTCACCATGCCGCTGCTCAAGCCCGGCCTGGTCGCGGCGTGGCTGCTGCTCTTCATCGCCAGCGTCCGCGAGCTGGGCGCGTCGATCTTATTGATGGGGCCGAAGTCCAAGGTCATCACCCCGGCCATCGTCGAGTCGTGGTTCTCGACCAGCTCGGAGCTCACGGCGGCCCTCGCCCTCTTACAAACGCTGGCGGTGGCCGCGGCCCTGGCGATCATGTTCGCGGTGGCCCGCCGCGCCGTCCAGGCCGGAGGCGAGTAAGCGTGAGCCAGGCGTCGATCGAGGTGCGCGACCTGGTCGTTCGCTACGGGACGGTCGTCGCGGTTCGCGGGGTGACGTTCACCGTCGCCGCCGGCGAGCACCTCACGCTGCTCGGACCCTCCGGCTGCGGCAAGACCACGACGCTGCGGGCGATCGCCGGGCTCGAGCGGCCGACGTCGGGCGAGATCCGCATCGGCGGCAGCCCCGTGTTCTCGTCCTCGCCCGCCGTGAACGTCCCCGCCGAGCGCCGGGAGCTCTCGATGGTCTTCCAGTCGTACGCGATCTGGCCGCACATGACGGTCTTCGAGAACGTGGCCTACGGCCTCCGCGTGCGTCGGCTCCCCGAGGTCGAGGTGACGACCCGCGTACGCGAGGCGCTCGACCTGGTCCAGCTCGGCGACCTCGGCGCCCGCAGCGCGTCGAAGCTCTCCGGCGGCCAGCAGCAGCGCGTGGCGCTGGCCCGCGCGTTCGTGTTCTCGCCCTCGGTACTTCTGTTCGACGAGCCGCTGTCGAACCTCGACGCGAAGCTGCGCGCCGAGATGCGCGTGGAGCTGAAGGAGCTCCAGCGCCGTCTCGACGTCACCTCGGTGTACGTCACCCACGACCTCGAAGAGGCCCTGGCCATCTCCGACCGGATCGTGGTGATGCGCGACGGCGTCATCGAGCAGGTGGGCACGCCGGGCGAGATCTACGATCGCCCGCGCAACACGTTCGTCGCCGACTTCGTGGGATCGGCGAATCTGATTCGCGGCCGCCGCCGCCACGACCTCGAGCGCGACGGGCTCGTGGTCATCGAGACGCCGGGCGGAGCGCTGGTGCACGGCACCGCGCCCGACCGTCGAGCCGGGGCCGAGGCGCTCATCGCCGTGCGTACAGTGCGTCTCCGCATCGACCGCGCGCGCCCGGCGGCCGCCGTCAACGTCTGGCCGGCGCGGATCCGGCAGCGCGTGTTCCAGGGCGACTTCACGCAGTACCACGTCGACTGGGAGGGGAGGCAGCTCATCGTCCGCTCAGCCGCGGCGGACCCGGTGGCCGAGGGCGACGAGGTGTTCGTGAGCGCCGAGCCCCGGCACTGTGTGCTCCTCGAGGAGTGAAGGAATGACCTACGCCCCGCGCGGCGGTCGGGCGGCGCGGATCGCCTGCCAGACGCGCTCGGAGGTAGCCGGCATCTCGATGTGCTCGACGCCCAGCTCGGCGAGCGCGTCGACGATCGCGTTCACGACGGCGCCCAGCGCCGGTGTGGTCCCGCCCTCGCCGCCGCCGCGCAGGCCGAGCGGATGCGACGTCGACGGCACCTCGCTGATCTCGGTCGTGAACGCGGGCAGCATGTCGGCGCGGGGCAGCGCGTAGTCCATCAGCGTCGCCGACAGCAGCTGGCCGCTCTCGCGGTCGTACGCGCACGATTCCCACAGCGCCTGTCCCACGCCCTGCGCGATGCCGCCGTGGGTCTGGCCGTGCAGGATCATCGGGTTGACGGCGCGCCCGCAGTCGTCGACGGTGGTGTAGCGCACCAGCTCGACCACGCCGGTGTCCGGATCCACCTCGACCTCGCAGACCGCGCAGCCGTAGGGAAACGACGGCTGCGGCATCGTCTCGTCGCTCAGGCCGTCGAGCGGGGCGGCGCGCGCCGCCTCGAACAGGTTGACCGCGCGGTCGGTGCCCTTCACCCGGAACCTCGGCGCCGCGAACTCGATATCGGCCTCGGCGGCCTCGAGCAGGCGCGCGGCGATCCGCCGGCCCTTCTCGACGATCTGGTCCGACGCCTTCGCCATCACGATCGCGGCCAGGCGCAGCGCGCGCGCCGAGTGCGCGCCGCCGCCGACCACGGTGACGTCGGTGTCACCGGTGACCAGCTGCACCTGAGACAGCTCGACGCCAAGCCACTCGACCAGGAGCTGGGCGAAGCTCGTCGCGTGGCCCTGGCCGGAGGAGAGCGTGCCCAGCACCAGGTCGACCCGGCCCTCGGGATGCACCGTGATGTGCGCCCGCTCGCGCGGGAACCCGGTGTTGAGCTCGATGTAGTTCGCGACGCCGATCCCGCGATAGCGGCCGCGCCGGCGCGCCTCAGCCCGGCGGGACTCGAAGCCGGCCCACTCCGCGAGCGCGACCGCCCGATCCAGCGCGGCCTGGTAGTCGCCGCTGTCGTAGACGACGCCGACGCTGTTCCGGTGCGGCATCGCGGCGGCGCGCACGAGGTTCTTGCGCCGGAGCTCGAGCCGATCGAACCCGTGGCGGCGCGCGGCGAGGTCGATCAGCCGCTCCATGATGAACATGACCTCGGGGCGTCCCGAGCTCCGATAGGGCGTGGTCGGCGACGTGTTCGTGATGACCGCCCGACCGCGCACCGAGGCGGCCGGCATGCGGTAGACCGTCGCCGTCAGCGCCATGCCCTTGTTGAGCGGGTGGAACGAGACCGCGTGCGCGCCGACGTTGCTGGTGTTGGCGCCCCGAAATGCCAGGAAGGTGCCGTCGGCGTCGAGCGCCAGCTCGGCGCGCGCAGCGAGGTCGCGGCCGTGGTAGTCGGCCAGGAACGCCTCCCGCCGCTCGGCCGTCCACTTCACGGGCCGGCCGAGGCGCCGCGCCGCCCACGCGACCAGCGCGAACTCCGGATAGCAGCTGTTGCGGGTGCCGAAGTTGCCGCCCACGTCGCGCGCCACCACGCGGACGGCGCTCTCCGGAACGCCGAGCGCGCCGGCCACACCGGTCTGCGTGCGTCCCAGACCGCCCGCGCCGGCGTGGACGGTGTAGCGTCCGCTCGCCGCGTCCCAGCTTCCGACCGCGGCCCGCGGCTCCATCGGCACCCCCGTGATCCGGTGCACCCACGTGTCGAGCCGCACCACGTGAGCGGCGCGCGAGAATGCGGCCTCCACCGCCGCAGCGTCGCCAACCTGCGCGTCCACGCACACGTTCGACCCGGTCTCGTCCCAGACGATCGGCGCGTCGGTGGCCGCGGCGGCGATGCTGGCGGTCACCGCCGGCAATGGGATCCACTCGACGACGACGCGGTCGGCGCCGTCGCGCGCGGCGGCGGGCGTTTCCGCGATGATCATGGCCACGATCTCCCCGGCGAAGCGCGCCCGGTCGTCGGGCATCGGCGGGTGCGGCGCGACGAAGACCACGTCGGGGGGCCGTACCATCTCCTCGTACGGGTTCCCCGGCATCGGACTGTGCGTGAGCGGCCCGACACCGTCGGCGACGGCGTCCTTCCCGGTCAGCGCCGCGAGGACGCGCGGCGTGGCGAGGGCGGTGGTGGTGTCGATGCGCCGGACGCGCGCGTGAGCGTGCGGCGACCGCACGAAGCACGCGTAGGCCTGGCCCGGCAGGTTGATGTCGTCGCTGTAGCAGCCCTCGCCGACGAGCAGGCGCGCGTCGTCTTTGCGCAGGACGGGCTTGCCGAACCCTTCGCGCGCCGCGCGGGTGCGCGATTGCAGAAAGGACATAGCCGTCGGATCGTGGCCCGCCGGCGAGGCGCTGTCAAGATCGCCCCTTGACAGGGGCTCCCCTCCGGGCAGATCGTGGCGCGCATCGAGCGGAGGGACGCGGATATGGCGACCAAGAGCTTCTGGTGCTCGAGCACCGCACCGATCGGCCTCGCCGCCCTGTTGGCCTTCTGGCCCGTGGCGCGTCCGGATGCCCAGGGGACGCCCGGCGGGGCGGTCCAGATCGACAACGACGA
Organism: Candidatus Rokuibacteriota bacterium; assembly: GCA_003220435.1. Lineage (GTDB taxonomy): Bacteria > Methylomirabilota > Methylomirabilia > Rokubacteriales > CSP1-6 > AR31. The sequence goes on along the minus strand of QHSL01000063.1, from coordinate 151,551 downwards.
CATCGGCGGCGTGGTGACCAGCAAGAACGGGCCCGAGGCCGGTGTCTGGGTCATCGCAGAAACGACCGAGCTCGGCACCAGGTTCGCGAAGATCGCAGTCACGGACGATCACGGGCGCTACGTGATCCCCGACCTCCCGCCGGCGACGTACGACGTGTGGGTGCGCGGGTACGGCCTGGTCGATTCGGCGAAGGTCAGGAGCGCGCGCGGCCGGCTCCTGAACCTGAACGCGGTGGTGGCGCCGAGCGCCGCGACGGCGGCGGAATACTACCCGGCGATCTACTGGTTCTCCATGCTCAGGATTCCCGACAAGCGCATGTTCCCGGGCACGGGCCCCGAAGGCAACGGCATGCCGGTCGCGTTCAAGAGCCAGGACCAGTGGCTCAACGCGGTGCAGCTGAACGGGTGCGGCAACTGTCATCAGCTCGGCGACAAGGCCACGCGCGAGATCCCGGCGGCGCTCGACGTGGCGAAGAGCTCGTCCGTCGACGCGTGGGCGCGGCGGCTCCAGTCGGGACCGGGCGGCGGCACGATGGTCAGGACCATCGGGACCCTCAACACCAACGACGGCGGACACCTGCGCCGCCTGGCGGAGTGGACGGATCGCATCCGCGCCGGCGAGCTGCCGGCGTCGGCGCCGGCGCGACCGCACGGCGTGGAGCGCAACCTCGTCGTGACCGTGTACGACTGGCTCTCGCCGAAGTACTACATCCACGATCTGATCGTGACCGACCGGCGGAAGCCCACGGTCAACGCGTTCGGCCTGATCTACGGCGCCGCGGAGCTGAGCACCGACAACCTGCCGATTCTGGACCCGGTGAAGGTGACGAAAACGACGATGCGCGTTCCGGTGCGCGATCGTGACGCTCCGAGCTCGGCGCTCGCCAACCCCGTGGTCGCGCCGTCACCGTACTTCGGGACGGAGCAAGTGTGGGACTCGCAAGTGAACGCGCACAATCCGATGATGGATCAGGACGGGCGCGTCTATTTCACCGCGCAAGTCCGCTCGCCCAAGAATCCGCCGGCCTATTGCGCGGCGGCGTCGGGCCATCCGTCGGCGAAGGCGTACCCGCTCACGCGAACGCCCGACGGGTTCGTGCAGAACTCGCGGCAGGTCACGGTCTACGATCCGAAGACCCGACAGTTCACGTTCATCGACACGTGCTTCGGCACGCACCACCTGAACTTCGCCGAGGACGCCGACCACACGCTGTGGCTCAGCAACAACCTCCAGAACGAGCTCGCGATCGTCGGCTGGGTCAACACGAAGATGTTCTGGGCCACGGGTGACGCCGGGAAATCGCAGGGCTGGACGCCACTGGTGGTCGACACCAACGGCAACGGCAAACGCGATCCGTACGTCGAGCCCGGTCAACCAGACGATCCCGCGAAGGACAAACGGATCGGGCTCGGGTTCTACGGTATCGCGTACAGTCCGGTCGACGGCACCATCTGGGGCTCCAACATCGGCCACCCCGGCTACGTCCTTCGACTCCAGCTCGGGCCGTATCCAACCGACACGGCCCTAGTGGAAGTCTACAAGGTTCCGCCGCCCGGATATGGCATGCGTGGGTTCGACATCGACCGCCTCGGCGTCGCATGGGTGACGCTGGCGAGCGGCCACATCGCCAGCTTCGACCGTCGCAAGTGCACGGGACGCCTCAATGGGCCCGGCGCGGCCGAGGGCAACCTGTGCCCCGAGGGCTGGACCTTCTATCCGCTCCCTGGGCCGTCATTCGCGGGTCGAGACGGCGCCGCGGAGGCTCCGTACTACACCTGGGTAGACCAGCACGACATCCTGGGTCTGGGCGCGAACACGCCGATCGGCACCGGCAATTTCTCGGACTCACTCCACGCGCTGACCTACGGCAAGGTCGTCCAGCTGCGCGTTCCCTACCCCATGGGCTTCTTCGCCAAGGGCATCGACGGTCGCATCGACGATCCCAGCGGCGGATGGAAGCGTCGGGGATTGTGGGTGACATCCGGCAACCGCACGCCCATGCACATCGAGGGCATCGACGCGCCCAGTGCCGGCGCGCCGGGCAAAACGCTGTCGAGCCCGCTGGTCGTGCACTTCCAGCTGCGGCCCGACCCGCTGGCGAGATGACGAGCGTCACCCGCGACGACCTCCGTTGACTTGATCATGCCGCGGACCTAGCATCCCCTCGTCCAACCGCCGTGCGCGCTGCAGGCCGTCGCGGGGCTGGGGCCCCGCCGGCCGGGGCGCGGCGATCGACATGGAGGGGCCAATGGCGACCCTGCTCATCAACGGGAAGTCTCACACCGTGGATGCCCCCGACGACAGCAAGCTGCTCTGGGTACTCCGCGAGCGCTTGCGGATGACGGGGACGAAGTTCGGCTGCGGCATGGCGCAGTGCGGCGCCTGCACCGTGCACCTGAACGGTGAGGCCGTGCGCTCGTGCCAGGTGACGGTCGCACAGGCGGCCGGCAAGAAGATCACGACGATCGAGGGCCTGCACCCCCAGGGCCAGCACCCACTGCAGCTCGCGTGGATCGCCGAGCAGGTCCCCCAGTGTGGCTACTGCCAGTCGGGCCAGATCATGCAGGCCGCCGCGCTCCTCGCCAAAAACCCGAAGCCGACCGACGCGGACATCAACACCGCCATGGCGGGCAACCTCTGCCGCTGCGCGACCTACCTGCGCATCCGGCGCGCCATCAAGCGCGCCGCCCAGGGGGTGTGACATGGCACGGCGAATCGATCGGCGCGACTTCATCAAGACCACGACGGTGGCGGGTGTCGGCCTGACGTTGTCGTTCACGCTTCCCGGTGTCGGCGTGCGCAAGGCCGCCGCGCTCTCCGCCTGGGAGCCGAACACGCAGATGACGCTGACGCCCGACGGGCTCGTCACCGTGCACATCTTCAAGGCCGAGATGGGCCAGGGCGTGGGCACCGCGCTCGCGCAGATCGTGGCCGAAGAGCTCGAGGTCGACTGGAAGGACATCCGCATCGACTACCCCACCAGCGATCCAAAGCACGGTCTCATGATCACGGGCGGCAGCTGGAGCGTGAACTGGACGTTCGACAAGCTCTCGCGCGCATCGGTCGCCGCGCGCACGATGCTCATCGCCGCGGCCGCCCAGCAGTGGAAGGTGCCGGCCAGCGAGTGCGTCGCCGAGCGGAGCACGGTACGGCACGCGCCGACGGGCCGCTTCCTGACCTACGGGCAGATCGTCGACAAGGTGCCGATCGCGGCGCGGACCTGGTCGGAGGACGACCTCAAGAAGCTCGCGCTCAAGCGCCCCGAAGAGTATCGCGTCGTCGGCCAGTGGGCGGCGCGGCTCGACATCCCGGAGAAGGTGACGGGCAAAGCCAAGTTCGGGATCGATACGTTCCTGCCCGGGATGCTCTACGCCAAGGTGGCCTACCCGCCGACGCGCGAGGGCGCCAAGGTCAAAGCCGTGGACGACAAGGGCGCCAAAGGCGTGAAGGGCTATGTGAAGACGGTGGTCGCCGGCGACCTCGTGGCGGCGCTCGGCACGACGCTCGAGGCCGCGATACAGGCGCGCGACGCATTGAAGGTGACCTGGGACAACGGCCCCTACGCCGCGGTGAGCACCGAGTCCATCACCCGCGACTACGAGCAGAAGGCCAAAGACGACACGACGTCGCCCGCGTGGGTCGAGAAGGGCGACGTCAAGGGCGCGCTCGGCCAGGCGGCGAAGACCCACGAGGCCACCTACGTCACCGACTACGTCGCCCACGCGCCGCTCGAGCCGATGAACTGCGTCGCCAAGTTCGAGGGCGGCGTGGCCGACATCTACACCGGCAGTCAGTTCCAGACCATGGCGATGGGCGCGATCTCCAAGCAGCTCGGCATCCCCGAGGACAAGGTGCGCGTCCACCAGCACTACCTCGGCGGCGGCTTCGGGCGCCGGCTCGAGCCGGACGCGATCGTGGAGGCCGTCGTCATCGCGCGGCAGGCCGGCCGGCCGGTGAAGCTCATCCGCTCGCGCGAGGAGGACTTTAAGCGCGACTATTTCCGCTCGTTCACGCTCCAGCGACTGCGCGGCGGACTCGACGCGCAGGGCAAGCTCACCTCGTGGGACAACACGCTGGTGGCCGCGTACCCGGGCGAGCGCTACGGCGGGCTCGACAAGGAGGGCCGCGACCAGTTCGCGCTCAACGGGAGCGACCACGTGTACGACATCCCGAATCAGTTCGTCCGGGCGATCCGCAAGGAGACGGGCATCTCGGTCGGCTACGTCCGCGCGGTGGCGCCGAACTACACGTTCTTCGCGGTCGAGACGTTCATCGACGAGCTCGCCCAGCTCGCGAAGGTCGACGCGGTCCAGTTCCGGCTGGGGATGCTGAAGGACGCGCCGCGGCTCGCCAACGTGCTGAAGATGGTCGCCGAGCGCGCCGGGTGGGGCAAGCCGCTCGCGGCGAACACCGGGCTCGGCATCGCCTGCGTCACGGCGCAGGAGAAGAAGGACCCAACGTGGACGGCGTCAGCGATCCAGGCTCGCGTCGATCCGCAGTCCGGAGCGGTGACCGTCGAGAAGGTGGTGTGCGCCGTGGATTGCGGCATCATCGTCAACCCCGACGGCGCGCGCTCTCAGGTCGAGGGCTCGCTGCTGTTCGGGATCAGCAACGCGCTGAAGGAGCGCATCACGATCCAGAACGGCCAGCCCGTGCAGTCGAATTTCCACGACTATCACCTGCTCCGGATGAACGAGGTGCCGGAGGTCGTCGAGGTGCTCTTCGTGAAGAACAAGGAGTATCCGACGGGCCTCGGCGAGCCCGGCACGACGACCGTCGCGCCGGCGCTCAGCAACGCCATCTTCGCCGCGACGGGCGCGCGAGTGCGGAGCGTGCCGTTCCTGCCCGACCGCGTCCTGGCCGCGATCAAGGCCAAGGCCTAGTCGACGCGGTGTCTGAACGAGGCGCGCGCCGGCTCCGCCGGGGCGTGTCCTTCACTTCGCCAGGCGCCTCAGCACGGCCCAGCCCGACGCCCGGAGTTCCGGCGTGATGTCGCGATGGCGCCGCTCCAGGTGGCGTCTCTCGACCGGCGGCGGCCTCTGCCTCTGTCGTCGGTCACTCCCCCGACGGTCGAGGATCACCTCTTTACTCTCGTCGGCGAATTCATGCTTGAGGTACATGTACCGCTTCGGCTCGCTACGCGACACGATGAAGAGCAAATCTGCCACAGCGCCTCCGCTAGGTTCCGGGTCGACTCGAGAAACGGCTATTCCTGGGACAATATCGGACGCGACCGTCGGGCGACCGACGCCGCGCCGTCTGGGCTGCGACGGGTCAGAAGACTCCGCGACCGGAGAGGCGGAAGGCGGGCACGTCGACACTCCTACGATCCATGCAGAACGGTATAACCGCGACAAGCCAGCCAGACATAGACGGGAAATCCCTCGAATCACCCAACGGAAATCCCTGGAGGGCTCTTCGGGGCCCCCACGATAGACGCGACGCACGATCGCACCGAGAGCGGGATCGAGCAGCGCCACGGCTACGCCGGGGCGCTTGCGAGCGCGGAGGGCTTGGGGGGCCCGTCGAGGCCCCCCATGTTCAAACGGTCTGTAAGATCTTCGCGGTCGCCATCTCCGGCGTGAGCGCCTCCCGCCAGTCGGCGTCGCGCGACAGCACGCCTTCGGACGCGCGCAGCGTGTAGTAGCTCGGCTCGACGCCGCGCGGCGTGCCACCCTGCTGGACCGTCTTCACCGCCCCGAGGAGCAGGCGGCGCGCCTGGATGATCGCCTTGTCGGCCGGCCCGAGATGCTCCTTGCTCCGGTCGACCACGGATCCCATGCTCTCCTGGATGCCGCGGTCCTGGGTGTTGATCCCGTCGATCCCGGTGAACGTCTCGGTCTTCTGCACGCGGCGATCCAGGAGGTAGTTGTTCTCCCGATTGGCCCTCGAGCGGAAGGTGGTCTGGTCGACGTGGGCCGGACCGTTCCCCGAGCGGCGCTCCATGCGGTCCTCGTCGTCGAGCGGCTGGTCCGTCGTGCTGTGGTGCCAGTTGTAGACCATCGTGGTCCCGTCATCGATCGGCACCCAGATGTGCCCGGCCACCGCTTGACCGCCCTGGTGCGTCTGGTAGGGGCGGATCTGGTGGAACGGCATCACGAAGTGGTAGGTGCGGATGTGCATGTCGGCCTCGTCGAGCGGCCGGATGCCGGCGTACTGGAAGCCCCAGTCCGTCAGGTCGACGACCAGCGTCGGCGCTTTGCCGCGAACGAACGCGCTCGCCGGGCTGATGCCGCCGCGCTTGGAGTTGGTCGTGATGAGCCGGTGCAGGATCGGCGCGTGCGAGGTGTCGATGCCGCCCTCGAGCGCCTGCAGCCAGTTGCACTCCTCGATCACCTTCGACACGTGGCGGTGCGTCGCCGGCGACTGCGTCCAGGCGAACTTGGGCAGCGGCGGCAGGAGATCCGGTGGTCCCATGTAGGCCCAGATGAGGCCGCCCAGCTCGACGGTGGGATAGGACTGCTGGCGGATCTTGTGCTTGAAGCTGAGCTCCTCGGGCTCGTTCATCATGTCCACGCAGCGGCCGCTGACGTCGAACTTCCAGCCGTGGTAGACGCAGCGGAGGCCGCACTCTTCGTTGCGGCCGAAGAACAGCGAGGCGCGGCGATGCGGGCAGAACTCGTCGAGGAGGCCGACGCGGCCTTCCGTGTCGCGGAATGCCACCAGGTCCTCGCCCAGCAGCTTGACGCGCACCGGGGGACAGTCGGGCTCGGCCAGCTCACGCGCGAGCAGCGCGGGGATCCAGTACCGGCGCATCGTCTCGCCCATCGGCGTGCCGGCGCCTATGCGGGTGATGAGCTCGTTCTCTTCACGCGTCAGCATGTCTCGCCCTCCTCGGTGAACGCTGCGCTACACCCTCGCCAGGAACTTTGGCCGATTATACTCTCGCCCTCGCCGGCGCGCCGAAGTGCGTTCCTGATATTGTCCTGCCATGACCAGGCGTGCCGGTGTCCCGGTGTCGCTCGTGCACCTGGAGACCCGCGACGGTGTCGGGCTCGACGGCGTGGTCGCCGAGCCGCGCCGCCGGCGGCGCGCGGCGCTCGTCTGGGTGCACGGGCTCGGGTCGGTGTTCTCCTCCGGCCAGCCGCTGATCCACGAGGTGTCGGCGCGGCTCAACGCCGCCGGCGTGGGGTACTTCAAGTTCAACAACCGCGGCCACGGCGTCGTCGCCCGCCGAGGCAAGCGGCTGGCCGGCGCGGCCTTCGAGCGCTTCGGCCAGAGCGTCGAGGACATCCGGGCGATGGTGACGTTCGCGCGAGCGCGCGGATACCGCCGCGTGATTCTCGCCGGGCATTCCACCGGCGCCAACAAGGTGCTCCACTACGCGGCGCGCGCCCGGGACCGGCGCGTCAGCGGGATCATCCTGCTCGGCCCGATCTCCGACGTGGCGGGCGAGGCCAAGCGGGTCGGCGCGCGCGAGCTCACGCGCCGCGTGGCCGCCGCCGAGCGAATCGCCCGGCAGGATCCGATGGCGCTGGTGCCGCGCGAGTGGGGTTACTGGAGCGCCCAGCGTTACATCAGCCTGTATCGGCCGCGCGAGATCGAGGACGTGTTCCCGTACTACCGGCCGAATGCCCGGTGGGCGGCGCTTCGATCCGTGAGGCTACCCATCGCGGCCATCGTCGGAGATCGCGACGAGTTCCTCGACCGCCCGGCTCGGGAGGTGATCGACGCGTTCCGGCGCAACGCGACGCGTGCGCGATCGTTCACGGGCGCCGTCGTCCCGGGCGCCCGCCACGGCTTCCAGAACCGCGAGCGCGAGCTGGCGGAGCTGCTCGTCCGCTGGATTCGCTCACCGAACCGCGCCGCCGAGTGAATCCCGCGTGCGCCCTCAGACCGTCGCCGGCTGGAACTCCAGCGCGCGCGCGCGATTATACTTGGGGCCGCCGTCGATATCCTGAACCGCGAGGTGACATGACGCCATGCCGACACCGTCGAAGAACCACGACTGGCTCGCCAAGACCGTCGAAGCGCCGCTGGACCCCGCGCTGCCCATCTGCGACCCCCACCATCATCTGTGGGACCTGCAGCCCGCCCGGGTCGCGCCTCGCTACCTGCTCGACGAGATCCAGGCCGACGTCGGCGCCGGCCACAACATCGTCTCCACCGTGTTCATCGAGTGCGGGGCGATGTTCAAGAGCGACGGTCCCGAGCATCTACGCCCGATCGGCGAGACCGAGTTCGTGAACGGCATCGCGGCGATGAGTGCGTCCGGCCTCTATGGGAAAACACGTGTCGCCGCCGGGATCGTCGGCACGGCGAACCTGCGCCTGGGCGACGCCGTCGGCGCCGTGCTCGACGCCCAGATCGCGGCGGGCGGGGGCCGGTTTCGTGGAATTCGCCTGGGCGCGGCGTGGGACGTCGACGAATCCGTGCCGAGCCATCGCACGAAGCCGGGACAGGGGCTGCTCCTGCGCGACGACTTCCGCGCAGGCTTCGCCCAGCTCGCGCCGCGCAAGCTGACGTTCGAGGCGTGGTTGTACCACCGCCAGATTCCGGATGTCACCTCGCTGGCGCGCAAGTTCCCGAACACCACGATCATCCTGAACCACTTCGGAGGGCCGCTGGGCATCGGCCCCTACGCCGGTCGCGCCAAGGACGTGCACGCCGAGTGGCGCGGCCATATCAGCGAGCTCGCCACCTGCCCGAATGTCGTGGCCAAGCTCGGTGGGATCAACATGGAGATCAACGGCTTCGGCTGGCACGAGCGGTCGCATCCGCCCGGCAGCCAGGAGCTCGCCGACGCGACGCGGCACTACTACGACTTCACGATCGAGAAGTTCGGCGCCGACCGCTGCATGTTCGAGTCGAATTTCCCGGTCGACAAGGCGAGCTGCAGCTACACGGTGCTGTGGAACACGTTCAAGCGCCTGACGTCGGGCTGCTCGGCGGCGGAGAAGGCCAAGCTCTTCCACGACACGGCCGACCGCGTCTATCGCCTCACGTGAGCTTCAGGTTCTCGTAAGGCGAGACTCAGGCTCGGGCCCCGCGTTCGTTCGGGGCAGCGCCCCGCCTCCCGCGCTCCGGACTCGTGGCCGGCTCGTCGGCGCTCATCGCCACGACTCCGAGCTCGCCGGCGGCCCGCGCGTGCCGCCCGTACACCCATTCGAAGAGGGGAGAGGCCAACAACGTGGTCACGATCGTCATCAACACCATCACGGAGAACAGCGCCGGCCCGATAATTTCATGCTGCAGGCCGATGGCGAGGACGATCAGCTCCATCAGGCCGCGGGCGTTCATCAGCGCGCCGACGGCCAGCGCGATCCGATTGCTCTCGCCGTTGAGCCGCGCTGCCGCCCAGCAGGCCACGCCCTTGCCGAGGCAGGCCGCCACGAGCACCGCGATCGCAACGAGCAGCAAGGGGAGGTCGTCGACCATGTCGAGCCGGGTGTTGAGGCCGGAGAACGTGAAGAACATCGGCAGCAGGAACACGACCGCGAAGGGCTCGAGCTGCCGTTTGAGCTCACGCGTGAGTACCCCCCGCGGCATGGCGACGCCGAGCAGAAAGGCGCCGAATACCGCGTGCAGGCCGATGGCGTCGGTGATCCACGCCGCCAGCGTGAACAGAGTCATGACGAGGGTGAGCAACGCCGGCGTGAGCCGACCCGCCAGCTCCGTCGCGCTTCCCAGCCTGATGAGCAGCCGCCGGCCGAGGGTCAGCATAAAAACCGAGAACGCTACGCCGCCCGCGATGGCCTTGACGGCCACGACCACGCCGCCGCCCACGCTTGCGATCACGACAGCCAGGACGCCCCAGGCGGCCGCGTCGCCGATGCAGCCGGCCGACAGCGCCAGCGTGCCGAGGGCGGTGCCCGTCAGGCCGTGATCATGGATGATGCGCGCGAGCACCGGAAAGGCGGTGATCGACATGGCCGCCCCCATGAACAGCACGGCGGCAGACGTCGTCGTCCGCTCGGCGAACATGCCCGGGATCGTTACCATCCACAACGCCAGGCCCGCGCCCAACGCGAACGGCACCAGCATCCCCGCCACCGAGACGGCCACCGCGCTATGGACGCGGGCGCGGAACACCTCGGCCTTGAACTCGACGCCCACCAGAAACATGTAGAGGCCCACGCCGAGCTGCCCGCCCACGAACAGCATCTTCAATGACTCGTTCGGAAAGATCTGTTGCTGGAACGCCGGGAGGAGGAGGCCGATCAATGAGGGCCCCATCAACACGCCGGCGATCATCTCGCCCACGACCTGGGGCTGACCGAACCGCCGGACCAATGCCGCGACCGATCGGCAGACGACCAGAATGAAGAACATCTGGAGGAAGAAGGCGACCGAGAGCTGAGGGGCGGTCATGGAGGTCAGGAGGCCGTCTGCTCGCCCTCGGCGCCCTGCCCCATGCCCAGCAGGCGCTCTCTCGTCAGCAGGTGAAGGATCGGCTGGCCTAGGTGCTTGAACACGGCCCCGAGCACTCGAGCCGTGATGATGACCACGGCGAGGGCGACGAGCACGTGCAGGACAATGTCGACCTTTTGCCCGCCGGCGGCGGAGCCAAACGGGGTCAGGCCCGTCGGCGGCGGAGCCTGCAGCGTTCCGCCCAAGGCTCGGATGAGCAGGAAGATCACTACGGTCGCGGCAATCATGAGGGTGTACGCGAGCGCGACTCGCACTACCGAGGACTCCGGACGGGAGGGCATCTTCGTATGGTATCAAATCGAGCCCCGCCCGGAGCAGCGTCGGGCGCTAGATCAGATGTGCGTGGTGTTGCTCACGGTGAATCCCGCGTAGCCGCTGGCGGCGACTTCGTCGCACGTCTCCCGGTAGGCGCCGACCCCGCCAACGTAGGGCATGAAGATGCGCGGCTTGCCGGGGATGTTCGCGCCCATGTACCAGGAGTTGGCCCGAGGATAGAGCGTGGCGTCGCCCACCTGGTTGACGTGCGCCACCCAGGCTTCCTCGGCCTCGACGGTGGCCTCGATCACCGCGCGGCCGTGCGCGCGCAGGTAGGTGACGCACTCGGCGATCCAGTCCACGTGCTGCTCGATCGACACGATCATGTTGCTGAGCACCGAGGGGCTGCCGGGTCCGGTGATCGTGAAGAGGTTCGGGAACCCGGCGATGGCGAGCCCCAGGTACGTCTTCGGCCCGGCGGACCACTTCTCGCGCAGCGTCCGGCCGCCCCGGCCACGGATGTCGATCGCCAGCAGCGCACCCGTCATCGCGTCGAACCCGGTGGCGAACACGAGGCTGTCCAGCGCGTACTCCGCGTCGCGCGTGCGCAGACCCCGCGGGGTGATCGCCACGATCGGCGCCTTTCTTAGATTCATCAGGGTGACGTTGTCGCGATTGAACGTGTCGTAGTAGTCGGTGTCGACGCAGAGGCGCTTGGTGGCCACCGGGTAGTGGCGCGGTGTCAGCGTCTCGGCGACGGCCGCGTCCCGGACCATCGCCCGGATCTTGGCGCGAAAGAACTCGGCGGCCGTGTCGTTCGCCGCCTGGTTGGTGAGGAGGTCGACGTACGTCGCCGCGAACCCGAGCCCACCGCGTCGCCAGCGCGCCTCGTACTCGCGCTCCCGCTCCTCCGGCGGCACGGCGAGCGCCGAGCATTCGTTGCGCTCGACCAACAGACCGGTGCGCGACTCGCGCGCGCGGCGCCGGTACTCGGGGTAGTTCGCCTTCATCCAGCGCTCGTGCTCGGCGTCGAGCGGCCCGTTGCGCGCGGGGATGCTGAAGTTCGGCGTGCGCTGGAACACGAGCAGGTGCGCCGCCTGGCGGGCGATGATCGGGATCGACTGGATCGCCGAGGAGCCGGTGCCGATGATGCCGACCCGCTGCCCGGTGAAGTCGACGCCCTCGCGCGGCCAGTGGCCGGTGTGGTACCGGGCGCCCTCGAAGCTCTCGAGCCCGTCGAATCGCGGCACCTGCGCGGAGGACAGGCACCCGGTCGCCATCACGCAGAACCGCGCCGACACGCGGTCGCCGCGGTCTGTCTGGACATTCCACTCGTGCGCCGCCTCGTCGTAGGCCGCGGCGGTCACCCGTGTCTCGAGCTGGATGTCGCGGCGCAGGTCGAAGCGGTCGGCGACGTGGTCGATGTAGCGCAGGATCTCGGGCTGCGAGGCGTACCGCTCGGTCCACTTCCACTGCTGCTGCAGCTCGTCCGAGAAGGAGTACGAGTACTCCATGCTCTCGACGTCGCAGCGGGCGCCCGGGTAGCGATTCCAGTACCAGGTGCCGCCTACGCCGTCGCCCGCTTCGAAGACGCGCGCCGAGAGCCCGAGCCCCCGCGCGCGATGGAGCATGTAGAGCCCTGCGAACCCGGCCCCGACGATGACCGCGTCGACGTCAGCCATCGCGCGTTATGGGTGGATCACCGTCTCCGTGCGGCTGATGACGAACGCCTCGCGGCGCTCGAGGAAGTCGGTCACCACCTCGGTGAACGCCTCCGGCCGGTCGATGCTGATGCCGTGCCCGGCGTCGTAGACGAACACGAGGTGGCAGCTCGGCAGCAGGTCCTTGTAGACGCGCCCCATCGCCGGCGCGATGACGCGGTCGAGCGTGCCGAACAGCACGAGGGTCGGTGTGGGGAGCTCCTGCATCCGCGCCTCGAGTTCCGCGTCGCGATCGGGTCCGCGCAGCCGCCGCACCAGCGGTTGCGTCTTCGCCCGCACGGCCGGATCGGGCAGCGGGATCGACCCGAGGCGCTCCGGGTGAGCGTAGAGAAGCCGCGCGATCTCCTCGGGCGTCCCGGCCGGCGACGCGGCGCCCGGCTGGCGGATCGCGGCGGGAGCCTCGAGCACCAGCGCGTGCACGCTCTGCGGCGACTGAAGCGCGAGCCAGAGCGCGGTCTTGCCGCCGAACGAGGTGCCCATCAGGTTGAAGGAGTCGAGCCCCAGCTTCTGGATCGCCCAGCCCATGGTCGAGGCGAGCTCGGGCATCGTCTGGGTCCGCGTGTTCTCCGGCGAGTTCCCGAACCCCGGCATCTCGAACGCGATCACGCGGTAGCTGCGGGTCAGGAGCTCGTGGGCGGGCGTGATGCGCAGGCCACCCGCGCCGTGGAGGTGCACGAGCGGAACGCCCGCCCCGGCCTCCATATAACGGATGCGAAAGCCGTCCGCCTCGACGAAGCCTTCGGTGAACGGACTGGTCAGGCTCGTCCCCGTCAGATATCGCGGATGCGGGGCAGGACCTTCTTCCCGAACAGCTCGATCGAGCGCAGGAGCGCCTCCACGTCGCGGGAGCCGGGCGGGTGCAGTGACAGGTCGAGCACGCCCGCGCCGACCACTTCCTTGCAGCGGCGGACCTGCTCGACCACCGTGTCCGGACCGCCGACGAACGTCGTGGGGAGCGCGCCGCTGACGATCGGCGACCGCGCCTCGCCCGCGATGTTGCGTGCGTCCACCTTCATCATCGCGTCGCGTACGGCCGGCCGCATGGAAAACGGCGCCTGGCCCGGCAGCTTGCGCAGCTGGTCCTGAGCCTCGTCATCGGTGTCGGCCAGCAGCATGTTCGCCCGATAGACGATCTGATCGGGCGAGGGCTGCCAGCCGTGAAGCGCGCACTGCTCGCGGTAGTACCGCGTGGCGCGGCCGACCGACTCGAACGACCCGTAGGACACGCCGCAACCCAGGTGGTGGCGCGCGGCGAACTCGCACGACTCGCGGCTCGTCCCCAGCGCGAACGTGGGCGGATGCGGCTGCTGCAGCGGACGCGGCCAGATCGAGATCGTGCGGTACTGGAAGTGCCTCCCCTGCCAGCCGAACGGCTGGGGCTCCGTCCACGCCTTGAGGATCACTTCCATCCCTTCGTCGGTCCGCTCCCTGGCCTCCGCCGGGTTGAGATCGTAGGTCAGCGATTCGTTCGACGTCCCCCGCAGGAGCCCGACGACCAGCCGGCCCTGCGCCATGGTGTCGAGCATCGCCAGCTCCTCCGCCACCCGGACGGGGTTGCTCTGCGGGACGATCGGCCCGAGCAGGGCGATCTTGATCCGCTTGAGACGCGCGGCGATGAAGGCGGCCGAGACGACCGGCGACGGCGTGAGGATCCGCGGCGAGTAGTGGTGCTCGGAGACGCTCACCCAGTCGAAGCCGAGCTCCTCGACGTACTCGAGCCGCTCGATCATGTCCTGATAGGCGCGGGAGCCCGCCTCGCGGTCGTAGATGCCTGACGGCACCGGCCACTCGGACGGCAGCGCCTGCGGGGCCTGGTAACGGACGGTCTCGAAGAACGACACCTTCATCGCTTGTGAAATATAGCCCTCCGCGGCATATTCTTCAAATGCGCCTGCCACGGCCGACCACCCTCGAGATCGACCTCGACGCCGCTGCCGGGAACGTCCGCGCCGTGCGCCAGATGGTCGGGCCCCGGCGGAAGATCTTCGCGGTGGTCAAGGCGGACGGCTACGGCCACGGCGCCGCCGAGCTGGGCGCCGTCTTCGTCGCCAATGGCGCCGACGCCCTCGGCGTCGCCGACCTCGGCGAGGGCATCCGCCTGCGCCGGCGAGGGATCACCGCGCCCGTGCTCGTCTATCCGAACTCGCTGCCCGAAGCCGCGCCGGAGGCGATCGCCCACGGCCTCACCCCGGCGCTCGTCGACCTCGACGGCGCGCGCGCCTATTCGAAGGCGGCCACGGGCCCGTGCGACGTGTTCGTGAAGATCGACGTCGGGCTCGAGCGGCTCGGCGTGCCGGCCGAGCAGGCGGTGAAGATCATCACGGCCATGCTGGAGCTGCCTTATCTGCAACTGGCCGGGATCTGCGCCCACCCGCACGCGCCGACGGCCGGCGATCCCGCGTACGCCGAGTGGCAGACGCGCCGGTTCACCGTGGTCGTCGACGAGCTGGAGGCGCGCGGCGTGACGGTGCCGACCCGGTTGCTGGCATCCTCGCCGTTCGTGTTGAAGTTCCCTCAGACGTACCTGAACGCGGTCGATCCGGGACGCATGCTGTACGGGATCACCATGGCCGACGAGACATCGGCCGTGCCGCTGCGGCCGACGCTCCGCGCGCTCACGACCCGCGTGATCGCGCTGAAGGAGCTGACGCCGCGCGAGCGCTTCGCGGAGCTGGCGCCGTTCCCCGTGACCGCGCCGATGCGTCTGGGCGTCATTCCGATGGGCTCGGCGGACGGGCTCATCTGGTTGCACGCCGGCCACGTGCTGGTGCGTGGGCGCGCCGCGCCGATCGTGACTGGCCCCAACCTCGAGCACACGCGACTCGACCTCACCCAGGTGCCCGACGCCCGCGTCGGCGACGAGGTCGTGATCATCGGCCGTCAGGGCGACGCCGAGATCACCATCGCCGAGGTCGCCAAACGCCACGGTCTCGGGCCCCACCACGTGGCGACCACCGTCGGCCCGCGCGTGGCGCGCGTCTACTTCGCGGGAGGCGTTGCGGTGAAGACGGTGACGCCCGCTGGCGACTGAGCGGCGCCGAGCTCAAAGCCGACGGCACCGCGGGAGGTTAGCGAGGCGCGACCGCGCGGAGCGCCCTGAGATAGGCCTCCTTGTTCGGCTCGTTGAAGACCAGCCGCACCTCCTGCGCCCCGGCGTCGAAGAAACGCTGCATCTGATCGCGGCACTGCTTCGGCGTACCGAGGATCGTGACCGCGTCGACCATCTCGTCGGTCACCAGCGTCGCGGCCCGATCGCGCTCCTTCGACTGGAACGCCCCGCGCACGCGGTCGGCCTCGACGCCGAAGCCGATGCGGTGCATGTACTGGTGGTAGAACACGCCCATGCCGCCGATGTAGAAGGCGATGTGCGGGCGCTCGCGGTCGCGCGCCGCCTTCACGTCGTCGGTGACGTAGATCGAGACTTGCGGCGAGATCGCGATATCGCTCAGCGTCCGGCCCGCGGCCGCAGCACCCGCCTTCAGCTCGGCCACCGCCGCCGTCATGCGCGAGGGCGCCAGGAAGATCGGCAGCCAGCCGTCGGCCAGCTCGCCGGTGAGGCGAAGGCTCGGCAGGCTCAGCGCGGCGATGTAGATCGGGAGGTTCGGTCGATACGGCGGAATCCGGAGCTGGAATCGCCTGGTGTGGAAGAACTCACCGTCGTGATCGAGTCGCTCGCCGCGCGCGGCCTTGCGGACGATGTCGATATACTCGCGCATCCGCGTCAGGGGCTTCGCGAACTTCTCGCCGTGCAGGTCTTCGATCACGAGCCGGCCGCTGGTGCCGAGGCCGAGGAAGAACCGCCCCTGGGTCATCCGGTCCATGTTCAGCGCCGTCATGGCCAGATTGGCCGGCGAGCGCGCGAAGACGGGCACGATGCTCGTGCCGATGCGGACGCGCGAGGTGACCGCCGCGAGCTGGGCCAGCGAGGTCAGCGCGTCCTCGCCCCACGACTCCCCCATCGAGAGACAGCTGTAACCGAGCTCCTCGGCCAGGACGGCAGCGTCGCGCATCTCGCGCCACGACATGCCCGGCACGTGCATGCCCATGAGGCCCACGTCGCCCATCACGCAGCTCCTGTTGCTCCAGATGCTAGCCTACGCCTACCGTTTCCGGGTCACAATTGCCCGGTGCCCTGCGATACCCACTCCAGTTGATGGTCGCGATGCGGCTCCCTGCGCGGCTCTGCCCGAAGCCCCGTATCCTGTTCGTCGGGATCAACCCGAGCCTGACGTCGGCCCGCGTCGGCCATCACTTCGCGGGACCAGGCAACCCGTTCTACCGGCTGCTTCAGGCCGCCGGCTTTGTACCCCGGCCGATGACGTTCGTGGACGACGTTCGCCTGCCTGAGTATGGGCTCGCGCTCACCAACATCGCGGAACGAGCCACGCGCGAAGCCGCGGAGCTCACCGCGGCGGACTACGCGCGCGGTCGTAAGCGACTGGCCCGAACCATCGCGACGATTCGGCCGGCGGTGGTGGCGTTCGTGGGCAGCACCGCCTACCGACAGTTCTTCGGCCCCGGCTCGACCAGCGGGCCCGGGGCAAAGCCGGAGCGAGTTTGCGGTGCTACCGTCTTCGTGGTACCCAACCCGAGCGGCCGCAATGCGGCCTATCCCCGCTTCGTGGACAAACTCGTATGGTACCGGCGCCTCCGACGATGGGTCGATCGCCTGGACGATTGAAGAAATCGTGAAGCCGAGGAGGTGAGCCGTTGGAACGGCGTCGAGGCGTGCGCCGGCTCCCCCTGCGCGGTGCCGACCTCGTCCTGATGGCGAGGCACCCGCGCTGGAAGGGCGTCGGGCTCAGCAACAACACCCTCCTCGTGGTCGAGTGCGATGGTCCCATCGCCTCGGAGCGGATCACTCGCGCCTTCGATCGGTTCCTGGATGTGTGCCCATGGCCGGCGGCGCGGCTCCGGCGGTTTCCATGGGGCAAGCTTCATTGGGCCGCCGGCGCACGCCCGACCCTGACCGGTCCGCCGTTGCGGCGGGCGACAGTCACCACAAGGGAGCAGCTCGAACGCGAGCTGCTGACGGAGCTCAACGCGAGAATCGAGCCCCGACGCGAGGCGCCGCTCCGCATGCTTCTCGTCGACGCCGAGGCGGAGAAGTCGAGGCCGACCACTCTCCTGGTGCTGACGTGGTTCCATCCCCTCATGGACGCGCGCGGTGGCGAAAACCTCCTGACCCACCTGAACCACATCCACCGGCACGGGGGCGAGGCGCCCTGGGACGGTGTCCCGCCGGCGTTCGTGCCCGAGCGTGACTCGCGGACGCTCATCGAGCGCGGTCGCATCGCTGGGGCAAGCCTGAAATACTTGCGGACTCTCGCTCCCGTACCGCCGGTCTCGCCCGGGGCGCCGCCACTGCCGCCAGGACGAGCCTGCTTCCGGCGCGAGAGCTTCGTCGGAGGGGACTCGGCCGACCAGCGCGCCACGCGGGAGATCTGCTGGCGCGTGGCCCTGGTCGGCAAGGCGATGACCGCGCTCTGGCACCGACGGGGTCTCTCGGACATTCCTTGCCTGCTTCCGATTTCCGTTGACCTGCGACCCAAGGGGGATCTCGGCGCAACCTTCGGGAATCAGCTCGCCTTTCACTTCGCTCGGTTCCGGCCGTCCGACACGGGCGACGTGCCCGGACTGGCGCGCGCCCTGCGCCGTCAGATGGCCGACGCGGTCCGCGACGGACAGATCGACGCCAACGCGGTCGCCCTGGAGTTCCTTCACTACCGCCCCCTCTCGAGAATGCTGCGCGTACTGCCGTGGACAGCGGGCGGCGAGCTGTTCTCCTTCAACTGCGCGGACCTTGCAGACTGGCCGCGCGCGCTCGAGGAATGCTTCGGGCGCCGCGTCGTGAACGCCTATCACGTCCCGGTCGTTCCGCCCCGGCCCGGGATCGGGGTATTCTTCAACCGCTGCGGAAGCCGGACAAACCTCGTCGTCTCGTGGATCGAGGGTGTGGTGAGCGAGGCCGAGGTGGCGAGGATCATCGAGCTGGTTCGCGACGGGATGGGCTGGACCGCCACACCATGACTTCCGACGCAGACGAGCTGGGACCCCTGCGGGTCGCGATCATCGGGGCCGGGCCTGCGGGATCCGCTCTGGCCATCCTGCTCGCCCGTCACGGGGGCGACGTTACGCTCTACGACGACGGCCGACGTCCGGACCTGCTCGTCGGCGAATCGCTCGTTCCGGCCGTGGTCCCTCTCTTGAAGACTCTCGGCGTCGAGGAGGAGACCGCGTCCTTCGGCTGCGTCAAGCCCGGCGTGTCCTTCGTCTGGTCGCCCACCGACCGCATCAGCGTCACGTTCAACCGCTTCGCCCCCGCCGTCTTCCCGTACGCCTACAACGTCCCGCGCCCGCGCTTCGACGACGCGTTGCTCGCCAGGGCCATCGCGTCCGGCGTACGGCATGTGGCCGCTCGAGCCCGGCTGCAACCGAACCTCGCAGACGAGGCGCGCGGGGAGCTGGCGCTCGCTCCCGAGACGCTGGCCGCGGCATCAGCCCTGGGCGGCCGCCCGCCCCATCTCATCGTCGACGCCACCGGACGGGCCCGCCACGTGGCCCGAGTGCTCGCGATTCCCGCCCGCCTCGGGCCGCGGAAGGATGTCGCGCATTTCGCCCACTTCGAGGGCTTCCGCTGGGACGACGCGCCAGGACAGGTGCTCATCGCGCGCCGCGAGGCGGGCTGGAGCTGGTGCATCCCGCTCCAGGAGCGGCTCTCGATTGGTATTGTTCTGGGCCAGGACGACGCGGCTCGCCTCGGGCGTACGCCAGAAGATCGGCTCGAGCGTGCGATCGCTGGAGACCGGTGGCTCTCCTCGATCGCCGGCGATGCAAGGCGGGTGACGGACGTGGCGACCTACGCCAACTACCAGCTGATCTCCGAGCGCGGCCATGGTCGAGGCTGGGTCATGATGGGAGACGCTTTCGGCTTCATCGATCCGATGCTCTCGCCCGGGGTGTTCCTGGCGCTGCGCTCGGCCGAGCTGCTCGCCGACGTCTTGAAACCCTGGCGTGGACGACGCGCGATCCCGTCGCCGACCGAGCTGGACTCGGCCCTGGCCTCGTACGCCAATCGGCAGCGCGCGGAGCTGTCGGCCTGGTTCGATCTGGTGGCCTATCTCTACGATGGGCGTCTGGCCGCGTTGATTCAGGCCGGGCGGGCCTGGATGCCGCAACACCCAGGCTTCCTCAAGAGGGCGATGCAGCAACACATTGCGCGCCACGTCGGCTTGCTGGCCAGCGGGGCGGCGACGACGTCGCGCTATAGTCGTGGCCTGCTCCGCTTCTTGAGCCGCCACGGGTTACGCGGCGTCGACCCGGCGGCGCTCGCCATCCGGTGAAGGTCGAGCGGCACGCCACGCGCGTGACGGTTTTACCGCGACGGTTTCGCCGCGATGTACTCGCTGAGGAAGCCGAACAACACGCGCCGCTCGACCTCGACGAAGCCGTTCCGCCGCAAGACATCGAGAATCGTTTCCGGCGGAACACACCGGTCGATCGTGTCCCAGTAGTACTTCATGAGGAGCTGGGCCGGCTCGCTTCCGGTACTGATACGGGTCATCAGGGGCAGGACGTGCTGGAAGTAGGCTTGGATCAGCCAGCGGGATACGCGCGACGGGGGGCGGGACACCTCGAGGAGGAGAAGGCGCCCGCCCGCCTTCAGCACACGCCGGTACTCTTGGAATGCCACCTCGAGGTCGGCCACGTGGCGCAAAGCGAAGCCCATGCTGAGCATGTCGAAGCTGTCAGAGCAGAATGGCAGCGCCTCGGCTCTTCCCTGCAGCAGCGGCCCGGAGAGCGTCTTTCGCGCCTCGCGGAGCATGGCGCAGCTCGGATCGACGCCGATCACCCGGCCGCAGTCGCCGAGGATCGCCGCGCCACCGTGTGCGACCAGGCCGGTGCCGGTCGCGACGTCGAGGAGCCACATCCCGGGCCGCAGGCCGGCTCGCTGGAGGGCCTGGCGGCGATACCAGGGGCCCGAGCCCAGGTCCAGCATGCGACCGATGCGGTTGTAGTAGGTCGCCGCGCCGTCGAACAGCCCGGCGACGAACGCCTGCCGGTCGGCGGCGTTCGAGTAGTACTCTTCCAGGACTGGATGCGGCGGTGTCGATTCGGTCACGGCGCAGGGAAGTATAACCGTGCTGGAGGTGCCCGCGATGCTCGACGTCCCGTTCCGCTCCGCCAAGCAGCTCGCCGCCACGATCAGGAAGAAGAAGATCGGCTGCCTCGAGCTCCTCGACCTCTATCTGGGACGTGTCGAGAAGCACGACGGCAAGCTGAACGCGATCGTCGTGCGCGACTTCGACAACGCGCGCACGCGGGCGCGAGCGGCCGATCGCGCGCTGGCCAGACGGCAGGCGTGGGGCCCGCTGCACGGCGTGCCCATGACCATCAAGGAGTCGTACGACGTGGCCGGCCTGCCGACCACGTGGGGCGTGCCGGCCTACAAGGACAGGATCGCGACGGGGAATGCCGTCGCGGTCGACCGGCTGCTCGGCGCCGGGGTCGTGCTCTTCGGCAAGACCAACGTCCCGCTCTATCTCGCCGACTGGCAGAGCTTCAACGCGATCTACGGCACCACCAACAATCCGTGGGACGTCCGGCGCGCGCCCGGCGGCTCATCGGGCGGGTCCGCGGCGGCGCTGGCCGCCGGACTCACCGGGCTCGAGGCCGGCAGTGACATCGGCTCGTCCATCCGCAACCCGGCGCACTTCTGCGGTGTCTACGGCCACAAGCCGACCTGGGGCATCGTCCCGCGCGAGGGGCAGGCGCTGCCGTGGCAGAAGGCGCCGGTCGACATCGACGTCGTCGGGCCGCTCGCGCGCAGCGCCGACGATCTCGCTCTGGCGCTCTCGATCATGGCCGGACCAGACGAGATCGAGGCGGCCGGATGGCACCTCCGCCTGCGGCCGCCGCGGCAGAAGCGTCTGCGGGACTTCAAGGTGGCGCTGATGCTCGACGCGCCGGAGATCCCGGTGGACCACGCGGTGACGGATCGGCTCCAGGCGCTGGCCGATTTCCTGGGCAAGCAGAAGGCGAAGGTGGACGATCGGGCGCGCCCGGCGGTCGACACCCGGGAGGCGTTCGCCGTGTACGTGCGGCTCCTGCGTGCGGCGACGTCGGACCGTCAGAGCGACGCCGACTTCGACAGGAACGTGGAGCTCGCGCGGGGGCTCGCTCCCCACGACGAGAGCTATTACGCGCGGGCGACGCGCGCTGCCGTGCTCCCGCATCGCGACTGGCTCGCCGCGAACGAGGCGCGCCACCGCATGCGGCTGGCGTGGGCGGAGTTCTTCACGAAGTACGACCTGCTGCTGTGCCCGATCGCCGGCACCGCGGCCTTCCCGCACGACCAGAAGGGCGAGCGCTACGATCGCACGCTGACGGTGAACGGCAAGCGCGTCCCGGTCACCGATCACCTGTTCTGGGCCGGCTACACCGGCGCGAGCTTCCTGCCGTCGACCGCCGCGCCGTGCGGATTCACGCCGACCGGGCTCCCGGTCGGCGTGCAGATCGTCGGACCACAGTACGGCGATCTCACGTGCCTGGGGTTCGCGCAGCTGCTCGAGCGCGAGTTCCAGGCGTTCGTGCCGCCGCCGGGGTTCGCGTGAGCGAGGCTCGAGGAGCGACGCCTAGCCGCGGGCACGACCCGGCACGGGCGCGGCCACGGTGCGCGGGCTGAGCACCAGATACAGCGCGCCGGCGACGACGATCCCGACCAGCCAGCTCAGGTCGGCGCCGCCGAGCAGCTTGGTCGAGATCGGCCCCTGCAAGGCGGGGACGAGGCCGTCTTCGACCGACCAGCCGGCGATCAGGCCGACCACGAACGCCGCGATGCCTCCCCAGTTGACGTCGCCGTAGGCGCTGCGCTCCGGTGTCTGATAGAGCTCCGGGACGTCGATGCGGCCGGCGCGCTTGACGAAGAAGTCGGCGATGACGACACCGGCCCACGGGCTCATCCACAGCAAGAGGCTGATCATCCAGTTGTCGAAGGCCTTGGCGAACGAGGGCTGGAGCACGAAGTAGATCGTGACCACGTACCCGACGACACCGGCGATCAGCGCCATCGCCGTGCGCGAAAGGCGAATGCCCATGCTGAGCGCCGCCAGCGCGGCCGAGTAGACGTTCAGGATGTTCGTGGCGATCGGGCCGTGCAACACCATCAGGAGCACGAGCACGCTCGTGATCCCGCCGAAGACCGCACTCACCATCTTCGCCGGGTCGGTGTCCAGGGTCACGCTCGCGAGCGTCGCGCCCAGGATCGCGAGCCACACGGTGGGCACGAACATTCCGACGTAGCTGTACCAGAAGACCGCGGTCGAGGACGCGGTGCGCGGGACGAAGCGGGAATAGTCCGAGGCCCAGGTAACCCAGGAGATTCCCCATCCCACGCCGATCGCGGTCATCAGCAGCGTGATCATGGCCACGTGGGCGCCGGGCGGCAGCGGGCTGGTGAGGCCCCAGTTGACGACGCCCGGCCGGGTCCACGCCAGGATGCTCATGAGCACCATGATGGCTGCGGTGACGGGCACCGTGTACTTCTCGAACGTGCGGATCGCGTAGAAGCCGTAGAGGCCGATCACCACCTGCAGCACCATGACCACCGTGCAGACGACAAGGTTCGTCGTCCACGTGTCGCCGATCCCAGCCTGGCCGAGGATGGCGACCGCGATTTTCACCGGGAAATACGTGTTGACCCCGATCCAGCCCAGGGTCATCAGGAACATCAGCGCGCTCGGCAGGTACGCCCCGCGCCGCCCGAACGCCGAGCGGCACAGCACCATCTGGTTCACGCCGGTGCGGTGGCCCATCACGGTGAAGGCGGCGAAGATCGCGCAGCCCACGATGTTGCCGACCACGATCACCGCGATCGTCTCCCACAGCCCGAGCTTGAGGACGATTCCCAGCGCGCCGAGCGCCCAGTTGATCGGTGCGATGTTGGCCCCGGCCCAGATCCACATCTGCTGTGGTCCGGTCGAATCCTTGTCGGCCTCGGGGATGGGTTCGATGCGGTGGACGTCGGCCCGGAGCTCGGCCGCGGTGGGAGTCGCCATGATCGCCTCCTATAGGTGAATGGGGCGAAGCGAGCCGGCCGGGGTCAGACGCGGACGACGATCTTGCCGACCTGAGCGTCCGACTCCATGAACGTGATGGCGGCGGCCAGATCGTCGAGAGGGTAGACCTTGTCGACGAGCGGGCGAAGCCGGCCGTCCTCGAAGCGGGGCAGAATGTCCCGGGCGAACGCGCGCACGGTCTGCGCGCGCTGCGCCGCCGTGCGGAGCCGGTTGCTCACGCCGAAGACCGTGAGGCGCTTGCGGTGAAGCGCCTCGATATCCAGGGTGGCGGAGAGCACGCGATCCAGGTGGCCCACGATCGCCAGCCGCCCCTCGAAGGCCAACGACTTCACGCACTCCCCGAAGACGGTGCCGCCGACGTTGTTGACCACGAGGTTCACGCCCTTGCCGTCGGTGGCCTTCAGCACGGCGTCGTGGAAATCGCCGACCCGCGTGCGGATGGAGACGTCGAGGCCGAGCGCTTCGAGCCGGGCCAGCTTCTCGGCCGAGCCGGACGTGCCGATGACACGCGCCCCCAGCGCCTTGCCCGTCTGGAGCGCGGCGACGCCGACCCCCGACGAGACGCCGGTGACGAGCAGCCACTGCCCGGCGCCGAGGTGGCCCTGAGCGACCAGCATGTCGTAGACGACGATGAACGTGAGCGGCGTGGCCGCCGCCTCTTCCCACGTGAGCTTCGCGGGCACCGGCATGGCCTCGCGCGCATCCATCAACGCGTACTCGGCATAGCCGCCGCCGCAGCGCCCCATCATGCGGGCGCCCACCGCCACCCCGGTGACGCCGTCGCCGACCTTCACCACCTCGCCCGCGCACTCGCCGCCGCCGGGCTTGGGGGCGGCGCCGTGCGCGCCGCCGAGCAGCTCGCCGCGGTTCAGCGACGCGGCGCACACCCGCACGAGGATCTCGCCGGCCTTGGGCTCGGGCGTTGGCGTCTCGCGACGCTCGACGCGGGTCCCGGAGGGACCGGGGCTGATCCAGTAGGCCTTCACGCCCGATCCCCCCTTGGCGCCGGCATCGAGGCCGTCACCTCGGGCCAGTAGACGAACCCGCACCCGGTCTGGGTGCAGTGCGCCGGCACGTACTCGACGAATTTCGCCGGCCGGTTCATGGCCGCCGCGGCGCCGATCCAGGCCCGCACCTCGCCCGTGCCCGAGCGCATGCTGTCGGAATCGAACGTGAACAGGTGCTGCAGGGCCTCGAGGTCGTTGCGCTGCAGGCGCTCGAGGATCCATTGATCGAGCGGCTGGTCGATCCAGCCGGCGTTGTGCATGCCGGGATAGTGCGAGAGACCGCCGGACGCGTAGATCGCCACGCGCTCGGGCCGGTCACGCAGCACGTCGGAGATCGCCTGGCCGAGCTGCGCGCACCGCGCGGCGCTGGGCAGCGGCGGATAGTACTCGTTCATGAACACGCACACGAGCGGAATCTGCAGGCCCGGATCGACCTCCGGCACCAGGTTGGAGACCATGTGCGAGACGCCGCGCACGGGATTTCCGCGCGGATCGAATTTGCCGACGTTGGCGACGTCGAAGCCGCGCTTGACGAGCCCGCGCAACAGATGCCTCGCCAGCTCGGCGTGCTGGCGGAAGACGAGCTTCGTGCGCTCCGGCGGTGGCGTGCCGAAGGGATCGCGCGCGCTGCGCCCCCAGATGGGCTCGTCTCCGGTGTAGACGGCGAAGGTGGGGTTGTTGGCCGCGTCGAACAGGTCCCCCTGGTCGTCGCCGATCATCAGCAGGACGTCCGGCCGGTAGGCCTGCAGCGCTTGCCGTAAGGTTGCGAACGCGGCCTCGATCCGCTGGATGTGCCCCTCGATGATGGAGGGCGTCGCCATCTCCACCCGGGCGCTTGTCGGAAGCTGTTCCCGGGCCGCGGCCGGAATCCGCTCGATCATCCTGGGCCAGTACTGCGCCTTCTGGAACATCATCGGCGCGTGTGACGACGCCATCCCCATTCCCAGCATGGCGACTGCCTCCTCAAGGTACTACGCGTCGGGCGGCTTCTTCACGTACACGGTGTCGCCGTCGACCCGCACCTCGTAGCTGGGCACGTCGGCCGAGACGGGCCCGCTCAGCAGCCTGCCGGTGCGCGCGTCGAAGCACGCGAAGTGCAGCGGGCACTCGATGACGTAGCCGGCAAGGTTTCCCGCCGAGAGCGGCGCGCCCGCGTGACCGCAGATATCCGACAGCGCGTAGAAGACGCCGCCGACGTTCACGACGAGCACGCGCCGCCGCTCGATGACGACGAACTTCATGTCGCCCGGCGGAAGCTCGGCGGTCGCCATCACCGGCACGAAGCCGTCCAGCATCGAGGCTCCGGGCGCCCTAGTTCAGCTTGAACCCAAACAGCCGCGCCGCGTTCTCCGAAGTGATCTTGCGGAGATCTTCCTCGGGAGTTCCGGCGAAGATGCGATCCAGGAACTGTCGGGACTTCGGCCAGGTCGACTCCGCGTGGGGGAAATCGCTCCCCCAGAGCATGTTGTCGACGCCGATCGTCTCTCGCATCTGGACGCCGAGATCGTCCTCCATGAACTCCACGAACATGTTGCGCCGCCAGTAATCGCTCGGCAGCAGCCCCTCCTTCGACTTCCATCCCTTGGTGAACACGGGCCGCTCGCGATACGTGAAGTCCATCTGCTTCAGCCAGTGAGGAATCCACGCGGCTTCGTGCTCGACGGAGCCGACCCTCAGCTTGGGAGTCCGATCGAAGACGCCGGCGAAGATCATCGCCGACAGCGAGTAGCGCACCCAGTAGTCGGTGGTGGAGCGGCCGGCGCCGGTCAGCTCGCCGAGGTTCATGGTGAACTCGCAGCCCGGGATGCCGCCGCGGGGCGTTCCGATGTGCAGAAGCAAGGGAAGCCCGAGGTCCTGCGCGGTCCACCAGAGCCGATCGTAGACCGGGTGCCGATAGGGCCGCTCGGCCAGCGGCGAGACAGGAATGAACGCCCCGACCAGCCCGAGCTTCGCGCAGCGCTCGAGCTCCTGACAGGCGTCGTCGACGTCGTCGACGTTGAGCATGGCGATGCCTTTGAGACGATCGGGATAGGGCTTGCAGAAGTCCGCGATCCAGTCGTTGTAGACACGACAGATCGCGGAGAGCAGCCCGCTGTCCGGGATCCGGTACCAGAACAGCCCCTGGCTCGGCTGCAGGCACGCGCCCCAGACCCCGTCCATCTCGTTCTCCTTGATCATCGCCTGGGGATCGTAACCACCGAGCCTGACGTCTTCCCACATCCCCAGGAAATCGATCTGGGACGGGTCCTCGAACCGTTGTCCGGCCTGCATCACCGCGCCCAGGGTGCCGACCTGCTGGCCGTCGATGAACCACGCGTCGTACTTGCGACCCGTGGGGGTTTCCATCCGCTCCATCCGGGGCGCCCGGTCCTTGAACCGGGGATCGATCCGGCTCGCATAAAGGTCAGGCGGCTCGATGATGTGGGAGTCGGCCGAGATGAGCTTGTACGTCGCCATCGCACCCTCCTCGCTAAATCGAAGCACCCCTCACGTGACTCGACCTGTCGCCGTGTCCTCCGTCCACGCGCTGGGCACCGTACGCCCGCCAGCGCGCGTTGTCAAAAGGCGTCAGCCCATCCGCCTCAGCCGGCCAGCGGCGGGCGCCGCCGATGGAACCCGGTCGCCTGCTCGAAGGCGTGCGCGAGCTGGAGCACACCCCATTCGTCCTGGTGACGCCCGACGATCTGCAGCCCCACCGGCAGACCGTCGTCGGTGAAGCCGCCGGGCACCGAGATGGCCGGCAGCCCCGTCACCGTGATGTCCGAGCAGGCGCGCATCCAGTCGATGTAGGTCGGCAGGCGGACACCGTTGATCTCGGTCACGTAGGGCTGTGTCACGTCGAAGGGCGGCACCTGCGCCGCCGGGAGCAGCAAGAATTCGTGCCGCTCCATGAATTCGCGCACCCGGTGATACAGCCGCGTGCGCTGGACGTCGGCCTCGCCGATCTCCCTCGCGGTGAGCTTCAGCCCTTCCTCGGTGTTCCAGATGATCGTGTCCTTGATCTGGTGTCGATGCCGCTCAAGCAGCGGCCCGTAGCGGGTCGCGAAGCTCAATGCCCGTTGAACCTGGAAGACGAGCCGGGCGTCGGCGAAGTCAGGCTCCCCATCCTCGACGTGACAGCCCAACGCCTCGAACGTGGCGCGCTGCGCGTCCAGCGTTTTCGTCACGCGCCGGTCGATCGGCAGCCCGCCCAGGTCGCGGCTCCAGGCGATGCGCACGCCCTTGAAGTCGCGGCCGAGCGGAGCGCGGAAGCGATCTCCCGGCTCGGCGATCGCGGTCGGTGTGCGCCGGTCGGGACCCGCCATCGCGCTCAGCATGAGCGCCGCATCCGCCACGGTGCGCGCCATGGGTCCGGCCACCGACAAGATCTGCCACGCGGTGTCGGACGGCCACTGGGGCACGCGGCCGAGCGCGCCGCGCAGGCCGACCACGTTGCAGAAGCTCGCCGGATTGCGCAGGGAGCCGCCGGTGTCGCTGCCGTCGGCGATCGGCACCATGCCACAGGCCAGCGCCACCGCGGCGCCGCCGCTCGAGCCGCCGCACGTCTTCGTCACGTCGTACGGGTTGAGCGTGCGTCCGAAGACCTCGTTGAACGTCTGCGACCCGGCCGCGAACTCCGGCGTGTTGGTCTTGCCGACGGTAACGGCGCCGGCCGCCCGCAGCCGCTCGACCAGCAGCGCGTCCTGGTCGGGGACGTAGTCACGGTAGATCGGCGACCCGAAGGTCGTGCGGATCCCGCGCGTCGGCACCATGTCCTTGTGCGCGACGGGCAGCCCGAACAGCGGACCCGGCGTCTCGCCTCGGGCGAGCGCCGCGTCTTTCGCGCGCGCGTCGGCGAGCGCTCGCTCGGCGGTCAGGGTGACGACGGCATTCACCTTCGGGTTGACCCGCTCGATCTGGGCCAGGTGGGCCCCGACGACTTCGGTGACCGAGACTTCGCGAGTGCGGATGCGACGGGCCAGCTCGGTGGCCGTCAGAAAGCACAGGTCGGCGTTCATGGGTTCGCTCCACTCCTCCCGGGAGGATCCAGGTCTCATCGATCGGCTCGAAGCACGCGCCTCGCGAACATCCGAAGGTCGTAGCGGAACTCGCGTTCGACGCCGATGCGAACTCCGGCGAACTCCGGGTGATTCGGGTTGATGACGCCGATGGACTCCTCGGGAATGATCGCCGAGGGGACGTACAGCACAAGCGATCGGTTCTGGTGAGCCCATCTCGTTCCGAACTGCATGCTCAGCGGACCGTGCCGTGGAGCGTTCCAATCAGCGGGCAGGTCGGTGAGCTTGGGTGTCTCCGAAGACGCGCGGTCAGGCACGGCGACCCGGACGAGCACCAGGTCGGGTGGTACGACGCCGGACAGATGGACGAACTTCTCGAGGGCCGCGATCCCGATCGTGCGGCCGGTATACATGACCGGGGCCCCGACGGCGTTCCAGCGGCCACCGCTGTCCCGGGCACCGGCTCCGACTCTGTCCAGCGCATAGGGGCGTCGAGCGATTCGCCATAGGAGCGGCATCTCCCACTAAAACGCGCCACCGTAGTTGATCGCCGAGAGGATCCGCCTCACTTCGCTCGCGCCGGGTTCCGTGTCCAGCATGGACAGCGGCGTGGCACGGTCCAGGGCCAGGTTCGGGGTCTTGAGCCATTGCGTCGCGGGCGCCCGCCCGCCGAAGGTCTCTTCGGCCAGCCGTGTGATATCCGCCACCCGCACGACGCGCTCCGACGCCGCCGTATCGAGTGGCCGGCTGTCCTTGATGAGCTTGTGCGCCGTGCTCTCGGGCGTGCGGAGCACCCGGAAGATATCGCTCTTCGAGACGCCGAGGTAGCGGACCATCTCGTCGACCACTCGAGCGGTCACCCCGGTCCGAATGATGGCGATCTTCGCCGCCGCCGGCGTCTCCCGAACCACGAACGCCGTGAAGGGCATGGGACGCTTGCCGGGCGCCCGGCGAAATCGCTTCGCGGAACGCTTCGGGTTCATGCCCTCCCCCAAGAGAGAGCCTAACTCCATATCGGGAGATCGGCAACTCTCATTTTGGAGACCACCGCGGACGGCCCGGGGGCGGCGGCCGAGCCGCCTTCAGACCAGCAACGCCAGCGGTTCCTCGACGAGGTCGGCGAGCGCACCGAGGAACTGGGCCCCCCGAGCGCCGTCGAGAGCGCGGTGGTCGCACGAGAGCGTCAGCACCATGGTCGGCTGCACGGCGGGTTGGCCGTTGACCGCCACCACGCGGTCGGCAATACGACCCACCGCGAGGATCGCCGCCTGCGGGGGGTTGACGATCGCGCTGAACGCGTCGACGCCGTACATCCCGAGGTTACTGATCGTAAACCCGCCGCCCTGGATATCGGCCGGGCGCAGCTTGCCGGCCTGAGCGCGACTCACGACGTCCTCGCGGCGGGCGGCGAGCTCCGCCAGGCGGAGCGTGTCCGCGCGATGGATGACGGGCACGACGAGGCC
Source organism: Candidatus Rokuibacteriota bacterium (assembly GCA_003220435.1). Taxonomy (GTDB): domain Bacteria; phylum Methylomirabilota; class Methylomirabilia; order Rokubacteriales; family CSP1-6; genus AR31. The sequence continues at coordinate 121,657 of QHSL01000063.1, read as the reverse complement.
GTCATCGAGGGCGACGGCCAGGCCGATGTTGATGTCGGTGTTCTGGAGGATGGCGCCGTCCTTCCACGAACCGTTCACGCGCGGGTGCTGGGACAGCGCGGCGGCGACGAGCTTGACCAGCAGGTCCGTGTAGGTGATGTGGGCGCCGGTCTGCTTGCGCGCTCGCTCCAGCCACGAGACCAGGCGGCTCACGTTGACCTCGCGCACCAGGTAGAAGTGGGGCGCCGTGGTCCAGCTCGCGGTCATGCGCTCGGCCATGATGCGCCAGACGGTGCCGACGCCGGGGCCCGCCACTCGAGGTGCCGCGGGCGCCGCCACCGCGGGGCGCGCCGCCGCCGGAACGTCGATCGCCAGCACGGCGCCGCCCGGGCCTGAACCACGTACCCCACCCAGATCGACCCCTCGCTCGGCCGCGAGCCGCCGCGCTTTCGGGGACGCCGGCGCCAACCGCGCCTCCCCCCCGTTTCCGGACGAGGACGGCGTCTTCAGGCTCTCGACGAACGCGAGCACGTCGGCCTTCTCGATGCGCCCGCTGCCGGTCCTGATACGCGCGAGGTCGACGCCGTGCTGCGCGGCGATCTTGCGAGCGAGCGGCGACGCCTTCACCGTTCCGGCAGAGGCGACGGCCGCCGACGGCGCTCCAGTCACCCCGGTCTCGCGCGGCGCCAGGATCAACGCGATCGTCTGGCCGACCGGCACCACGTCACCCTCCTGCGCGCTGACGTCGCGCAGCACACCCGACGCCGGCGCCTCGATCTCGACGGTGACTTTGTCGGTCTCGATCTCGACCAGTGGCTCGCCCTTCTGCACCGTGTCGCCGGGGCGCTTGAGCCAGTGAACAACCTTGCCGGTCTCCTGCGCCATCTCGAGCGCCGGCATGATGACGTTCGTCGCCATCAGGCGCGGTGCCCCGTGAAGACCTCGCGGGCTGCCGCCAGCGTGCGCTCGATCCCGTCGGCGTCGACGTCCAGGTGGGTGACGGCGCGGATCGTGTGCGCGCCGAGCGCGCCCATGCGCACGCCGCGGGCCAGCAGCCGCTCGACGGCGACCGGCGCCGTGAGCGCGCCCTCGAGATCGAAGAACACGATGTTGGTCTCGATCGTCGCCGGGTCGAGCCGCACGCCGGGCAGCGCGGCCAGCCCCTCGGCGAGACGCCGGGCGTTCGCGTGGTCCTCGGCCAGACGCTTCACGTGGTGGCGGAGCGCGTACACGCCGCCGGCGGCGATGATCCCGGCCTGGCGCATGGCGCCGCCCATCTGCTGCTTGCAGCGCCACGCCTCGTCGATGAAGGCGCGCGTGCCCGCCAGCGCCGCGCCGACGGGCGCCCCGAGGCCTTTGGTGAAGTCGATCCACGCCGAGTCGAACGTCGCCGCGTAGTCGCGCGCGGCGATGCCGCTGGCCACGACCGCGTTCAGGAGGCGTGCGCCGTCCATGTGGGTGGCGAGGCCGTGGCGGCGCGCCACCGCGGTCACCGCCTCGATTCTCGCGAGCGGCCACACCGAGCCGCAGCCGAGGTTGCTCGTCTGCTCGACCCACAGAAGCCGCGTCCGCGGAGCGTAGCGAGAATTGGGACGGATCGCGGCCTCGACCGCGGCCGCGTCGAACTGGCCGCGCGGGCCGTCGATCGCTCGCATGTTGACGCCGGCCAGCGCGCCCGGCCCACCCGTCTCGAAGTTGATGGGATGGGCGGTGCGGTGGGCGATCACCTCTTCGCCGGGCCGGGCGTGCACGCGCAATGCGATCTCGTTGCACATCGTGCCGGAGGGCAGGAACACCGCCGCTTCCTTGCCCAGGAGCTCGGCCACCATCTCGGTCAATAGATTGACGGTCGGATCCTCGAATTTCTGCTCGTCGCCCACCTCGGCCTCGCACATGAAGCGGCGCATGTCGGCCGTGGGGCGGGTGACGGTGTCGCTGGCCAGATCGACGGCGATGCCCACGGAAGCCATCATGCCCTCCGGCAGAGCGCCTTCGCCGCTTCGGCGACCGATTGCTCCGTGGGCACGGTGAGGTCTTCGAGCACCGGCGAGAACGGCACCGGCACGTCCATGGCGCCGATGCGCTTCACCGGCGCGTCCAGGTGATAGAACGCGCCCTCGGCGATGACGGACGAGATCTCGGCGGTGACGCCGTAGCGCTCGTAGCCCTCGTCCACCACCATGGCCCGCGACGTCTTCTTGGCCGACTCGATCAACGTCTGCTTGTCGAGCGGCCACGTGGTGCGCGGGTCGATCACCTCGGCGCTGATGCCGGATTCCTCGAGCAGCTTGGCGGCGCCCAGCGCGATGCCGACCATGCTGCTGGTGGCGACGATCGTGATGTCGGTGCCGGCGCGCTTCACCTCGGCGACGCCGAACGGAATCGTGTAATCGTCGGCGGGCACCGGGCCCTTGACCCGGTACATCATCTTGTCCTCGAAGATCACCACGGGGCTGTCGTCGCGGATGGCCGTTTTCATCAGCCCCTTGGCCTCGTACGGGCCCGACGGCAGCGCCACCTTGAGCCCGGGAATGTGGCTCACCCACGCGTGCAGCGACTGCGAGTGCTGCGCGGCCGACCGGCGCGTGGCGCCGAGCGTCGTCCGAAAAACGATGGGCACCTTGATCTTGCCGCCCGACATGTAATGCGCCTTGGCGGCCTGGTTCACCATCTGGTCCATCGTGAGCGTGATGAAGTCCCCGAACATCACGTCGACGATGGGCCGCATGCCCGTCATGGCGGCACCCACGCCGATGCCCGCGTAGCCAGGCTCGGAGATCGGCGTGTCGACAATGCGATCGGTCCCGAACTCCTGCACGAGGCCGGTCAGCGTCTTGAACGGGTGGCCGGCCTCCGCCACGTCCTCGCCGATGAGGAACACGCGCGGGTCACGCCGCATCTCCTCCGCGATCGCTTCCTTGACCGCCTCGCCGTACGTGAGCTCTCGTTCAGCCATGTCTTCCCTCGTCACGCGAGCAGCAGGATCGATTGCACCATCGGCAATCCCTGGGCCACGCGCGTCCACTTCGTGTCCGGGCTCACCCGCCACAATTCGCCCGTGTCGGTGCCCACGAGCACGCCGCCGGTCGTCTCGGGATCCGAGGTGACCGCGTGGATCTGGGCCGCCGAGGGCGAGTGATCGGCGTCGCCCAGCGAGCGCCACGTCTCGCCGCCGTCCGCCGACTGGAACAGCATCGCGCGCGCGCCGCCGGCGTCCTTGGAGGACGAGAACGCCGTGGGCGACGAGCCGACCGTCACCGCGTGGGGCGGCCGCGGATCGATGCAGAGCGGGCGCGTGTAGGGCGGCGTCATTCCCGTCCACTGGAAACGCCAGGTCTTGCCGTGGTCGTCCGAGCGGAACATGCCGGCGATGCGCTTCTCCATCGGCTCGCTGCGGTCGATCCGCCCGAACCCGGTGGACGCGAACAGCACGCCGGGCTCGTCGGGCTTGGCCACGATGTTGTGGAGATCGGGGTTGCCGCCGGGCATGTTGAACGTCCACGAGCGGCCGCCGTCCTCGGTGAGCACCACGCCGCCCACCTCCACGCCGACGCACCAGCGGTCGGGATTCTGGCGGTCGATCACGATCGAGCGCGCCCGGCCCGGCCGCGGCGGGTTGACCGGCACGCACCACTGGTCGAAGCCCGGCGCGCGCCGGAAGGCGACCACCTCGGTCCACGACGCCCCGGCATCCCGTGAGAGGAAGACGCCGGCCGGCTCGGTGACCGCGTAGAGCGTTTCGGGATCGCCGGGTGCGGCCGTCACGTCCCACACTTCCCGGTCGCCGATCCCGCTCGCCTGCCAGGTCCGGCCGCCGTCACCCGAGCGGAAGATGCCGGCGGTGGAGCCGGCGAGGCACTGTCCGTTTATCCGCGAGAGGTGGCGGACGCTCGGCCCCATCAGGCTGGACGACGACCCGCCGCCAGCCGCGTCGACCACGAAGATGCCCTGCGCCGTCCCGACGATCGCCGTCTTCATATGACACCCCCGGTGAGTGACAGCCCCCACGCGCGGCGCCCTCGCCGCGACTGGCCAGACCATAGGCCAGCAGCGGTCGGCGCGTCAACCTGGGGCGAGACTCCGGGGCGCGCTACGCGAAGATCTCGGCGAGAGCGACCCTGACGTCGGGGAAGGCCAGCGGGCTGACGGGCGCGCCGCCGGTGAAACGGTTCATCTCCAGATAGCCGCTCGCGTCGGGCATGCGATGGACCTCGACACTCTCCGCTGAGCAGTCGACAACCCAGTATTCGGCAATCCCGGCTTCAGCGTAGAGCCTGAGCTTGGTGGATCGGTCGTAGGAAAGGGAGGTCTCGGCTACCTCGATCAACAGCAGCACGTCGTTGCCGTGCGCCTCGAGCTCTTTGTACGGCACGGAGCGCCGGCGAATGATCTTGAGGTCGGGCTCTGGCTCGGTGTCGTCGGCGAGCACGACTGGGTTCTGGACTGACACGATGGCTCGGCCGGCGATGCGCACGGTCAACAGCTGGTTCAAGTTGTCGACGAACGCTTGATGACGCCGGCCGATGGGCGACATCTCGACGATCTCACCCCGGATCAGCTCGACTCGTTCGGTCGGCTTGAGGATGCCCACCTCGGCCATCCGGAGGTACTCCTGACGGGTGAACAGCCTTCTCGGCGCCGCCACGTCGACTGCCATCGGCTTCCTCCTCCCTCGTGCTCGGCTCGTCCCATCAACGAGGCTATAGCCGATGGGGACGAGCCCCGAAAGTCCCTAGAACGATACACTCGCGATCGCGAGTATGCCGCCGTCACCGAGACGCCGAACGCAGCTCCTTGAGGATCGCCTCGGTTTGGGGCGCTCCAGTCGCGGCGATACCCCCAAAATACCTCAAAGCCGGCGCGCCCTCCCCGGCACTAAGCTGTGCACGAACGGAGGCGCGAATGGACCTGGTGACCCTGGTGGAGCGGGCGCGCGGCGGCGACGTGGACAGCTTCACGGAGCTGGTCCAGCGCTACCAGCGTCTCGCCCACGGCTCGGCCATGGCGCTCGTGCACGACGTCGACGTCGCCAAGGACGTGGTGCAGGAGGCGTTCGTGGCCGCGTGGCGCGGCCTCCCGCGTCTGCTCGACGCCATGGCCTTCCCGGCGTGGCTGCGCGGCATCGTGCGGCGGCAGGCGCTCCACGCGCTTCGCGCACGGCGCCTCGAGTCGCTGGCGGAGGCCGAGCACCTTCCGGGCGACGGCCCGTCGGCCGACCAGCGAATGGACGCCGGCCGTCGTCGCCTCGTGGCGCTGGCCGCGCTCGCCGACCTTCCCGACGGCCTCCGCGAGCCCGCCGTGCTGCGCTGGGTCCACGAGTGCTCGCAGGCGCAGATCGCGGCGTTCCTCGATCTGCCCGCGACCACCGTGAACAACCGCCTGCACGCCGCTCGCCGACGGCTCAAGAGGAGGATCCTCGTCATCATGAAGGACGCGCTGAGCGACCGCCCGCTGCCCGAAGACTTCCCCGCGCGGATCGGCCGAATCGTGCGTGCCGAGGGCCCGCTGATCGAGGCACGCTTCGAGCCGGCGGGCCCGCCGGAGCTGTTCAGCACCCTGATCGCCGCCGACGAGGCCGGCCGCGCCGTCACGGTCCAGGTCGTGCAGCACCTCCCCGACGGGCGGGTGCGCGCGATCGCGCGTGACGCGGCGGCCGAGCTGACGCCGGGGATGCAGATCGCCGAGCGCGGCGAGCCGATGAACGCGCCGCTCGGCGAGCCGCTGATGCGCTCGGCGCTCGACCGGCTCGTGCCGCCCACGCCGGCCGGCCGCCCCACGCTCCTCGAAACCGGCATCAAGGTGATCGACCTCCTGCTGCCGATCGTCCGCGGCGGCGTGGTCGCGCTGCTCGGCGGAGAGCGGGTGGGCACCACCGTGCTCCTGGAGGAGCTCGTCCGGCGTCTGGCCACGTCGGAGCTCTCCCTGTTCACGTTCGTTCCCGGCGCGCGCATCGAGGACCTCCGGAACGTCCGCGACGAGGGCTTCACGCTCGGGCTCGGCGGGATCCAGACGTTCTTCTTCGTCGCCGACCACCCGGAGCATCGCGAGGCGTTCGACACGGTCATCACGATGTCGCGCGCCATCGCGGCCGCGCACATCTGGCCGGCCATCGATCCGGTGGCATCGCGATCGCGCTGGCTCATGCCCGAAGTGGTCGGCGAGACGCCCGCGACCGTGGCCGAGCGCGTCAGGAGATGTCTCGCCGAGGCCGACGCCCTCGAGGGCCGGCAGGACCTCGACGCGGCTGCGCGGGCGACCGTGGGGCGCGCGCGACGGCTGCGCCGGTTCCTCGCCCAGCCGTTCTTCATCGCGGAGCCGTACACCCAGCGGCCGGGCACCTTCGTGTCACGCGCGGACACGCTGGCCGCCTGCACGGCCATTCTCGATGGTGTGCACGACGGCATTCCGGAGGACGCGTTCTACTTCACTGGCGGAATCGACGAAGTGCTGACGCGCGCGCGGGGCGCAAGCTGACCACTCAGGCGAAACGCCAGCCGTCGAGCTCCCGCGGGCGCTCGGGTCGCACGGCGAGCGGCAGGTCGACCGGCGCCAGGACCCCATGGCGCAAGAGCTGATCGCGCGCGACGGCGGGGACGTCGGCTCGGCGGAGAGACGGCATCAGTGCGAGCCTCGTCGCCCAGCGGCGCAGGTTGGCCGGCAAACCCACCGACACGCCGTCCACCGAGCATAGCTTGAAGTCGTCGCGGCGCGGATCCACGGTCCCGGCGACCACCGGCACCTGAACCCACAGCCGATCGCGCACCGGGCGCGGGATCGCGATGGCTCGCCCGCCAACGACGTCCCAGGCCGCGAGGCCGGCGGCCCGTCCCGATCGCGCGCGCCTCCACGTGAGCGAGATCGCCAGCGAGCGCCCGTGGCACACGACCCGGTGCGGCGTCCGCGGCGGCAGGTGAAAGAGCGAGCCCGGCGGAAGATCGAACGTGCGCCAACCTCGCCCGCGGCGAGCGGCGAGCGAGTCCGGCAGATCGAGCGGCGTGCGTGGCGCGACCGGCGGTCCGATCGTCACGGTGCGCCGGCCCTCGAGCTGGAGCCAGAACGCGTCGACGTCGCCGTCGTGGTGCAGTCCCAGGCCTTCCCGGCCCCGGCCCTCGACCGCAAACAGGAACGAGCACTCCTCACGCGCCGGCCCGAGCAACGCCGCCCGCAAGGCGACCATCAGCCGGGCGAGCCGCGGCAGCACTTGATGGATCTGCGGGAAGAACACCGTGCGGCCTTCGCGAAGCGCGCGGCGCAGGATCCGGGGGTTGCCGGAGCGGTCGTAGCGGCGATCGACCGCCGTCTGAAACGGCACGCCGGCGCGGGCCAGGTCGAAGAGAGCATCCCAGTCGGGCGCGATCGCCCGCCAGCCGGAGCCACGTGGCGAGAGCACGGCCGGTGAGCGTCCCACTGTCCGGCGCCGGAACCGCGCGAGGGCCGCCGGGCCGCGGAACCAGCTCGCGAGGGCCGAGCCGCGCGGGCTCAGAGCACCGGCGCGGGGGCGCGCGGGGTGGCCTGCCACTGCGCAGGGTCGTGACCGTAGAACATGGTGGCACCCGCCTGATCGCGCAGCTTGCGAAGCGCCGCCAGCGACTCGGACATGACGGACGCGTTCCAGAGGATCTTGGGGAGCACGTCGCGGTCCATGTTCTCCCGCGTGTAGCACGCGTCGGACGCGCAGACGATCTCCGCCTGCTTCCCGGACCGAACCCGCAACGACTGGTGCCCCGGCGTGTGGCCGTACGTGGGGAACAGGATCACGCTGCCGTCGCCGAAGACGTCGTGCTCGCCGTCGATCGTCCGGTAGTCGAGCGGATGGTCGAAGTCGATGGGGCTCGGGCTGTAGCTCGGCACGAACCCGGGGCGCCGCGCTGATTCCAGCTCGGGCCGCTGCACCAGGAACGTCGCCCGCGGGAAGAACTCGTTGCCGCCGCAGTGGTCGAAGTGCAGGTGCGAGTTCGCGACGTAGCGGATGTCTTCGGGGTGGAGACCGAGCGTCGCGAGCTGGGGCACCACGTCGTCGCCCGCCTGCGACTTGACCGTCAACCGCTTCATCCGCTCGGCGCCGAGGCGGGTCAGCGGGTCGAGGCGCGCCTGGCAGTGCACGCCGGTGTCGAACAGGAGCTTACCGCGCGGGTGGCTCACGAGAAAGCTCGTCACCGGCACGGTCCAGGGCTGGCCCGGCTCGAGATCCGATACCATGCTGGCGCGGTCGAGCTCGATGGAGCCGGTGCACAGCGCGTAGACGTTGATCACGCTCGCCTCGCCCTCGTTGACGGCACGCGCAGGCTGCGGAGCACGTCGAAGAACTCGGGGAATGTCTTCGACACGCACTCGGGGTTGGCGATCCGGATGCCCGGCGCGCGCAGTCCCGTCACCGCGAAGCTCATCGCGATGCGATGGTCGTCGTACGTCTGCACCTCGCACGGCTGCGGCGTGCCGGGATGGATCGTCACGGAGTCCCACGTGCTGTCGACCGTCAGCCCCATGCGCCGGAGCTCGGTCGCGGCCGCGAGGGGACGGTCGCTCTCCTCGTAGTGGGTCTGGGCGATCCCGCGCACGGTCACGGGCCCGTCGGCGAACGGCGCGATCGCCATCAGGGTGGTCGCGACGTCGCCCATGCGCGTGAAGTCGGCGTCGACAGCGCGCAGGCGCGCCGCCCCCTGCACGGTGATCGCGTCGGACTCGATCTTGACGTCGCAGCCCATGCGGGCGAGCACGTCGAGCAGTCCCAGATCTCCCTGCGCCGAGCGGCTGCCGAGCCGCGGCACCACCACGCGCCCGCCGGTGACGGCCGCCGCCGCGAAGAAGTACGACGCGCCCGAGGCGTCGGGCTCGACCGCGTAGGGGCGCGCCGCGTAGTGCTGGCCCGACGGCACGCAGAACCAGCGGTCGCCGTCCCGCTCGGCGCGCACGCCGAACTCCGCCATCGTGGACAGCGTCATCGTGACGTACGGCGCCGAGACGAGCTCGCCCTCGATCTCGAGCTCGACGTCGCGCGCGGCGTACGGCGCGGCCATCAGCAAGGCGCTCAGGTACTGGCTGGAGACGTCGCCGCGAACCCGGGCGCGCCCGCCGGCGATGCCGTCGGCGCGCACGACCACCGGAGGGCAGCCCGTGCCGTCGCGGCTCTCGGCGTCCACGCCGAGCGCGCGGAGACCGTCGAGCAGCGGCTCGATGGGCCGCTTGCGCATCGCCGCCGAGCCGTCGACCACGAACGTCCCGCGGCCGAGCGCGACCGCCGCCGTCAAGAAGCGCGCGGCGGTTCCCGCGTTGCCGATCTCGAGCGCGGCGTGCGCCGCGGGGAAGCGGCCGTCGACGCCGTCGACCACGAACGACTGCGACGTCTCGTCGGCCCGCACGCGCACGCCGAGCGCCTCGAGCGCCCGCTGCATGTAGCGCGTGTCGTCCGAGAAGAGCGCTTGCGCGATCTCGGAGCGCCCGCGGGCCAGAGCGGCGACGAGCAGCGCGCGGTTCGAGTAGCTCTTCGACCCGGGAAGCTCGACCACGGCGTCGAACGGCCGCGCGATCGGCTCGATCTGCATCGCCACGTGGGTTCCTCCGCTCGGTCAGTGTACACGCCATCGATCTCGCGCGCGCGTTTCCCGACGCGAACATCATCGTGGGCCACGTCGGCGGACCGCTCGGCTACGGGCCCTATGCCGGCAAGCGCGACGCGGTGTTCGCGACGTGGAAGGCCGGGATCGTCGAGCTCGCCCGGTGCCCGAACGTGGTCATGAAGCTCGGCGGCATGATGATGCGGCTGGCGGCGTACGACTACGGCGCGCTTCCGGCGCCGCCGTCGTCGGTCGAGCTGGCGGCGCACTGGCAGCCCTACATCGAGACGTGCATCGAGCGCTTCGGCGGGGACCGCTGCATGTTCGAGAGCAACTTCCCGGTGGAGAAGATGGGGATCGGTTACGCCGCGCTGTGGAACGCGTTCAAGCGCATCACCGCCCGGGCCTCGGCCGGGGAGAAGCTGGCGCTGTTCAGCGGTACGGCGCGGCGCGCGTATCGATTAGACTGAAATCGCCTTGCGCGAGCCTAGGGCAATGACGCCCCCGGTATCGGAAGCCCCGATCTCTCCCGTCCAGAAGTGGGCGATCACCTTCACGGTCATGGTGGTCGCCTTCATGCAGATCCTCGACACCAGCGTCACCAACGTGATCCTCCCTCACCTGCAGGGCTCGCTGTCGGCGGGGCTCGAGGAGGTGTCGTGGGTGATCACCTCGTACCTGGCCGCCAACGCCATCGTCATCCCGGCCTCGGGGTGGCTGGCCGGGCTGTTCGGGCGCAAGCGGTTCTTCCTGATCTGCGCCACGCTCTTCGTGGTCAGCTCGTTCATCTCCGGCGCGGCCCCCGACCTGACGACGCTGATCGTGGCGCGCATCTTCCAGGGTCTCGGCGGCGGGCCGATCATTCCGCTCTCGCAGGCGATCCTCTGGGAGATCTTCCCGTTCCACCAGCGGGGGCTCGCGATGGCCGTGTGGGGCCTCGGCTTCATCTTCGGCCCGATCCTGGGGCCGACCGTCGGCGGCTTCCTGGCCGACCAGTGGTCGTGGCGCTGGATCTTCTACATCAACCTGCCGGTCGGGATCCTCGGCTTCTTCCTGGCGAGCGTCTTCCTGTTCGATCCGCCCTACCTGCGCCGGGCCGCACGGATCGACTGGTGGGGCCTCGGGCTGATGATCGCGGGCTTCGGCTGCTTGCAGCTCGTCCTGGACCGCGGTGAGCGTGAAGACTGGTTCGCCTCGTCGACGATCGTCGTGCTGGCGATCGGCGCCGTCGGCGCGCTCGGCAGCTTTCTGGTCCACGAGCTGAAGACCAGCGATCCCGTCCTCGACCTCACCGTGTTCACCGACCGCAACTTCGCCACCGGCGCCGCGCTCAGCATGCTCGTCGGCTTCGGGACGTTCTCGGGCATGCTGCTGGTCGCCGTCTTCACGCAGAAGCTTCTCGGGTACGACGCGTGGACCTCGGGTCTGGTGCTGGCGCCCGGCGGTATCGGCAACATCTTCTCGCTGTTCGCCTCGGGGATCGTGACCCGCGTCGACCAGCGCGTGATGCTGGGGTTCGGCTGCCTGCTCAACGCCGTGAGCCTCTACATGATGACCTCGCTCACGCTCGGGATGGACTACTGGGCCCTGGCGCTTCCGCGCTTCATCCAGGGGTTCGCGCTCGGCTTCGTCTTCGTCCCGCTCTCGACCCTGACGCTGGCCACGATACGGCGCGACAAGCTCGTGAACGCCACCGCGGTGTACAGCATGTCGCGCAACATCGGCGGGAGCGTGGGCATCGCGGTGACCACGACGCTGCTGGCCCAGCGAAGCCAGTTCCACCAGAGCACGCTCGCGAGCCACGTCACCGCGTGGGACCCGGCGACGCGCGAGCGCCTGGCGCACTGGGCAAGCCACTTCGTGACCGGGGGCAGCGACGTCTTCACCGCCGAGCGCCAGGCGGTGGCGATGCTCTATCGCGAGACGGTGGCGCAGGCCCAGCTCCTGGCGTACGTGGACGATTTCTGGCTGCTGGCGGTGATGTTCACGGCGGTTCCGCTGTTCCTGCCGCTGATGCGCCGGATCCGGATGGAGCCGTCGACTCCGGCGACGGCGCCGGCCACCGAGCGCGCGTCAGCTCACGCCGCGGAGTAGCGCGCCGAGGGCGCGGCGGCCTCACGCCCGCTTGGCGTCGAGCTCGGCCCAGCGCGTGTAGAGCCGGTCCACCTCGGCGCGCGCGGCCTCGAGCGCCGCGTACCGCTGCTGGAGCGCCGCCGGGTCCGAGGCGATCGCTGGGTCGTCCACCTCGGCCTGGCGCGCCTCGACCGCGCGCTCGGCGTCCAGGATCGCCTGCTCCATGCCGTCCCACTCGCGCTGCTCGAGGTAGCCGAGGCGCGGCGGTCGCGCACGCGCGCGCTCGGCGACCGTCTCCGCCGGCTGGCGGCGCGGCGGCCCGCCCGCCTCGCGCGCCACCTCCCACTGGGCGTAGTCGGCGAACGTGGCCGCCCCGCCGCGGCCGTCGAGGGCGACGATCACGGTGGACACGCGCTCGAGCATGAAGCGGTCGTGGGTGACAAGGACGAGTCCGCCGTCGAACTCCGCCAGGCTCTCCTCGAGCACCTCGAGCGTTGGGATATCGAGATCGTTGGTGGGCTCGTCGAGGATCAACAGGTCGGCCGGCTCGCGCATGAGCCGCGCGATGTGGACGCGCGCCTGCTCGCCGCCCGACAGACGGCCGACGGGGACCTCGAGCTGCTCGAGCCTGAACAGGAACCGCTTGGCCCACGAGTGGACGTGAACGCTCCGGCCCTGCCACGTGACGGCGTCCCCCTCGGGCGCCAGCGCACGCCGAAGGCTCTGCGCCGGGTCGACGCCGCCGCGCTCCTGGGCGAAGCGCACCACGCGCAGGCCGTCAGCGCGCTCGATCTCGCCGGCATCCGGCAGAAGCGCGCCGGCCAGCACATCGAGCAGCGTCGTCTTGCCGCTGCCGTTGGGGCCGATCAGGCCGACGTGCGTGCCCGGCGTGATGACCAGGTCGAGATCGGTGACGAGGCGCCGGCCGCCGAGCGACTTCGTCACGCCGCGCGCGACCAGCAGCCGGCGCGTGCGGCGCTGCGACGACGTGAAATCGATTCCCGCCGCCGCGCCGGCGGCACGGGCGCGGCTCCCCTCCAGCTCCTCAATGAGCCGCCCCGCCTCCTTGATGCGCCCCTTTGCCTTGGTGGAGCGCGCCTTGGCTCCGCGGCGGAGCCACTCGATCTCGCGCCGGACGGTGTTGGCGAGCGCGTCTTGATAGGCCGACTGCCCGCGCAGGAACTCGTCGCGTCTCGCCAGGAACTCGCTGTAGCGCCCCACGGCCTCGAACAGGCCGTCGGGATAGACGCGGTTCAGCTCGAGCATGCGCGTGGCCACGTGCTCGAGAAAGTAGCGATCGTGGCTCACCACCAGGACCGCGCGCGCGCGTTCGGTGAGAACGTCCTCGAGCCACAGGATGCCCTCGACGTCGAGGTGATTGGTCGGCTCGTCCATCAGGAGGATGTCGGGGGCGGCGGCCAGCTCGCGAGCGATCGTGAGCCGCTTCTTCCAGCCCCCCGAGAGCCTGTCGACCTCCGCGCGACCGTCCGCGAATCCGGCACGGCCCAGGGCCTGCGCGACGCGACCGGGGCGGTCTTCCTCGTCTACGCGGGCCACCGCCGTGGTCAGGACGTCTTCGACCGTGCGCCCGGCGGGGAACACGGGGTCCTGCGGTACGTAGCCGACCCGGAGCCCGCCCCGGAGGGAGCGGGAGCCGCGGTCGGGCGCCGTGTCGCCGGCGAGGATCTTGAGGAGGGTCGACTTGCCGGAGCCGTTGGGGCCGACGAGGCCGGCCTGGTCGCCTTCGAACAACCCGAAGGACAGATCGTCGAAGAGCGACCGGCTTCCGTAAGCCATGCTCACGGCCTCGCAGCTGAGCAGGAGCGGGCGTGTCATTCGACGCTACTTCTTGGTCTTCTTCGGCTTCTTCTTTTCCTTCCGCATGCCGGTGCCTTTCGCCATGAGCTCACCTCCTCTCGTCGGGTTCTCGAGTCGTCGGGTTCTCGAGCGATTATACCGTCACGCCGCCGGAGCCGAAGCTTCCCGTGCACCAAATTTTGTCGCGGCGCCTCAGCCGGCGGGGCCCCAGCCCCGCGACGGCTTGCGGCGCCGACCACGGGCGAGGTTTGACGCCGCGCCGGGCGGCGGATAGGATGAGCGCCACTCTTCGTCCAACGCGCGTGCCCTCACGCGCAGCACTCGAGAGAGGGAGGGGCTCATGATTCACGCCATCACGCTGGGATCGGCAATCCTGCTGGTCTCCGCTCTGCTCATGCCAGCGGATCTGGGAGCGCAAGCCAAGGACGACACCATCGTCTACGCGATCCAGAGCGACGTGCAGACGTGGGACCCGCCCAATTCGGTGCTCCGCGAGAGCATCATCCTCGGCTACAACGTCTTCGACCATCTCGCCGCGCGCGACCTCAAGACCGGCAAGGTGGGCCCGAGCCTGGCGGTCTCGTGGAAGAACATCGACGACACCACCTGGGAAGTGAAGCTCCGCAAAGGCGTGAAGTTCCACGAAGGCACGCCGTTCGGCGCGAAGGACGTCAAGGCCACCTTCGACCGCGTGCTGAACCCCGAGAACAAGCTCACCGCCCGTGGCAATCACGCCAAGATCAAGAGCGTGGAGGTGGTCGACGACCTCACCGCGCGCTTCAAGACCGACGGTCCCTATCCGCTGTTCGTCGAGCGCCTCACCGCGCAGGTGATGCAATCCGAGAAGGTCATCAAGGAGAAGGGCCACGAGTGGATGCAGGAGAACCCGATCGGCACCGGGCCCTACAAGCTCGTGCGATGGAGCAAGAAGCAGGAGCACGTGCTCGTGCGCAACGAGGACTACTGGGGGCCGAAGCCGGCCTTCAAGAGCGTCCGCATCCGCATCATCCCGGAGCAGGCCACCCAGATCGCCGAGCTGATCTCCGGCGGCGTCGACATCATCAAGGCGGTGCCGCCCGACCAGATGGACGTGGTCAACAAGTCGGGCCAGGCCCGCACCACCACCTCGCCCATTCTCCGCACGGCCTTCCTGCAGCTCGATCAGGCCGGCCGCTCCGGCGCCAACCCGTTTCAGGATCGCCGGGTGCGGTTGGCCGCCAACCTGGCGGTCGACATCGATTCCATCATCAAGCACGTGCTCAACGGGCTCGGCGACCGCACGGCGACGACCGTCAATCCGATGGCCTTCGGCTTCGACCCGAGCCTGAGGCCCTACAAGCAGGATCTCGCGCAGGCCAAGAAGCTGCTGGCCGAGGCGGGATTCCCCAATGGGCTCGAGGTCGGATTTCTCAGAACGCAACCGGTGGTCGAGCCGGGAGTGGTCCAGACCTCCGACGCGATCGCCGCCGACCTCGCCAAGGCCGGCATTCGGACGAAGGCGCGCATGGTCGCCGAGGTCGGCCCGTTCACGAACATGGTCCGCGACGGCAAGGCCGAGCCGATGTTCGAGTGGTCGTGGGGCTACTACTCGATCTTCGACGCCGACGCCATCTTCTTCGACGTGATGACGTGCAACCAGCCGTACAGCGTCTACTGCAACAAGGCGCTGGACGACCTGGTCATCCAGGGCCGCTCCACCCTCGACCCCAAGCGGCGCGCAGACATCTATGCCAAGGCGCAAAAACTGGTCCACGAAGACGCCGCGTACCTCTTCAAGTGGGGCCTGCGCGGTATATGGGGTGTCAGCAACCGCATCGAGTACGAGGCGCCGCGGGACGAAGTCGACCGGATGTGGGCCGTGACCCCGCGGAAGAAGTAGGCGCGCCCACGAGAACCGGGCCCGGGTCCACCCCGGGCCCGGGCCCCTGATCCGCATGCGGCGCTACGTCGTCGGCCAGCTCGCCCAGCTCGTCGTGGTGGTGTTCGGGATCTCCCTTCTCGCGTTCGCGATCCTGCACGTGCTCGGCGATCCCGTCCTCCTGCTCCTGCCCCAAAATGCCGGCAAGGAGGAATTCGAGCGCTACCGCCACCTGCTCGGCCTCGACCGGCCGATCTACGTGCAGTACTGGAAGTTCGTGTCGCGCGCGGTGCTGGGCGATTTCGGCAAGTCGTGGTACGCCGACACGCCGGCGTTCAAGCTCGTGCTCGAGCGTATGCCGCCGACGATCTACCTCACCTTTTCCGGCCTGCTGGTCGCCCTGCTGATCGCGCTGCCCCTCGGCACGCTCGCTGCGCTCCGCCGCCACTCATGGGTCGACACGCTCTGCACCGCCGTGGCCGTGGCCGGCCAGGCCGCACCCATCTTCTGGCTCGGCATCATGATGATCATCGTGTTCTCGGTCAGGCTGCGGCTCCTCCCCGCCTCCGGGTACGGCACCTGGCAGAACTTCCTGATGCCCGCGTTCTGCCTCGGCGCGGCGCTGGCGCCCATCACGATGCGTCTCGTGCGCTCCGGCGTGATCGAGGTCATGAACATGGAGTTCATCAAGACCGCGCGCGCCAAGGGTCTGGCCGAAGGGCGGGTGGTCGGCAAGCACGCCTTCCGCAACGCGTGCATCCCCGTGATCACCGTGCTGGGGCTGCAGTTCGGCCAGCTCCTGGGCGGCGCGATCATCACCGAGACAGTGTTCGCCTGGCCGGGCGTGGCCACGCTCACGGTCGAGTCGATCCGCAACCAGGACTTTCCGGTGGTCCAGTGCGCGGTGGTCCTCCTCGCGCTGCTCATCGTCACCGTGAACCTGCTCGTCGACCTCGTCGTGGGGTTCATCGACCCACGCATCCGGGCCGCCTGAGAGCAACGATGGGCACGCCCACGCAGATCGAGCTGGCCGAGATCGGCGCGGCGCGCTCCGGGGCGTCCGCGGCGCGCCAGGCGACCTGGCGTCGTCTCCTGCGCCTGCGCTGGGGCGTCGGCGCCGCCGGTGTGCTGGTGCTCATCGTCGCCAGCGCCGCGTTGGCGCCGTTGATCGCGCCCCACGACCCGCTCGGAGTCGACATTCGCCACCGACTGTCGCCCCCGGCCTGGATGGACCGCGGCACCGCCGAGCACCTGCTGGGGACCGACCAGGTCGGCCGGGATCTGCTCGCGCGCATGATCTACGGCGGGCGGGTGTCGCTGGTGGTCGGCGTGGCCGCCGTGCTCATCTCGGCCACGATCGGCGTGCTGCTCGGGCTGTCGGCGGGCTACTTCGGCGGCAACACGGACTGGACGATCATGACGATCATCAACGTGATGCTGACGTTTCCGTTCGTGCTGCTGGCGCTGGCCGTCATCGCCGTGCTCGGGCCGAGCCTGATCAACATGATCATCGTCCTCGGCGCAGCGGGCTGGCCCATCTACGCCCGGGTCGTGCGGGCGGAGACCCTGGCCATCCGCGAGCGCGAGTTCGTGCTGGCCGGCCGCGCGCTCGGCATGGGTCACCTGCGCCTGATTTTCCGCCAGATCGTGCCCAACCTCGTGTCGACCATCGTGGTGATCGCGACCCTGCAGGTGGCCCAGGTGATCATCCTGGAGTCGTTTCTCTCGTTCCTGGGCCTCGGCGTGCAGCCCCCCACGCCGGCCTGGGGCAACATGCTCGGCGAGGGCCGCGTCTACATGCTCAACTCCTGGTGGATCGCCACCTTCCCGGGGCTGGCGATCTTCCTCACCACGCTCGTGATCAACCTGATGGGCAACGCGCTCCGCGACTGGCTCGACCCCCACCTGAAGCTCTGAGCCGAACCGCCGAGCGCGCTACTCAAGCGCCTGATCCGCCCGGACCAGGAGTGACTGTGGAATCGTCAGCCCGAGCGCCCTGGCGGTTTTGAGATTGATCACCAGCTCGAATTGGGTTGGCTGCTCGACGGGGAGGTCCGCGGGCTTCGCTCCCTTGAGGATCCTGTCGACGTAGGCGGCGGCGCGCCGGTGTCCGGCGCTGAGGTTCGACCCGTAGCTCATGAGGCGACGTACTCGCGAAGGCCGAACACGGTCGGAAGCCGCGAGCGGCGAGAGAACAAGACTGAGAGCGAGAATGACCCCGACGGTCATCTGAGGCTTACGCCGCGGGCACCTCGCTCAGGAATTCCCGCAGCGCGACCAGCAGCCCCACCGGGTTGTCGCCCTGCACGGTGTGGCCGGCGCGCTCGACCTTCACCCAGCGGCCGTCGGGCAGCGCCCGGGCCAGCCGGTCGGCGTCCTCGTCGTGGAACACGTCGCTCTCGGCGCCGCGCACCACGAGGGTCGGACAGCTCACCTTGGCCACCGCCGACCAGAGGAGCTCACGGCGCCGCTGGGCGGCCGTCGGGTCGAGGGCGCGGCCCCGGTGGCGCTGGTCGTACTTCCACATCCACTTGCCGTCGGGCATCTGCCGCAGGTTGTGCAGCAGGCTCCGGCGCAGCAGCGTGGCGTTGCGGCGCGGGTTGAAGGCCAGCGCGCGGTTCACGAAGTCTTCCACCGAGTCGAGGGGCGTGGCCTCCGAGGTGAACGCGGCGATCTTCGCACGCCCCGCCTGGCGAGTCTCCGGGCCGACGTCGACGAGCACCAGCGCGGCGAGTCGCCGGCTGTGGGCGCCGGCCCAGGCCAGGGCGGCGGCGCCGCCCAGTGACATACCGACGAGGACGAAGCGATCGAGCCCTGCGCTATCGACGAAGGCGTCCAGGTCGGCAGCGTGGCTCTCGATCGCGTAGTCCATCTCGGGCGACCACTCGCTGTCGCCGTGGCCCCGCTGGTCCAGCGCGAGGCAGTGGCGGTCGAGCCGGAGCGCGGCGCAGACGAGGTCCCAGGTGTGGACGTTGAGCCCGCCGCCGTGGAGGAACAGCATCGGCGGTCGGCCGCGCGTGCCCCAGTCGAGATAGTGGAAGCGCATCCCGCGCAGGATGACGTGATGGGCGGCGGGCAGGACCAGGTCAGGCAGCGTGAGGCCGGCGGTGGCCGACGCCAGCGCCAGGTGCGCGCGAAACTCGTCGGGGCTCAGGCTCACGCGTAGACGTCCTCGTCCACCTGGCTCGCGGCCGGATAGGGCGCGGCCAGCGCGTACTGCACGCCGGTGTCGACCTCCGCCTTCACGTCGTTGCCGATGCGCTCGAAGACGCTCGCGTCGGCCAGCCCCTGCTCGGTGAGCCGCCCGGCCAGGGTCTGGAGCGGATCGTGGGTCGTCATCCACTCGCGCTCTTCCTCGCGCGTGCGGTACTCGCGGTTGACGTCGCCGACGTGGTGACCGTAGTAACGGTAGGTCTTGCACTCGAGGAACGCCGGCCCCTCGCCGCGGCGCGCGCGCTCGACCAGCCGGCGCATCGTCGCATTGACCGCCTGCACGTCCTGGCCGTCGACGCTCTCGGCGAGGATGCCGAACGCTCGCGCGCGCGCCAGGATCTCGCCGGCAATGGTGTCGCCGCACGGCGTGTACTCGCCGTAGAGGTTGTTCTCGCACACGTAGATGACCGGCAGCTTCCACAGCGCCGCCATGTTCATGGTCTCGTAGAGCAGCCCCTGGCCCAAGGCACCGTCGCCGAAGAAGCACGCGGCGACCTGACCGCTGCCGCGCATCTTCGCGGATAGCGCCGCGCCGGTGGCGATGCCGGCGGAGCCGCCGACGATGGCGTTGGCGCCGAGGTTGCCGGTGTCGGGATCGGCGATGTGCATCGAGCCGCCCTTGCCGCGGCAATAGCCCGGCTCCTTGCCGAGCAGCTCGGCGAACATCCGGTTGACCGACGCGCCCTTGGCCAGGCAGTGGCCGTGGCCGCGATGCGTGCTCGTGATGAAGTCGTCGCGGCGGAGCGCTTCGCAGACGCCGACCGCCACCGCCTCCTCGCCGATATATAGATGAGCGAGGCCCGGCATCTTCGCGCTCTTGTAGAGCTCGTTCACCTGCTCGTCGAAGGCGCGAATCTTCGCCATCTGGCGATACATGTGAAGGTTCTGCTCCAGCTCCATCCGCGGCTCGATCGCGCCCATCGTCATCGCCTGTCTCCCGTCTCGAGTTCCGATCTCACGCGAGGCTGCTCCAGGCCGGGCCTGGTGTCAAGACACCTGCCCTGTCAAGGCGGCACGGGCGATACCACTTTCCGGCAATAAGAGCTCTTCACCTCACGCGGTTCGACGCCCATTCAAGGGCTAAGTCCACATCGCAGCGACATTCGGCCCCGGGGAGCAGTCCCTGGCACATGCGTTGCACCGAAGCCGGCCAAGTATTCCGGATGTTTGGGTGGGCTGAAGTTGGTGCAGTGAATCTCAACGAACGGAGAGGGCAAATGAAGTGGACGGGAGTCGTAGCGCTGTTGGCGGTGGTTGCGTTGGCCGTTCCGGCCTTCGCGCAGGCGCCGGTCGGGGCCTGGTGCGGTGGCTCGTACGGTGCTGAAGGTACCAACTTCGGCCCGTGCCCGGCGGCGCAGTCCGACCCGCAGGTCGCCGGACAGGCCTCGGGCATCCAGTCTCAGAGCGTCGCGTCGCAGCCCCAGTACCCGGCCAGCCAGGTCACCTTCGAGGACGGCAAGGCCATGTACAACAAGCAGCCGCTGAACCTCAACTTCGCGAAGTTCCCCGATCGCAGCAGCGAGATCCAGTCGCCGGGTGACGGCGGCGCCGCCGACTAGTCGCGGAATCCGATTTCACCGATGACGGCGCGGGCTCGGCCCGCGCCGTTGCTGTTTGTGGGTCACCAGCATGGGCGCGCGTCCGGATATCCACGCGTTCCGCATATGCGCGAGCCGTGAAAAATTTTCGCACGGCGAAAAACCGCCACTGATACCGATCCGCCATTGACACGAGAGTAGCCACCCCGTATCCTCCCAGCCACACTTCGAGTGGCCGGAGGAAACATGGCGGCTCTCAGATACATCGCGCTCGGTGCTCTCCTCCTGCTCGTCGGATGCGCCTCGATCAACGCGAAACCCATCGAAGTCGAGATGCCGACGGCGCAGAAGCACTTCATCGTTCGCGGTCCCAGCGACTCCGCGCTTCGCTAGTCCCCTTCGTCACGCCTCGAGGTACGCGAACAGCCTGGCGTCGAGCTGGCTGCGATACTTCTCCACGACCGGTTGCACCGCGCGCATGAACGCCTCGCGCTCGCTGTCGGTAAGCCGTAGCACGTCGTTCGCCGCGGGATCGAGCTTCGCCATGATCTCGGCGTCCTCCGCCGCCGCCAGCTGACGCTGGTAGGCGGTCGCCTCGCGTGCCGCGGCGTCGACGGCCGCCCGCACCTCCGCGGGCCAGCTCCGGTAGTGGGCCGCGTTGCACACGAGTGCGGACGCGCCCCAGAAATGGCCCGTGAGCGTGATATAGCGATGATGGCGGTGGACCCCGAAGTTGTAGATGTTGGTGAGCGGGTTGTCCTGTGCCTGGAAGCGATCGCCGGCGATCTGCTCCACGAACTCCTTGACGTCCGAGGCAATGGGCTCGAAGCCCAGCGCGCGGAAGACCTCGCCGTGGAGGTCGCTCATCTGCGTGCGAATGCGGAGGCCGCGGCAGTCCTCGGGCCGGCGGATCGGCCCCACCCGGTTCGACCGGTGCCGGAAGCCGTTGTCCCAGTATCCGAGGAGCCGGCACGCCGTCCGCTCCGCGACGAGCCGCCCGGCGCTCTCGCCGTATTCGCCGTCGAGCGCCCGGAACGCGGTGCGGCGATCCGCCACGACGAACGGCAGCTCGAGCAGCTGCAAGTCCGGCGCGGCCCGCGAGAAGCGAACGGTGGACATGTAGCAGAACGACAGCTCTCCGCGCTCGACCATCGGCACCAGATCGCCGGACGGCCGGCCGAGCTTCAGGACGCTGCCGATCAGCTGGAAGCCGACGCGCTCCCCGAGCGCCCGCGTGAGCAGCTCGCCGAAGCGCGCGGCCGCGCGGTTGTGGATCGACGCGGGCTCCTGGTACCCACCGAATCTGATATCCAGCTTCATCGGCTTTCGATACCCTCGTAGACGCCGTGTCGGTGACGCGTGCTGTCTGCTATATCACACGGATGACGGGTGACGAGTGAGGAGACTTCTCCCCCTCGCGATCGTGCTCTCGTTCGCGATCGCGTCCGACGCGTGTGCACGACGAGCGGCCGAGCCGACCGTGTCGCTGGCCGAGCTCGTCCGGTCCTACGATCGCGAGGTGACGCCCTACTACCCGCTCACGGCCAGCGAGGCCGGGCTCCGCCAGTACGACCGGGTGCTCGCCAACGACATCGGCACGGAATACCGGGCCGGGCTCCGGGCGCTGTGCGAGCGCTACCGCCGGGATCTGCGGCGCGTCGATCGCTCGGCGCTGAACGAGCAGGAGCTGCTCACCCGCGACATCTTCGAGCATCGGCTCGACACCTGCGTCGAGGACCTCGACCTCCCGTGGCATCTGTTGCCGGTCAACCAGGTGGGCAGCTGGCCCATCCGGTTTCCCGTCCTCGGCATGGGTCGGGGCGCCCACCCGTTCAGGACGGTTCAAAATTACGAGGACTTCCTCGGGCGGATCGACGGCTTCGTGGTCTGGGTGGAGACGGCGATCGCGAACATGCGTACGGGGATGGCGCGGGGCCTGACGCAGCCGCGCGACGCGATGCTCAAGGTGGTGCCGCAGCTCGACGCGCAGATCGTCGAGGACCCGCGGGCCAGCGCGTTCTATGAGCCCCTGAAGAATTTCCCGAGCCCCTTCGACGAAGGCACCCGACAGCGCCTGACCGCGCGGTACGTGGACGCCATCGAGCACAAGATCGTGCCGACGTATCGCAAGCTGCGCGCCTTCATCCAGGACGAGTACCTGCCGCAGTGCCGGTCGTCCCATGGCCTCGGCGCCCTGCCCGGCGGCCGCGACCTGTACCGCCACGCGGTCCGGATGTCGACGACGACCAGCCTGAGCTCCGACGAGATCTTCGAGCTCGGCCGGCGCGATGTGAATCGCCTCCAGAGGGAGATGGACGCGCTGCGCGCCGAGATCGCCGCCCATCGGGATCCGGAACCGGTCGTCTATCGCGACGTCGAGGCGCTGCTGCGCGGGTATGCGGAGCTCCGGACCTCGGTGGAGGCGGCGCTGCCGAAGCTGTTCGGCCGCTTCCCGCGAGCCGGATTCGAGGTCCGCCCGATCGAGGCGTTTCGCGATCGCTCGATGCCGTCGAGCTACCAGGCGGGCTCGGTCGACGGCACGCGGCACGGCGTCTTCTACTTGAACACCTCCGAGCTCCGCGCCGGCGGCAGCGCGCGGGTCAGCCGCAGCCTCTTTCTCCACGAGGCGGTCCCGGGCCACCATTTCCAGCTGATGCTCCAGCGCGAGAACCGCACGCTGCCCGCGTTTCGACGGTTCGCCTGGTACGTCGCGTTCGGCGAGGGCTGGGGGCTCTACGCGGAAAGTCTCGGCGGCGAGCTCGGGGCGTATCAGACCCGCCGCGATCGGCTCGACGCGCTCGGCGGCCAGTGGTTCCGCGCCGCGCGCCTGGTCGTCGACGTCGGGCTGCACGAGAAGGGGTGGACGCGGCAACAGGCCATCGACTTCCTCGGCGGACGGCGCGAGAACGCGGAGCGCGAAGTGGAGCGCTACATGGTGTGGCCCGGGCAGGCGCTCGGCTATCACATCGGTCACCTGAAGATCCGGGAGCTGCGCACGAAGGCGGAAACGGCGCTGGGCGCCTCGTTCGACGTGCGCGCGTTCCACGACGAGGTCCTCAAGGACGGGGCGATGCCGCTGAGCATCCTCGAGGCGAAGATGGACCGCTGGATCGCGGCGCAGCGGCGCAACCTCTAGTGGCGGCGGACCTCAACGCCGCCCTCGCGCGTCTGGGCCACGTCGCGTTCCGTCCCGGCCAGCGCGAAGCCATCGAGACGCTGCTCGCTCACGGGCGGCTCTTGCTGGTGGCGCCGACCGGCGGCGGCAAGAGCCTGAGCTATCAGCTTCCCGCCACGATTCTCTCGGGCACGACCCTGGTCGTCTCGCCGCTGGTGGCACTGATGGCCGACCAGGTCCAGGCGCTCGAAGCTCGCGCCGTCCGCGCGACCTATCTCGCCGCGACGCTCGACGCGGCCGAGATGCGTCGCCGCATGGCCCGGATGGCCAGGCGTGAGCTGGCGCTCGTCTACGTGGCGCCCGAACGGCTCGCGTTCCCCGGCTTCCGCTCGCTGATCCACGCGCTCGACTGCCCCCTGGTGGCGATCGACGAAGCCCACTGCATCAGTGAGTGGGGCCACGACTTCCGCCCCGAATATCTCGAGATCGGGGCACTCCTGGGCGCCCTGCCGGGCGCGCGCGTGCTCGCCTGCACCGCGACCGCAACGCCGATCGTGCGCGACGAGATCCTGGCGAGGCTCGGCCTGCCGTCCGACACGCCGCAGATCATTCACGGATTTGCGCGCCCCAACCTCGCGCTGCGTGCCGCGGAGATCGGCGGCCGCCGCGAGCGGGCGGGCCTGGTCGACGGCGCACTGGCGGAGGCGCTCGAGGGCCCGGGGCGAAAGCGCGGCACGGCGATCGTGTACGCGCCCACACGCAAGGGGGCCGACGACGAGAGCGAGCGGCTGAGCGAACGGGGCTGGCGCGCTCGCGCCTACCACGCGGGCCTCGACGGCAAGACGCGCGAGGCCGTGCAGGGCGACTTCGCGGCCGGCGCGCTCGAGGTGGTCGTGGCCACGAACGCGTTCGGCATGGGCATCGACCGGCCGGACGTCCGCGCGGTCATCCACCTGGGTCCGCCAGGATCGATCGAGGCGTACTACCAGGAGGTCGGGCGGGCCGGTCGCGACGGAGCCCCGGCGCTCGGACTCCTCCTCGTGAGCGCCCGCGACCTGCCGCTGCGCCGGGCGCTGCTCGAGCACAGCACCGGGGACGGGGCGGCCGACCCCGCCGTGGTCGAGCACAAGTGGAGCATGTTCCTCGAATTGATTCGCTGGGCCGAGGGCGGCAGCTGCCGCCACGACGCGATCCTGCGCTACTTCGGCGACGAGGCGGAGACGCTCGCGGGCTGCGGCCGCTGCGACGTCTGTCGGGCCCTGGAGGGAGAGCCGGAGACGGGAGACCCCGAGCGGGTGACGTTGATCGTCCGCAAGGCGCTTTCCGGCGTGGCGCGCGTCGACGGACGCTTCGGGCTTCAGACCGCCGTCAAGCTCGTCCACGGCGACGCCGACGAGCGGCTCGAGCGCGCCGGGCTCACAAAGGTCCGCACCTTCGGCAACCTCAGGGAACATGGGGCGCCGTGGCTGACCGCGCTGCTGCGCCGGTGCGTGTCGGCCGGCTGGGTCAGCTTCGCCGGTCTCGACCGGCCCGTCGTCACGCTGACCGACGACGGCCGCGCCGTGATGAAGGGCGAGCGCCCGGCGCGCCTGCTCCTGCCGCCCGTGGCCCGGCACGAGAAGCCGGCGCCGGGCACGCTTCGAGCCGCCGCCGTGGGGCGAGCCACCGCTCCGGCCCCCGAGCTGCTGCTCGATCGGGCGCCGGGGCGCGTCGTACGCCACGAGCCGGCCGAGCTCGACGCGGAGGGGCTGGCGCTGTTCGAGGCGCTCCGGCGCCACCGGCTCGAAGTGGCGCGGGCCGAGCGGGTGGCGCCCTTCATCGTGGCCAGCGATCGCACGCTGCGCGACATCGCGATGCTGCGACCGCGCGATCTCGTCGAGCTCCAGCGCGCCCACGGTGTTGGGCCGCACAAGGCGGCGCGCTACGGCGCCGGGCTGCTTAAGATAGTGACCGAAGGGGTGAAACGTAGAATAGGAGGGACGGGATGAGACCGCGACTCTCGCTGGCGGCACTCGTGATCGCACTCGGAGGATGCGCGACCGCTGTGTCCCTTCCGTACAAGCCCGAGTCGCCGCCGGCGGGCGCGGCGATCTCCGCCGACTACACGCTGCTGGCCGACCGGCTCCGCGTCGAGATCGACACCAGCGGCTATCGCCTCGAGGACGCCCAGATCGTCAAGGTCGATCAGAAGACGGTGCGGCCGCAGACGATCGAGCAGCCGCCGGTGGCCGGCGGCAGCAGCTCCGGTATCGGGATCGGCATCGGCGGCGCAACCGGCGGCGGGGTCGGCGTCGGCACCGGAGTCGGCGTCAACATTCCCATGGGCGCCGGGACCCGGGTGCAGGGCAACACGATCCTCTATTTCGCGATCGATCAGATCGGCCCGGCGCCGTGGCGCCTGTCCGTCAAGGTGGCCCAGACGAATCCCGCTGTCATTGTTCTTCCCGCGCGGTAGGCAGGCTGCGGAGCAGCCGGGTCAGGCGCTGCGGAATCGGGTGAATCGGACGAACAGGACTGACAGCATCGGCAGGACGAAGCCGATGACGGTCACCGTCAGCAGCAGCCCGCCGAGCTCGCTGTAGTCGGCGGGTGTCGTGACGGCGCCGGTCGCGTCGCGCACCTCGCGCGTGACCGTGGAGATCTGGTTCAGGTACTTGGTCCCGAGCTGCGCGGCCACCAGCGACAGGTTCGCGAACGATCCCATGACCGCGAAGAACGTCGCCTTCAGCCGGTCGGGGGCCGAGTTCGCGATCCACGCCAGCATCGGCACCATCGAGACCTGGCCCAGCGGTGACTCGAGCGCGGTATCGACGAGCGCGATCGCGCGGGCGTCGACGATGCCGTGCGTGTGCGCCGCGGTCCACTCGTGGAGCCCGTAGTACATGCCGAGGACCGGCAGCGAGAGCACGGTCGTCGCGACGGTCAGGGCGCCCACGACGTAGGCGATCGACCGCTCGGCCATGAAGCGACGGAAGATGAACAGCCCGGCCAGCGTGAGGACGCTGCCGATCAGCGACAGCTCGGCCAGGAACTGCTGATCGAACCCGAGGTGATCGATCTCCCACCAGGTCACGCCGGCGCCCGGTCCGGGTACCGCGCGGAAGACGAACACGACCGTCGCCGTCCCCACCAGCACGTGCCGAGCCTCCGGCTCGAGCTCGCGGGTGATCCGCCAGATCAGGAAGATGAGAACGGCCATCGACAGGCCGAAGATCATCTCCTGACCACCGGCCACGTCGCCGAGGCCGACCCCGATCGAGACGACGGCGAACGCGAGGCCGCCGCCGAGAATCCACCAGTTGATCGGCGTACGCTCGCCGTGCGGGTTCAGCATCCGGCGCGCCTCGCTCGGTGCGAAGCCCCTGGCCACGAGCCGGCGCGTGTCACGCCACCGCAGCGCGAGCCCGAGCCCGACCCCCAGCACCGACACGACCGGAATGATCAGCGCCAGCTCGTAGACGCGCAGATACGCGAGCGCCTTCTCGGCCTCGGGAAGCTCGGCCACGCCGTGGAGCAGGTACACGTTGGCGAGCGAGACGAGGACGGTGCCGCCAATGATCGCGACCCGGCCCAGCGTCTGCACGGTCGTGTTCATGGACTTGCGCGCGGCCATGTCGACTGGCCGGCCGGCCGCGTCAACGCGCGGCACCGCTTCGACCGTCATCGCGTCGGCGACGACGTCCTGCACGACGTAGCCGATCGGCGCGAGCAGCGTGGCGAGCACGTACCACGCCTCGACGGTCAGCATCTTCGGCATCGACTCCGGGTGGCCGAGCAGGCCGATCATGACGGCGATGCTCGCGGTGATCAGCCCGGCGCCGACGAACACCATCGTCGCCTTCCAGCGCCAGACGAGATCCACGAAGTGGCCCAACGGCACCTTGAGCGCCCACGGCAGCCCGGCCCAGAAGGCGAGCCCGGCGAGAAACTCCGCCGACAGCCCCAACCGCTCCTTCACGAAGAACGTGCCGACGATGGCGGTGAGCCCGGAGATACCGGCCGCGACGTAGACCATGAGAGGCGGCAGATACGAGAGCCGCATCTCGCGCCCGAGCCCGAGAATGTTGCGGTCGATCCACACCCGAATGGCCGCACCCCACCTCGGCGCGAGCGCGGAAGGAGCCGGAGGCATCGAGCTCCAGGTTATGCAGGAATCCTCGCTCCCGCAACGTCGGCCGGGTCGACGCGGCGCTCCACGCGGACGACGAGGCCCCCGAGCGCTGAACACCCCTCCGATGTGATACCTTCCTGGGGCGTCTCACGACGCGCCAGGAGGGCAGGATGAGCGAGAAGGTCGACGGCCAGACCGCCAGCCCCTACGGCTATCCATTCTGGGACTGGGTCGCGAAAGAAGATCCCGAGTACGTCAAGGCGCGCGGCCCACTGAGCGCCCTGTCGGTCGGCGAGGACAAGGAGCTCTCGATCAAGCATCGGGAAATGGTCATCATCGGGATCCTGGCCTATCGCGGCCGGGAGGACGGTGTGGTCACCCACATGCGCCGCGCCGTCCAGCACGGCGCGACCAAGCGCGAGCTCCTCGAGGCGATCGAGTCCGCGGCGGTGCCGGGGGGTGGCCCGACGTTCAGCACGGGAGTCCAGGCGCTGATGCAGCTCGACCGCGACGGAGCCTTCAAGAGGGCGTAGAGGGAGGGTGCCATGGCCAAGGCGTACTGGATCGCGAGCTACCGCTCCATCAAGAACCCCGACGCGCTGGCGGCCTACGCGAAGCTGGCAGCGCCCGCCATCCAGGCCGCGGGCGGACGCTTCCTCGTTCGCGGCACGCCCGCGAAGACCTACGAGATGGGTCTCAACCAGCGCGTGGTCGTGATCGAATTCGACGGCCTCGCCCAGGCGACCGCGGCGCACGACAGCCCCGGTTACCAGGCGGCGCTCAAGGAGCTGGGAAACGGCGCCGAGCGCGACATCCGCATCGTGGAAGGAGTCGCCTGAACAGACTGAGGAGGACTGAGCCATGGCAAGGATCAAACACATCGCGCTGTCCACTGATGATCCGGCGAAGACCGCCGAGTTCTACAAGAGCGTCTTCGGCCTGACCGAGCTGCGTCGCACGCCTGCCGACACCGGCGCCGAGGGCGTCTGGCTGAGCGACGGGTATATCTATTTCGCCATTCTCAAGTACGGCGGCGACGACACGCCCAACCTGGGCGAGGGCACGTCCACCAAGGGCGTCCACCACATCGGCTTCTACGTGGACGACCTCGAGCAGGCGTGCGCCACGCTCGAGTCGGCCAGCGCCACCGAGTGCCAGGGGACCAGCAAGGTCAACCGGAAGTACAAGGGCCCCGACGGGCTGATGATCGACGTGCGGGCCCGCGGCTGGGACGAGCAGATCAAGGCCCGGATGCCGCTCTACCGGCTCGCGCCCGACCTCAGCTGAACTCCGCGCGGGCGCTCGTCGCGACGGTGCCCTCGGGCGCGTCGGAGCTTGCCATCGCATGCTCCGGCGCCGAGTCAAGGAGCTTGCCGACGTGCGCGCCGCGGGTTTAGCATCGGAGCAACCTCGAGAGGAGAGTGCGATGCAATATTCCCGGATCTCCGCCGACTGCCACATCGACATGCCGTGGATCCCCAACGACCTGTTCACTGCCAACGCCTCGGCGGCGTTGCGCGACCGGATGCCGTACGTCGTCGACGGCCCGGACGGTCCCCACTGGACCTGCAAGAACGGCACGTCGTTCGGCCTGGTCGGGGGCGTGGGCCCGGGCGGCCAGAAGCTGGTCCCCGGCCAGAACTATCGTGTCGACAAGATGGCCGCGGTCGGGCTGTATGAGGACGGCAAGAAGGGCATCCGGCGGCCGACCGATCCGCACCTCCGGATCAAGGACATGGAGATGGACGGCGTGCAGGCCGAGGTCATCTTCGGCATCCTCGGCGCGGCCACCCGTCTGAACGACAACGAGGCCGCGAAGGAGATGTTCCGCATCTACAACGACTGGCTCAAGGACTTCTGCCGTCACTATCCCGACCGCCAGATCGGCCTGGCCTGCCTGCCCTACGGGGACATCGACGCCGCGGTGCAAGAGGTTCGGCGTGTGGCGAAGATGGGCCTGCGCGGGCTGGAGCTGTCGTGCTCGTGGGACATGGAGCCCATGTGGCACCCCGTGTGGGAGCCGCTCTGGCAGGCCGTCAACGAGGTGAACCTGCCGCTACACTTCCACACGTTCCCGAGCACGCCGCCCGGCGCGCGCGACAAGGCCACCGGGCGCACCCGCCGAGCCGCGCTGTTCACCGGCGTGTCGGCGTTCCAGATGAATCTCGTCAACATCCTGGCCGCGATCATCGGCGCCGCGGTGCTGGAGCGGTACCCGAACCTCCGGATCTCCTTCGGCGAGAGCGGCATCGGCTGGATCCCGTACGCGCTCGATCGCATGGACTTCGAGTGGGAGGACCGCTTCCGCGATCTCGGCCTCACGATGAAGCCGAGCGACTACTGGCGGCGCCAGTGCAAGGCGACGTTCCAGTTCGATCGGATCGGCACCCAGATGATCCACGAGATGGGAGTGGAGACGATCATGTGGGCGTCCGACTACCCGCACACCGACGGCGTGTGGCCGGAGTCGTCGAAATACATCGAAGAGCAGTTCGGCCACCTGCCGGCTGACGCCATCCGCAAGATCACCTGTGAGAACGCGGGGAAATTTTACGGGTTAATTTGACGTGGGGGCCCCGACATGGCCCCCACACCCCCCATCGCTCGGAAGCGCCCCGGGTGAACCGGGGCGCTCCTCGATATTCCGTGATTCGCTGACGGGGGGCCCCGACATGGCCCCCCGGATCTCCGACTCGGGGGGCCCCGACATGGCCCCCCGAACCCCCCAACACATGGCGCCCGCACAACCCGGGCCTTTCGCGGTCTTCACGGGCTGACGGATCGGCACCCCGTCGCTGCTGCGCCAGGCGCCGCTCGCGCTGTTCCTGGGCTCGAGGGTGCTGTCGACGCTGGCGGTACACATGCAGACGGTGGCGGTGGGGTGGCAGCTCTACGCCCTCACCGGCAGCGCGCTCGATCTCGGCCTCGTCGGTCTCGTTCAGTTCGCTCCCACGATCGTCCTCACGCTCGCCGTCGGCCAGGTCGCGGATCGCTACGATCGGCGCTTCGTGGTGGCGATCTGTCACCTCGCCGAGGCCGGCGCCGTCGCGGTGCTCGCCTTCGGCACGCTCGGCGGGTGGCTCCATCGCGACGGTATCCTCGCCACGATGGCCGCGCTCGGCGCTGCACGCGCGTTCGAGAATCCGGCGCGGGCGGCGCTAGTGCCGCGGCTTGTGCCGAGCGCGATGCTCTCGCGCGCCATCACCGGCGTGACCGCCGCGGGCCAGACCGCCCGCATCGTCGGTCCGGCGCTCGGCGGCGTCCTGTACGCCTTCGGCCCGACCACGCTCTACGCGATCGTCGCCGGGCTCTACGTCGTCGCGGGGGCGCTCGTCGCGTGCGTCCGCGGCGCGCGGACCGCGCGGCTGCGCGAGGAGGTCACCACGGCGTCGCTGTTCTCGGGGATCGAGTTCATTGTCCGCCGGCGCGTGCTGCTCGGCGTGCTGTCGCTCGACCTCGTCGCGGTCCTTCTGGGCGGCGCCACCGCCCTGCTGCCGATCTTCGCACGTGACATCCTCGGCAGCGGCCCGCTGGGACTCGGGCTCCTGCGCGCCGCGCCGGCGTGCGGCGCACTCGGGATGTCGCTCCTGCTGGCGCGCCGGCCGGTCGAGCACGACGCCGGCCCGATCCTGTTCGGGGGCGTGCTGGTGTTCGGCGTCGCCACGATCGTGTTCGGCGTCTCCACGAGCTTCGCGCTGTCGATGGCGACGCTCGCGGTGCTGGGCGCGTCGGATCTGCTCAGCGTCGTCATCCGCCACTCGCTGGTCCAGCTCCGCACGCCGGACGCGATGCGCGGCCGGGTGAGCGCCGTCCACTCGCTGTTCACCGGCACCTCGAACCAGCTCGGTGAGTTCGAGTCCGGGCTGCTGGCGGCGCTGTTCGGCGCGGTGCCGTCGGTGCTCATCGGCGGCGTGGGCACGATCGCGGTGGCGGGGCTCTGGATGTACCGCTTCCCCGAGCTGCGGCGCTTCCGTCTCGCGGATGGCGGCGCGGCGCCATGATCCGGCGGCTCGTCGCGATCCTGGTGCTGGGCGTGGCGTGTGCCGCCTCGGCGGATGCCGCCCGCGACGACAGCGGCGCGCCGCACGGGACCGTGCCACCGGCGGCCGCGGCGTCGACGGCGGCCCGCGGGATCCTCGATCGCGCGCGCCCGGCGATGATCCAGATCAAGGGATTCTTCGGCACCAACACCGCCGAGGCGTTCCACGGCAGTGGATTCGCGGTCGCGCGCGGCGGCGTGTTCATCACCAACTGGCACGTGGTGAGCGACGCGGTCCTGTACCCGGAGAAATATCGGCTCGAGTACCGCACGCCCACGGGCGCGACCGGTCGCGTGATCGTGCGCGCGATCGACATCCGTCACGACCTGGCCCTTGTCGAGGCCCAGGGGGTCCAGCCGAGCCCGCTCACGTTACGCCCCGAGGTGGCGATCAAGGGTGAGCGCGCGTACTCGGTGGGGTTCCCGCTCGACGTCGGCCTCACGATCACCGAGGGCGTGAGCAATGGTCGCGTGGAGGATTCGTTCGAGCCGCGCGTCCACTACTCGGGCGCGCTCAACCCCGGGATGTCCGGCGGACCCGGGCTCGACGCCTCGGGCGGCGTCATTGGAATCAACGTCGCCGGGTATCGTGCCTCACAGCTGGTCGCGTTCCTGGTGCCCGCCGAGCGCGCGATCGCACTTCTGGCGCGCTTGGAGAAGTCCTCGCTCGACCCCGGGCGGGCGCGGAGCGAGATCGCGAGCCAGCTGCGGACGCACTCCCAGGCCCTCCTGGCCGCGCTCGGACCCCGGCTGCCGACCCAGAACCACCACGGCTACGAGCTGCCGGCAAAACCCGCTCCGTTCGTCGAGTGCCACGCGGGCGGCGATCCGGCGCCGGACCAGCCCGTCCACATCGAGCGCGTCAGCTGCGACGCGAAGTCGACCCTCTACCTGGGCCGAGATTTACAAACCGGCGGCCTCAGCTTCCAGCACCAGGTCATGAGCACCCAGACGCTCGATGCCTGGCGCTTCGCGTACCGGATGCAGAACGCGAAGACCACGCACGCGAGCTTCGGGACCCCGCGGCAGCTCGCGCCGTTCGCCTGCCAGCAGCAGAACGTCGAGCTGAACGGCCTGGCGGCGAACGCGACGGTCTGCCTGCGCGCCTACCGCAAGCTCGACGGCGTCTACGACCTCAACGTGCTGGTCGTGAGCAAGAACGCATCGAAGCAGGGCTTCGTGTCGAGCCTCAGCCTGACCGGCGTGGCTGCCGATCAGGCGCTGGCCTTCGCGCGCGTATACCTGGAATCGATTCGATGGAAGCCGTGATCGTGGTCGAGGTCCTCGGCGGCCACGACCGGGTGCGGGCCCGTCATCGCATCGCGGCGCCGGGAGGCGAGGCGCAGGCCACCGTCGGCCGGAGCGCCACGTGCGACGTCGTGCTCGACGATCCGTTCGTCGCCGCGGTCCACGCGCGGATCGACGTCGACGGTGGCGGCAACGTCGTCGTCAGCGACCTCGACAGCGTCAACGGCGTCGAGATCGGCGGCCTCCGCCTGCACGGCGCGGAGCGGGTGCCGGTGCCCGACGGCGTGATCCGAATCGGGCGCACGCGGCTGCGGGTGCGCACCGGGCGCGAGATCCTGGCGCCCGAGCAGGCCGACCGCGGAGGGCCGTCGCGGCAGGCGCGCGCCATCGAGCTCAAGATGCTGGCGGCGGGATTCGTGGTGAGTCTGGCCGCGATCGCGTTCGAGGTGTGGACGGCCACCACGCAGCCGCGCGAGCTGTCGACCGCGCTCGTCACGATGCTGCTCACGGTCCTGGTCCTGGCGGGGCTCTGGATCGCGCTGTGGGCACTCGCGAGCCGCGTCGCGTTCGGCGAGTCGCGCTGGATCCGCCACGCGGTGACGGTGTTCGTCGCCTACGCCGCGCTCGCCGTCGTGGGCCTCGTGGCCGAGGTGCTCAACGGGGCGCTCGGGTGGCACCTCGGGTGGTCCGTGGTCGGGCCCGTGCTGGTCGGCGTCGCGGCGGCGGCGGCCCTATCCTGCCATCTGGTGAACGCGAGCCCCATGCGCACGCCGATCGCGGTGACGATCAGCGTCGCGATCCCGGCGGTCATCCTCGCGGCGATGCTGTGGATGCAGGCCCGGAGCGAGAACCGTAGCCCGAGCCACATCGCCGATCGCGATCGGATCCTGCCCCCGGTGCTCGTGCTGCGGCGCGGGCGGTCGCTCGACGACTTCGCGGTCGACCTCGCGGATCTCAAGGCCAGGGCCGACGCCCTGCGCGCGTTCGTGGAGAAGGAGGACCCGTCGCCCGGCGACGACGAGCCCGACTAAGCCGCGGGCGAGCCGGGCTACGACGCGCCGGTCGCCCCCTCGAGGTAGCGCAGCGCGACGGCGACGTGCATCGCGATCCCGGCGGCCAGCGCCGACTCGTTCAGGAGCATCCGCGGCGAGTGATTCGGGAACGCCGGGCCGTTCGCCGGACGCGTGCTCAGGTTCGCGATCGCGCCGCGCACGCGCTGGAGCACGTACGAGAAGTCCTCGCTCGCCATGATCGGATGGCTGGTGGCGTGCGCCGCCTCCGGCCCCAGCAGCTCGCGCGCGGTGTCCAGCACGAAACCCGCGAAGTCGACGTCGTTCACGGTGACCGGATAGCCACGGATCAGCTCGACCGCCACCTCGGCGCCGTGGGCCGCCGCGACGCCCTCGGCGACGCGACGCACGCCCTCCAGCACCCGCTCGCGGGTCCCCTCCGACACGGTGCGGATCGTGCCGAGCAGGCTCGCGGTGTCCGGAATCACGTTGCGCGTCGTGCCGGCCTCGATCTTCGCGACGGTGACCACCGCTGGATCGAAGACGCTGACTTGCCGGGTCACCAGGGTCTGGAACGCCTGCACGATCTCGCACGCGATCGGGATCGGGTCGAGGCAGTCGTGCGGCGCCGAGGCGTGCCCGCCCCGGCCCCGCACCACGATCTGGAGCGTGTCGCCGGAGGCCATGGCCGGCCCCGGACGCGCCGCGATGGCGCCGGCCGTCAGCCGATGGGTCACGTGCAGCGCGAACGCCGCGGTCGGCGGCGGAGTCCCCTCGAGCAGCCCTTCCTCGAGCATGACGCGGGCGCCGTGGTAGCCCTCCTCGCCCGGCTGGAACATGAACACGACGTTGCCGGCCAGCGACTCCCGGCGTGCGGCGAGCAGTCGCGCGGCGCCGACCAGCATGGCCGTGTGGGCGTCGTGGCCGCACGCGTGCATGGCGCCGGCGACCTCGGACGCGAACGGCAGGCCCGTCTCCTCGGGCATCGGCAGCGCGTCCATGTCGGCGCGCAGCAGGATCGTCGGCCCGGGCCGGGCGCCGGCCAGCCGCGCGACCACCGACGTCGTGCGCTGGCCCGTCCGGACGTCGAGCGGCAGGCCGGCGAGGGCCTCGAGCACGGTCGCCTGGGTACGCGGCAGCGCCAGGCCGAGCTCGGGGTGCCGATGGATGCGTCGGCGAAGCTGGATCGTGTCGTCGAGGATGGCGCGGGCGTCGTCGAGGATCGCTGAGGGCTTCATGGAGCGGGATTATAGGCCGGTGTATGCTCTGGCGGAAACGCCAGTCCCACTGCGGAGGACACGGTGAAGCTTCGTCGCTCGTTCCTGATGATCACCCTCGCGATCGCCACGACGATCGCGCTCTCGTCGCGCGCGTCTGCGCAGCCGGCGGCCGATGGGCCCGTCACGATCGCGGTGCACGTCTCGCTGGCCCCGACGTGGTTCGACCCCGCCGAGACGCCCGGCGTCATGGCCACGGCTGGCCGAGCTGCCGACGATCACGGGACATCCCTACCTCTCGCCGTACGAGGACCTGAAGCTGAAGGGACGGTGACGTCATGAGCCAGACGATGAAAGCGTGGTTCGCGGTGCCGGGAGCCGAGGGCGCGGTGTTCGAGCTGCGTGAGGCGCCGGCGCCGGCAGCGGGTCCGGGCCAGGTGGTCGTCGCCGTGCGAGCGGCCGGCACGAATCGCGGCGAGCTGATGCGCGGCGCGGCGCTGCGGCCGTCGAGCGCGCCGGCCAACCCGGCGCGCGCCGGCACCGAGTTCGCCGGCGAGATCAGCGCGCTCGGCGAAGGCGTGAGCGGCTGGAAGCTCGGCGATCGCGTCATGGGCCGCGCGGTCGGCAGCTACGCGCAGTACGTGGTGGCGGCTCAGCGCGCCCTGATGCGGATCCCCGACGGGATGGGGTGGGCCGAGGCCGCCGCCATCCCCAACGTCTTCGTCACCGCGCACGACGCGCTGGTGACCAACGCCGCCGCCAAGCCGGGCGAGGCCGTGATGGTCACCGCCGGCCCCTCCGGCGTCGGGACGGCCGCGATCCAGATCGCGCGTCACATCGGCGCCAATCCGGTGCTGGCGACGACGCGCACGCCGGCCAAGGCCGTGGCCCTGCGCGGCCTCGGCGCACACGAGGTCGTCGAGACGCGCGAGGCCGGCAAGTGGGTGGACGCGGTGATGCGCGCCACGTCTGGCCGCGGCGTCGACGTCGTCATCGACCATGTCGGCGGCCCGATGCTGGCCGACAACATCCAGGTGCTGGCCCTCAAGGGACGGCTGGTGAGCGTCGGGCGCAACGCCGGGCGGGTCGGCGACTGTGATCTCGACGAGATCGCTCGCAAGCGCGCGGCGATCATCGGCGTCACGTTCCGCACCCGCACGCCCGAGGAGTCGTTGGCGTGCAGCGAGCGGTTCGCCGCCCACCTGCTCGGCGCGGTGGCCTCCGGCGCGCTCAAGCCCGTGCTCGACCGGACGTTTCCGTTCGAGGGGCTCCGGGACGCGCACAAGTACATGCTGAGCGACGCGCAGACCGGGAAGATCGTGCTCACCGTGGACGCCGGCGGGCGGTGAGCGTTCGCGCGACCGCGGCGCCAGCGGCGGCCACGAAGTTCGGCGCGCTCTACCACCGCGACTATCGGAATTACTTCCTGCTGGCGCTGCTCGGCATGACCGCCGAGAGCATCGAGCACGTCGCTAGCTACTGGGTCATCTTCCAGTCGTTCCACTCGCCGACGCTCGCCGGCTTCGCGGTCATCAGCCACTGGGTGCCGTACCTCGTCTTCTCGGTGTACACGGGCGCGCTGGCCGACCGGTTCGACTGCCGCCGGCTCATCCAGGTCTCGCAGGGCCTCCTGATGCTCGTCTCGCTCGCGTGGGGCGCGCTGTTCTTGACCGGAACGCTGCGCGCCTGGCACGCCGGCGCGCTGCTCATGGTCCACGGCGTGGCGGGCGCCATCGCGTCGCCGCCGATCCAGCTCATCGTCCACGACATCCTGGGCGCCGAGCACCTGCCGAGCGCGATCCGCCTCAACGCGATCAGCCGCTACTTCTCGATGCTGGTCGGTCCCGCGCTCGGCGTCGGCCTCATGGGCGTGCTCGGCCCGGGCGTGGCGCTGCTCGTGAACGTGGTGCTGTATCTGCCGCTCACCCTCTTCCTGTTCCGCCTGCCCTACACGGGCCACGGCGCGGGCGACGGGGCGCGGCGGGCATCGCGGTTCAGCTTCGGCGAAGCGCGCCGCCTCCTGTCCGAGGTGCGCACCGAGCCCCGGATCATCCGGATGATCGTGCTGGCCGGCGCCACGTCGCTCTTCGTCGGGACCGCGTTCCAGGCCCAGATGCCGGAGTTCGCGCACCACCACGGCTCGGAAGAGGCCGACGTCCGGTACAGCGTGCTCTTCGGCGCCAACGCGGCCGGGGCGGTGATCGGCGCGGTTCTGCTGGAAAGCGTCCGGGTCTTTCAGGGCGGCGCGCGCGCGGCGATCGTGTGCGCGGCGGTCTGGGGCGTGGTGATGGGGATCTTCCCGCTCGTCGACAGCTACGCGGCGGCCGTCACGCTCCTGATGCTGGCCGGCGTCTTCAACATTGCGTTCACCTCGATGGCTCAAGCCATCGTGCAGATCCTGGCGCCGCCGGCGCTCCGGGGCCGCGTCGTCGGGCTCTTCAACACGTCGATGATGGGGCTGCGCGCCGGCAGCGGGGTGACCGTCGGCGTCCTGGGCGCCGCGATCGGCGTCGAGCTTTCGCTGGCGCTGAGCGCGGCGGCGGTGGTGCTGGTGGCGCTGGCGCTGCTGGTGGCCGACGTCCGCTAGCGGTGCCGCAGGCCGTCGCGGGGCTGGGACCTTGCCGGCCGAGGCGCGGCTCTACACAGGAGAATCGCATGGAGACGCGGGTCGACGAGATCGCCGCGCGAGTGTACCGGTTGTCCACCTTCGTGGCGTCGGGCGCGGGCTCGCCCGGCTTCACGTTCAATCAGTTCCTGGTCGACGCTGACGAGCCGCTCCTGTTCGCGTGCGGCCAGCGCTCGCTGTTCGCCTCCGTGTCGGCGGCGGCCGCGCGGGTGGTGAGCCTCGACCGGCTGCGCTGGATCACCTTCAGCCACGTCGAGTCCGATGAGTGCGGTGCGCTGAACGACTGGCTGACGGCCGCGCCGCGGGCCGTCGTCGCGCACGGGCGTCTCGCCTGCGCCATCTGGCTCAACGAGATGGCCGATCGGCCGCCGCGCGTCCTCGCCGACGGCGAGGTGCTCGACCTCGGCGGCAAGCAGGTGAAGCACATCGCGACGCCGCACCTGCCCCACAACTGGGAGGCAGCCCTCTGCCACGAGGAAACCACCGGGACGCTCTTCTGCAGCGACCTCTTCACCCAGCTCGGCGAGTGCCCGCCCACGACCACCGCCGACGTCGTCGCTCCGGCGATCGCGACCGAGGAGCGCTTCCGTTTCGTGCCCGTCACCGCCGAGACGGCCCCCGCGATCCGCCGCCTCGGCGCGCTCGCGCCGCGGACGTTGGCACTCATGCATGGACCGTCGTTCGCGGGCGAGGCGCGGCGGCCCCTCGAGTCGCTGGCCGGCTATTACGACGAGCGGCTTCGCCGCGCCGTCGCCGGCTGAGCCCGGCTCTGCCGCGACCGGCTGGCCGGTGACCTCCGGGCGCAGCCGCGGTTCAAGCGCGTGGTGGTGTCTCATCGCGAATCGAACGAGGCGTCACGGCGCGCCAACCAGCGACATGGCTGTCGCCCCACGGGCCGCGCACCGCGCACCTGGCCCGACGGCACGACCGAGGACGAAATCCGGTACGAGCTGCGGATCCGAGACTAGAGGGCGCGGGCCGCCGGGTCGTGTTGCATTGGTCCGCCGTCCTGGTGTATCTCCGGAGGACGGCTGCGCGAGACTCGCCGTGCGTACGCGGGGGGCAGGCGTCGCGCGGCCCTGGAGGGTCGAGATGCATTTCGGCGCGTTCTTCTACGGGACCGTGGACATGCCCGACGCCGGCGTCGACGGGCCGCCGGCGCATGCGCGGAACTACGGCCAGGAGAGCTACCGCCGCGCCTACGCCGACCTCATCGCCTACGCGCAGGCGTGCGACGCACTCGGCTACGACTCGATGTGGACGGCCGAGCATCACTTCCACAACCACGGGTTCGAGGTCGTGCCGAACGTCGTGCTCTTGAATGCAGTGCTGGCCCAGCACACGCGCCGCATCCGGCTGGGCGCCTTGATCCACGTCCTGACCGCCTGGCATCCGGTCCACTTTGCCGAGGACTACGCGCTGGCCGACGTGCTCTCGGGGGGCAGGCTCTTGTGTGGCCTCGGGCGCGGCACCGAGGAGCGCGAGTCGAACGTGTTCGGCGTGAACGTCGGCTACAACGGCAACGTCGACGACACGCACAATCGCGATGTGTTCGAGGAGCAGGTGGAGATCTTCAAGGCCGCGACCGCGAACGAGCGCTTCGCCTATCGCGGCAAGCACTACACGATCCCGCCCGAGGGGCTGACGTTCCGCGGCGAACCGGTCACGGAGTTTCCGCTGGTGCCGCGGCCGCTCGAGACCCCGGTGCGGATCTACCAGCCGATCAGCAGCGAGGAGACGTTGACCTACGCCGCGCGCCAGCGCCACGTGGGCGTGCTGGCCAACCATCCGTGGGAGCGCATGGTCCCGTGGTGGCGGAAGTACGGCCAGCTGGTCGAGGAGGCGCACGGCGTCAAGCTGCGACCGGGTGAGGACCGGATGCTCCAGGTGCAGATCCACGTCGCCGACTCGACGGAGGCGGCGATGCGCACCGCACGGCGCGGCCACGACGAGCTCACCAAGCTCCTGTGGCCGAACATCATCCGCCGCAACCCGGCGCTGGCGAGCCGCGGGCCGTTCACGCTGGAAGAGCGCATGGGGGGCAAGTCGTGGATCATCGGCACGCCGGAGCAGGCGCGCGACACGCTGCTCGAGATGCAGTCCGAGCTCGGCTTCGAGGCGCTGGTGATCTTCCCGCACCTGCCGGGAATGCGGCGACCCGAGACGCTCGAGCAGCTCGGACGATTCTGGGCCGACGTGAGGCCGGCGCTCGCCGCCCGCGCGCCGGCGAGCCAGCCGGTCTCGGCCGGCGTGTGATTCCGTGGAGGCGAACATGCTGAAAAAGCTGCCGGGCAAGATGGGCACGGGTCTGCACGGGTCGATCCCGCCCGCCCGCTACTGGGCGTACTACACGTGGCAGGAGATCGACGCGATGGCGAAGCACGACCGGAACGCCACCGCGGTGATCAACGTCGGGGCGGTCGAGCAGCACGGCCCGCACCTGCCCCTCATCACGGACACGCTCGTCGGCATGGAGCTCCTCGGCGCCGCCCTCGCCCGCCTCCCCGACGACGTGACCGTGCTGGCGCTACCGCCGACCATGTTCGGCAAGAGCGTGGAGCACATCACGTTTCCGGGAACGCTCACCTTCAGCGGCGACACGCTGCGCATGGTCCTGAGAGACCTGGCGGCGTCGGTGGCCCGGAGCGGGTTCACGAAGCTCGTGCTGCTCGGCAGCCACGGCGGCAACGTCGGCACGACCGACGACTACTTCCGCGATCTCCGGATGGAGACGGACCTGCGGGTCTTCAAGATCTTCCTGGGCGGGATCGCCCAGGTGCCCGGCCTGGTCGCGCCGGAAGAGGCGGCGATCGCGATGCACTCCGGAGACTCGGAGACCTCGATGGTCCGGCACCTCGCTCCCGAGCTTGTCCACATGGATCGGGCCGAGGGCTACGTCTTCGATCCGACGCCCGACATCGGCTACTCGTTCAAGGGCCACGACGTGATCGAGGCGTGGGTCGCCTCCGATCTCTCCAAGACCGGCGCGATCGGCAACCCGCACCGCTCGTCCGCCGAGAAGGGCCGGCAGATGTGCGAGGCGAAGGCGGCACGGCTGGCCGAGCTGCTCGAGGCGATCTACCGGAGCCCCAAGCGCGAGATCCACCTCGCGCCGAAGGAGATCTCATGAACGTCACCCGCCGCTCGTTCCTGGCCACCTCCGCCCTCGCGACGGCCGGGGCGCTCGTCGCGCGCCCGGCGGCGCGGGCGCAGATCGTCGACAAGCTCACGTTCGGCACCAACTGGAAGGCGCAGGCCGAGCACGGCGGCTACTACCAGGCGGTCGCCACCGGTATCTACAAGAAGTACGGCATCGACATGACGATCCGGATGGGCGGCCCACAGATCAATCACCCGCAGCTGCTGGCGTCGGGCACGATCGACTTCAACATGGGCAGCAACTGCTTCAGCGCGCTGAACTACGTCAAGAACAACATCCCGATGGTCTGCGTCGGCACCGTCTTCCAGAAGGATCCGCAAGTCCTGATCACCCACGCCGGCCAGGGCAACGACTCGCTGGCGGCGCTGAAGGGCAAGCCGATCATGATCTCGCCGGTGGCGCGCGCCGGGTACTGGCAGTTCTTGAGGGTGAAGTACGGCTACACCGACGAGCAGATCCGGACGTACACGTTCAACATGGCGCCGTTCCTGGCCGACAAGTCGGCCATCCAGCAGGGCTTCCTGACCAGCGAGCCGTTCAAGCTCGAGAAGGCCGGCGCGAAGGTCGTGGTCCACCTGCTGGCGGACGGCGGATACTCGACCTACGCGACCACGATCGAGACGTCGTGGAAGCTCGTCAACGAGAAGCCCGACCTCGTCCAGCGCTTCGTGAACGGGACCATCGAGGGCTGGTACACCTATCTCTACGGCGATCCGGGACCGGCCAACGCGCTCATCAAGAAGGACAACCCGGAGATGACCGACGAGCAGATCGCGCACTCGCTGGCGACGCTCAAGAAGTACGGCATCGTCGACTCTGGCGACGCCGAGCGGCTCGGGATCGGCGCGATGGTCGACGCGCGCTGGAAAGACTTCCACGCGACGATGGTGGAAGCCGGCCTCTACACGCCCGATCTCGACCTCAAGCGCGCCTACACGCTGCAGTTCGTCAACAAGAAGCACGGGATGAGCCTCAAGAAGTCGTGATCGTTCGCCTGCACGACGTCGACAAGGTCTACGCCAACGGCGTCGTCGCCCTCCGCCACCTGGACCTGGACGTCGGCGAGGGCGAGTTCCTCAGCTTGCTCGGTCCCTCCGGCTGCGGGAAGAGCACGGTGCTGCGCCTGGTGGCCGGGCTCGGCGAGGTCTCCGGTGGCCGCATCGAGTGGCCGGGCGGCAACGGCCGCGCCGGCCTCCCGCGCGGCGACATCGGCTTCGTGTTCCAGGAGCCCACGCTCATGCCGTGGGCCACGGTGTTCAAGAACGTGCTCCTGCCGCTGAAGCTGCGCGGCGTGGCGCTCGACGAGGCGGAGGCGCGCGTGCACGAGGCCATCGGCATGGTCGGGCTCGACGGCTTCGAGCACGCCTATCCGCGCGAGCTCTCCGGTGGCATGAAGATGCGGGTGTCGATCGCCCGCGCGCTGGTCACGCATCCGCGGCTGCTCCTGATGGACGAGCCCTTCGCGTCGCTCGACGAGATCACCCGCTTCAAGCTCGACAACGATCTGCTGGCGCTCTGGGCCCGCCAGCGCTGGACTGTCGTCTTCGTGACCCACAGCGTCTACGAGTCGGTCTACCTCTCGACGCGCATCGCCCTGATGACCGCGCGCCCGGGGCGCACCGCGAGCGAGGTCGCCATCGAGGCGCCGGCGCCACGCGACGAGGCGTTTCGGACGTCGCCGGTCTACAACGACTACTGCCGGCAGGTCTCGACCCGTCTGGCTGAGGCGACCCGCGTATGAACGTCATCATCGTCTTGGGGCTCTTTGCGATGCTGGTCTCCGTCGAGGCGCTTTACGCCCAGGAGGGTCCCCGGCCGGCGCGTCCAGGCGCCCCGGCGACGTCCTGCAACGAGTTCCTCCCACCTCCGACGCGAGTCGCCGACAAGAGGATCGGGCCTGAAGACTGTCGCATCGTGTCCGAGGAGACCGTCTTCAACCTCAACGGTCAGCGATTCCGACGCCGGGAACTGAGGATCAGCGGCACCGCGGAAGGGTGGGCGGCACGGCAGGGACCCAGGTCCAACTATTTCAGTGACGGCCCCGACTTCGTTTTCACCCGGTCGACAACACGGCCCCGCGCTTCAAAGCAATCGGCCGCTACAGCGCCTCGACCGGGCATGGCGCGACCCTGTTCTTTCCGGAAGACCCCGCGCATTGGAACGGCAAGCTCTTCATGACCGCGCTCGTCGACGCCCTCGACCGGTGGGTCGAGCATGGCGTGGAGCCGCCTCCGACGAAATCCGACGTGCCCGAGCTGGGTGGTCCCGCCCTCGCGCTGCCGGAAGTCGCCTGTCCGCTGGGCGTGTACTACCCCTACCCGGCAGCTCAGGGCAATCCGCGCCGAGCTGGTCAGGAGACTACGTTCGCGGCCTTCGACGGGATCAACCTGGAGCCGCTCGATGCGCGCGGCGAGCTCGTCGACATGAATGGAAACGGGGTCCGTGACCGGCGTGAGACCGTGGCGCAGGCGTGGGCGCGGCTCCGATTGTTGAAGCCGGGCGAGCGATTCAGTCAGAGCGCCTATGTGGCGTGCGTCGCCAAGGCGGCGGCTACGCTCGTGGCCGAGGGCCTCCTGCCGCCGCGGGTGCTGGCGTACTACGTGAAAAGGGCGGTGGCCAGCGGAGTAGCGGAGGGCGCGCGCTGATCGCCGAGAGCCCGGGAGTCGAGCGCAGGATGAGCGGGGTCGACCGGGTGCCGGCCGACGCGCCGATTGTCCAGCCGCGCCGGCTCGACCTGACTCGGGCGGCACGCCGCGTGCTCCCGCCCGTCGTCATCGGCGCCGCCGGGCTCGTGATCTGGGAGCTGGTCGTCCGGCTGAACGACAT
This sequence comes from Candidatus Rokuibacteriota bacterium, assembly GCA_003220435.1. GTDB lineage: Bacteria > Methylomirabilota > Methylomirabilia > Rokubacteriales > CSP1-6 > AR31. Next base: position 78,272 of record QHSL01000063.1, on the reverse strand, counting down.
TCCGTACTACATCCTGCCGGGCCCCTTGCTGGTGTTCCAGACGCTCGTACGCGACTGGGGCACGCTCTACCCCTCGCTCTTGGTGACGCTCGCGATCACCGGAGCGGCGCTGCTCGTCGCCACGGTGGCCGGCGTGCTCATCTCGATCCTGTTCACCCAGTCCAAGCTGGTCGAGCTGAGCCTGTTTCCCTACGCGGTCATTCTCCAGGTGACGCCGATCGTGGCGATCGCGCCGCTCATCATCATCTGGGTCAAGTCGATCCCGGTCGCGCTGCTGATCTGCGCGTGGCTCGTCGCGTTCTTCCCGATCGTGTCCAACACGACGCTCGGCCTCAACAGCGCGGACCACAACCTGCTCAACCTCTTGCAGCTCTACGGCGCCTCGCGGCGTCAGATCCTCTGGTATCTGCGGCTGCCGAGCGCGATGCCCTACTTCCTGGGGGGCTTGCGCATCAGCGGCGGGCTCGCGTTGATCGGCGCGGTCGTGGCGGAGTTCGTGGCCGGGACCGGCGGATCGCAATCGGGCCTGGCCTATCGCATCCTCGAGTCCGGCTACACGATGCAGATTCCCCGCATGTTCGCGGCGCTCCTCATGATCACGTGCAGCGGGATCCTGATCTTCCTCGTGCTGACCGGGCTGTCGCACCTGATCCTCCGGAAGTGGCACGAGAGCGCCGTCCGGCGCGAGAGCTGACGTGACCGCAGGCTTCGTCACCGTCCCCGAGCGCGACGCCGTCCGGCTCCGCAACGCGACGGTGCCGGCGGCGCTGATGACCGGGTTGCCGCCGGGCGTGCCGGTCTCCCCGGACGGGCTCGCCGTCGTCGACGTCGCGATCCGCGACGCTCGGATCGCCGCGGTGCTGGCGCCGACGGGGTCGCCGCTGATCGACGCCGACGTCGACCTCCAGCGCGCGCAGGTCTGGCCCTGTCTGATCGACGCACATACACACCTCGACAAGGGACACACGTGGGAGCGCGCGCCGAACCCGGACGGCACCTTCGCCGGCGCGCTGCGCACGGTCGCCGCGGACCGCGCCGCGAGCTGGTCGGCCGACGACGTCCGTCGCCGCATGGACTTCGGGCTGCGCTGCAGCTGGGCACACGGCACCCGGGCGGTTCGCACTCACCTCGATTCCATGTCCCCGCAGGGCGCGATCACCTGGCCGGTGTTCGAGGAGCTCCGCAAGCGGTGGGCCGGGCGAATCGAGCTCCAGGCCGTGTCGTTGGCCCCGCTTCAGCTCTTCGGTGCCTCCGAGGGCACGAACCTGGCGAACCAGGTCGCCGCGGCCGGCGGCATTCTGGGCGCCGTCGTCTTCGTCTCGCCGGAGATCGACGCGCTGCTCGATCGCTTGCTGGACCTCGCGGCCGAGCGTGGGCTGAACGTCGACTTCCACTGCGACGAGAGCGGCGACGTCGGCGCGCGGGCGCTGTCGCACATCGCGCGCGCGGTCGTGAGGCGGCGATTCGCGGGGCGGGTCGTCTGCGGCCACTGCTGCAGCCTGGCGATCCAGCCGCCCGACGTCGTCACCGAGACGCTCGACCTCACGGCCGCGGCCGGGATCAGCGTGGTGAGCCTGCCGATGTGCAACCTCTACCTGCAAGACCGCGTGCCCGGCCGCACCCCGCGCTGGCGGGGCGTGACGCTCCTCCATGAATTCGCGGCGCGCCGCGTGGCGGTGGCGGTCGCGAGCGACAACTGCCGCGACGCGTTCTACGGCTTCGGCGACCACGACATGGTCGAGGTGTTCCGTGAGGCCACGCGTGTCTGCCACCTGGACCGGCCCTACGGCGACTGGCCGCGCGCGGTGACGACGACTCCGGCCGACCTGATGGGCTTGAGCGGAGCCGGCCGCATCGGGCCGGGACTGCCGGCCGATCTCGTGCTGTTCGAGGGCCGGACGTGGAGCGAGCTGCTCTCGCGGCCCCAGGCGAACCGGGTGGTGCTCCGCAACGGCCGCGCCATCGAGCGGCAGCTGCCCGACTATCGCGAGCTCGACGATTTGGTCAGGCGCGACCGCGCGCCTCTCAGCGGAGCACCTCGGTGATGGAGCGCGAGCTTCGGAATCCGCCCGGCGTTCACGTGCCGCAAGCCCATTACTCTCATGTGGCGCGCGCCGGCAACACGCTCTACCTCGCCGGCCAGCTCGGGATGGACGTCTCAGGCAAGGTCATCGGTGTCGGAGACGCGAAGGCGCAGGCGCGACAGTGCTACGACAACATCGCAACGATCCTCGCTCACTACGGCGGCGGCCTCCGCCATCTCGTGAAGACCACCACGTACATCACTCACTGGGGCTATCGACCACTGGTCGCGGCCGCGCGCGACGAGGTGTTCCCCGCGCCGCCCTACCCGGCCAACACGCTGGTCGTCGTGCAGGGCCTCGCCGAGCCGCACTTCCTGGTGGAGATCGAGGGGATCGCGGTCCTCGACTGACGAGTCGGCCGCCAGGCCTTCAGGCCGGCCCGACGAACCCGATGTAGGCGCCGCACGCGTGCTCGGGCAGCACCAGCATCGCGTGCTCCCCGGTGTTGCGGATGGCACGAGCCGGCGGCGGCACGCCGTGGCTCTCCATGAACCGCGCCGCGACATCCATGCCGCTCGTGCGGTACAGCGCCTGGAAGGGGCCGGGCCCCCGTCGCGCGAGCGCCTCGGCGGCCGGGCCGGGCTCGGCGGGCTGCGCGATGGTCAGGCCCGTCGGCCCGAGATCGAAGACCGCCATGTCGGCCTTGATCACCGCGCCACGCTGAATCTTGGGCACGGGCATGCCGAGCACGCGGCCGTAGTTCGCGGCGGCCGCGGCGACGTCGGCCACCGCGATGTACACGCGATCGACGCGCAGCGCGCCGTTCGGGTGACGGCTCGACCGGCCTGACTGTCGCCTTCGCTCCTCGATCGGGGTCAGGTGCTGGACGAAGAAGATCGGGAGCGCGTTGTTCGGCCCGAGCGACGCGGCCTTCCATGTGAGCTCCATGCCGGCGGGCGTGCGCCGCGCGCCCTCGGCGACCTCGCTCACCTCGACGCCCCGCCGCCGCATCGCCGCGACGTCGGCCGCCAGGTCGTCACTTTGCAACGCGACGTAGCGGAATCCGCCGCCCTTGGCCAGGAACTCGGCGAGGCGCGCGTCGGAGCTGCCGGCCGCGATGGTCTGGCCCTCGCGTAAGCTCAAGAGCTCGAGGTAGTCGTCCTGGAAGAACGCGATCGCGTTGTGCGTCGCCCGGCCCTCGTGGGTTCCGCCGGGCTGGACGTCGAAGCCGATTCGCGTGTAAGCGTCGATACCCGCGGCGAGGTCGCGGACGCAGATCATGACGTGATCGATGCGGGTCAGCACGCTGGCTCCTCTTCCGTCAGTAGCTCACCTCGATCAGCCGCCCCCGCCCCGACCGCATGTCCTGGTCGAGCAGCTCGCGGAGGGCCCGGGCCACGGGGCCGGGCTTGCCGTCGCCGACCGGTTTCGCGTCCCACTGCACGATCGGCGCGACTTTGATCGAGCTGCCGATCAACAGCATCTCCCGGGCCGTTCGGGCCTCGGCCACGGGAATGTCGCACACCTGGATGCCGCTGACGAGGCCCCGCGTCTGCAGCGTAGCGGCCAGCTCCAGCAGACGCAGCGACGTGCACCCGGACAGGATGTGATCGAACTTCGGATGCTTCAGGATGCCGTCCGCCGTGACGAACGCCACATTCATGTTGGAGCTCTCACCCACGTTGCCGGCCTCGTCGATGAAGACGCCGTTGTCGAGCCCGTGTTCCTGCGCCTCCATCTGCATGAGGATGTTGGGCAGGTAGTTGGTGCTCTTGGTCACGGCGTAGAGTGGCGGCTTGATCGGGTAGGTCGTCGTCATGAGCCGGAGCCCCTGCGTGTACCAGGCGTCGGGATATGCGAGCCCGGCGAAGATCATGACGAAGAACCCGGGCTCGGCGCCGGCGGCCGGGGTGAGACCGAGGCTCCCCGGGCCGGCGGAGGCCCAGTAGCGGATGGAGCCATCTCGCCGTCCGCTCGCCGCCGTGGTTCGTACGATGATGTCGCGCATCTCCTCGCGGGGCGGAAGCTCGAGCTTCGACAGCCGCGCCGAACGGACGAACCGGTCGAGGTGTGCCTCCAGGTCGTAGATCTTCCCGTCCACGATGGCCGCGGTATCGAAGATGCCGTGCCCGCGGTGCACCATGTGATCGTCGAACGGGATGACCATGAGTGCGGGCTCGGTCACGATCCCGCCGAGCTGGCTGGAGTAGAACGCCCAGTACTTGACCGGCTGCCGTGTCCGAAGCGCCCGCAGCCGCGCCACGACGTCATCGGCCGTCAGGGGTTGCAGGGTCGTCGTCGCCATAGGGGCCTCCTCCCCGTGTATCATCCACACGCCGGAGGGCACTATGGCCAACTTCACGCTGCGGGTCAACGGTGAGACCAAGACAGTCTCGGTCGAGCCCGACGCTCCACTGCTCTACGTCTTGAGGAACGATCTCGAGCTCAACGGCCCCAAGTTCGGGTGTGGTCTCGCGCAATGCGGGGCCTGCACCGTCCTGGTGGACGGTAAGCCGACGCGCTCGTGTGTGACGCCGGTGTCGACGGCGGCGAAGGCGCGCATCACGACCATCGAAGGCCTGGGCACGGTCGACCGTCTCCATCCACTCCAGCGGGCGTTCATCGACGAGCAGGCGTGTCAGTGCGGCTTCTGCGGCAACGGCATGGTCATGTCGGCCAAGGCGTTGCTCGACCGCAATCCCCGCCCGAGCGACCGGCAGATCAAGCAGACGCTGAACGGTCACCTGTGCCGATGCGCCTCGCACAATCGCATCGTCCGCGCCGTGCAGCGCGCCGCGGCGGCGCTGCGGGCGGAGGGACGGTCGTGAACCGCCGTGACTTCCTGAAGGCAAGCGGCGGACTCGTCATCGGATTCACGCTCGCTCCACGACTCGCCCTCGGCCAGGACCGACTGCCGGGTAGCCTCAACGCGAACCGCATGCTCGACGCCTGGCTGCGCATCGAGCCCAACGGTACCGTCACGATCTTCACCGGCAAGATCGAGCTGGGCCAGGGTATCGGTACCGCCCTATCGCAGATCGCCGCCGACGAGCTCGACGTGAACCTCCAGCGCATCGACATAGTCCACGGCGACACCGCACGAACTCCGAATGAGGGTCAGACCGCCGGGAGCCTCTCGGTGGAGCAGAGCGGCACCGCCCTGCGCTTCGCGTGCGCGGAAGGGCGCGACATGCTGGTCTCGGCGGCGGCGGCGAAGCTCGGCGTGCCCGCCACCGACCTGCGAGTCAGCGACGGAACCGTGTCGGCGCCCGGCGGCGCGACCGTCACGTACTGGGATCTCGCGCGCGACACGGATTTCAAGCGCGAGGCGACCGCGAAGGTGAAGCCCAAGCCGCCCGCCGAGCACAAGTGGGTCGGCAAGAGTATCGCCCGCCGCGACATCCCGAAGAAGTTCACGGGCGGCGCGGCGTATGTGCAGGACGTGCGCCTGCCGAACATGGTGTTCGGCCGAGTCGTGCGCCCGCCCTCCCCGGGCGCTCAGCTCCTCTCCGTGGACGAAGCGGCGGCACGCCGCCTGCCCGGCGTCGTCGCCGTCGTTCGCGACGGGAACTTCCTGGCCGTCGCCGCGGAACGGGAAGAGCAAGCCATTCGCGCGCGCGAAGCGCTCACGCGGAGCGCGCGCTGGAAGGAGGCCGCGTCGTTGCCGCCGACCGGCGAGGCGCTCTATCAGCGGCTGATGAGCTCGCCAGCGCCTGGAGAGACCGTGGTGGAGAAAACGTCACCGGTCGCCGAGGCGCGGGTGAAGACGCTCGAGGCGCTCTACACGCGGCCCTACCAGAGCCACGGCTCGATCGGGCCGTCGTGCGCGGTCGCGCACTGGCAGAACGGCAAGCTGACCGTCTGGACCCATAGCCAGGGCGTGTTCCCCCTGCGGGCGGACCTCGCCAAGGTGTTCGGCCTCAACCCTCAAGACATTCGATGCATCCATGCCGAGGGGGCGGGCTGCTACGGCCACAACGGCGCCGACGACGTGGCGCTCGACGCGGCCCTGGTGGCGCGCGCGACCGGCGGCCGGCCGGTGAAACTGCAGTGGATGCGCGATGACGAATTCATGTGGGCGCCGTACGGCTCGGCGATGGCGATCAAGCTCTCGGGTGGCGTCGACGGCCAGGGCAACGTCGTCAGCTGGTCTCACGAGGTGTGGAGCCACCCGCACAGCACCCGGCCCGGCTCCTCGGCCGGTGTGAATCTCTTGGCGGCCCGGCACCTGGCCCAGGCCTTTCAGCCCGTGCTCCCGGCGGACGTCCCACAGCCGGCCGGCGGCGCGGCCCGTAACGCGATCCCGCTCTATGACTTCCCGAACGTGAAAGTGGTCAAGCACTACATCGCCGAAGCGCCGCTGCGCACCTCGGCGCTGCGCACGCTCGGTGGCTACGCGAACGTGTTCGCGCTCGAGTCCTTCATCGACGAGCTCGCGCTCGTCGCCGGCGCCGATCCGGTCGAGCTCCGTCTGCGCCACCTGAAAGACGCGCGGGCCCGCGCGGTCATCGAGGCGGCGGCGCAACGGGCCGGCTGGCAGCCCGGGCTCCTCGGCGACGGCACGCGCGGTCGAGGGTTCGCATTCGCCAAGTACAAGAATCTCGCCTGCCACTGCGCGATCGTGGCGGACGTCGAGGTCGACCGCAAGACCGGTCGGGTGAGCGTCACCCGGGTCGTCGCCGCCGTGGATGCGGGGCAGATCGTCAATCCGGACGGAGTCATCAACCAGATCGAAGGGGGCATCATCCAATCGGCGAGCTGGACATTGATGGAATCGGTGCGCTTCGATCGCACGCGGGTGACCACGCGATCGTGGTCCGACTATCCGATCCTCCGCTTCACCGACGTGCCGGAGGTCGAGGTCCTGCTCCTCAATCAGCCCGCCGAGCGGTTCCTCGGCGTCGGCGAGGGGGCACAGGGACCGACGGCGGCGGCGATCGCCAACGGGATCGCGAACGCAACCGGCAAGCGACTCCGCGCGCTGCCGTTCACGGCCGAGCGCGTGAAGCAGGCCCTGGCGTAGCCCACCGCGGTTTCACGCGCCCTTCAGGAACGGAACCGCGAGCTCGGTGAACAGATCGGGCGTCTCCACCGCCATGAAATGCCCCGTGTTGGCCTCGACGTACCGGGCGCCCGGAATCGCCGCTGCGACCTTGGCCACCATGTCCGGCGTACGGATCGCATCGTGCGTGCAGCCGATCACCAGCGTGGGGGCCGTGATCCGCGCCAGATCGGCGCTCAGGTCGAACGCGGGATTCGTCGACATCCTCAACATTGCCGTCATCGCGGCCGGATCGTTGCCGACCCAGCGCCGGCGGAACCGTTCGAAGCGGGCGGGGTCGAGGCGCCGCACGATGTCAGGATACGATGCGCTCAGGCTCACGGACTCGACCGCGCGCACGCCGTCGCGCTCGAACTGGTCCACGCGGCTCTGGCTGCCGACCCGGACCGCATTCGCCCACGTGGCCGGGCTGGCGGCGACGACCCGGGAGACGCGCCGGGGATGGCGCCCGGCGAACGCGAGCGCGATCGCGGCGCCCATCGCGCACCCGGCCAGGTGCACCGGCGCCCGCAGGCCGAGCGCGTCGAGCAACGCCGCCAGATCGGCGACGATCACATCCATCGTGATCACGCGCGTCTTCTCGGACAGCCCGAAGCCCCGCTGGTCGTAGCGCAGCACTCGGAACGACCGCTGGAACGCTCCGACCGCCTCGTCCCAGCTCTCGATCAAGCCGCCCACCTCGTGGATCAGCACGACGGTCTCGCTGCCGCTCCCGCTCAGGTCGTACCGCAGGCTCGCACCGTTCGCCTCGATCCAGTCCATGTCGCCTCCGCTCTATTTCATCAGGGCGCCCACGCGGTGTAGGCGGGAATCTGCCGGTTGAACATCGCGAAGATCAGCTCCCAGTCGCGCGCCGCGGCGCGCGCGTCGAAGATGTCGCGGTTGGGCAGCGCGTAGCCGTGCTGGGCGCCCGAGTGGACCGCGTAGCGATACGCGACCGGGCACGGGCGCAGGAGCTCGTCGAGCTCCTTCACCATCGACATCGGCGCGTACGGATCCAACTCCGCGAAGCCGCAGTAGAGCTCACCCCGAAACTGCTTCACCAGGCGGTGCGGAGAGTCGGCGGCTTCGCTGACGAGGCTGGTGCCGTGGAGGCTCGCGGACGCCCTGACGCGCTCCGGGAAGTGCCCGGCCGCGCCCATCACGTGCCGCCCGCCCATGCAGTAGCCGATCACGCCGACTCCGCCCGCGCGCACGGGCTCGGCCCGCCCCAGGAAGTCGAGGATCGCGCCGGTGTCGTCGACGACCATCTGGTTGGACAGCTTCCGGCCCGGCGCGGTGACGCGCTGCTTGAGCTCGTCGTCGAGAGCGTGGAGCGAGATCATCCGGTTTTGCGCGTCGCGGAACTCGTGCCGCACCTTACCCTGGCGGTAGTAGAAGTCGGGCACCAGGCCGTAATAGCCGACGGTCCCCACCCGGCGGGCGATCTCGAACAGCTCCTCGCGCACGCCCCAGATGTCCATGTAGATGATGACCGGAGGAAAGGGCCCGTCCTGCTCCGGATGCGTCACGAACGTCTCCATCCGGCCGGACGGCGTCTCGATGGCCAGAAAGCGCTCGCGCATGGCCCTGTGACACTAAGACGCCCACGCCCGCAGCGTCAAGGCGTGTTAGCATGGCGACGTTTTTCATTCTATCGGGGCCAGGAGAACGACGATGCGATTCGGCCTGCTCTACGAGACCCAGCGACCGTTCACCGGGACCAACATCGACTGGAACACGCTCTACAAGGAGACGTTGGAGCAGTGCGTGGCGGCCGAGCGGGCCGGCTTCGACAACCTGTGGTTCGTGGAGCACCACTTCCTCACCGGCTTCTCGGCCTCGCCGTGCCCCGAGATCCTGCTGGGAGCGTTGAGCCAGCTGACCAAGCGGATCCGGATCGGCTTCGGCGTGTGCATCCTGCCGTCGCATCATCCGGTTCGCGTGGCCGAGCGCGCCGCGATGCTGGACCAGCTGACCGACGGCCGCCTCGAGTTCGGGACCGGCCGCTCCAACGCCTACGAGCAGGTCGGTCAGGGCATCGACCCCCGGAACACGCGCGCGATGTGGGAAGAGTCCATCACGATGCTCCCCCACATCTGGCAGTCGGAGGAGTTCTCCTGGGAGGGGAATTTCTGGAAGGTGCCGAAGCGCCACGTGCTGCCGAAGCCGTTCCAGAAACCGCACCCGCGCATGTACCTGGCGTGCACCCAGACCGAGAGCTACGACGTGGCGGCCGAGAAAGGCATCGGTGTCCTGTCCTCCGCCACGTTCGCCACGACCATCTTGGCCGGGCACGTCCAGCGCTATCGGGAACGGGTCAAGCGGGCGACCCCGGTGGGCGCCGTCGTCAACGAGTACTGGGGCAACAACGTCCACGCCTTCTGCGGCGAGAACAACAAGGAGGCGCGGGATCTCGCCGCGCTCTCGCTCAAGACGTTCTTCGGCCCCGACAAGCCCTACATCCGCGACCGCGTCAACGCCTACGAGCAGCTGCTCGAATCCTGGGGCGGTGTGCCCGATCACTTGAAGGCCGACTTCGGCCGGTGGCTCCGGCAGTCCGACGCCGCGCACAAGGAGCAGGCCGCGCAGGTCGGGATCTCGCTCGACAGCGGGCCGGGCGCCGCGCGCGCCGCCTTCGGCCAGATGGATCCCGACACCCTGTGCGAGCGCGGCATCATCATCGCCGGCGATCCGGACAGCTGCATCAAGGGCGTGCGGCTCTACGAGGAGGCCGGGGTCGACCAGGTCATCCTCATCATGCAGACGGAGACGATTCCGCACGAGCGCACGCTCAAATCTATCGAGATGTTCGGCAAGCACGTGATCCCGGCGTGCCGCGCCGGGCGCACCACCGCCGCCACCGCGGCAGTGTAAAAGGAGACAGTCATGACACCACCAGTGGCGACCGAGACGACCGGCGTCGCGGCCGAAGTGCTGAGCGCCGACGATCGTCGCTTCGAGGCGATGCGCAAGGGCGACTGGGCCGCGCTGGACCGGGCGCTGGCCGACGATCTCACCTACGTGCACTCCACCGCCCGGCTCGAAACGAAGGCCGAGCACATCGCGAACCTCCGCGCCGGCAAGCCGCACTACCGCGGGATCTCTCCGAGAGACCGCAAGGTGCGCGTCACCGGTGGTGCCGGCATCGTCAACGGCGTGTCGGACATGCACGTCGAGCGCGACGGCAAGGAGAACCGCTTCACGGTCCGCTACCTGGCCGTGTACGCGAAGTCGGGCCAGGACTGGCGCATGGTCGCGTGGCAGTCGACCAGGCAGGACTGACCAATGGGGGGCCCCGAAATGGCCCCCCATTCCCCCCAGCGCTCGGAAGCGCCCCGGCAAAGCCGTGGCGCTCCTCGAAGACCCGTTTAGGAGGTTCGGTATGGCGGTGCTGGTGATCGGCGCGACCGGATTCATCGGCCCACGGCTCATCAAGCGGCTGATCGACCGCGGCGAGTCGGTGGTCGGCATGGACCTGAACCCCGGCGCGGCCTCCTTCAGCGGCGTGCCGATCGGCGCGCCGGTGGTCCGCGGCGACGTCACCCAGTTCGAGGACGTGATGCGCGTGGTCCTCGATGTGAAGCCGGAGCGCCTCATCAACCTGGCCTACGGGCTCGGGGCCGGTGAGGGCAACCCGCACCAGGTCATGCGCCTGGACATCCTCGGGATGGACAACTGCTTCGAGGCGGCGCGGCTCGCCGGAGTGAAGCGCGTCGTGTACGCGAGCTCGATCGCGGTCAGCGGTCAGCAGAGCCACTTCGGCGACCGGCTCGTGAACGAGGACGATCCGGTCCACGGTACCAGCCAGTACGCGATGCACAAGATCTTCAACGAGTTCCAGGCCCGCAAGTACATCAAGAACTACGGCATGTCGATCATCGGCGTCCGGCCGGCCAACGTCACCGGTCCCGACAAGGTGCGCGGCTCGGTCGACCACGTGCAGATCATGACGGACGCGGCGCGCGGCAAGCCGGTGCACCTGCCCAACAAGGGGATGATGCGGCTGCTGGTGCACGTCGACGACATGGCGGAGATCTTCACGCGGATCTTGCTGGCCGAGGCGCCGCGCCACCACCTCTACAACTCCGGTGGCCTCCCGGTAAGCCTGGGCGAGCTGGCGGACGCCGTGCGCGGCTTCCTGCCGGACGCGCAGATCACCTTCGCCAACGAGGGCGGGCGCGAGGAGTCGGGCAACTATCTGGTCGACTGGAGCCGGCTGGCCAAGGAATTCGGGGTCGAGTACCCCGGCCTGCACACGTGGGTCCTGCAGATCATCAACGAGGTGCGGCGGCAGGAAGGGCTCGCGCCCGTCTAGCCAGCGGATGTAAGACGTCGATCGCGTAGCGCACGTCGAGGCGCTCGCCCAGCCAGCCCGGCATCGCGATGCGCGCGTGCAGCACAAGCCCCGCCGCGTCGCTCTGCATTCGTAGCGTCTTGACCGGATCGCCCGGCACCTCCGGCGGGCGCGGCACCTCGGGCAGCAGCTCGCCGTCGGGGCGACGGAATCGAAGCTCGCCACCGGGCGCGCGATCGAGCTGATAGCCTTCCTCGTGCACAGCGCGGTGGTGGCGACGGCAGAGCAGGGCGAGGTTCGAGAGCGTGGTGGGGCCTCCCTGAGCCCAGTGGCGGATGTGATGGCCCTGGCCGAAGCGCACCCCGCAGCCCGGGAAACGGCAGCCGTGGTCGCGATGGTGGAGCGCGCGGCGTAGCGCCGGCGGAATCGCCCGGGTCCGGGCGGCGACTTCCACCACCCGCCCGTCCCGAGCGTGCAGCATCACCACGCAGCTGGCGTCGCAGGCCAGCCGCCGGGACGTTTCTGCGGAAACGTGTGTGCCGTCCTCGAGGACGGCGTATCCTGGGCCGTCGTTGGAACGCTCGATCAGTATTTTCTGCGTGCCGCCGACGCGCCGCGGGTGCGTATGCAGAAACTTGTCAAGCAGAAAATCGCGGGGCGCTCCTCGCGTCTGCCGTCGACGTTTCGATACGCTGATCTTCAACAGGCGCCTACGTGACCTCGACCAGCTCCAGCGCCTCGCGGCTCGGGCCTTCGATCATCACGGCGCGCGTGCCGCCGAGCGCGTAGGGCTGTTCGAGGAACCGGACGCCCTCGCCCCGGAGCTTGGCGACCCAGCCGTCGAGGTCGGTGACGCTGAGCGCGATGTGGTCGTACAGGTGACCGCGGCTGCCTGCGAGCGGCGCGTTGCCCTGACGCATATACCAGGGCAACGCCACGTCCCCGAACACCACCGCGGCTGACGGCGACCGGAACATCCCCTCGCGCTCGAGCGCCGGCCAGCTGCGATCGGCTCCCCGCTCCACTCGGCAAGTGGCTTCGGTCATCGGCGTGCGGGGCGTGCGCCCCGCGAACACCGGCGCGTCCAGGTGCGTCTGGTACCAGAGCTGAGCGCAGAACGGATCGTCCTGGAACATATGCACGTGGTTGAAGCGCTCGGCCGGATGGTTGCCCGCGTATTCCACCAGCGCATTGTCGGGCCCGCGCATGTAGCCGAAGCCGCCTTTGCGCGTCGGCTGGACCCCGCTGGCTTTTGCCTCGGCGATCTGCGCTCTGGTCAAGCCGGGCGTGGGCCCCGTGCTCGGCCACGTATCGCTGCTGACGAACACTTCACCGCCCTCGTCGGTCGTGTGGAGCGGCAGCAGCGTGAGATCCGGCCGACGCTTGTAGGATTCCAGGCTCGCGCGTGTGTCGGTGACGTGCCAGCCAAAGTGCCAGAGCGCGGTCTGCGGCGACGTCGGGGGCGCGGTCGCCACCCGCGTGAACAGGACCAGGACGTTGTTCGGGGCCGCGAGCGCCGGGAACCCGCCCCAGCTCGTCTTCGTGGACGTCGGGAAGTGACGCACGTAGAACGCGATAGCCGCGTCGGGATCGAGGGAGTTCAGGTGCAGATGATGGAAACCCGGCGCCGCGAGCATGTCCTGGAGCATACCGAACTCGCCGGGGTTACGCGACCCCCTTGCGCTCGGCCGGCAATCCTGACATAAAAAGGCACCACGCATCCCGGCATCGACATCCGATAGAGGGAAAACCAGACCTGCACTCTGGTCGCTGGCTCGTGATTCAGATCGCCACTCTCCGTGCACTCCTGCGCGACGGCAGGGTCTGCGCGCCCCGCCAGGCCCCACCCCCGGGGACCGTCGCCACGCCGGCCGGTACCGCGGCCGGCTGAGCGATCGACCGAAACGCCGTGACGGCACTGGTCTCGCGCGGGTTCGACGGGTGTGCGCGCGCAGCGCTGATTCCGATGCTGATGATCCTTCGGCATCGGCTGGATCCCGTACGTGCTCGACCGCATGGACTTCGAGTACGAGGACCAGTACCACGACCTCCCGCTCAAGCTGAAGCCGAGCGAGTACTGGCGCCGTCAGTGCAAGGCCACCTTCCAGTACGACCGGGTGGGCACCAAGCTGATCGACGAGATGGGCGTGGAGACGCTGATGTGGGGCTCGGACTACCCGCATCCGGACGGCGTGTGGCCGGAGTCCGCCAAGTACATCTCGGAGCAGTTCAAGCATCTTCCCGACGACGTCACCCGGAAGATGACCTGCGAGAACGCCGGCAAGTTCTACGGGCTGATGTGATGTAGAGCGGGCCCTGGGGGCCCTTGGAGCCGAGCGCCCCGGTGCCGTCCCGGCCGGGGCGCTGGTGTGCGTCGCGGCCTGCGGTGAGACTCTCCAGCAGAACAGCGCGATATAGATCTACACGGCTGATTATCGACGCGACGTCATGAAGCCGTTCGTCAAAGTCAGCGTGGTCGCAACCGGATACATTGCCGCCGTTCTCATCGCGTCCGCAGCGGTCGCCATCCGCGTCGAGTACACGAGCGGCCCTGACGCACAGGCTTCGAGCGGCATGTACGCGTTCGGCGACGCGCTTCTGTTCGTCGCCGTTTTCGGTGTCCTCGCTCTCGTACCCACCGGCGCCGCGCTCGTCTTCCTCAGACCCTATCGTCGCTTCTGGACACTGCTCTCGGCCGTGGGTCTCGCGGTGGCGGTCACGGGCGTGATCGCGGCCATCCTCTTCGCGGTCGGCAGGCATGCGGAGGCTTCGCCCCTCGCCACATGGGCCGAGGTCTCCGTGCTCAGGATCCTCGTCGCGCCACTTCTTGCACTCGCCTTTCTGGTCTGCGCGGTCGTGGCGCCGCGGCGCTCCCCTCGGCTTGCGCTCCTGTCGGCAACCGCTCTGGAGGCGGCGGTCAGCGCCTACGGAGGGTTCGTCTGGTTCGTCCCTCTATTCTTCGACAGGCCATACTGATCACTCACGAGCGCTGGGCAGCAGCTCCGCGCGGTAGTTCCGTCGCAACGCATCGAGCTTCAGCGGTACCGGCGAACCGAGCCACATCGCGTAGACGCTGTGATCGTCGACCGAGTCTTCGGTCAGCGGGTGGATCAGGACGTCGAGGCCATCGCGGTTCATCATCAGCCACTCGATGACCGGCTGAAACTGATCGGGCTTGAAGATGACCTGGGCGTTGGCGACCGGATGCGGCCCAACCGGCCCGTCGCGCAGGCCGCCGAGCTGGACCTCGAACTTGCTCGCGATGTCGGTGCACAGCCGCTCGGCGATGGGGCGCGTCTTCTGCGGATCGTAGTAGATGTGCGCGTGATAACCCCGGTTCATCGTCGTCCTCCTTGCTTCGGTCGGTCCATCTGTCTCTGCGAGTCCCCCGTCTGAATCAGGCCGCGAGCGCGGCGGCGAGATTGCGCGCGAATTCCTCGAGCAGCCCATCGGCCTTCTTCTTGATGACGGGCTGACCGAACTCGCCGATGCGGCCGAGGATGGCGAGGTCGGTCTCGATGCGCAGGCGCGTCCCGTCCTCGCCCGGGGCGAGCGTGAGGCTCATGCGCGCGCGGATCCCACCGCCCACCCGACGGTCGTTGGCCTCGGCGCGCATGCGAGCCCGCCACGCGCCTCGGTCCTGCTCCTCGACGGTCATGGTGCCCTGAAGCGAGAGCCGGATCGGGCCGACCTGAACTCGCAAGCTCCCTTTGTAGGCGCCCGCGTCGACGGCTTCGACGGTTTCGATCCCCGGAACACAGCTCGCCACCTTGGGGACCTCCATCAAGAAATCCCACAGGCGCTCCCGCTCGACGGGGATCACGCACTCCTGTGTGAAGGTCACCGCGTTCCGTGCCCCGACGCCCGCGCCGCGTCCCACGCCTGCGTGAGCGCCCGGCCGGCCATGACCGCGGCCATCTCACGCTTGTAGGCCGCCGAGCCCCGGTGGTCGCTCAGCGGATCCACCGCGCCCTTGACCGACTCGCCGGCGGCCCGCAGCAGATCCGCGCCGAATCGCTGGCCTGACAGGAGCGCCTCGGCCGCCCGCGCCCGAATCGGGGTCACGCCGACCGAGCCGAGCGCGATCCGTGCCGCGCGGCAGCGCTCGCCGTCGGGCTCCAGGCTCACGGTCGCGGCGACGGCGACGGTCGCGTAATCGTCCGCCGTGCGCGGAAGAAACTTCACATAGGCCGCGCCGCTCGCCGCAGGCAGCGCGGGGACGACGACACCGGCGACGACCTCGCCGGGCTCGAGCGCGCTCTCGTAGTAATCACGGAAGAACTCTTCGACCGGCAGCGCGCGGCGGCCGCCGGCGCCGCGGATCTCCACGCGAGCCCCGAGCGCGATCAACGTCACGGGCGGATCCTGATTGGGATCGGCGTGGGCGAGGGCGCCGCCGACGGTGGCCATGTGTCGGATCCGAACGCTCGCCACGCGACGGAACGTCTCGGCGAGGACCGGCAGCCGCTCTCGCACGAGGGGTGAGGTCTCCACTTCCCGATGGGTGACGAGGGCACCGATGCGAAGGCCGCCATTCTCCGCTTCGATGCGTGCGAGCTCGGGGATTTCGCGCAGGCTCACGAGGAAGCTCGGGCGAATCAGTCGTTGCCGCATCATGGTCACCAGGGCGGTGCCGCCCGCGATCACCCTGGCCTCGTCGCCGTGCTCGCCCAGGACGGCGAGGGCTTCGTCGAGCGTCCGCGGCGCCGCGTACTCGAAGGCGTTCATGCGCGACTCTGCTGGGCTGCTGCCCGAATCGACTCGATGATCTTGTAGTAGCCGGTGCACCGACAGAGATTGCCGAGCATCCACTCACGGATCTCGGCGTCGCTCGGGTTCGGGATCGCGTCGAGGAGCGCCTTGGCCGACACGACCTGGCCCGGGGTGCAGATGCCGCACTGAAAGCCGCCCGCGTCGATGAACGCCTGCTGCACCGGGTGGAGCCGCTCGTCGCCGGCGAGGCCCTCGACCGTGGTGATCTCGTGGCCGTCGGCGCTGACCGCCAGCGCGATGCAGGAGCTGATCATCTTTCCGTCCAGCAGCACCGTGCACGCCCCGCAAACGCCGACGCCGCATCCTTCCTTGGAGCCGGTGAGCCCCAGATCGTTTCGGAGGCAGTCGAGAAGCGTGCGGTACGTGGGAACCTCCACGGCGCGCGCCGTACCGTTGACGGTGAGCCGGATCTTGCGGTTCACGGGCGCCCCTCCTTCGCCTTGAGGGCGAAGTAGACCTTCTCGGCCGTGATGGGAAGGTCGAGAACGCGCACCCCGCACGCGTCGGCGACGGCGTTGGCGATGGCGGGCGCGACGGCGCTGATGCTGCCCTCGCCGATGGCCTTGGCGTTGAACGGCCCCGGCCCCACCGGGTCCTCGAGGATCACCGTGGTGAGCGGCGGGATGTCCTGGATCGTCGGGAGCTTCACGTCACCGAGGCTCAGGGTCGAGATGCGCCCCTCCTCGGTCTTGATCTCTTCCATCAGCGCGTACCCAAGTCCCTGGATGAGCCCGCCCTCGATCTGTCCCTGGTGGCCGATCGGATTGATGATGGTGCCGACGTCGTGCGCGGTCGTGAAGCGGCGCACGGTCACCTGGCCCGTCTGCGCGTCGACCGCGACCTCGGCTACCTGGGCGGTGAAGGACGTGACCGCGCCGTGCGCCTTCGCGTCGTAGAAATGCGAGGCCGCCAGCGTTCGGCCCTCCCCCGCCGCGGCTCGAGCGATCGCGGCGAGCGAATCGGCCGGCACGCCCAGCTTCGCCGCCTCGGCCTGGATCTGCGCCTTGAGATTTTCGGCGGCGTGAAAGGCCGCGCGGCCGCCCGTGTGGGTGACGCGGCTGCCGCCGACACCGGAATCGGTCGTGAAATCGTCGGTGGTGGCCATCTCGATCTCCACGTCGTCCACCGCCAGGCCGAGGACCTCGGCCACGACCTGACGAAGAACGAGGTGGGCACCGGTCCCGGTGTCGGGCAGCGCGATCCGCAGCGTCACCCGCCCGTCGGTCTGGAGCCGCACGGCGGCGTTGGTGAATCCGACGCCGATGTGGCGATGCGTCATGGCCATGCCGCGCCCGATCCACGGGCCAGGCTTGGGCTGGGACCACTCGCTGGCCTTGAGCGCGGCCTCGAGCGTGTCGCTGGCCCGGACGTGCTCGAGATGGTGGCCGTTGGCGAGGCGGTCGCCGTCCTTGAGAAGATTCCGGCGGCGGAACTCCGCCGGGTCGAGCGAAAGCTCCCTGGCGATCATGTCCATGTGTGACTCCTCGGCGAAAACCATCTGGGGCTCGCCGGGCGACCGGGCATGGCCGCAGGGAACGTTGTTCGTGTACACGCAGAATGATTCGATCCGGAGATTGGGGATCCGATAGACCCCAGCTCCCATGCTGGCGCCTCCGAGGCTCACGCTCGGCGCCGGCTTGAAGGCCGCGTAGGCCCCGCTGTTGAACAACGCTTTCACGCTTCGGGCCACGATCTTCCCGTCGTTGCCCACTCCCGTGCGAAGCGTGATGACGGCCGGATGGCGTGGATTGCCCGCCATCAGCTCTTCGGCGTAGCGCATGACCATCTTGACCGGACGGCCGGTCACGCGCGCCAGATGGTAGGCGAGCGGGAGATCCATCAGCGAGCCCTTGCCCCCGAAGTCGCCGCCGATCGGCGTCAGGTTGACTCGGATCTTCTCGGGGGACAGCTGGAGCGCGTGGGACAAGAGCTCCTTGAGGCGGAAGGGCATCTTGTTCGACGCCCACACCTGGACCCGGCCGGCCTCGTCGATGGCCACGACACCGGCGTGCGGCTCGAGATAGCCCTGATGGGCGAGCTGCGTCCGGAAGGTGTGCGCGAAGATCCGGGCGGCGTTGCGAAAGCCGGCCTCCACATCGCCAAGGCTGAAGCGGAGCACCGACTGGACGTTCGGATGGGGCCGCTCGGCCGGCGCTCCTTCGTACGCCCCGGGGTTCTCGTGAACGACTGGTGCGCCGGCCACGATCGCCGCTTCAGGATCGACGACGGCCGGCAGATCCTCGTACTCGACGTCGATGAGCGCCGTCGCCTCTTCCGCGATGTCCGGGTCGGGCGCGGCGACCACCGCGACCTTCTCGCCGATGAACCGGACGCGATCGCGGGCCAGGAGCGGCATGTCGAACATCCGACGTCCCACCAGAATGCTCGGGAGATCCTGGGCGGTGAGGACCGCGAGGACGCCCGAGAGGGCTCTCGCCCGGGAGGTGTCGATGCGGACGATCCGGGCGTGCGGCAACGGGCTGCGCAGGGCTTTCCCCCAGATCAGCCCGGGGACCGACACGTCTCCGGAATAGCGCGCCTCGCCGCTCACCTTCTCGATGCCGTCGACGCGTCCGATTGGCTTGCCAACAATACGATGGGCCATGTCAGCCTCCAGATGTCCTAGCCGATCGCGTGCAGGACCTTGCCGGGGACCTCGACCGACTTGGCGTCGATGAGGATGACCGCGAGCACGCACGGCGCCGATCCGCGGTTGACCCAGTTGTGGATCGTCCCCCGCTGCACCATGACGTCGCCGGCCTTGAGATGGACGAGCGCGTCGTCCAGCTCCATGTCGATCTCGCCCGAGATGATCACGATGTAGTCGATCGAGTCCGTGCGGTGGTTGCGCGCAGCGAGACCCGGCGCGAACTCGATGATCCGGAAGATCGTCCCGTTCGGGAGCGTCGTCGCGACCTTGCGGAGGCCCTCGTCGGAGGCGCCGTCGTTGTTGGCCGGGAACCCCTCCGTCGTCCAGATGTTGCAAGACGTCGCACCCGGCCGGCCCGATGAGACATTCTTGCACACCTCGTCGATCTTGACGATCGCCTTGCCGCTCGTGTCGTGGCCCGTGATCACCCGCCGCACCTGCAGCGCCATGTCCCGCCTCCCTGAGGTCGTCTCGCCGACGTCGCCGCGCGCGCGCCGCGGCCCGCATGATAGACCGTTCTCAGAATCCGCGCTCGCGTGATCCGAAGGGGGAGCTGGGCGGCGGACACGATGCGGGGGGCGCGGCGGGGCTCAGGACGGGGTGCGGGAGAGCATCGACACCAGCTGCTCGTTGCCTCGCGCGAAATAGTAGGACACGAGCACCACGAGCCCCAGGCCGAGCGCGATCGAAGCCGTGGTGCGCCAGCTCGGCAGCCCGCGAAGATCGCTCGCCCTCACGGTGCGCGGAATCACCGCGAGCACCGGCACCTTCGTGAACTCGCGGAGCTCGGCGAGCGAGTGGAACGAGGAGTCGAGGCGCTCGGCCAGCAGAACCGCCGCCGCCACCGCGCCCACCGTCAGCAGCAGGCCGACGAGGATGAGACGGAGCCGATTGGGCGCTTCCGTCTGAGAGATTGGAACCGCCGAATCCAGGATCCTGAACTCCTCGCTCTGCCACAGCTCCGTGGCCGCCGCCCGCACGTCGGGACCGGCGTCGATTCGCGCCGCCGGGGCCTGGGCGGGCGGCTCCGCGAGTCCATCCGCGGCCTCGAAGGTGCCATCCGACAGCCGCCGTTCGCCGGTAGCGATCTCGGCCTTCAGTCGGCGGACGTCGGGGTACTGGCCCGTGTAGACCTGCTCGAGCTGGGCCAGCTGTTGCCGGAGGCGCGCCAGGCGATTGAGCTCCCGGATCTTCAGATTCTCGGAGACGTAGAAGGACGCCAGGGTGTTCGCGACCCGTGCCGCGGTCTCCGGATCCCGGCCCCGGAAGCTCACGCTGAAGGAGATCGTGTTCTGGCCCACACTGCCCTCGACGCCCTTGAACTTGACCTGAATGTCCCGCCAGAGCCGCTCGACGGCCGCTTCCCGTTTGGGCGGCGCCTGGATCTCCGGATAGAGATGGAACTGATCCATGAGCGCTCTGAGACGCGCCCGGCTCCGGACTTCCTCGGTGATTGTGTGCAGCCGCTTCTCGAGCTCGCCGGAGGCGGCGGCCCGCGCGAGCCCCTCGGGGCCGCCTCGCTGCTCGACCAGCAGCGTCGCCGTCGCGCGATAGACGGACGGCAACGACATCGTGAAGGTCAGCACGCCCGCGAGCATCATGCAGAAGACGGTGGCGGCCAGGCGCTTACGCCGCGCCCACACCACCAGCGCGAAGTCGATCATGGGTTCACGGCGCGGGAGTTCCGGCATCGCCCCGCTCGCCGAGTTCCCTCAGCTCCGGCTCACGGCACCACCACGACGTCACCCGGTCGCAACAGGAGGATCTCCTGCCTGCCGTCGGCCGAGACGCCTTTCTTGTAGTCGAACGGAATCCGCGTGAGCTTCGTGCCGTCGTGGCGGAGAATCGTCACCCTGGACCGGGACGCGAACTCGGTGAAGCCTCCGGCGAGCGCGATGGCGTCGAAGACGCTGGCGCGATTCTTCAGCTCGTACCGGCCGGCCTTCCGGACCTCGCCCATCACCGAGACCGTGAAGCTGTGCACCTCACGGACGATGACCGCCACCTCGGGCGACGCCATGTACTTGGACAGCTTCTTGGTCAGGACATCCTTGAGCTGCATGGGCGTGAGGCCCGCCGCCTGGACGTCGTCGACCAGAGGCAGCGAGATCTTCCCGTCCGGCCGGACCGGCACCGTGCGACTGATCGCCGTGTTGTTCCACACCGCGATGTCGAGGAGGTCATCGGGTCCTATGGCGTACTCGGCGGCCGTCGCGCGGTCGATCCCGATCAACAGCGACATCGCCGTGATCGCCACACCGCTCCACTTCGTCAACGTCATCGTCGCCATATGAAACCAGACTAAGCCTCGCCGGGTGGGCGTTTCACTTCGGGAAAACCCGACATCTTCAGGGAGAATCCCCTGACTGCGGCCAGCGAGGTCGGCGTCGCGCGGGATAGGTGTCGGACGGTGCGGGAGTCTGCGACGCGGTCAGCTCAGGGCACGACTACCATGTCGCCGGGCTGCAGGAAGGCGGTGTGCGGCTCGACGTCGGGGGACGCATCGGCGTCGTCGTCGACGAGAATCCGCACGAGCTTCGTGCCTTCGAGGCGAAGAATCGCGAGGCCGGACGGCGAGGCGAATTCGGTGAAACCGTCGGCGAGGACGAGGGCGTCGAACACCGTGGAGCCATTCTCCAGCTCGTATTGGCCGGCCTTCCTCACCTCGCCCACGACGGAGACCGTGAACCTCTTCCCGCCATTCCGCTCGGCCTCCGCCCGGCGCTCCAGCGCCATCAAGAGGGCCATGGCCGGGACCGCCACGCCCCTCGACCTTTCCGCTTCGCTGGAGGCTGTACGCAGGGCCGACATATCTCGAGGAAGGATAGACCTCGCCCGCGTTCTCCTCATTCGGTGAAACACCTTCATTCGCCTCAGGTATTTCCCTGAGGGATGGGGTGGCGGAGCCCCATAGCCAGCGCTTAGAATGCGCGGCTGGAGGGAAAGAACATGGTTGACGCGGTGCGCGCCTTCCAGGAGAGGGACATCGTCCTGTCCAACGGCCTCAAGGTCCACTATTACGAGTGGCCCGGCCCCAGGCCGAATCTGGTGCTGCTGCACCCGTCCTCCGGCTACGGACGCATGTGGGAGGCCACGGCGAGCGCGCTGGGCTCGCGCTTCCACGTGTACGCCCTCGACCAGCGGGGCCACGGCAGCAGCGGACGGCCCGACGGCGACTACTCCGCCGAGGAGTACGCCGACGACCTCCACCTGTTCTTCCGGCAGGTCGGGCTGGACAAGGCGATCGTCGCCGGGCAGTCGCTGGGCGGCAGAGTCGGCCAGGTCTTCGCCGCGGTTTACCCTCCCGAGATCCAGGGTCTCGGGCTGGTCGGTGGACCGCACACGAGCAACTTCTTCCCGACGACTCAGGAAGTCATCAAGGTACTGGGGGCCTCGCACCGGATGCTCGAGTCGCAGACCGAGTTCCCTTCCCTCGACGCGGCGCTGGCCTATCTGCGCACCGCGCGCCCCCGCGATCAGGAAGGGTCGCTGCGTCATCGCCTGGAGCACAACTACGTTTCGGCCGCCGCCGGCGGCGTGGCCGCCAGGTACGACAAGGTGCGCGTGGCGCTCGGGCTCGCTCACATGGCGGACGACCTCAGGAAGTACGCGGCCCGCGCGCGCTGTCCGGTCGCGATCCTGCGCGGCACCCACAGCTCGGAGCTGACGCTCGAGCAGGCGAAGGAGATCGCGGGCTGCTGGAAGAACGCGGTCGTCATCGACGTGGAGGGCGACTACGCCCTGCAGATGGAGAACCCGGCCGGCCTGGCGCAGGCGCTGTCGAGCTTCGCCGCGCAGGAGAGCTAATCCATGACCACCGAGTCGCTCGCCGAGCTGGTCCGCTTCGCGCCCGACACCTACGGCTTCCGCTGGGTGAACCACGTCGCGCTGTTCATCGTCACCGACGCGGGCGTCATCCTGGTCGACGCGAACGGACAGGTGAACCCGCGCACGCCCAGCCTGATCAAGGAGGCGATCCGGTCGGTGACGGCGCAGCCCGTGAAGTACTTCGTGTACAGCCACTCCGCCTTCGACCACAGCACCGGCGGCGCCGTCTTCGCCGACACGGCCCGCTTCGTCGGCCACAAGAACACGGTCGAGCCCATCAGGGTCAAGAACGACCCGACCACGCCGGCGCCGGAGATCACCTTCGACAAGAAAACGACGCTCGAGCTGGGCGGGCGCAGCGTCGATCTGTACCCAGCCGACCTCTCGCCCACGGACGACTACATCGTCGTCCACTACCCGGCGGGGCGGGTGGCCATGTTCGTCGATCTCATGCAACCGCGTAACATTCCGTTCCGGACCCTGCTCGGTCATCCGGAGCGGATCGTCGAACGGCTGCAGTGGCTCGAGGAGAAGCTGGACTTCGACGTGATCGTCTCCGGGCACGCGACGCCGCAGATGAGCGGCACCAAGCAGGACGTCGCCGAGCAGCGCGGCTATTACCGTGACCTCTCCGACGCAATCGCGACGGCGCGGGCCGCCGGCCTCGCCGACGGCTCGCCCGAAATGACGACCCTGGTCGGGAGCATCCTGCATCCGAAGTACGGCGCCTGGCGACGCTTCGACGAGTTCCTGGGACTGAACATCCAGGGCATGATCGCCTGGCGATCCGGGAAATCGCCGGCAGCGCACTAGCGCCCGTTGCCGTCGGATGGGCGCGCTGCTCAAGCTGAACCTCCTGGTCGCCTCGTCGCTCGACGTCGGGACCGTGCTCCGTGAGATCGCACGAGCAGCCGCCAAGCTCATGGAGGCCACGGCCGTCGGGGTATGGGTCGCGGACGAGCGTACCCGCACGATCGAGTTGCGCGCGCTCTCCGACGAGCGCTTGCTCGACGGACTTCCCAACCGCACCGTGGCGTTCGGCCACGGGGCACTCGGGCGCGCCGCGCTCGAGCGGCGTCGCCTCGTCATCGACGACGCGGAGCGCGACGAACGGGCCACGTCTGTCGAGTGGTTCAAGGCGCGGGGGATCACCGCGGCGATGGTGGTCCCGATCACCTTCCACGACTCCCTCCTCGGCGTGCTCGCGCTCGCCCGGGGGTCGCCCTTCCGGATGGATCAGGACGCGGAGGAGCTGCTCGACGGCTTCGTCGCCCAGAGCGCGATCGCCCTCCGGCACGCCCAGCTCTACGAGGTCGCCGAGCGCCGCCAGCGCGAGGCCGAGATTCTCGGCGGGCTGGCGCGCGCCATCAACGGCTCACTGGACCTCGCCACCGTCCTCCAGCGCGTCGCCGAGGGCGCCCGGGAGCTCTGCCAGGCCGACACGGCGCGCATCGCCCTGCGCGACCCCGAATCGGACGCCATCGTGTTCCGCTACTGGACGCGAGCCTGGCGGCGCGACCCGAAAGATCTTCGGGTCGAGCCCGGGATAGCTCACGGCCACGACGGCCGCCGAGGCGATCGCGCTCAGCGAGGTGGACCCGAGCCCCGATCCATCTGTTGTTGACGGATCTGGTGCTCTCCGACCTCCGTGGCCAGGCGCTGGCCGCGCGACTCCGGGCCACCCGGCCCAGTCTCCGCGTCCTGTACATCTCCGGATACCCCTCGGAGATGTTCGCGAGAGAGGGCGCGTTGGCGCTCGATGCGCCACTGCTCATGAAGCCGTTCCTCATCGCCGAGCTCGAGCAGGCCGTGCGGGAGCTTCTCGGGCCGTCTCAGTAATACGCGACCCCGCCGTTGGCGTGGATGGTCTGGCCGGTGATGAACCCGCCGTCGTCGGTGACCAGGAACAGGCACGTCGCGGCGATCTCGTCGGGTGATCCCTGGCGGCCGAGCGGGATGCCGCCCGCGTTCGGCGTGCGCCCCGAGTACCACTCGGGATTGGCCCGCGAGGTGTCGATGCTGCCGGGGCAGACCACATTGACCCGGATGTTCTGCGGGGCGAACTCCGACGCGAGACTGCGCGCGAGCCCGACCAGGCCCATCTTCGCCGCGGAGACGGCCGCGCGGCCGGAGCCGCCCTGGAACGCCCCTTCGCCCGTGAAGAACAGGATGCGCCCGTACTTGCTCTTGACCATCGAGTCGATGACCGCGCGCGTGCAATAGATCGCCCCGTCCAGGACGACGCCCCTCACGGCCTCCCAGTCCTGCACCGTCAGCTCGGTGAAGGGTTTGTGAGGCCGGATCGCCGCGTTGTTGATCAGGATGTCGACGCGACCGAACTCGGACATCGCGCGGGCCACCATCGCGTCGACCTGGTCCTTGCGGGCGACGTCGGCGACGACGGCGAGCGCCTTGACGCCGCGGGCTTGCGCTTCGCGGGCGACCGCTTCGGCCTCCCCCTGGTTCGTCCGGGAGTTGACGATCACGTGAGCGCCTTCGGCCGCGAGCCTCAGCACGGTGGCGCGGCCGATGTTACGGCCCGAGCCGGTCACCAGCGCGACTTTGCCTTCGAGCTTACCCATGAGCACTCCTCCTCGAGTTCGTTACATTCTCAGCACGCGCTCGGCGTTGATCCCCCTGACGGGGCCTGCCCGAGGTGGGCCGCGAACCACTCGAGAATGTGGCGGAATCGCTCGAGGCGGTGGCGCGGCTTGCCGGAGCGCGACATCTCGTGGTTCTCTCCGGGGAAGCGCACGAAGCGCACGTCGCGCTGGAGCTTTTTCAGGGCGACGAACAGCTGCTCGGCCTGCTCGATGGGACAGCGCAGGTCGTCTTCGGAATGAATGATCAGCAGCGGCGTCACGATGTTCTTGGCGTACGTGAGGGGCGAGCGCTCGATGTAGCGCGCCATGTCCTCCCACGGGAGCCCGCCGCCGACCTCCACCACGTTGAAGCTCGAACCGATGTCGCTGGTGCCGAACATCGTGTACTGGCAGTTCACCGCGCGCTCGGAGCAGGCCGCCTTGAAGCGGTCCGTGTGCCCGACGATCCAGCTCGTCAAGAATCCGCCGTAGCTTCCGCCGAGGACGCCGAGGCGTTCCGGGTCGATGAACGGATGCCGCCGCAGCGCCTCGTCGACCGCGGCCATGACGTCGGCGTAGTCGCCGCCGCCCCAGTCGCCGACCACTGATTGCGCGAACGCCTCGCCGTAGCCCTGGCCGCCCCGTGGATTGGCGAAGACCACGGCGTACCCCGCGCCTGAGTACACCTGGAACTCATCGAAGAACACGTGGCCGTACTGGGCGTGGGGGCCGCCGTGGATGCAGAGCAGTGTCGGGTAGCGCCGGCCGGCCACGAGGCCGGCGGGGCGCATCACCCAGCAATCGATCTCGAGCCCGGCGCGGGTGAACCGGAATCGCTCGGGTGGCGAGAGCGCGACCTCGTCCGTCCACGCTTTGTTCAGCTGCGTGAGCTGGCGCTCCTCGTGCCCGTCGGCGCGACAGACGAAGACTTCCGCCGGCGCCACCGGGATGCTCGCGGCGAAGCTCAGCAGGCGGCCGTCGGCTGACGCTGAGAACCCGTTCACGGCGCGCTCGCCACCGAGGACTCGCGCGGGCGCCTCGCCGCTCTGGGTCGGGAACCGCCAGAGGCCGCAGTCCCCACGGTCCTCCACCGCCACGAGCACCGAGCGGCTGTCCGCCGACCAGAGCGGGCGCACGTGAAGCGCGCCGCAGGAACGATCGAGCGCGGAGCTGATACTTGCGGCGTCGCCCCCGCCTGACGGAACGGTGAAGACCTGGACATTGCGGCCGTACATGTTCAGCCCAGGACGCGTGAGGTACGCGATCGTGCGGCCGTCCGGCGAGAACGACGGGAGCAGCACGGGCCCCGTGGTCGTGGTGAGCCGCTGCGGCGTGCCACCCTTGGCGGACACTCGCCAGAGGTCGCTCGCGTCGTCGTCGTCACGCTCGGCGTGACGGGCCGAGGCGAACACGATCGACTCGCCGTCCGGTGCCCACGCGGGATCCGCGTCGATGAAATCGCCGTCGGTCAGCTGGACGGGCATGCCCCCGTCGAGCCCGACCACGAAGACGTGAGGCCGCCGGTCGTAGACGAACCCCTCACCGTTGAACCGGTACTTCACCGAGGTGATGACCCGGGCGGGCCGGGACTTACGCTTCTCCTCCTCGCTCTCCGCCTCCCGCTCGCCGCCGACCGGTGACAGGAGCGCGAGCCGTCCCCCGTCGGGGGACCACGTCGCGCTCGTCACGCCGTTGTCCAAGGCAGTCAGCTTCGTCGGCTCTCCCCCGTCGGCCGGCATCACATAGAGCTGGAGCTTGTCCTTGGACGCGCGCTCGGACAAGAACGCGAGCCGCGTCCCGTCGGGCGACCAGCGCGGCTCGATGTCGCGCCGCGGTCCGGCGGTGAAGCGGCGCGGCGCGCCCCCGGAGACGTCGGCGACCCAGATGTTGGCCAGATACTCGTCGCGCTCTTCGGAGAGGGTCGTGACCACGAACGCCACCCGCCGGCCGTCGGGAGAGAGCTGCGGATCGGTCACAAACTGTACGCGCGTCAGGTCTGCGGGAATCATGCCCCGGCGCCCGGTAGTCATGGTCAGCGATGCTGCCTTCGCGGGGACCCGGAGTCAAGGAATGATAGGATGCGGACTCGAATGAGAGACCGCGGCGGCGCGCTCGAAGGAGTAATCGTCATCGAGGTGGCGCAGACCCTGGCGGGCGAGCTCGCTGGCGGGCTGCTCGCTGACCTCGGCGCGACCGTCATCAAGATCGAGCCCCCCGAGGGATCGCCGCTACGCAAGCGCGGCCCCGCGATCGCCGGCGAAGACTCGCTGTACTTCCAGTCGGAGAACCGCGGCAAGCTCTCGGTGGTCGCCGAACCTCGTGATTTTGCCCTCGAGCCCTGGCTCAGACGTCTGTTTGCCACCGCCGACGCCCTCGTTGAAGACCACGGGCCCGGCCATCTCGAATCACTCGGTCTCGCGCCTGAGGCGCTCCACGCGAGCAATCCGAGTCTGGCCCTGCTGCGCATCTCGCCGTTCGGCCAGACCGGCCCGCTGGCGGGCGAGCGCGGCGACGACCGGATCGCGCAGGCATTCGCCGGTGTCCAGTTCACGACCGGCTTCCCCGATCGCCCGCCGCTGCCGGTCACCGTGCCGCTGGCCGAGGCGTGGTCGGCCGTGCTCGGCGCGGCGACGCTCTTGATGACCGTCCTCCACGCTCGGCGGAGCGGCCACGGTCAGGTCGTGGACATCGGCCTCTATCAGACCGCGCTCCGCATGCAGGAAGAAGTCGTCATCCGCCATCACCGAACCGGCGCCGTCGCGACTCGCCTTGGCACGGAGTCGCCGACCGTCGTGCCGGCCAACGTCTACCGAACACGCGACGGCGGATGGATCGCCGTCTCCGGCGCCGGGGACCAGCCGTTCGTCCGCCTCTGCGAGGCGATCGAGGCGCCCGACGCGCCGAAGGATCCGCGGTTCGCCACCTCCGCGGCGCGGCTGCAGAATCGCGCCGCATCGGACGAGCTGGTCGCCGCGTGGGTCGCTGCGCACGACCTCGCCGACGTGGAGGCGCGCTTCGCCGCCGCTGGAGTCGCCGGCACCGCGGTGCGCTCGGTCGACGAGATCCTCGCGGACCCTCATGTCCAGGCACGCCGGTCGCTTTTGCCGCTCCAGTCGGCGTCCGGGCGTGAGTTTCTCGCGCCGGCCGCGGTGCCGAGGCTCACGCGGACTCCAGCGCGCGACCCGCTGCGCGCACCGCGGCTCGGCGAGCACACCCTGGAGGTTCGCACGGCGGTCGGTCTGCTCGCGGTCCGCAGGCTACTCACCGTCGCCTCGAGAGACGACACCAACATCGCGGGTCCGCTCGACGGCATCCGTGTCCTCGATCTTTCGCAATGGCTCGCCGGCCCCGCCGCCGCGGCGCTGCTCGGCGACTTCGGCGCCGACGTGATCATGGTCGAGCTGCCGGCGACCGGTGGCGCTCCGTCTGACGGTCCCGGGAGCCGTGGCCCGGGATTCCCCGTCACGAATCGGAACAAGCGCAGCGTCACGCTCGACGTGCGCTCCCCGCAGGGCCGCGAGGTGTTCCTGGAGCTCGTGAAGCTGAGCGACGTGATCGTCGAGAACTTCAGGCCAGGAACGCTCGAGCGCTGGAACCTCGGCCCCGACGCGCTCCGTGCGGTCAATCCCCGTCTCGTGCTCTTGCGATCGTCAGGCTTCGGCCAGAGCGGGCCCTACATGGCGCGCGCGGCGTTCAATCCGGTCGGCCTCGCGTTCGGCGGCATGACGTATCTGAACGGCTGGCCCGACCGGCCGCCGCTGCGCGACGGCGTCATGGCCGGCGACTACTCGACCGCGCTGTTCAACACGCTGGGCGTCGTCGCCGCGCTTCTGCGTCGCGATCTCGACGGCGAAGGGCAAGTCGTCGACACCGCCATGTTCGAGTGCGCGCTGCGCCTCACCGGCGACGCGGTAGCGGTGCGAACCGCCCTCGGCCTCCGGCGCGAGCGCACCGGCGGCGAGTCGCCGCTCTATCCGGCGAGCTTCTCCGTCGAGGCCGTGGACGGCCGATTCGTGGCCGCATCGACCGCGCGCTGGGACGATTTCGGCGACGCGCTCGTGCGCCTGGGGCGGCCGCGCACGGGCGATCCCACGCGCGCGCGCGAGGAGATCGCCAAGCTGGCCGGGGGCCTCCAGGCCGACGAGGTCGTGCGCGCGCTGCGCGGCGCCGGGCTCGCCGCCAGCGCGGTCAACTCGGTCGCCGACCTGGTGCGCGAGCCGCATCTGTGGAGCCGCGGCGATCTCGTCCGGTACTCGTTGCCGGAGCTGGGCGAGCTCGTGACGCAGGGGATCGTGCCCCGGCTCTCGCGCACGCCCGGCCGGCTCGGGGGCTGGTCGCCGCGACCGGGCTCCGACAACGAGGCCGTGCTCGGAACGCTGCTTGGCTACACGCCCGAGCAGATCCGCCGCGTCACTTCTTCAGCTTGAGGTCCTCGTAGGGCGACGAGTACGGGAACAGCGCGATCAGGCCGAGCCCCGACTCGTCCACGCGCGGCCCCACGGCATTCAGGAAGCCGAGCTCCCAGAGCGGCGCGGACATGACGCGCTCGTGAGCCAGGCGCTGGATCTGGTGCAGCAGCACCTCGCGGCGCTTGGGGTCGAGCTCGCGCGCCTGCTGCACGAACAGATCGTCCATGTCCGGATAGCCGCCCCACGAGTAGAGCCCGTCCTGCACGTAGTAGTTCTGGATCCTGGTGGCGGCGTTGCCCTGGCCGCCGGCGCCCGTGTACATGATCGAGGTGATCTTCTTCTCCCGCCAGTTGCCGAGGAACGCCGCGCGCTCTATCGGCCGCAGCTTGGTGCGGATCCCCACGGCCGCCAGATAGTTGCCGATCGCTTCGGCGACGCTCGAGTAGGACGCGTCGCACGCGAACTCACCTCCGTCGAAGCCGTTGGGATAGCCGGCCTCGGCCAGGAGCTTCTTGGCCCGCGCCGGATCGTAGGGATAGGCCGAGATCGCCAGCGCAAACTCGAACGCTGAGGGGATGATGCTCCCCGACGGCTTGGAGAAGCCGAGCGTCTCTGCCTGGTTGATCCCGTCCTTGTCGTCCACCGCGGCGACCTTATCCTTCAGGAGCTTGGCCGCGGCGCCCTTGTAGCGATCGAACGAGAACTTCACGTCCTCGGCAGTGAACGGATCGCCGTTGTGGAAGACGACGCCCTTGCGCAGGACGAACTCGTAGCTGAGCCCGTCCTTGGACATGCTCCACGATTCCGCGAGCGACGGGGCCAGCGGGTTGCCGGGCATCGGCTTCACCAGAGCGTCGTGCACCGCGTAGAGCACCATCATCAGCGTGATGATGCCCGTGTGCTCCGCGGGGTCGAACCAGGTCGGCGCGAGCGACACGTGTACGGCCCAGGTCATCTGCCCCGCCGGGGCCTGCGCCACCGCGGGCGTAGCACCGGAGAGCACGATCGAGGCGAGGAGCAGGATCGCGAGCGAGCGGGCCATCATGGACGATCTCCGGTGGGAGTGAGAAAGCGTCATCCGCCGGCCGACGCGATTCGCTCGGCCAGCTGCGTCTCGAGTTGACGGGCATCCTTGAGCGCGCCGAGCCCCTCGACTTCGCCGATGGCCGCGGCGACGTACCGCCCGATCCGTCGGCCCTCGGTCGGGCGCCATCCCAGCGCCAGCAGCGTCTTCTCGCACTGCACGGTGTGCTCCACGATGTGCGGAGCGAAGCGGTGGAGGCGAAACCGCACGTCGATGTCGTAGCCGACCCAGATGGTCGGCCGCGTCATCGCGGCGGGCGCCACCTCGCCGAGCCAGCGGTTCGTCTCGGCGCGCGCCTCGCCGATCCGCGCGAGGATGGCATCGATCTCGCCGTCGACCGCGTTCGCGGGCACCGTGGGCTGCCGGTCTTCGGGAATGCGGACGGGCTCGGCGTCGGTGCGCTCGACCGCGTAGCGCGTCTGGACCGCGTAGCGACGCTCGACCGTCAGCATGTGGCGCAGGGTCTCACGCAGCGGCCACTCGCCCTCGCGCGGAGCACGGTCGAGCAGCTCGGTCGGAAGCCCGATCAGCAGCCCGCGCAGGTCGCCGAACGCGCGCTGGGCCAGGGCCAGGATGCGGCGCGATTCGGGATGCGACCCCGCGGCGACGCGCGCGTGCGCCTCCTGCGCCTCCTCGAGGGTCCGGTAGAGCGCGTACCGGACGTCCAACATCGCCTTCCCGCGCCAGGTCCACGGACGCGAAAGCTCCTTCTCGTCGAGCGCTGCGGCCGCGCTCAGCGCCGCGTCGAACGCGGTCACTTTGGGACCAGGCTCTTGAACTTCGGCATGACCTCCCGCGCCAGGAGCTCGATCGAGTGGCGCCACGCCGATGGATTATCCGCGTAGTCGAAGCAGAAGAGCAACAGCGTGCCGAAGCCGCCGACTTCTTCGTAGATCGCGTGGAGCTTGTCGATGACGGTCGCCGGCGAGCCCACGAGCCAGTTGTGGCGGGCGCAGTATTCGGGCGTCACGTCCGAGTCGGGCACGTCCGGCTGGTGCTTGAGGTACTCGGTGAACTGGAACGAGGCGAGCAGCGGCAGGAAGTACTCGCGCATCATGCGGCCCATCATGCCGCCGGCCGAGAGCCGCATCGCCTCCGCGTCGGTGTCGGCGATGAAGATCTCGCGCACCAGGCGCCAGTCGGCGCGCTTGGGCGTGCGCCCGCTGCGCGCGGCACCCTGCTCGACGGCTTCCCAGTGGCTGCCGACGTACGCCGGGCTCAGGTTCAGGCTCATCGGCCAGAAGCCGCGCTCGCCGGCGAGCTTGAGCGTGTCGGAGCCCTTGCTGACGCCGGCGACGCCGATGGGCGGATGCGGCTTCTGCAGTGGCTTGATGTGCGGCCGGAGCGTGTCGAGCATCGTGCCGGTCTTGGTGACGTGCCAGTACTTGCCCTTGAAGTCGAACTCGGCCTCGTCGCTCCAGAGCCGCAGGATGATCTCGAGCGACTCGCGCGTCATCTCGCGATGCTGGCCCGAGGTGCCGTCGACGTTGAACATCGCCCAGTCGCTCGGAAGCCCGCTCGCCGCCACCCCGAAGTTGAGGCGACCCTGCGCCAGGTGGTCGAGCATCGCCACCCGGTTCGCGAGCTCGCCGGGATGGTGATAGGGCATCAAGAACCCGCCGGGGCCGATCCGCATGCGCGCGGTCTGCAACAGGGCCTGGGCCACCAAGAGATCGGGCGCCGGGTGCGGCTCCCAGGGCGCGGTGTGGTGCTCGCCGATCCAGGCCTCGCTGAAGCCCAGCTCGTCCGCCCAGCGGAGCTGCTGGAGGTCCCACTGGTGCCCGTCGTTGAGACCGCGCTCCGGTGGGTGCGACGGCATCGTGAACAACCCGTAATCCATAGAACCCCCTCCTCGTTCCGGGCCAGCCGGCGTATGCTACACCGCACGTCGCCACTAGGCCACTCTGTGGGAGGAGATCATGGCAGACCATATCCTCGTCGAGCGAACGGAAGGGGTCGGGATCATCACCATGAACCGGCCGGAGCAGCTGAACGCGATGAACCAGCGGCTGAACGCCGAGCTGCACGAGGCCGTCACGCGCATGAGCGTCGACGACGAGGTTGGCTGCATCGTGATCACCGGCGCCGGCCACCGGGCGTTCTCGGCGGGCGGCGACATCCACGAGCAGCGCGAGAACGACAAGAAGTACACCCAGGCCGAGCTGGATGCGCGCACCGCCGTTCGCACCCGCGGCAGCTACGAGATCAGCGCCTGCCCCAAGCCCACCATCGGGATGATGAACGGGCTCGCGTACGGCGGCGCCGCGGTCCTCGCGTCGTCGCTCGACATGCGCGTCGGCTGCGAGCACTCGAGCTTCCGCTTCCTGGCCGCGGCCTACGGCCGCATCAACAGCACCTGGACCCTGCCGAACCAGGTCGGCTGGCCCATCGCCAAGGAGCTCCTCTTCTCGGCCCGCGTGGTCGAGGCCGAGGAGGCGCATCGCATCGGGCTCCTCAACCACCTGGTGCCCTGCGATCAGCTCCGTGCCAAGACCATGTGGCTGGCGACGATGATCGCCAAAAACCGCCGCGACGCGGTCATGGGCGTGAAGGCGCTGCTGCTGCGCGGCCTGGGAACCGATCTCGAGCAGCAGTGGGCGAACGAGCGCGACTACACGACCAACGTCGTGCGGGGCGCCAAGGCCGAGGAGGCCTTCCCCGAGTTCATCGCCCGCCACGGCCGGTGAGCCAGGAGCCCGCGTACCAGACGATCGACGTCGCGGGCGGCGTGCCGATCAAGGCGTGGATCCGCGGGGTCAGCATCGAAGACGTCGCGGTGAAGCAGCTCCACAACGTCGCACGCCTGCCGTGCGTCCGTGGCTGGGTGGCGGCGATGCCCGACGTCCACTGGGGGGTCGGGGCGACCGTCGGCAGCGTCATTCCGACCGTCGGCGCGATCATTCCGGCCGCGGTCGGCGTGGACATCGGCTGCGGCATGGCGGCCGCGCGGACCACCCTCACCGCCTCTGACCTGCCGGAAAACCTGCGTGCGGTGCGCGCGGCGATCGAGCGCGCGGTGCCGCACGGCCGTACCATGCGGGGCCGCGACAAGGGCTCGTGGGAGAACCCGCCGGCGCCGGCCCTCGAGGCCTGGCAGGGACTCAAGCCCCGCTTCGACGCGATCACGGCGAAGCACGGGAAGATCAAGCACTCGAATCACCTTGTCCATCTCGGCACGCTCGGGACGGGCAACCACTTCATCGAAGTCTGCGTGGACGAGTCGGACCGGGTATGGTTCATGCTCCACAGCGGCTCGCGCGGGGTCGGCAACCGGATCGGCACGTACTTCATCGAGCTGGCGAAGCGCGACATGCGCCAGCATCTGGCGAACCTCCCGGACGAAGACCTCGCGTACCTCGAGGAGGGCGCCGCGCACTTCGACGACTACGTCGAGGCGGTGGGCTGGGCGCAGGACTTCGCGCTGACGAACCGACGGCTCATGATGGGCGCGATCGTCCGCGCCGTGCAGGCGGTGCCGGGTATCCCGCCCTTCGAGGCGGGATTGACCGCGGTGAACTGCCACCACAACTACGTGACGCGGGAGCGCCACGGCGGCCGCGAGCTCTACGTGACGCGCAAGGGCGCCGTGCGGGCGGGCGCCGGCGATCTCGGCATCATCCCGGGCAGCATGGGCGCGCGCTCCTACATCGTGCGCGGGCGCGGGAGCCCCGAGAGCTACGAGAGCTGCAGCCACGGGGCCGGGCGCGCCATGTCGCGCAACGAGGCGAAGCGGCGCTTCACCCTGGCGGATCACGAGGCCGCCACCGCCGGCGTCGAGTGCCGGAAGGACGCGGACGTCATCGACGAGACGCCCGGGGCCTACAAGCCGATCGACGCGGTGATGCGGGCGCAGCGGGACCTCGTCGAGATCGTGCACACGCTCCGTCAGGTCGTGTGCGTCAAGGGATGAGTCGGTTCGGACACGTTGACCCACCCGTGCTCAACTCGGTAAGCTCGGCACGATGGCCACCACGGTCGCCCCGCCACCCAGGACCAGACGCTGGACGCGCGTCGAGTACGAGCGTCTGATCGAGCTGGGCGTCTTCCAGCCAGGCGAGCGTCTGGAGCTGATCGACGGTCTCTTGCTCGTCCGCGAGCCGCAGGGAAGCCGGCATGCGTCCGCGATCCGGCGCGTGTTGGCGGCGCTCCGCCGAGCTCTCGGCGACGCCTGGCAGATCGACTCGCAGCTGCCGGTCGCGCTCGACGCGGACTCGGAGCCGGAGCCCGACATCGCCGTCGTGCCGTGCGAGTCCGGCGCCTACCGTGACGCGCACCCGAACCACGCCGTCCTGATCGTCGAGGTCGCCGAGAGCTCCTCCCAGCCCGACCATGACCACAAGGCGAGTCTCTACGCTCGAGCACGCGTCCCCGACTACTGGATCGTCGATCTGGTCCACGACGCGATCGAGGTGCACCGCGAGCCCGAGGCGGCGCCCGACGCGCTCTATGGCTGGCGCTACCGCAGCCGCGAAACCCTGCGTGTTCCAGCGGCTGTCGCGCCGCTCATCGCGCCCGACACCCCGATCCCCGTCGCTGACCTCCTGCCCTGACCCGAGGAGAACGTTCATGCAATACGGCGTCGTCATGTTCCCCACCGAGTACGCGATCGCTCCCGATGAGCTGGCGCGCGCGCTCGAGGAGCGCGGCTTCGAGTCGGTGTGGTTCCCCGAGCACACGCACATCCCGGCGAGCCGGCGCAGCCCGTGGCCGGGCGGCGGCGACCTGCCGCGGGACTACTGGTCGGCGTACGATCCGTTCATCGCGCTGACGGCGGCGGCCGCGGCGACGCGGCGCCTCAAGCTCGGCACCGGCATCTGCCTCGTCATCGAGCGCGATCCGATCACCACGGCCAAGGAAGTGGCGACCCTCGACCGGATCTCCGGCGGCCGCTTCCTGTTCGGCATCGGCGGCGGCTGGAACGCCGAAGAGATGGCCAACCACGGCACCGAGTGGAAGTCGCGCTGGCGGCTCCTGCGCGAGCGCGTGCTGGCGATGAAGGAGATCTGGACCCAGCGCGAGGCGGAGTTCAAAGGCGAGTACGTGCGCTTCGAGAAGATCTGGGCCGATCCCAAGCCGCTGCAGAAGCCGCACCCACCGGTCATCATCGGCGGCGACGGGGCCACCACGTTCGATCGCGTCGTGGAGTTCGGCGACGGCTGGATGCCGATCCAGCGCCCGAACAAGAATCCCATCGAGCGCATTCCTGAGTTGCGCGAGCGCCTCAAAAAAGCGGGACGCGACCCGCAGTCGGCGCCGGTCTCGATCTTCTTCGCGCCGCCCAAGAAGCCGGCGCTGGACACCCTGGCCGCGGCCGGCGTCGAGCGCGCGATCTTCGGCCTGCCGTCGGAGCCGCGCGACGCCGTCCTGCCGCGCCTCGACGCCTACGCGCAGCTGCTGAAATAGACGGAGAGCCCCGAATTCTCGGGGCCATGGACACGAGCCTGCCAAGGGAGACCGACGCCATCGTCTTCGATCTCGACGGAACCTTGTGGGACACGTGCGAGACGTGCGCCATCGGCTGGAACCGGGTGCTCGATCGCCACGCGATCCGCTTCCGGCCGATCACGGCGGACGATGTGCGCGGAGTCGCCGGCAAGCCGCACGAGCAATGCATCCGGGAGACGTTCGGCGGCGTTCCCGAGCCCCAGATCCTGACGCTCATCGCCGAGACCCAGCTGGAGGACAACCGGCTGGTCGCCGAGCAGGGCGGCGTGCTCTACCCGCACGTCGAGGCCGGCGTCCGGCGACTCAGCGCGCGCTATCCGCTCTTCATCGTGAGCAACTGCCAGGCCGGGTACATCGAGACCTTCCTCGCGTGGTCGAAGCTCGGGCCGAGCTTTCGTGACTTCGAGTGCTGGGGCAACACCGGCCGAACCAAGGCCGAGAACCTCGGCCTGCTGATCGCGCGCAACGGCCTCCGCCGCGCGTTGCTCGTCGGCGACACGGCGGGTGACCAGGCGGCGGCCCGCGAGTGCGGCGTGCCGTTCGTGTTCGTCGACTACGGCTTCGGCGTCTGCCGTGACGCGGATCGGAGCTTCTCGTCGTTCGCCGACCTTACCAGCTGGCTGCTCGCGGATCTCCGGGCTTGACCACCAACTCCTGAAAGGCTATCCCTGGGCACGCGAGGTGACCGCATGAGACCCTTCGAGGGAATCAAGATCATCGACATCACGCACGTACTGGCCGGGCCGTTCGCGGCCTACCAGCTCGCCCTGCTGGGCGCCGACGTCATCAAGGTCGAGCACCCGCGAGACTACGACCAGAGCCGCGATTCGGGCAGCGACCGCGCGCTCAACAAGCAGAAGATGGGCACGGGCTACCTCACCCAGGGCTCGAACAAGCGTGCGATCACGCTGAATCTCAAGACCGAAAAGGGACGCGAGATCCTCAAACGCCTCGTGAGGGACGCCGACGTGCTGGTCGAGAACTGGCGCTCCGGCGCCTTCCCGGCGCTGGGGCTCGGCTACGAGCACCTGCGCCCGCTCAATCCGCGGCTGATCTACTGCTCGATGACGGCGTTCGGCCAGGACGGCCCGCGCGGCGAGCAGACGGCCTACGATCAGCTGATCCAGGCCACCTCCGGGATGATGGCCACGACCGGAACGCCCGAGGTGAACCCGATCAAGACCGGATCGCCGGTGATCGACTACGCGACCGGCACGATGTGCGCGTTCGCGATCTCGGCGGCGCTGTTCCAGCGCGAGCGCACCGGGCGCGGCCAGTACATCGACAGCGCGATGCTCGACGTGGCCTTCATGCTGATGGGCTCGCACATCACGTCCTATATGCGCACGGGCCACGAGCCCAAGCCGAAGGGCAACCGGATGGATCGAGCGAGCAGCCAGCTCTACCAGGCCCAGGACGCGCCGTTGATGATCGCGGCCAGCAACCGCGGCCAGCACGAACGGCTGTTCAACGCCGTGGGCCGCCCCGACATCGCGGCGCAGTCGGACCACGACGAGCGCGATCGACTCTACGAGCAGCAGACCGCCGAGCTGCAGAAGATCATCAGCCAGCGCACCGCCGACGACTGGGAGCAGTATCTGCAGTCCCGCCACGTCCCGGCCGGCCGCGTCCGCACGCTCGCCGAGGCGATGACCGATCCCCAGCTCAAGGCCCGCCGGGTGCTGCACGAGCACCACACGATCGAGGGCGTCGAGGGGCCGGTGACGGTTCCCGTGAGCGCCTTCAAGTTCGCCGACGACGGCCCGAGCGTCGATACGCCGCCGCCGCGGCTGGGCCAGCACACCGAGGAAGTGCTGCTCGCCCTCGGCTATACGACAGCGCAGGTCGCCGCGCTCCGTCAGGAGGACGTGATATGAGCACCGACAACAACCTCGTCCTGGTGGAGCAAAAGGGCTCGGTCGCCCTCGTCTCCCTCAACCGGCCCGAGCGGCTCAACGCCTGGAGCCCCGATCTGGGCGCGGCGCTGATCACCCGGCTGCGCGAGGCGGAAGCCGAGGTATCGGTGCGGGCCGTCGTCCTCACCGGAGTCGGCCGCGCCTTTTCCGCGGGCGCCGATCTCAAGAACCCCAAGACCCACACCGTCGACTCCCCCGAGCAGCATCTCTCCGCGCTGCGGGGCAGCCCCGTGTTCGACGCGGTCGAGAACTACTCCAAGCCCATTATCAGCGCCGTCAACGGCTACGCGGTCGGCATCGGCTGCCTGGTTCCGCTCTGCTGCGACTTCATCCTGGCCGGCCAGCAGGCGGTGTTCTGCTTGCCGCAGGTGAGCCTCGGCATCCTTCCCGCCTACGGCGGCACGCTGCGCCTGGCGCGGTTCGTCG
This sequence comes from Candidatus Rokuibacteriota bacterium, assembly GCA_003220435.1. Classification (GTDB taxonomy): domain Bacteria; phylum Methylomirabilota; class Methylomirabilia; order Rokubacteriales; family CSP1-6; genus AR31. The sequence continues at coordinate 39,797 of QHSL01000063.1, read as the reverse complement.
GCCGCGGCAACGCGCTCAACATCGCGCTCACCGGCCGCAAGGTCGGCGCCGACGAGGCGCTCCGGATGGGCATGGTGGTTGCGGTGCTGTCTCAGGATGAGCTGATTCCGGAAGCGATCCGGCAGATGCAGGCGATCGCCGACATGCCGGCCACGGCCGTGCGGCTGGCGCGCGAATCGCTGCGTCAGGGTTACGAGGGCGGCCTGCCGGCGACGGCGCACGGCGACCTCTATCGCTTCATGGCGCTCGCCCAGACGTCGGAGCGCGCCGAGCGCCACGAGGCGTGGCGCACGCGTCGATGACCCGAGCGCGTCCTTGACTCCGCCGCCGAGGAGCGCAATCCTCTTCTAACCCGCTGGGCCAGGCAGTGTGCGCCGCAAGCCGTCGCGGGGCTGGGGCCCCGCCGGCTGAGGCGCAGCTACCAATGAGGAGAGAGACCATGGCGCGCACCTACAACGTCATCGACGCCGACGGACACATCCTCGAGCCGGTCGACATCTGGGACAAGTACATCGACCCCGCCTACCGCGATCGCGCGCCGCGGATGATCGTCGATACCGACGGCAAGGAGCGGCTCCTCGTCGAAGGCAAGATCCTGGGTAGCCACAAAGGACTCGGCCTCATCGGCGGGATCGGCGCCCGCCAGGGCACGGTCGACGACGTCACCATGAAGTACGTCGAGGGGCGCCCGGGCGGTTTCGATCCGCACGCGCGGATTCCGGATATGGATCTGGACGGCATCGACGCCGCGTTCCTGTATCCGAGCCTCGGCCTGTTCAGCGGCGCGGTGAAGGATCCCGCGCTGGCCGCGGCGATGTGCCGGGCCTACAACCGCTGGCTTGCGGACTACTGCCGGCCCTACCCGGATCGGCTCTTCGGCGTCGCCATGCTGCCGATGCAGTCGATCCCGCTGGCGATCGACGAGATGCGCTTCGCGCGCAAAGAGCTCGGCATGCGCGGCGGATTCCTGCGCCCCAACCCGTACAACGACCGCATGCTCCATCATCCGGACTACACGCCGTTCTGGAAGGAAGTCGAGGAGCTCGACTTCTCCATCGGCCTGCACGAGGGCGCCAGCGGCGGCATGCCCCAGGTGGGCGTCGACCGCTTCCAGAACCGCGGCGCGAAGCACATCATCTCCCACACGATGGAGATGATGCTGGCGGCGATGAGCGTGATCTGGGAGGGCGTGTGCGACCGCCATCCGAAGGTGCGTATCGGCTTCCTCGAGTCGGGGGGCGGATGGATCGCGCCGTGGCTCGACCGGATGGATCGTCACTTCGACGATCAGGGCTTCAACGATTCCGGGCTGACGATGCGGCCGAGCGAGCTGTTCCAGCGGAACTGCTGGATCTCGTTCGAGCCCGTCGAGGGCAGCCTCTCGGTCCTCGCCGATTACATCGGCCCGCACAAGATCCTGTGGGCCACCGACTATCCGCACCCCGACGGCTTCTTCCCGGGCGCGCCGAAGCTCATCGCCGACCGGCCGGAGCTGTCGGCGGAGACGAAGCGCCAGATCCTGGCCGGCGGCGCCATGGGCTTCTACGGCCTGAGCTAGTTTCCAGGAGGTTCTCATGGAGTTTCACGGCGTCGACGTACGCACGCAGTTCAAGCGGATGCGCGAGCTGGCACCCGAGGTGTACCGCGCGTTCATCGAGTTCGACCAGAAGGCGTTCAAGGACGGCGCGATCCCGGCCAAGACCAAGGAGCTGATCGCGCTCGGCATCGCCCAGGTCACACAGTGTCCATGGTGCATCGACGCGCACACGAAGAAGGCGACCGCCGCCGGCGCGGCGGACGCCGAGATCGCCGAAACCACGTTCGTCGCGATGGCGATGGCCGCCGGCGCCGCCTGGAGCCACGGCGGATTAGCCCTCCAGTGCCTGCAAGAGCACAAGGGTTGAGGTGAAATTCGGGCTGCGCTACGCGAGCCTCGGCCGGTACTCGAACGGGCCGGCGGCCGTCGAGCTCGCCCAGGCCGCCGAAGCGGCCGGATTCGACTCGCTGTGGACCGTCGAGCACGTCGTGGTGCCCCACGGGTATCAGTCGCGCTACCCGTACTCCGACACCGGCCGCATGAGCTCCGGGCTCGAGGACTTCCCGATTCCGGACCCGCTGATCTGGCTCGCCTACGTCGCGTCGTCCACGCGGACGCTCAAGCTCGGGACCGCAATCCTGATCCTGCCCCAGCGCAATCCGGTGATCACTGCGAAGGCGGTCGCGACCCTCGATCACCTGGCGGGCGGCCGCCGTGTGCTGCTGGGAATCGGCGTCGGCTGGCTCGCCGAGGAGTTCGCCACGCTGGGCGTGCCGTTCGACGAACGCGGCGCCCGCACCGACGAGTACGTCGCGGCGATGCGCGCGCTGTGGAGCCAGGAGCGTGCGAGCTTCTCGGGGCGTTTCGTCTCGTTCAGCGACGTCTTCTGCCGACCGCTGCCTCCCGATCGCCGCATTCCGGTGATTGTGGGCGGGGACACGAAGGCCGCCGCCCGGCGAGCCGGGCGGATCGGCGACGGCTATTTCCCGGCGCGCGGCGCCCCGGCCGAGCTCTTCGACGAAATGCGTCGCGCCGCGGAGGCGGCGGGCCGGAACCCGGACGCCATCGAGATCACCACGGCGGCGCCCACCGACCTGTTCGAGATCGAGGCGCTCGCGAAGCGGGGCGTGGCGCGCGTGGCCGTCCCCCTCAGCGGGGCGGCCGGGCTGCCCGCTCAGGTCAGGACGCCCGACGACGTGCTGCGCTACGGCAAAGACGTGATCGCGCGCCTGCGCGACTGAGGAGCGACATGACGACGACCGCGCTCAGATCAAACCTCGACACGCTGCGGGACCTCAACCGCGACTACATCCGGTCCGTGCAGGCCTCGGACGTCCGGAGGTTCGACGAGATCCTGGCGAGCGACTTCGTGTGCTCCAACCCGGATGGCTCGCTCGTCGATCGCCAGGGCTTTCTGAAGCAGGCGGCGCTCCCGGTCGCGATCTCGAACCTCGAAGCCCACGACGTCGACGTCCGGATCATGGGTGATGTCGCGATCATCCACGCTCGGACGGCGTACGTCCTGCCCGATGGCCGGCGCGGCGCCGGTCGTTATACCGACGTGTGGGCGCGTCGCGACGGCCGCTGGCTGGCCGTCGCGGCTCACGTGACCCGCTGCTGAGCCGGCCGCGCGCGGCCCTCACGCGGCCTTGAGGCCGAGCGCGCGACCGGCCTCCGCGGCGAAGCGCTCGAGCACCGCCGCGTCCATGTCGGGACGCGGCCTCACGACCAGGCGGTCGACGCCGGCCGCCGCGTAGGCGTCCACCATCGCCTTGTCGGGGAGCTCGAACCCCGGCGGCGTCACGCTGATCTCGAGCCGTCCCAGCTCCGCCGGCCGTGAATGCTTCTTCCCGGCGTCGCGAAGCGAGGCGACGAACTTCTGCGTCTCGGCCACGTCGAGCCCGAACCCGTACCAGCCGTGGCCCTGGGTCACCGCGCGCCGGAACGCCGGCGCCGTGCGACCACCCACGACGATCGGCGGTGTCGGTTGCTGCACCGGTCGCGGCATCGCCTGAACACCCTCGAACGACACGAACGGGCCGCGGTACGACGGCTTGGCCTGTGTCCACACCGCGCGCATCGCCGCCAGATAGTCGTCGGCGATGCGGCCGCGATCCGCGAACGACACGCCGACCGACCGCATCTCCGGCTCGCACCAGCCCACGCCGAGCCCGAATATCAGGCGGCCGTTCGAGAGCACGTCGAGCGACGCGAGCTGCTTGGCGAGCACCAGGGCCTGGCGCTGCGGCAGGATAATGACCCCGGTGGCAAGCAGGATTCGCGAGGTGTGAGCGGCCAGGAACGTCAGCGCGACGATCGGATCGAGGAGCCGCTGGTCCGGCGCCATCGGGCGCCCGGGCACTGGCGGATCGGGCAGCACCACGTGGTCGGCCACCCAGAGCGACTCGAAGCCGCCACCCTCGGCGGCGCGCGCGAACCGCGCCGCCGCGTCGGGATGGCTGCACGTATGAAGATTGACGGAGTGCAGTCCGAATTTCATCGTGCGATCTCCCTTCGGGTCAGCGGCTGTGTCAACGTCGCGTGTCAGCGTCGCCGGAGCCGCGGCAGGAGCCGGGACGCCGCCTCGTCCACCTGAGCGAGCTGGTCGCCGCCGGCGAAGCGCAGGGCGAGATGGCTGGCCCCGGCGTCGATCCAGCGCTGGAGCCACTCGACGCATCCCTCGACGGGCCCGGCGTACGTCGCCTGGCGGGCCAGGATCGTCTTCGCCGGCGCCGCGTAGTACGTCTCGAGGAAGCTGTTCAGCCGCTGCTCGGCGGCGGCCCGGTTCGGATCGAGCGCGAGCGTGACGTACGCGGCGCCCGTCACCGCGTCGGGCGGACGGCCGGCGGCGCGCGCGGCCGCCTGGACGCGCGGAAAGTGCTCGGCGAAGAACTCGACGTGGGGCCCGGTGGGGAACCACGCATCGAAGCGCGCGGCCTCGCGCAGCGCCGTCGGACCGCTGCCGCCGATCCAGATGGGTGGGCCGCCCGGCCGATGGGGCTTGGGCTCCATCGTCACGTCCTCGAGCGTGAAGTGCTTGCCGCTGAAGCTCACGTGATCGCGCCGCCACAGCGCCCGGCAGATCTCGAGCGTCTCGAGGAACCGGCCGACGCGACGCTCGAACGGGACGCCCGCCGCGGCGAACTCCTTGCGGATCGACGGGTTGTCGGCGGCGAAGCCGACCCCGAGGATGATCCGGCCTTCGGCCGCGCGATCGAGGGTGCCGACCACGTGGGCGAGCACGACCGGGCTGCGCAGCGCCGGCAGCAGCACGCCCGTGCCCAGGCGCACGCGCCGCGTGCGTCCGGCCACGGCGGCCAACAAGGTGAGCGGCTCGTGGCGCGGCCGCGCGATCAACGAGTCGCCGATCCACACGGAATCGAAGCCCGCGGCCTCTGCGCGCTCGGCCATCGCCAGGAGCGGCGCCGTCTCCGGGCGACCCGACATGACCGCCTCGCGCGTGGGGATCAGCACGCCGAACTCGACCGCCATGTCAGCTATCGCCGCGCGAGAAGCCGCCGGAACACCGCGCCGTACTGGAAGCCGTAGCCCTCGGCGTGCTCGGCGGCGTTCTTCTTCACGCGCTCGCCGATCGTCGAGCCCGCCGGCACGCTGAAGCCCGGGATCTGGCTCTCGTGACGGACCAGCGCGGCGATCTGCCGGTCGATCGAATCGGTGACGTCGACGATGACGTCCGGCTCGTCCATGCCCCAGTACCAGAGCTGGCGCACCTTGTGCGGCTCGAGACCGTCCCGCGTGATGTGCTCGGGAAAGTGCAGATGGTCGCGGGCGTAGGGATAGACCGCGTCCGTCGCCGTGATGCCCGCCTTGCGATGATCACGGTGCTGGAAGCCCTTCACCCGGTAGGGGTCGTGGACGAACACCGTGTGCGGCCGGTAGCGCCGGAGGGCCGCCACGACGTCGCCGAGAAACTCCCGGGTGTCCTCGAGCCCGCCGTCGGGATAGCCGAGCATGACCACGTGCCGCACGCCCAGGAAGTCCGCGGCGGCGCGCTGCTCCTCCGCGCGCTTTCTGACCAGCGCGGCCGGCGTGAGCGCACGGTCGGCGGTGCCCGCCGCGCCGTTCGTGCACAGGACGTAGGTCACCTCGCAGCCCGCCGCCGCCCACTTGGCAATGACGCCGCCCGAGCTGATCTCGGCGTCGTCGGGATGGGCGAAGATCACCATCGCCCTGTCCGGAATTTCGGTCACGATCTCGAGCTTGCTGGCGGTAGCGTCTCTAGGCATGCAGCGATTCTACAGGACGGGGCAAGGTGCAGTAGCATGCTGGCGTGCCGCGTCTCTATCTCGTGCGTCACGGACGGCCGACCGCGACCTTCTCCGACGCGGGGGATGCCGGTCTCGACCCGGTCGGGCTGGCCCAGGCGGAGGCGGTGGCGGCCGGACTCGCTCCCCTGGGGCCCCTCGCGGTCGTGGTGAGCCCGCTCCGCCGAGCGCGGGAGACCGCGGCGCCGCTCGAGCGCACGTGGGGCCGGACGGGAACCGTGGAGCCCGCCGTGGGCGAGATCCCCTCAACGGTCGCCGACCCCAAGGCGCGGGCCGCCTGGGTCCGCCGGATCCTCCAGGCGCGCTGGGGTGACGTCGAGCCCGAGCTCCAGGCCTGGCGCCGCGGGGTTGTCGATGCCCTTTTGGCGCTGCCGGAGTCGACGGTGGTCTTCAGCCACTACGTCACGATCAACGTCGCCATCGGCGCTGCCGTCGGCGACGATCGCGTGGCCTCGTTCGCGCCCGCCCACTGTTCGGTGACCGTCGTGGACACGGACGGAGGCGCGCTGCGCCTCCTGGAGCGCGGCGGCGAGGCCACGACGCCCGCCCTCTGATGCACCCGCGACCCTCTAGCGCGGCGCGCCCGCTCGTGCCAGGATACCGGCCCATGACGACCAACTCCTTGCCGCTGTCCCGCTACAAAGTCCTCGACCTCACGCGCGCCAGGGCCGGCCCCACCTGCGTCCGACAGCTTGTCGACTGGGGGGCGGAGGCCATCAAGATCGAGATGCCCGGCGGGCGTACGGGCGACGGGATGGGTGGCAATCGCCACGGCTTCGACTTCCAGAACCTGCACCGCAACAAGCGCAGCATGACGCTGAACCTCAGAGATCCCGAGGGCGTGGCGATCTTCAAGCGCCTGGCGAAGACCGCGGACATCGTCGTCGAGAACTATCGCCCGGGCGTGAAAGAGCGTCTCGGCATCGACTACCAGAGCCTGCGTGCGATCAACCCGCGCATCATCTACGGCAGCATCTCGGGCTTCGGCCAGTCCGGCCCATACCGGGATCGCCCCGGCGTCGACCAGATCGCCCAGGGCATGGGTGGCCTCATGTCGATCACGGGCATTCCGGGCCAGGGCCCGGTGCGGGTCGGGATTCCGATCGCGGACCTCTGCTCCGGGATCTTCCTGGCGCAGGGCATTCTGGTCGCGCTGATCGAGCGCGAGACCACGGGCGAGGGCAAGTGGGTGCACACCTCGCTGCTGGAAGCGATGCTGTCGATGCTCGACTTCCAGGCCTCACGCTGGCTGATGAGCAAAGAGGTGCCGCCGCAAGCGGGCAACAACCATCCCACCGGCATCCCCACCGGCGTCTTCGAGACGAAGGACGGCCACATCAACATCGCCGCCGCCGGCGACGACATCTACGGGCGCTTCTGCCGGGCGATCGAGCGCACCGACCTGCTCACCGATCCTCGCTTCGCGACGTCGAAGGCGCGCTCGACGAACCGCGACACCATCATGGAAGTCATCATGCCGGTGACCCGACAGAAGACGAGCGCGGAGTGGATCAAGATTCTGAACGACGCCGGCGTGCCCTGCGGGCCGATCTACAAGATCAACGAGTCGTTCGCCGACCCTCAGGTGCAGCACCTGGCCATGGCCCAGAGCGTGCACTCGCCGGTGCTGGGCGATCTCACGATTCTCGGTCACCCGGTCTCGCACGGCGAGAAGCGCAATCCGCTGCGCAGCGCGGCGCCGGAGCTGGGCGAGGCCAACGACGAAACCCTGACGTCGCTCGGCTACACGAAGGAGCAGATCGCCGACCTGAGCAAGCGCGGGGTGATTTGATTGGGTAGCGCTATGAACGTTCTCGCTGAGTAGATGCCGACCGCGCGGCTCCCCGGCGATCTGCTCATGCACTACGAGGACGACGACTTCACCGACCCGTGGTCGTCGCCCGAGACGGTCATCCTGCATCACGGCAACGCCAAGAGCGGAAAACTCTGGTACGCCTGGGTCCCGCTGCTCGCCCGCGACTATCGAGTCATCCGCATCGACGCGCGTGGCTTCGGCAGATCGTCGGTGCCCCCGCCCGGCTATCGGTGGTCGCTGGAGGGCTTCTCGACGGACCTGCTTCATCTCATGGAACACCTCGGCATCGACAAGGCGCATCTGATCGGCGAGACCATCGGGGGCACGATCGCGCTGGAGTTCGCCCACCGATTCCCCCACCGTCTGCACACCGTGACCGCGTGCACTTCGCCCTACAAGTTCCGCGGCGTCCAGTCCTACCTGGACTACTACAAGATCGTGAAGGACCAGGGCGTCGAGGCCTGGGTCCGCCAGACGGCCGGCCGCCGGCTGGAGCCCAGCGCCTCCGATCCAGGCCATCAGGAGTGGTACGCGCAGGAGATGAGCCGCACCGCGCAGCACGTGGTGCTGGAGACCCTCGCATATCTGGCCACCGTCGACTTGACACCGATCCTCCCGAAGATCACGACGCCGGCGCTGATTCTGGTCGGCGAGCGCAGCACCATGAACACGCCGGATCGGGCGCAGGGCATGGCCTCGCTCCTGCCGCGCGGGAGGCTGGTCGAGGTGCCCGGCTCGAGCGGCTACGTCCAGCATTCAGCACCGGACCAATGCGTTGCGATCTGGCGAGAGTTCGTGCGATCCTCCCGCCCGTGAGAACGGCAGTTCCAGGAGGGGCCTGACATGGGAGACATCCTAGGGATCGGCACGACTCACTATCCGCCGGGGCTGGTGCCCGACGAGCTGAAGCCGTGGCCGCTGGCGCGAATGCTCGGGAGCGACCCGCGCATTCCGGCGCACCTGAAAGACCCCGCCAACTGGCCCGCGCCGATGCGGGCCGAGTGGGGGGACGACGAAGGCATCACGTCGTTCAAGGCGCACCGGGAGCGCGTCTTCAGCGCGTTCCGCGCCCAGCGCGAAGAGATCGACGCGTTCCGGCCCGATTTCATCTTGATGTGGGGCGACGATCAATACGAGAACTTCCAGGACGACGTGATCCCGCCGTATTGCGTGCTCGCGTACGACACGCTCTCGTTTCAGCCGTTCAAGCGGCTCGGCAAGCGCCCGAACATCTGGGGCGAGCCCGGCGACAAGGTGTTCACCTGGCGCGGCCAGCCGCGCGCCGGGCGCTTCCTCGCCAGCAAGCTGCTCGAGGCCGGCATCGACACGGCGTACGCGTACAAGCCCCTGCACGGCGACGGCGTGGCCCACGCGTTCGCGAACACGCTTCTCTACCTCGACCTCGAGCGCACGGGCTTCGACTATCCGATCCTGCCGGTGACGGTGAACTGCTACGGGCGCGACGTCGTGCGCTACCAGGGCGGCGGCAGCCAGCACAGCGAGGAGGCAGATCCGCCTGCGCCGTCGCCGCGCCGCTGCTTCGAGCTGGGGCGCGCCACCGCGCGCATCCTGCGCGAGAGCCCCTGGCGCGTGGTCGTGATGGCGTCGTCGAGCTGGTCGCACGCGTTCCTGACCGAGAAGAACAACTTCCTCTACCCCGACCTCGAGGCCGACCGAGCCCTGCTGGCGCAGCTGCGTGCCGGCGACTACCACGCCTGGCGCGACGTTCCCCTGCAGCAGCTCGAAGCCTCCGGCCAGCACGAGATCCTCAACTGGATGTGCCTGGCGGGCGCCGCGGCCGAGCTCGGTCACAAAATGGAGCTGGTGGACTGGGCGGAGACCTGGATCTTCAACGCGCCGAAGTGCATGGCGATCTTCCGATGAAGGCCGTCTACATCGCCGAGCCCGGTGGCCCCGAGAAGCTGATCTTCGGCGACCGCCCCGATCCTGAGGCCGGGCCGGGCGAGGTCCTCATCCGCGTCCGGGGCTCCGCGGTCAACCACGCGGATCTGGCGATCCGCGGCGGGCGCTCGGCGACGGGCGGGCTGCCCCGCATCCTGGGACTGGACATCGCCGGCGAGATCGCGAGTCTCGGCCCAGGCGTAGCCGGTTGGAAACAGGGCGAGCGCGTCGTCGTGGAGAATCGCGTGAAGTGCGGTACCTGCACGCCGTGCGTGCAAGGGCGCGACGAGTACTGCGAGCGTCAGAGGCGGCTCGGCGGCGAGCTCGACGGCGGCCACGCGCAGTATTGCAAGGTTCCGGCGGCGAACCTGCAGCGCATCCCGGAGTGGATGGGCTTCGAGGAAGCGGCGACGCTTCCGCTCGCGGGCCACACCGCATGGCACTGCCTGGTCGAGCGCGTGAAGCTGCAGCCCTGGGAGGACGTGCTCATCAACGCGGTCGGCAGCGGGGTCGGAAGCTTCGGGCTCCTGATGGCCAAGGGCATCGGCGCCCGCGCCATCGTCACCGCCGGCAGCGATTGGAAGCTCGAGAAGGCCAAGGAGCTCGGCGCCGACGAGGTCATCAACTACACGACCACGCCGAAGTTCAGCCAGCGCGTCAAGGAGCTCACTGACGGCCGCGGGGTCGACGTGGTGTTCGACTGCGTCGGCGCGACCGTGTGGGACGAGAGCTGCGCGAGTCTCAAGCCCGGAGGGCGGCTGGTCATCACCGGGACGACCGCGGGGAGCCAGCTCCCGTTCAATCTCTCTGTTCTTCAGTCCCGACCGTTGACGCTGATGGGCAGCGGGGCGCGGAGTCGACGGAGCTTCGCGGCGATGATGCACATGGTGCGCTACGGCGGTCTGCGCGGGGTGGTCGGACGCACGTTCGACCTAGCCGAGACCGGGAAGGCGCACGAGGTCATGGCCGGGCGGGACTTCTTCGGCAAGCTCGTCTTGCGAGTGCCGTAGCACCGCTCGACGTTCCACCAGCCGCTTCGATGGTCGACACGGCAGACATCAAGCGGCGATTTCGGAAGTTCGCCGATCTGGAGTGCAAGGGCTACTCCGACCTCTACTACCAGCTTGCGCTCGCCGTGTCCGAGGACGATGACGTGGTGGGCTTCATCGCGGGAATGCCGGTGACCCAGCCGAACCTCTTCTTCGCGTCCATCCAGCTCCTGACGGGGTCTGCGGGCATGCCGGCGACAGGCTCCGACTTGCGGACATTCGTGAAGCAGCGCGGCCGTGAAATCAGCGCTGTGATGCGGTGGCGACGGACCCAGACCAACGAAGTCGGGCGCTGTGCCGTGCTGCTTCCGGCGTTGCCGTCCGGACCCCTGGCGCTCGTCGAGGTCGGCGCAAGCGCGGGCCTGTGCCTGCTCCTCGACCGATTCCACTACGAGTACGGATCGACGCGTATCGGCGCGGCGTCCTCGCCCGTCCAATTGCGGTGCACCGCCGTGGGACCCGTGCCGCTTCCTGGCGCGATGCCGCAGATCGTGTGGCGGCGGGGGCTCGACGTCAGTCCGATCGATGTGCACGACGACGACGCGATCCGGTGGCTGATGGCGTGCGTCTGGCCGGAACATCATGAGCGTCGGCGACGCCTCGAAGGTGCGATTGACCTCGCCAGGGCCAACCCTCCCACCGTCAGCGCCGGCGACCTGGTCGATGACCTTCCGGCGATGCTCGCCGAGGTACCGGACGATGCTCAGCTCGTCGTGTTCCACTCTGCGGTGCTGAGCTACGTGAGCCGTAATCGTCAACAGGCGTTCGCGGAGGTCCTTGCGGACACCTCGACGCGTCGAGACGTCGTGTGGCTCGCCAACGAGGCGTCGGGCGTCATTCCCGAGATGACGGCCTTGGCCCCGTCGCTGAGCTCACTGCGGTTTCTTCTCGGGCGTACGCGCTTCACCAACGGGCAGCGACATGACGACCTGCTCGCTCTTGCCCATCCGCATGGCGCCGAGCTCGCGTGGCTGTGAGCCGCCAGGGAGGGTCTCGGCAGGGCGGAGACCACCCTACGGCTTCTCTACGCGTCGCCCTGAAGCGGCGTATTATGGTGGCCGCCGCGGGACCCGCGCACGTCCTGGCGGGACGAGCCGACTCGGGAGGTTCGACATGAGCCACATCATTCGCCTGTACACGGGCAAGGACGGCCAGACCCATATCGAGGAGCTGGACCTCGCCACTCATCCGGAGCTGACGACGCTGCAGGGCACCAAGGGCATCGTGTTCCGGACGACCAAGCCCGGCCACTTCTCGGACTGGCACAACGCGCCGCGCCGGCAGTTCGTGATCACGCTGGCGGGCGAGGTCGAGATCGGCCTCGGTGACGGCACCAAGCATCGCTACGGGCCGGGGCACGTGACCCTGGCGGAAGACCTGACGGGCAAGGGGCACACGACGCGCGTCGTCGGCGATCAGCCCCGCCTCTCGGTCACGATCCCTCTGGCGGACTGAAGACAAGGACTGACGACGAGGAGGACGACCCATGGGACAGATCCTTGGGCTGGGCATCACCCACTATCCCCCGATGTCGTACAAGGGCAACATGTCGGGCCGGATCAAGCTCTTGCTGGCCGACCCGATGCTGCCCGAGAAGCTGCGGTCGCCGGAGGGCTGGCATCCGACGATGCGCGAGCAGTGGAGCACCGACGAGGGATCGGCCCACTCCGACCGCCATCGCAGCGACCTGATCCATCATTTCCGGAAGATCCGCGCCGAGCTGGACGCGTTCGAGCCCGACTTCGTGCTGCTTTGGGGCGACGACCAGTACGAGAACTACCGTGAGGACTGCGTGCCCCCGTTCTCGGTGCTGGCCTACGACTCGGTCGACGTGCAGCCGTGGAAGGGCCATCGGGGCGAGAACTGGTGGGACGAGCCCAAGGACAAGACGTTCACGGTCACGGGCCATCGGGCCGGCGCGAAGTATCTCGCCTCGGCGCTGCTGGAGGACGGCATCGACATCGCCTACGCCTACAAGCCGCTGCACCATTCGCTCGGTCACGCGTTCATGAACTCGGTGCTGTACCTGGACATGGACCGCAAGGGCTTCGCCTATCCGGTGGTGCCGTTCACCGTGAACGCGTACGGCCGCTGGCTCGTGGGGGCTCACGGCGCGCCGATGACGCCGTCGCAGGCTGCGAAGCTCGCGGGCCAGACCGAGCTGGACCCGCCCGGACCGCAGCCGTGGCGCTGCTTCCAGGTCGGCGCGTCCGTGGCGCGCGCCCTCGCCCGGAGCCCGTGGCGTGTGGCGGTGATCGCGTCGTCGAGCTGGAGCCACTCGTTCCTGGTCGGCAAGCACGCGCTGATGTTCCCCGACGTCGAGTCCGACAAGCGCTACTACGAGGCGCTGCGCGACGGCGACTGGGAGACGTGGCGCAACACGAAGATCGAGGAGGCCGAGGACCGCGGCCACCACGAGCTCTTGAACTGGTTCTGCCTCGCCGGCGCGATGGCCGAGCTCCGGCGCAAGCCGGACGAGTCCGTGTTCCTGGAGTCGTGGATCACGAACTCCGACAAAGTGTTCGCTGTGTTTAGACCCTAGCGGCCGTCTGCAGGCCGCAGCCACAACAAGGAGGAGACGCTCATGATCTACGAGGTTCGCACCTACTCACTGCGCACCGGGGCCGTGGCCGAGTTCGAGGATCGCTTCGCCAAGCGCAAGCCGCTGCGCGAGAAGCACTCCAAGCTCGGCGCCTTCTGGCACACCGATTTCGGACCGCTCAACCAGGTGATCCACGTCTGGCCGTACCAGGACCTGGCGCAGCGCACCGCGGTGCGCGACGCCATGGCGAAGGACGCCGAGATGAACGCGCTGCCGGGCGGGCGCGACCTGATCGTCGAGCAGCAGTCCGACATCATGATCCCGGCGCCGTTCATGCAGCCGCTGGGCAGCCGCAGCTTCGGCTCCGGCAACTTCTACGAGATGCGGATCTACACGTACTCGCCGGGCGACCTCCCCAAGGTGCTCGAGGCGTGGGGCAAGGCCGTGCCCGGGCGCGAGAAGCTCTCGCCGCTGGCCGCGTGCTTCACCAGCGAGATCGGTGGGCTCAACAAGTTCGTGCACGTGTGGGTCTACAAGGATTCCAACGAGCGGAACCGCATCCGCGAGGAATCCCGCAAGGGTGGCCAGTGGCCGCCGCAGTCCGGCGTGCGACCGGTCCGCCAGGAAAACAAGCTGCTCATCCCGGCGTCGTTCTCGCCTCTGCAGTAGTCAGCCGCAGCGATCGTCGCCCGGCGGGCCTGGCTCGGTGGTGGCCAGGCTCGCCCGGCAGCGATCGTCGCCGCCGTCTCAGGCGGCGCGCGCCGCCGGCCGTCGCGGGGCTGGGGCCCCGCCGGCCGAGGCGCGGCTAGAAAGAGGAGGAGGCATGCGCTTCGGCTTCTTCGATCAGCTGCCGTGTGCCGGCACGGATTCCGAGTATCAGCGGTACCAGGACCTGATGGCGCAGATCGAGCTCGGGGACGTGCTGGGCTTCGACACCGTGTGGCTCGGCGAGCTCCACTTCAGCCGCGCGTTCTCGATTCTCGCCGACCCGCTCATGGTGCTGGCGGCGGCGGCCCAGCGCACGACGCGGATCCGCCTGGGCACGGCGGTCACGCTGCTGCCCCTGCATAATCCAGTGAAGATCGCCGAAGAGGCCGCCGTTGCCGACCTCCTCAGCAACGGCCGCCTCGAGTTCGGGGTCGGGCGCGGCACCGCGCCGGTCCACTACGACGGCTACCGCATCCCCCAGGACGAGAGCCGCGAGCGCTTCGAGGAAGCGATCGACTTCATCGTCCAGGCGTGGACGCAGAACCAGTTCTCGTTCCAGGGGAAATACTTTCGCGCCCGTGACCTGACGGTCGTCCCCAAGCCCCTGCAGACGCCTCATCCGCGGGTCCGGATCGCCGCCAACAGCCCCGACACCTTCCCGCTGGCCGCGCGCCGTCGGCTCCCGATCTTCGCCACGCCGCTCATCAATCCGCCGGACAAGCTCAAAGAGGGCCTCGGCGTGTATCGCGCCGCGCTGCCGGCCGGGATGCACGGGGACACCGCGCTCGCGTTCCCGGTGCACGTCGCCACGAGCCGGGAGCAGGCGCGCGCCGAGTGCGAGACGAGCCTCCTGAGCTTCCTGCGCGAGGCCGGTGATCGGCTGCGACCGCTCGGCAGCGCGGACATCAAGAGCTTCGAGGCCTGGCGTCAGGTCCTCGCCCGGATCCAGCGAGTGAAATATGAAGACGTCGATGGGGAGATGGCGGTCTTCGGAGATCCGGACTACTGCGTGCAGAGGGTCCAGGCGCTGCGCCGCGAGTACGGGATGGACGAGTTCATCTGCTACTTCAACCAGGGCGGGCTCATGGAGCACTCGCTGGTCAAGCAGTCCATGACGCTGTTCGCCAACGAGGTGATGCCGCACTGCCGCTAGCGGTACCAGGAGGGACGAGCGTGGCGCTCACCCAGGCGGAGCTGGTCGAGATCTTTCGCAAGCTGGTGCTGATCCGCGAGTTCGATCTGCTCGCGGTCGAGCTGCGGACGGCCAAGCGGATCTACGGCGCGGTGCATCCATACGTCGGCGAGGAGGCGGTGGCGGTGGGCGTGTGCGCGGCGCTTCGCCCGACCGACCGCATCACCAGCACCCACCGGGGTCACGGACACTGCATCGCGAAGGGCGCCGACGTCAACCGGATGATGGCCGAGCTGTTCGGCCGGGTCGACGGCTACTGCAAGGGCAAGGGCGGCTCGATGCACATCGCCGACTTCGGCATCGGCATTCTGGGCGCCAACGGCATCGTGGCCGGCGGCATGCCGATCGCGTGCGGCGCGGCGCTCGCGGCCCAGCTGGAGGACGCGGGCGGCGTGACCGCGTGCTTCTTCGGCGACGGCGCCACCGGCGAGGGCGAGTTCCACGAGACCCTCAACATCGCCTCGCTGTGGAAGCTGCCGCTGCTCTTCGTGTGCGAGAACAACCGCTACGGCGCCGGCAACGCGGTCGAGTCGGTGCGCGCGCAGACCGACATCTCGCTGCACGCGCCGGCCTACGGGATGCCCGGCGTCTCCGTCGACGGCAACGACGTCCTGGCCGTCCGCGACGCCGCCAGCGAGGCGGTCGAGCGGGCGCGGCGCGGTGACGGACCCACGCTGCTCCACTGCAAGACGTTTCGCATGCTCTTCCACGCGATGCGCGACGCGCCCCAGCCCGACATGCGGCCCACCGACGTGGTCGCCGCGTGGCGCGGCCGCGATCGCGATCCGGTCACGCGCTTCGAGGATCATCTGACGAGCCGCGGGATCGCCACGGCCGTCGAGGCGCAGCGGATCCGCGATGCGGTCAAGCGCGACCTCGAGGCGGCGGTGGCCTTCGCCGAGGCGAGCCCCTATCCCGACCCCCACGACCTGCTGGTCGACATGTTCGCCGAGTAAGGTAGTGCGCGCCGCAGGCCGTCGCGGGGCTGCAGTGCGAGCCGCAGGGCCGGCCGGGGGCTGGGGCCCCCAGGCCCGAGGCGAGCGACTCGACAAGACCCCGCCGGCCGAGGCGCGACTATAAATAAGGAGCGGCTACCGTGCGAGAGATCACGTTCGCCCAGGCTCTCGAGGAAGCGCTGATCGAGGAAATGGAACGCGACGAGCGCGTGATCACGATGGCGACCCAGCGCGCGCCGGCGCTCGAGAACAAGTTCGGTGACAAGCGCGTGCGGTTCACGCCGATCTCGGAGGCGGCGTTCACCGGGATCGGCCTCGGCGCCGCCGGCAGCGGCTTCCGGCCGGTCGTGCACTGGGGTATGGTCACGTTCTCGTTCGTGGCCATGGACCAGATCGTCAACCAGGCGAGCAAGATCCGCTATATGTTCGGCGGCCAGGCCGACTTCCCGGTGACCTATCGGTGCAGCACGGGCGGCGGCATGCAGGTGGCCGCCCAGCACTCGCAGAGCCCCTACTCCATGTTCATGCACTTGGCCGGGCTGAAGATCCTCCTCCCCTCGATGCCTGCGGACGCCAAGGGGCTCCTGAAGAGCGCGATCCGCGACAACAACCCCGTCGTCTTCTTCGAGTGCAGTCGCCTCGCCTCGACCACCGGGCCGGTCCCGGACGGCGAGCACACCGTGCCGATCGGCGTCGCCGACGTCAAGCGCGCCGGCCGCGACGTGACCATCGTGGGGCTCGCCTACTACGTGCGCGAGGCGCTCGCCGTGGCGGACACGCTGACGACCGAGGGCATCTCGGTCGAGGTGCTCGATCCGCGCACGCTCGTGCCGATGGACGCGGCGGCGATTCGTGCCTCGGTACGCAAGACCGGCCGGCTCGTGGTCGTCGACGAAGCGCCGGCCACCTGCTCGGCGGCCTCCGAGATCGTCGCCCTCGTGACCGAGGACCCCGAGACGTTCCGCGCGCTCCGGGCGCCGGTGCAGCGCGTGTGCGCGGCGCCGGTGCCGGTGCCGTTCAGCCCGCCGCTGGAGCAGGCGGCGCTGCCCGACCGGGCGCGGATCACCGCGGCCGTTCGCCGGGTGCTGGAAGACGCGCGCCGTCCCGACCCGCTCGCCCGGTGAAAGGTGGAAGAGCCATGAACACACTCCTCTGCGCGATGTCCATCGGCGTCGCGCTGGCGCTGATCGGCGCGATCACGAACGCTCAGGCCCAGACGCCCACCCCCGCCCTGCCGCCCGTCATCGAAGGCAACATCTACACGGCGATCTACATCGAGGTCATGCCGACCTCGCGGGCGGACGGCGTCGCGGCGCTGAAGCGCTACCGCGACGCGGCCCGCGCGGAAGACGGCAGCCTCCGCTGCGAGGTGGTGACCCGCATCGGCCAGCCCCACCAGTTCGCGATCCTCGAGGTGTGGAAGGACCAGAAGGCCTTCGAGGCTCACGGCAAATCGGCCGCCGCCGCGCAGCTCCGCGAGAAGGTGCACGCGATCCGGAGCGCCCCGCTCGACGAGCGCGTCCACATCGGCGTCTCGGTCGGTCCGCTGCAGCCGGGCCCGGCCGGCGACGCCGTCTACGTCGTCACGCACGTCGACGTCATTCCGCCCCGCAAGGAGGACGGCCTCGCCGCGGTCAAGCAGCTCGGCGCCGACAGCCGCGGCGCCGCCGGCAACGTGCGGTTCGAGGGCGTGCAGCAGACCAATCGCCCCAACCACTTCACGGTCGTCGAGATCTGGAAGGACGCGAAGGCGGTCGACGCCCACGCGATGGCAGACGCCACGCGCCTGTTCCGCGACAAGCTCGGCCCGATGTCGGGTGCCCTGTACGACGAGCGGATGTTCCGAGCTGTCGACTGAGCAGGCTCGCGCCGATGGACTACCGGCTGATCTCCGCGGACGACCACCTGGACCTCCAGTACCTGCCGTCCGACCTGTGGACGGCGCGTCTGCCCAGGGCGCTTCGTGATCGGGGCCCGCGCGTCGTGGACGGCAACGCGGGCTCGGCGTGGGTCTGCGAGGGTGGCGTCTGGGGCCGCTGGGCGGGCCGGCGCCGCGCGACCGGACCCAAGGCGGCGTTCAACGCGTTCGACCGGGGCGGCGTCGACGAGTCGGAGATGCGTCCGGCGAACGCGGAGCTGCGGCTCGCCGACATGGACCGTGACGATGTCGAGGCACAGGTGCTGTACGGCCCGGTGAGCACGATGACCGTCGCCGAACCGGCGCTGCGCATCGCGACGCTGCAGGCGTACAACGACTGGCTCGCCGAGTTCTGCTCGGCGGCCCCACGCCGGCTCATCGGCGCCGCGATCCTGCCGCCGGAGAACCCGGCGGCCGCGTGCGACGAGGTCTACCGGCTCGCGAAGGACGGCCGGCTCCGCCAGGCGAACCTCCAGGTCTCCCAGGTGACGCCCCGACTTCACGACCGTGCGTGGGAGCCGCTATGGACGGCGTTCGAGGAGACGGGCCTGCTGCTCTCGTTCCACGTCGTGGTGTTCGGCGCGGGCGGAAATCTGGTCGGCGTGCCCGCGCACGTGCAGGACAAGACCGCGAGCGTCTTCAACACCACGAAGCTCTTCATTGGGCAGTTCCTCGATCCGTTCGTCGACCTCTTCGCCTGGGGAATCCTCGAGCGACATCCGCGGCTCAAGCTCGTGATGGCCGAGAGCGGCGTGGGCTGGCTGCCGTGGATCGTCCAGGAGCTCGACTATCGCTTCTGGCGGCTCTGGGAGGCGAAGGAGTACTGGGACGAGCGCGGTGGCATCGACCTCACACAGAAGCCGAGCCAGCTCTTCCGTCGGCAGGTGTGGGTGTCCTTCCAGGACGATCACGTCGCGATGTCGCTGATCGCGTTCTACGGCGAGGGTCACCTGCTCTGGGCGTCCGACTACCCGCACCCCGACAGCACCTGGCCGAATTCTCGAAAGATCATCGAGAAGCAGATGGGCCACCTCTCGCCGGAGGTGCAAAAGCAGCTCACCCGCGACAACGCCGCGGCGCTCTACGGTCTGTAGCGCCGGAGGACCCATGCCCACCACCACCATCACGATCCCGTTTTTCGCGACGAGCCCCACGCCGCCGACCAAGGCCAACGCCGAAGGGCCCAACACGCTGCGCACCCGCGTCTCCGAGCTGGTGGCGAAGATGGGACCGCCGCCGTGGTCGCGGCGGGTCATCCAGGACGAGCGCAACCTCGTGACCCTGATCGCCAACCGTCCGGGCGGCGGCAACCGCCCGCACTGGCACGCGGACTTCGACGAGTGGTGGGTGGTGATGGCCGGCGAGTTCCGCTGGGAGCTGACGGGCGGGATCGTCGTCGAGGCGCGCAAGGACGACATCGTGTGGGTGCCGCGCGGCACCGTGCACCACATCAAGACGGTGGGGACCGAGAACTCGCTGCGGCTCGCGGTGGCGATGCCGCCGGCCACCCATTACTTCAGCCCCTGCGAGCAGTGCGGCTACGACGACGAGGGCCCGCGCGAGTGGAATGCTTGAGCTTCGTGATAGGGTAGCCGCGCGGGGTGGAGACGCCCGCGGAGGAGCGGCGTGATCACGAAGGAGCGGTTCGCGCAGGGCATGACGCTGCAGGAGTACATCGATCACATGTCCGTCAACCGCGAGCGGTTCGTCGAGGCCCTCGACGAGACCACCATCGAGCCGGCAGAGGCGACGCTGCTCGAGCGGATGGGCGCGGTGCGCAAGGTGATGGTCATCTCCGAGGACTGGTGCGGGACCTGCCTGGCCGAAGTGCCGTTCGTGGCCAAGCTGGTCGAGGGGAAGCCGGACATCGAGATGCGATTGTTCCCGCGGGACGCGAATCCCGACCTGATGGACCAGTATCTCAAGAAGGGGCTCTACCGCTCGATCCCGGTGTTCGCGTTCTTCGACGAGCACATGCACGAGGTCGCGCGCTTCATCGAGCGCCGGCCGGGCTGACCCCGAAGGGTGATCGCCTCGGCGGACGCCGTCGTCGTCGGCTCCGGTGCCTTCGGCGCCAGCGCCGCGTACCACCTGGCCCGCCGGGGCGCCCGCGTGGCGCTGCTCGAGCGCGCGCAACTCGCCTCCCAGACATCGCCCCGCGCCGCCGGGCTCACGAGCCAGATCCGCGCGACGCCGTCGCTCACGAAGCTCGCGCGGCGCGCGGTCGTCAAGCTCGCCGCGTTCACCCACGAGACGAGCCAGCCCCTGCGGTTCACCCAGAGCGGCGCCCTCAAGATCGCGCGGACGGATCGCGACGCCGAGCAGCTCGGCCGCGAGATCGCGCGCGGACGCGCCGCCGGGATCGAGATCGACTGGGTGACCACCGCCGAAGCGCGGCGGCGGTTGCCGATCCTCGGCGAGCACGGCATCGTCGCGATCACCTGGAGCCCGACCGACTGCAACGTCGAGCCCTCCGAGCTCCCGCTCGGCTATTGCCGGGCCGCGGAGAAGCTCGGCGCCGCGCTGCTGCCGCACACCCCCGCGACCGGCTTCGAGATCGGCTCCGGCGGCGTCGAGGGCGTGCGCACGCCGCACGGCACGATCGCCACGCGCGTCGTGGTCGACGCCGCCGGCGCCTGGTCGCGCCTCCTCGCGCGGCGGCTCGGCGGCGCGCTGCCGGTCGTGCCGACCCGCCACCAGCTGCTGATCACCGAGCCGATCGCGGGCGTCGGTCCGGAGTTCCCGATCGCGCGCGTGATCGACGCCCACGTCTACGTGCGCCACGAGCGCGACGGGCTGATGCTGGGCGGCTACGAGCCCGACCCGATGCAAGTCGACGCGGGCGCGCTGCCGGAGTCGTTCGACATGGCCGATCTCCCGCTCGACATCGAGGTGCTCCGGCGGCTGGCCCGCAGCGTTGCCGAGCAGTTTCCGATCTTCCAGGATCCGGCGATCAGGATCGCCGAGCATCGCGGCGGCTTGCCGACGCTCACGACCGACGACCGTTATCTCGTCGGGCCGCTGCCCGGGGTGCCGGGCGCCTGGGTGATGAGCGGGTGCTGCGTGGGCGGTCTCAGCGTCTCCCCAGCGCTGGGCGAGGCGATCGCCGAGTGGATCCTGGACGGCGCGCCGACGCTCGACCTTTCGGAGATCTCGACCACGCGCTTCGTCGGACGCGACCTCGACGAGGCCGAGCTACGCGAGCGGTGCCGGCACGCCTATGCGACCCACTATCGGAGCGACCCGGACTGAAGCAGCGCGACGGCGGTGAACGCCGTCATGAATCGCTGCATCTGCTCGGGCGTGCCGATCGTGAGCCGGAAGCTCCCGTCGATGAGGGGCTTGCCAGCCATGCTCCGGACCAGGATCCCGTGGCCGCGAAGCTTCCTCACCACGCCCTCGACGTCGCCCGGCGGCCACACGAGCATGTAGTTGCCCCCGCCCGCGGCGTGCCGGACGCCGAGACGCCGCAGCTCGCCGATCGTCCACGCCCTGGCCTCGGACACCTGCGCCACGTACCGCCGCATGTGATCGGGATCGGCGAGCACGGCCTTGCCCGCGACCACGGCGAACATGTTGATGTCGTATGGTCCCGTCACCCGGCGCAGGCGCTCGACGATGGTGCGGTGGCCGATCGCGAACCCCAGGCGCAGCGCCGCGATCCCGGCGGCCTTCGACAGCGAGTGCAGCACGACCAGGTTCGGCAGCTCGAGGGCGGCGGGGAGCACGGACTGGCCCGTGAACGCGACGTACAGCTCGTCGACGACCACCAGCGTCTGCGGCGCCGATCGCGCCAGAGCGACGAGGGCGCCGGGCTCGAGCATCGTCCCCGTCGGGTTGTTCGGGTTGCAGACGAAGACGAGGCGGGGCGCGGCTTCGAGCTTCTTCGCGACACCCGCCAGCGGGTAGCTGAGGTCGTCCTCGTACGGGACTTCGTCGATCACCATCCCCTGCTGCTGGGCGCAGGGTTCGTAGTAGCCGAACGTCGGCACGGTCGTCAGGAACGTGGAGCCTCGATCGCCGTAGGCGTCGAAGATCGCCCTGATGGCGGCGTCGACGCCGTTGACGGCCTCGACGTTTTCGGCCGGCACACCGACCGACGCCGCGTACGCCTCGTTGAGGCCCGCGTACTCCGGATACGCAGCGTACGCGTCCGGGGGCAAGGCGCGGATCGCGTCCACCACCCTGGGGCTCGGCCCCACGGTGCTCTCGTTGAAGTCCAGGCGCAGCAGCGGCCGGCGCCCTTCGAGCGGCGCGACGTAGGGCGTGAGCCCCTCGACTTCCGGCTTGGCCTTGATCATGGCGTGGCTAGTGTAGCGCCTCGGCCCAGCCAGGCGGCTCTCTTCGCGGCGGGCGTACCGAGCGAGCTCTATTGAAGGGAGAGCGTCGCGGTGCGGAGCTCGGTCGACGAGCCGGAGGCGGAGTCGTTGCCGGCCGGATCGACGTAGAACGTCCGGAGCGGCGCCGCCGCCGCGGGGACGTGGGCGAGGACTATTGCGAGCAGGAGCGCGGTGGCGAGGCACCGGAGCGCGCGGGCCATACCACGAGGAGAAAGCAGGGGCGGTGCCAGACGTGCCCGCCGCGAAAGGCGCGCAGTCGTTGGCGCCTGGCGGACCGGCGCCGGTGCCAGAACGGCGGCGCCTGCGTCGGCCCGTCACTTCAGACGTCTGCTCAGGCCGGCAGCTTTTCGGCGTCGGGCGCCGGCATCATCTCGAACGCGTTCAGCATGCCGGTCACGAAGCCGTAGTGGCCGATGATCCCGGTCAGCTCGACGACCCAGGGCACGCCGTAGCGGTCCTTCAGCGCGTCGAAGACCGCCTGGTCGACCCGGTTCTTCTGCAGCAGCTGCCGCACGTACGTGACGATCGCTCGCTCCTCGGGCGCGAGGCCGCCGGCGTCCTTCCGGTCGCGCACCGCGCCGATCGCTTCCTCGCGCGTTCCGGCCTTGCGCGCCAGCGTCACGTGCGCGCCCCAGACGTACGAGCAGTCCTTCTCACGCGCGGTGGCGAGGATGGCCAGCTCGCCCTCCTTGGGCTTCACCGACGACTGGAAACGAAGATAGTTGCTGGTGCCGATCACCCGCTCGCACATCTGCGGGCTGTACATCATGATGCTGAAGGGACCGCGCACGCTGCCGCGACCCTCCGCGACCGCGTCGAAGATCGGCTGGTGCTCCTTGGACACCTGCTCCCTGGTCGTGATGGGCGTGGCTCGCGGCATAGCGAACTCCTTTCGGTCGTATTGTCGGGATTCTACAGGAGCCAGAGACGACGCGGAGATTTGCCTGCTGCAGTGGCGTCGTCGCCGGGCTTGACGTCGCCGCCGCCGACGGCGCAGTATCCGTCCCGGTGAGCGGTCAGGGATCGAACGCGTACACGGACGTCAACACGCTGCTCGAGCAGCACGCGCGCCGGCGCCCGGACAAGATCGTGGTCGAAAGCCCAGATCAGGATGCGCGTATCACCTTCGGCGAGCTCGAAGCGCTGACTCGCCGCCTCGCCAACTTCCTGGCGGGCGAAGGCGTGCGCGAGGGTGATCGGATCTCGCTGCTCGCCGACAACGGGATCGAGCCGCTGATCGTCTTCTGGGGAGCGCTGCGGGCCGGCGTGATCGTCAACCCGATCAACGTCGAGATCCGCGAGAAGCACGTGAGCCAGATCCTCCACGACGTGGCGCCCAAGGCCGTCTTCTGGAGCCGAGAGCTGCCCGGTGATCCCCGCGCGCTGGCAACGGGCGGCGGGCCCTGGATCCCGTTTGGGCGATGGAACGCGCCGAGCCCCGGGGCCGACGATCTCTTCGCTCGACTGCGAGAAGCGTCGACCGAGCCCGTCGCGGCGCGACCGGCGCGTAACGACTGGTCGCTGATCGACTACACGTCCGGGACGACCGACACGCCGAAGGGCGCGATCTGGACCCACGAGGCGTATTACGCGATGTGCGAGTCCCCGGTGGACCGGCTCGAGATCGGACCCGACGACACGATCCTCGACTACCGCCACTTCAGCTGGTCGTCGCCGCAGATCCTCTCGATCGGGCCGGCGCTGCTGACCGGCGCCACGCTCGTGCTGGCACGGAAGTTCTCGCAGGCGCGGTTCTTCGACTGGCTGCGCGACTATCGCGTGACCGTTGCGGTCGGGATCCCCACCGTCATCAATATGCTGCTGGCCCGGCCGACGGCCGTGAGCAGGGCGGATCTGCCGGCGCTCCGCTTCATGACCTCGAGCACGGCGCCGCTCTCGGTCGACAAGCACCTCGAGTTCGAGAAGACGTACGGGATCCCGATCGTGCAGCTCGCCGGCGGCACCGAGACCGGCTTCATGTGCGGCAATCATCCCCGCGCGCGGAAGCACGGGTCCATCGGACAGCCCACCCTCAACCTGCGCCTCCGCCTTCTCGACGACGCGGGCCGCGAGGTGCCGCCCGGCGAGGAGGGCGAGATGGTCGTCAGCGGCCGGCAGCTCGCCTCGGCCTACTGGCAAGGGCCGGACACGCTCGTGCCGATCCCCCAGGACGGCTTCAGGAACGGCGACCTCGCCCGGCAAGACGCGGAGGGCTACGTCTACATCACCGGTCGCAAGAAGGACATCATCATCAAGGGCGGCGTGAACATCGCCTCGCTCGAGATCACGAACTGCCTGCTCGAGCACGCCGACGTCGCCGACGCCGGCACGCTCGGGGTGAAGGACGAGATCTACGGCGAAGTCCCCGTGGGATTCGTCGCGCTTCGCCCGGGACGGAGCGTGCCCGAGGCCGCGCTGCTCGAGCACTGTCGCGGCAGGTTGGTGGCCTTCAAGGTGCCGGCGGCGGTGGTCGTCGTCGACGCGGTGCCGAAGAACGCCAACGGCAAGCTCGACCGCGACGCGCTGGCCGCGGTCTGGCAGCGGCAGCAGCGCGGCGCCTGAGCTTCGACCATGGAACGCGCCCCACGATACGGCTTGAGCCTACCCAATCGGGGCGTGCTCTTCGGGGCGACGAGCGTCGACGAGCTGCTGGCGGTCTCGGAGCAGGCCGACGCGTCCGGCGTCATCGACTCCATCTGGGTGGGCGACAGCCTGTTCGCCAAGCCTCGCCTCGAGTCCCTCGTGCTGCTCTCGGCGATCGCCGCGCGCACCCGGCGCGTCCGCCTCGGCACCTGCTGCCTCTCGACGTTTCCGCTCCGCGATCCGCTGTTCCTCGCCGCCCAGTGGGCGGCGCTCGATCACGTGTCGAGCGGTCGGATGATCCTCGGCGCGTGCGTGGGCGGCAGCCTCCCGCGCGAGAAGGCCGAGGCCGAGTTCGAGCCGTTCAACGTGAAGCTCGCCGACCGTGGGCCCAGGCTCGAGGAGGGGATCACGATCCTCCGAAAGCTCTGGACCGAGGCTCGGGTGAGCCACGCGGGCCGGTTCTATCGGTTCCGTGACCTCACACTCGAGCCGAAGCCAGTCCAGAAGCCGTGCCCGCCGATCTGGATCGCGACCAACCCCAAGCCCGAGCTGACTGCGCCGCGCATCGCGGACCGGGCGCTGCGGCGCGTGGGGCTCATGGCCGACGGCTGGATGACCGACAACACACCGGCCGCGCGCTTCAAGGAGCGCTGGGCGCTGATCCGGGGCGTCGCGAGCGAAGCCCGGCGACCGACCGAGTCGATGGAGGCCGCGCTGCACCTGATGGTCAACATCAACGAGGACCACAGCGCCGCGTTCGAGGAGGCGGTCAAGTTCCTGCACACCTACTACAGTCCGGCCATGACCCGCGAGTACATCGAGGGCTGGCTCGCGTACGGGCCGCCCGCGGCCGTCGTCGACAAGATCAGGTCATACGTCGACGCCGGCTGCACGACGCCGATCCTGCGCTTCGCGTCGTGGAACCAGAAGCATCAACTCGAGCGCGCGCTGGCGGACGTGTTGCCCGCCGCGCGCGCTCTCCGCGTGCCCGCCTGACGCCGCGTCAGCTCGGGATACAGGCCGTGACGGTGATCTCGATCAGCAGCTCGGGCGAGTTCAGCGACGCCACCGTCACGGTGGTGCGGGCCGGCTTGTTGTTCGGAAAGTACTTCGCGTACTCCTCGTTGTAGGCGGGCACGTCGTCCCGCCTGGTGACATAGGTCGTCGCGGTCAGCACGTTGTCGAGCGACGTGCCGGCAGCGGCCAGGATCTGCTTGATCCGCTCCAGGATGTTGCGCGTCTGCTCGCGGATGTCCTTGCCCACCTCGCCGGTGACCGGATGCCGCCCGGTCTGGCCCGACACGAACACGAGGTTGCCGAACCTGGTGGCCGGCGACAGGTTGGGATTTGGCGCAGCCGGCGTGACCTGGATGATCTCTTTCTTGGGCATGTCGTCTCCTTTGCAGGGTTAACCTTGCCGTACCCGCGGAAATACTTCCTCGGCTAGCATGTGCAGCTCGTCGAGCACCACGCTCTGCGCCATCCCAGGCCACTGCACGCTCATGACCAGGTGGTTGATGCCGGTGGCGCGGTTGAGCGTCAGCATCTGCTCGGCCACCTCGTCCGGCGAGCCGATCAGGAACCGGTCGCGGATCAGCTCGCCGAAGCCGACGCCGAGATCGTTGTCTCCCTCGGGCATCGCCCGGCCCTGCCCCCATTGATCGTAGGCGCGGTACTTCGCGGCCAGGAACGGGCCGCACAGCCTGATCGCCTCGCTGCGAGACTTCGCCACGAACACCTCGCGGCGCGCCGGGAACTCAGCCGGGAACGGCTTGCCGTCCTCGTCGAGCGCCTTTCGGTAGAGGTCGACCTGGCGCACGATCGTGTCGATGCGGTTGTGCGGGTTGACGTACCAGCAGTCGCCGAGCCGCGCCGCGCGACGGATCGCTGGATCGGCGTTGGCGCCGATCCAGATCGGCGGGTGGGGCTTCTGCACGGGCTTGATGGACGCGGCGGCGCCGGCCAGCGTGAAGTGCGAGCCGACCATGTCCACCGTGTCCTCGGTCCACAACCGCTTGACCGCTTCCAGGTTCTCCTCGAAGCGCTTGACCCGCTCCTTCTGCGTCGTGCCGAAGGCGAGGAACTCGACGTCACGATAGCCGAGGGCGGCGCCGAAGATCACCTTGCCGCCACTCAAGACGTCGGCGGTCGCGATCTGCTCGGCGACGTCCAGCGGCTTGTGGAGCGAGAGCAGCACGAGCCCGAAGTTGATGCGCACGTGCGGCGCCTCGGCCATGATCCGACAGAGGAACGGCATCTGCTGCAGGTCCTGCCACGGGGCGCTGCTGTAGTGCATGCCGTTGGTGATCGAGGCATAGCCGAGCTGGTCGGCCAGCCGCGCCTGCTCGGCGAGCTCGCGGAAGCGCGCTTGCATGTCGTCCCCGGCCGGGAACTGCGCGCGCATCATCAGGCCGAACTGCATCGCCGTCGGCATCGTGCGGCGAGAGTACACTCTCCCTCGTGACCGCCGCAAGCGAGGAGGATGGCCATGAAGCGCAGCACCAGCCGGATTCTGACGACGCATGCCGGCAGCCTACCGCGGCCGGACGATGTCAAGGCGCTGATCGCCGCAAAGGCCGCCGGTGAGCCCTACGACCGCGAGGCGCTGGCCCGCCGCCTGCCCACGGCCGTGGCCGAGGTCGTCCGCCTGCAGGTCGAGGCCGGGCTCGACAGCGTCAACGACGGCGAGCTCAGCAAGCCCAACTTCACCGACTACGTCCGCGAGCGGATCAGCGGATTCGAGGCCCGGCCCGGCCGGCAACTCGCGCGCCAGTTGATCTTCGGCCGCGACGCCGAGAAGTTCCCGGAGTATTTCGCCGGCCGGATGACCTTCCGCGGCGCCGGCCAGCAGCCGGTGCTGTGCACGGGGCGCATCCGGTACATCGGAGCGGAGGCCGTGCGGGCGGACATCGAGAACCTGCGCGCGGCGCTGCGCGGCGTGCGCGTCGAGGAGGCGTACCTGCCCGCGGTCGCGCCCGGCACGATCGAGCACTGGCTGCGCAACGAGCACTACCCGACCGACGAGGCCTATCTGTTCGCGATCGCCGACGCGATGCGCGAGGAATACCGGGCGATCGTCGACGCCGGGCTCGTCCTACAGATCGACGATCCCGACCTGGCCGACGCCTGGCAGATCCATCCGCAGATGAGTGGCGGAGAGTACCGGAAGTTCGCAGACCTCCGTATCGACGCGCTGAACTACGCGCTCCGCGACATTCCCGCCGACCGCGTGCGTTTCCACATGTGCTGGGGGAGCTATCACGGCCCGCACCGCTTCGACATCCCGCTGCGCGACATCGTGGACCTGATCCTCAAGGTACAGGCCGACGCGTACTCGATCGAGGCGTCGAACCCCTGTCACGAGCACGAGTGGCGAGTGTGGGCGACCGTCAAGCTCCCGCCCGGCAAGTTCCTCGTGCCCGGCGTCGTGGGCCACTACAGCGATTTCATCGAGCATCCGGAGCTCGTCGCCGAGCGACTGGTGAGGTACGCGAAGCTGGTGGGACGGGAGAACGTCGTGGCCGGGACCGACTGTGGGCTCGGCACGCGCGTGGGCCACCCGACCATCGCCTGGGCGAAGTTCCAGGCGCTGGCCGAGGGCGCGCGGCTGGCGACGAAGCAGCTCTGGAGCTAGGCCGCGACCTCCGCTCTCCGGCCGAACCTGGAGAGCAGCGTCGCCCCGGCGGCCACCACGGCCGCGAGGACGACTACCACGGTCCCGATCCAGGGAATGAGACCAACCAGGACGAGGACAACGCCTCCGAGGGCGACCGTCCTGAGGGGCGTCTTGTTCTCTCGCAGAAACGGCAGCTTCTCGCCGAGCCATCCGGCGGAGACCGTGAACCCGAAGAGCAGGAGGGCGACAAGGGATATCACCGCCACGGGGATCAGCGGGATGCCGATGATCGTCACGGCCAGCAGGAAGACGAGCGGCACGAATCCCAGGAGGAGCGCGACGCCGCCGAGCGCCGAGAGCCCGGGCCGATTGACCAGGTACGCCCCGATGCGCGTCACGGCTCCGGGGAAGGCGACCGCGATGAGCAACGCGACGACGAACAGCAGCACGGCGCGCGTCAGCCGCGAGGCGAAGCTGAACATCGAGAACATGTGAGGCCCGCCAACCACCCAGCGGATCCCCGAGCCGACCGTCGTCGGGATCGCCCCGCCGAGACTCACGTTGTCGCCTTCGAGCGTCGCGCCCTCCGCGACCGACACGGCTCCGCCGATCGCAACCGCATCACCGTCGACGCGGGCGCCTGGCTGGAGCGTGACTGAGCCACCGATCGCCACCGCATCTCGTTGTACGTGGCCCGCGATCGTGATGGAGCCGCCGATGGCCACGGCCTTGTCGACGGTCTCGTTCGCGCCGACCGTGAGCGAGTGGCCGAACACCACGCGCTCGGATCCGTGCCGACCGCGTCGCTCACGGCGGCGCTCGCGCCAGGAATCGCCTGACACTGCGGTGACGTCCTCGCGAACCCGGAGGACGCCGTCAGCGAACGAGGCCCGGAGCGAGCCCGCCTCGAGGATCAGATCGAGTACCTCGCCGACGGGACGCTTCGAGACATGGAGGCTGAGCGCGCGCGTGGTCGCACTCTCGGGAGCGGTAACTACGAGGCTCCAGCCCGTCTGCTTGGCGATCGCGCTCAGCGCGTCGAGGACGGTGCCGCGTGGCTGGTCGATGGAGACGATGGGCGCGCTGTCGGGAAGGCGACCCTCCAGCCGCCCGCCGGCCGGCGTGGCCGCCCAGGCGAGGCCCGGGAGAAGCACGAGAGCGACGGCGAGAACGACGATCAGCTTGGCTGCGCTCATGTCCGATCTCCCTTCGCCCGAGAGTACGGTCGAGCGCTCGCCTTATTTCAGGAGCGTCAGGGATCGTGCCCGGGCGA
Source organism: Candidatus Rokuibacteriota bacterium (assembly GCA_003220435.1). Taxonomy (GTDB): domain Bacteria; phylum Methylomirabilota; class Methylomirabilia; order Rokubacteriales; family CSP1-6; genus AR31. The sequence goes on along the minus strand of QHSL01000063.1, from coordinate 10,079 downwards.
TGAGGACCAGTGACAGGACGGACACGGTGGAGCCCAGCAGGACCGACGTCCAGATGCTCGGGGGCACGAGGTCGATGACGACGCCGACGCCGGCCGCCCATCTGGCAAGGTCGGCCGCGGCCTCCGCGAGCCAAGCGATGAGGGCGGCCGGCTCGACGGTGGTCGTCAGCAGGGTGGCGATCACCACGAGCCCGACGACCGCGGCCGCGAGGCCGGTGAAGACCGCGCGCCGATCGCGGGCTTCGATCGCCTCGAGATATCGGCGCCGCGCGCCGGCAAGGAGCTCGGCCGACGGCTCCGGCGCGGGAAGCGCCTGAAGCAGGCTGGTGAGCTCATCGCTCTCGTCGGCTCGGCGGCTCATGCGAAGGGCGCGCCTTCCAGCGTCCTCTTGAGCCGGGCGCGGCCGCGATGGAGCCACGTCATCACCGTGCCTATCGGCACCTCGAGAGCCACCGCGATGTCCCGGTACGACATTTCTTCGATGTGGAAGAGGACGATGGCCTCCCTCGGCCCCTCGTCCAGATCGGCGAGCGCCCGATCGAGACGCGCCAGCTGCTCGCGCAGCGAGGCCTCGCCCTCGGGCCCTGGCGCCGGCGGGCTGGTGACCGGCACCTCCACGTTGGTCATCATCTTTCGCCGTCGCAGCACGTCCACGCAAAGCCGGCGAGCGATGGCGATGAGCCACGGCAGAACCGGTCGCTCCGGATCGAACCGCTCGAAATGGACGAAAGCCCGGACGAACGTGTCCTGCGCGAGATCCTCGGCGTCGGGGGATCGGAGCAGTCGCCAGCAGAAGCGATGGACGGGCCGGTGAAAGCGGAGCACCAGCTCGTCGAAGGCCGCCGCATCGCCGCGGCGGGCGCGACGCGCAAGCTCAAACTCTGCTCGCCGGTTGTCCGCATCCGAGCCCTGGGTTGCTGCCACACTCCTCGCCGTCTGCCAGGAAGTACGGGCGACGCCCGAGGATTATTTCAGGCAGCGGGTGCCCGGGCGTCAGGCCTGGGCGCCGCGAGGCGGTCCCTTCTTCTCCTCGAACGACTGCGCGAAGGCCAGGAGCTTCTCGTCGGGCTCGTCCAGATCGATGTGCTCGCCGAACGGCTGCCGCACCTGGTACGGGGTCGTGTAGTAGAGCTCGACCCGATTGTCCTCGGGATCGTAGAAGTAGACGCTGCACGCGATCCCGTGCGTCACGGTGCGGTCGATCTTCAGGCCTTCCTTCTGGAGCCGGTGATAGAAGTTGCGCACACCGTCCAGGCTCTTCACCTTGAACGAGACCTGCTGCACGTTGTGTGTCTTCTGCGCCGGCTCCTTGGCCTGGACGAGCGCCAGCTCGTGATGCTCGGCCTCGGGTGCGGCGCTCAGGAAGCAGATGCCCCGCCCCGGGTCCTCGTCGCTGATCGTGAGGCCCAGGACGCCCGAGTAGAAGTCGCGCATGCGTTTCAGGTCGTTGCAGTAGAGCCCGACGTGGCCCAGTCCGCTGATCTCAGACATCTTCAGTCACCCCCGGCGTGACGTCATCGTTCAGGTCTCTTTGTAGAACCTGGCTGCATTGTCCCACAGGAGCTTGCGCTGCGTTTCCGGCTTGAGGCTCGTCCACTTCAGGACGTTGTCGACGGAGTTCGGGAACTGGCACTCCGAGTGCGGATAGTCCGAGGCGTACATGAGGACGTCGTCGCCGAGGACGCTTCGGACGTAGTTGAACATGTCCTCGCCTTCGTGGTGCTCGATGGAACAGAAGAACCGCCCGCTCGTCATGTACTCGCTGGGGGCGTGCTTGAGCGGCGCGGTACCGCCGACGTAAACCGCCTGCTCGTCCATGCGCTTGGCCCAGAACGGCAGCCAGCCCATACCGCATTCGAGGATGCCCATGCGCAGGCTCGGATAGCGGTCCATGATCCCGGCGCCGATGAAGGCGGCCATGAAGCGCATGCCGCCCCAGGGGTGCGAGGCGAGGCGACCGAGAAAGATGTTGTCCCAGAGATCCCGGTAACCCGGGAAGTACGGGGGATTCCACGTCAGGCTGTGGTGCATCACCGCGAGATCGTATTCCTGAGCGGCCTTCCAGATCGGCTCCAGGTCAGGGTGATCCACCGGGATGTCCGGGGCGAGCAGTGGCCACACCGCGACGGCCCACTTCGAGGTGCCCCATTGCTTGATCTCGCGCACCGCCTCGTCGACGTTGCGGGTCGAGGCCACGACCATCGTCTTGAGGCGGCCCGGGAACTTCCCGCAGAAGTCCGCCGCGTGACGGTGATAGGCCCGAATCAACCCGACCTCGAGCTCGACGTCGGGCAGGCCCACCACGCTGACCCACGACGTCGGGATCAGCAGATGCGCGTCGGTCCCCTCGTCGTCCATGTCCTTGATGCGGTTCTCGGCCAGATCATCCTGCACCCCTGCCCGTGGCTGCTTCGTCCCCCGCCAGTTGGTCCCGCGCCCGGTGAACGTCTCGTGGGCGCTCGCCTCGCCGAGGACACGACGGTAGAACTTGGTGCCAACCCGGTACTGGTGGGTCCCCGGGGTGCCTCCTATCTGGCCGGCGGGGTGGCGGTGCGCCGTCAGCTCGGCCAGGCGCGGGCGGAAGCTCGGATCGACGTAGCGCTCCAGGACTTCCGCGGCAGGGTTCACGTGCGTATCGGCGTCCCACGCTTTCAAACCGGCCCTCATGCGCTCCTCCTTTACGAGCGGACCATCAGCTGAAGGCGATGCCCGTCAGGGTCTTGAAAATAGATGCAGCGATCCTCGCCGGGGCGGCCGCTCACGGTCACCCCGTGCTGCTCCAGACCAGTCTTGAGCGCCTCGTAGGTGCCGGTCGCGACGTTCAAGGCGAGATGGTTGAGGTCATTGCCGGTCGTCAGGGGGGTCTCACCCTGCTTCTTGAACAGGGCCACCCCCTGCTGGCCGGCGTGCAGGAACACCTGCCGGTCGTTCTCCCGGTAGACCTTCATCCCTAGAATTTCGGTGTAGAACTTCTTGGCACGCTGGACGTCCGTGACGTGAAGTACGAGATGGTCGATCCCGGTGGCCTGGATCATCGCTCCGCCCCCCTCGGTTGCGCCGACCTTGCCTCGCCTGGGTATACGCCGCTCGCCGGGCCAAGTCTACACGCAAACGCTTGGCACTTGACACCCGGGAATCGGGGCGCTATTTCAGACCGCACGATCCAACGGCAAGGAGGACCTCGTGAAGCTCGTTCTGTTTCAGACCAGGGGAAGCCAGACCGTGCTCCCGGGAGTGCTCACCGATCGCGGCGTGGTCCCCGTCGCCGACGCGGTGCCCGCGGGCGTCACGCCGCAGACGACGATGACCGGGATCATCGACGGCTTCGACCGGCTGCGGCCGGCGCTCGAGCGTTTGGCCCGCGAGGGTCGGGCGATCCCGGCATCCGACACCCAGCTGCGCCCGCCGCTGCCGCGGCCCGGCAAGATCCTGGCCTGCATCGCCAACTACTGGGAGCACGGCGCGCTCGAGGCCCGGCCGCTCAACATGTTCTTGAAGAGCTCCGACGCGGTCGTCGGCCCGGGCGACACGATCGTGCTGCCGGAGTTCACCGAGCCGTGGATCTTCATGCACGAGGCCGAGCTGGCGCTCGTCATCAAGGGCCCCGCGAAGGCGGTCAAGCGCGACAACTGGCGCACCGCCGTCTTCGGCTACACCGGCATGATCGACGTCTCGGCGCGCGGCGAGGGCCGGCGGACGTGGAAGGCCGGCAGCTGGCTCGGCAAGTCGTTCGACACGTTCGCGCCGATCGGCCCGTGCATCGCCACGATCGACGAGATCCCGAACCCCAACGACGTCCACGTGCAGTTCTGGGTCGACGGCCAGCTCCGCCACAACTACAACACCGATGACATGGAGCACCTGGTGCCGGAGCTCGTCGAGTTCGCGACGACGATCATGACGCTCAACTCGGGCGACCTGATCGCGTGCGGCACGAACCACGAGGGGCTGGGGCCCTTGCAGGACGGCGAGGTCGTCGACTTCGAGATCCACGGGATCGGTCGCATGCGGCTGAACGTCCGCGACCCGCTCAAGCGCACGTGGGAGAAAGGCATTTACATGGGCACCGACTCCACCCATCCCGAGGCCGTACGACGCAACCGGCCCCCGAGCGTCCGATGAGGGCCGGATTTCGGGTGATCGACAGCGACACCCACGTGAACCCGTCGCTCGACGTCCTGCTGCGCTACGCGGACAAGGAATTCCGGGATCGGATCGAGGAGCTCGCGCCCTATCGCCGCACCGTCAAGACGGTCATGGGGCACGGCGACGCCGAGGACGTCGGCGAGTCGTCGATCCTCTCGATCAAGCCCGTGCGCCTGCAGCGAGCGGCCGGCTCGCGGCCCAGCCCCGCGCCGGAGCAGGGCGCCGACCGCGGCTTTCTGTCGGGGCGCACGCAGATGGTCACGCGCCAGCCGATCACGTCGCGCGTCGCGGAGGACAACGCCCGCGGCCGTCTGCGCGACATGGACCTCGAGGGCCGCGACATCGACTTCATCATCCCCGGGCCGTGGGCGTACGGCGCGCCGGCGCTGGCGCCGCACCTGGCGCAGGGCCTCTACCGCGCCTACCACCGCTACATGGCGGAGTACTGCGCGGCCGATTCCCGTCGCCTCAAGAGCATGGTCATGGCGCTCGGTACGGACCCGGCCTGGAGCGCCAGGATGATCGAGCAGCACGCCGGCGAAGACTGGGTGGCCGCGGTCTGGCCCCTGCTGCCCGAGGGGATGCCAATCGATCTGCCGGACCTCGAGCCCATCTGGGCGGCGGCCGACGAGGCCGATCTGCCGATCATGTACCACGCGTTCACCATCGAGACGCCGTACTTCCCCGGCTATCGCGACGTGTGGGACAACCCCGCGATGGGGCGCTGTGCGGGCCAGACGTGGGGAGGGCAGCGATTCATTTCGTTCCTGCTGATGAGCGGCATGCTCGACCGCTATCCCCGCCTGCGTATCGGCACGCTCGAGAGCGGCCACGGGTGGCTGCCGCACTGGCTCGTGCGGCTGACCCGCCAGATCGACTACGTGCGGGGCTCGGTGCCACCCACGCTCAAGCACACGCCCGTCGAGTACGCGCAGATGGGCCGCGTTTTTTGCAGTATCGACTTCTCCGAGGGCGTCGCGCTGACCAAGGGCGCGATCGATCTGATCGGCGATCACGTCTTCATGTTCGCGTCGGACTATCCGCACCCAGAGACCATCTTCCCCGATCACGCCGACACGGTGATCGCGTGGCGGCGCGAGCTGGGCGAGTCGACGACGCAGAAGCTGATGTGGGAGAACGCGACGCGCTTCCTGCGCCTGACATCGACGCCGTGGAGCGGTCGGGGCTAGCGCACGGCCTCAGCTCGTTTGCCCGCTCCTCGCGGCGCCGAGCAGGCGGCCGCAGCGCTGGATCTCCTGCGCATCGAAGGGCGGCTCGACGAGCAGGATCAAGCGCTCGACGCCGACGCGCTCGAGCGACTGGCGCTGGCGCGAGTCGGGCACGAGCCAGCGCTCGTCGAGCCCGGCAAACACGGTGAGCAGGAACGGCGAGGCGTCGCGCCCCGCCGCCGTGTGCTCATCGCGCGTGACCTTGGCGAGATCGGCCAGGCGCGGGTGCATCGCCTGCGTGTTGAAGCCATCGCCGTGCCGCCCCGCGATCGCCGCCATCCTCGGGCCGAACCCACCGACGATGATCGGCGGGGGCGGGTCGGGCCGCAGGAAGCCCGCGTGCCCCGACCACAACCGTCGCATGAGCTCGATCGCTTCGACAACGCGCCGGGCGCGCACCTCGTCGCGCTCCACGCTCTGCCCGATCGCCTGTTGCTCGGCCGCGTAGGGCGTCCGGCGGTTTCCGCCGGCGCCGAGCCCGAGGAGCAGCCGCCCGCCCGAGATGGCCTGGAGCGTCGCGGCCATGTTCGCGAGCACGCCGGGATGGCGGTTCGCCACGTTGAGCACGAGCGGGCCGAGCATGATTCTCCGCGTCGCCTCGGCGAGCGCGGTCAGGACCGTCCACGCCTCGGGCACGCCGGGACCCGAGTCCGTGTCGGGATCGCGCAGATGGTCCCAGGTCCACAGGCCGTCGAACCCCGATTCCTCGGCGGCCACGGCGGCGGCGCGCATGTCGCGATACCGCGCGCTCATCGGGATCAGGAGCAGATCGGTCTTCATATTTATAGCCGCGCCTCGGCCGGCGGGGCCCCAGCCCCGCGACGGCCCTGCGGCGCGCACTACGTGGCTCAGCGACAGTATCAGGCCGTTGACCCGGGCGCTAGACTGGCGTGGATGATTTTGACCGACGCGAACAAGCGTGAATTCGCCGAGCGCGGCTACATCGTGGTTCGCTCCGTACTCTCACGGGGTGAGATCGATGCCGCTATGCGTGTCGTCGACGATCTCATCGCGGCCACGCCGCCTCCCGACGGCCATTGCGGTCATCACTTCTACTGGCCGGCGTTGTCGCCGGGTCATCCGCTGCTCGGGCTCCTGCTCGACGGCGCGGCCTTCGACGTGGCTGAGCAGCTCATTCGTCCCGGCCGACTGACGATGCCGCGACAGGCGCAAGTGGCGTTGAACATCCCTCCGTATCCCCACCGGCCCGGACGCGGTCACATCGACGGCGTCACGCCAACGGAAGACGACGGGCGGCCCGGCACCTTCACGATGCTGGCGGGCCTGATGCTCACCGATCAGACCGTCGAGAACGCCGGCAACCTCTGGGTGTGGCCGGGCACGCATCGTGCGCAGGAGGTGCTCTTCAGGGAACGGGGATCGGAGGCGCTGCGGACCTCACGCGGCCTGCCGGACATCCCTCACGGAGCGTCGGAGCAGGTGATCGGCCGCGCTGGCGACCTCCTGCTCGCCCACTACATGCTCAGCCACAACATCGGCGGCAACACGTCGCCGAATGTCCGGCGCGTCATCTATTACCGCCTGCAACGCGAGGGGCACCGCGAGCGATGGCACGACTGCCTTGGCGATCTTTGGCTCGAGTACGACGCGGTTCGCGCGGCGCTCGGGGCCGCGTGAGGTCATCGCTCCCCTACTGGCCCTGGGCGGTCGCCCGGTCGGGAACGTGAATCGCCGAGAGCTTCTCGCGGAAGCTCTCAGGCGCGCGGGCGGGCCGGCCATCCTCAGTCGCGAAGGCCCCGGTGACCACCGCGGTCACGAGCAGCCGGCGGCTGGTCGCTTCGCGGATCTCCTGGATCCAGATCGACCGCGCGCCACGGATCTCGCGGATCGACGTGGCGATCTCCAGCGTGTCGCCGGCACGAGCGGGCGCCAGATACTTCACGTTGAGCTCGACCGCGAAGATCAGATAGCCCTGCCGGCGCATCTCCGGTAGCGACAGGCCGAGCGCCTCCAGCGCCTCGATTCGCGCGGCCTCGAAGTAGTGGACGTAGTGCGCGTGATTGACGTGGCCGTACGGATCGAGCTCGTAGTGGCGCACCTTCAGCTGCAGCGTGGCCGGCTGGCCCATCGAATCCTCTCTCGCGTGGCGGTCGAGGTGTTCGCGCCTGCCACCGGCCGCCGCGTCCGACGACGTACCCGCCGCTGACCGGTGGGAATGTCGGAGATCGCGCAGCAGTCGTCCATCGCTACATCCTATCGCGACGCCTCGAGTCAGCGCGCGTCACCGTGCCTAGAGACTCCCCCGCTGCCGCGCCTCCTCGTCGAGCATCTCCAGCCTGGTCTCGGACCGTATCCGCCGACGTGGGCCGATCGCCGGCGGTATGATCGACCGGGCGGTGGCATCTGGCTCACGGTTCTCGTGGCCGACTATCGCGCGTGCGTCGCGGCGGCGCGCTGACCTTGATCTCTGGCCCTCGTAGTCGCCGCGTGATGGGACGATCGCACCGGGCGCCCGTGGCACCGAAAGCGTCATGAACGAGAACGATCGCGTGGACGAGGCGACGGTCGGCCAGTTCTACGATTCGCTGTGGAGCAGCGGGCTGTCCACGGCGGCCCTCGCGCACGGCGCCGACGACGTCGGGCAGGAGTGTCTGCTGACCCCACGCGAGATCGGCGTGTTCGCTCAGCGAGCCGGGATCGCCGCCGGGACGCAGGTGCTGGACATCGGCAGCGGGCGCGGGGGACCGGCCTGCTACCTGGCGCGGCAGCTCGGATGCCGTGTCGTGGGCATCGACATCTCGACCGTGGGCCATGCGCAGGCGATAGCCCGGGCGCGTGACGAAGGCCTCGGTCATCTCGTGGAGTTTCGTCTCGGCGGCATTCATGCCGTCGAGCTGCCGCACGGCGCGTTCGATGTCGTTCTGGGCCTCGACGCGTGGTGCCACATCCCTCGCCGCGGAGAGCTGCTGAAACGCTGCGCCGCGTGGCTGCGTCCCGGCGGCCGGCTGGCGTTCTACGACCACGTGGAGCTCCGGCCTATGCCCGCGGAACAACGCCAGCGCTTCTGCACCATCTGGCGCTTCGCCGGCCTGGAAACCCCGCGGAGCTATGTCGCGGCCGTGGGGGCCGCCGGTCTGCGGCTGCTGTCGAGTGAAGAGACCTCGGCCTACACCGCGCGCTTCTACACTCGGATTCTCGAAGGCTATCAGGAGCACCGCGCGGAGTTCGAGGCCGCCCGCGGGCCGGAGCGTTACCGCGAAGGCCTGGAACGCCTGAAGATGACGCGAAAGCTGGCCGTCACGGGCGTCCTCGGCCAGCTCGCGTGCATCGCGGAGAATCCGGGGCGCGCCTAGCCCGATCCCTCAGACGACGAGGTCTCGCTTCTTCGCCTCGAACTCTTCACGATTGATCTGACCGCGCGTGCATCATCGCTCGAGGACGACCTTCACGAGCTCCGCCACCTCCCTATCGCCTTCGTGCTTGGTCTCGACGCTGACGATCCAACCCGCTTTGACATCGGTCAAGGCGAGCTGCTGCTCCACGAAGCCGGTCTTGCCCGGCTCAGCAGCCCTGACGAATTTGACGACCCTGGCCCCGGGCTTGAGATAGACCACCACCTGACGGGTCTTGCCCTTGGAGGTCACCTCCAGCGTGACGGTCTGTTTCGCCGGGTCCACCGCCTTGACGGTTCCCGAAATGGGAGCCTCGTCGGCGACCACGACGGCCGCTAACATCACCGCCCCTGTCACGACTGCGCCCAGGATCCGTACCATCATCATTCTCCTCGCGCCGAGCGCCCGGCGTCAGTTGGTCGCCCCACCCGCCCTGCGCCGACCCTCGTTCGAGAGCGACAGGACGTAATAGACGAGATCCCACGACTGCTCCGGCTCCAGCGAGTCGCCATACGACGGCATCGGTGTTCCCGACAAACCCGTCATCAGTGTCCGGTAAAGGTCTTCGGGCCGCGAACCGTTCTTGAAGCGCTCGGGGCGCGTGAGATCCGCGGCAGCGATCGGCAGCTCTCGGTGGTCCTTCAGGCCTGGGGCGGACGGGCCGTCGCCGAGGCCCCGCTCGCCGTGGCAGGCCAGGCAGTCCGCGTCGGCGTAGAGCTTTCGGCCTCGGGCGATGCGCTCGCGGGTCACCGGCGGCGGCGCCGGAACGCTCACGATCTTGATCTCGCGTCGCTCCCGGAACGCCGGATTCAAGCTCTTCACGTACTCGATGACCTCGAGCCGCTGCGCCTCGGGCATGTGGCGGAAGCTCGGCATGATCCGGTACCCGCGAAGCCCGAGCGTCATCAGTCCGCCTGGGCCGCGGACCCCTTCGGTCAGCGTCCGGAACAGATCAGCCGTCGCCGGCAACTGCCCGGATGGCGTCGAGCGGAACTTGAACTCTGGGGAGGTCAGATCGCGCGGCTGGGGCGCGCGGCGCGGGGACAGCGTCGCGGCGACCGTGCCGTCACCCTTGCCTTCGACCCCGTGGCAAGGCACGCAGGCCATTATGAAGATGTCGCGGCCGACTGCGACGCTCTCGGGATGCTCCGAGGGCACGTGCGGGCCCTGATGGCCGGAGAAGGTGTGCTGATAGGCCATGACCGCCCAGCGGTCCTGAACCGACAGCTCGCCCTTCCAGGGCGGCATGGCCGAGCCCTTCGACTTGAAGGGCTCGGTCTGGCCTCCCTCGCTTACGCGCCAGAACCAGTAGTTGTCGCGCATCTCGCCCACGCCGGCCTTGTCGCGAAAG
>QHSL01000135.1 GCA_003220435.1 Candidatus Rokuibacteriota bacterium | reverse complement strand
CCGCGAGAAGCTGCAGGAGCGGCTGGCGAAGCTGGCCGGCGGGGTGGCGGTGATCAAGGTCGGGGCCGCGACCGAGACGGAGATGAAGGAGAAGAAGGCGCGGGTCGAGGACGCGCTGAACGCGACCCGGGCGGCGGTCGAGGAAGGCATCGTGCCCGGCGGCGGCGTCGCCCTGCTGCGGGCCGCGAAGGCTATCGACGGCCTCAAGCTGGATGGCGACGAGAAGGTCGGCTCCCTGATCGTGAAGCGGGCGCTCGAGGAGCCGATTCGCCAGATCGTCGAGAACGCCGGCCTCGAGGGCAGCGTGATCGTCGAGAGGGTGAAGAACGAGACGGCGACCTCCCGCGGCTACGACGCCGACAGCATGGCCTTCGTCGACATGCTGCAGACCGGGATCATCGACCCGACCAAGGTGGAGCGCGTGGCGTTGCAGAACGCGGCGTCGGTCGCGTCGCTGCTGCTCACCACCGAAGCGCTGATCACGGATCTGCCGGAGGAGAAGGCGCCGGCGGCGCCGCCGATGCCGCACGGAGATTTCTAGGTAGCTGAGGGGGAAGACCTCCCTCAGACTCCCCGGCTCTCAATGGCAGGCGGGGGAGGTCGCGGTTCAGTCCACGCGATGCGTGGGCGCCGGCCCGGGGCCGTCATGGTCCGGGCCGGTTTTTTATGTAGGCCTGGGGGGGCCGACGCACCGTAGCCGGTCGTGAGTCGTGGCGGCGCTTCTGGCGTAGGATAGTTTCGTGGCGATCGTCGTCCAGAAGTACGGCGGATCCAGCGTCGCCGACGTCTCGCGGATGCAGCAGGTCGCCGAGCGCATCGTGCGAACCAAGCGTCAGGGCCACGACGTCGTCGTGGTCGTCTCTGCGATGGGCGACACGACCGACGAGCTGCTGGCCCTCGCCAAGCAGGTGTCGCCCAACCCTGACCGGCGCGAGCTCGACATGCTGCTCACGGCCGGCGAGCGCATCGCGATGGCGCTGCTGTCGATGGCCATTCGCGAGCTGGGCGGCGATGCCATCAGCTTCACCGGAAGCCAGTCCGGGATCGTCACGAACGACCGCCACGTGGACGCCCGCATCATCGAGGTGCGTCCGTTTCGGGTCCAGGACGAGCTCGCCCGCGGGAAGATCGTCGTCATCGCGGGCTACCAGGGCGTGTCGTACCGGCGGGAGGTGACGACGCTCGGCCGCGGCGGCAGCGATACCACCGCCGTGGCGATGGCGGCGGCGCTCGGCGCCGCGTACTGCGAGATCTGCTCCGACGTCGACGGCGTCTACACCGCCGATCCTCGCGTGGTGCCCAATGCCCGCCGGATTCCATCGCTGTCGTACGAGGAGACGCAGGAGCTGGCCGAAGCCGGCGCCCGGGTGCTGAACGCCCAGGCGGTGGAGTTCGCCAAGGAGCAGGGCATCGCGATCTACGCGCGGGCGACGGCATCGCCGCTTCCCGGCGCGGATCCATCGGCGGACGGCACGGTCGTCCGACGCCATCCGCCGAAGATGCCGGGCCGGGTGGTCGGCGTCGCCAGTGAGCGTGACGTGCTGGTGATCGAGTCGAGCGCGCCGACGGAAGAGCTGCTGGCGCTACTGGACGCGCATCACGTGGCGGGCAAGCAGCTGCACGCCACGCCGGACCGCCTCGTGCTGGTGGTGTCGCGCGAGAACCTGCACGAGGGCGATCGGGTGCTGGCGAGCTTGAAGGAGCGGTTCGGCGCCAGGCTCCGGCTGGCCGAGCGCGTGGGCGCCCTCAGCGTCATCGGGGCGGGGATCAACGCGTCCTTCGAAAATCTAAGAATTGGCTGCGATGCCCTTGGCACGGCCGAGATCGGATGGAGCGGCGTTGCGACGTCGTCTTTTCGCATCACGTGGATGATCGATGGCGGGCGGCTGGATGACGCCGTCCGGCTCCTGCATCGCGCCTTTCTCGAGCAGCAAACACCGCCCGTACCGTAACTCGCGCCGAGCGCGGGGGGCTTGGGGGGCCTTCGAGACCCCCTGTCTAGGTAATCTCGCGCCGGCCCTCGAGAGCCTTCGATAGCGTCACCTGGTCGGCGTACTCGAGATCGCCGCCGACGGGCAGCCCTCGAGCGATCCGGGTGACGCGCATGCCGAGCGGGCGCAGCAGCTTCGCCAGATAGAGCGCCGTCGCCTCGCCCTCGACGTTGGGGTTGGTCGCCAGGATGACCTCGGCGACCGCGCGGGCCTCGAGCCGCGCGAGCAGCTCACGCACCTTGAGATCGTCGGGGCCGATGCCGTCGAGCGGCGACAGGGCGCCCAGCAGCACGTGATAGAGGCCGCGATACTCGCCCGTACGCTCCATCGCCAGCAGGTCGTTCGGCTCCTCGACGATGCAGAGCAGTCGCCCATCGCGCGCCGGGTCCGCGCAGATGCGGCAAGGGTCCAGGTCGGTCACGTTGAAGCAGGTCCGGCACGAGACGATCTGCTCCTTCACCGCCACCAGCGACTCGGACAGCTCACGGACTTCCTCGATCGGGCGCTTGAGCAGGAAGAACGTCATCCGCTGGGCCGACTTGGGGCCGACGCCGGGAAGTCGCTGGAGGGCTTCGATCAGCCGGGCGACGGGCTCGGGGTAGTACGCCAACGACGCCCTAGATTCCGAGACCGGGGATCTTCATGCCGCCGGTCAGCTTGCCGAGCTCCTGCTGGACCAGCTCGCGCGATTTCCTGAGCGCCTCGTTGCACGCGGCGAGCACCAGGTCCTCGAGCATCTGGGCATCGTCCTTGTTGATGACCTCGGGGTCGATCTTGACCGCGGTGAGCTCCTGCTTGCCGTTGGCCTCGACCGTCACCATGCCGCCGCCCGCGGTCGCCTCGACCTTTCGCTTGGCGACCTCTTCCTGCAGCGCCGCCATCTGCGCCTGCAGCTTCTGCGCTTCCTTCATAATGTTCCCGAACCCCTTCACTGGCCTTCTCCTTCCGGCAGGCGCGGCCGCACCGCGACCACCTCACCCTGAAATTCGGCGATCGCCGCCTGGACCGCCGGATGCGACGCGACAGCACCGGTGGTCTCGCCGCCGGACACGACGTTGACGCGCTCGGCGCCGGCGACGCAGCGTCGCACCGCCTGCGCGACCAGCTCCTTGTTCGCCGCGTCAGCGAGCATATCGCGATGGAAGTTGTTGCCGAGCAGCACGACCGTCAGCTCCCGGTCGGTGACCGCGCGCGGCCGCACCTGAGTCAGCACGGCGCCGAGGGTCGGCTTCTTCCGCATGACCTCGTCGACCACGCGCTCCCACGCCGTCGCGAGATCGGCGTCGACCGGCGGCGCGGCAATCGGGGCCGCGGCACGCGGCGGTGCCGCTGGGGGCGCCGGAGTAGCCGCCGACGGCGGCGAGGGCGCGGACGGCGGCGGCGCGACGGGACGCGGCACGGTCGGCGCGACGGGCGCAGCAGGTCCAGTGGGGCGCCGCACCTCGGCGCGCGGCGCCGCCGGCTCGGCCCCGGGCAAGAGGCTCGCCTGCGCGGCCGCGGGCACCGCCGACGGGGTGGACAGCGCCTGCTGGCGGATCTCGCGCTGGGCTTCGTCGACGCGCTTCAGCACGTCTTCCAGCGCCTGCGGCACCGGGCGCCGCGTGGCCCGCACCGTAGCGATCTCCAGCTCGATGCGCGGGTGCGGCGACTCGCGCATGAGCGCGTCCGCCTCGAGCAGCGCACGCAGCGCGTAGAGGATCTCGTCGAGGCTGACCGGCTCGCCCAGCCTGCGCAGCTCGTTGCCCTCGGTGTGGGTGAGCTCGGCGGGCTTGGCATTCGGCGCCGCCTTCAGCACCAGCGTCAGCCGGAGCAGCTCGATGACGTCGCGCGCGAAGGCCAGGAGGTCCTCGCCGTCGCGCGCCGCGCGATCGATCGCCTCGAGCGCCGCGCCGGTCTCGTGCCCGAGCACCGCGGCCGCGAACGCGCGCACCGCGACGGGCGCCGTCGCGCCAAGGAGCTTCGCGGTCGTCTCCGCCTCGAGCCGCCCGTTGCCATAGGCGATGGCGGTGTCGAGCAACGAGAGCGCGTCGCGCAGCGAGCCCTCCGCGGCGCGCACGATGACCGGCAGCGCCCCGGCGTCGAACGGAATCTGCTCGGCCGCCAGGATGCGCTCGAGCGAATCGCGGAGCGCGTCGGGCGCGATCGGGCGGAAGTCGAAGCGCTGCACCCGCGACAGCACGGTCGGCGGGATGTCGCGCGGGTCGGTCGTGGCGAGCACGAACACGATGTGCGGCGGCGGCT
>QHSL01000097.1 GCA_003220435.1 Candidatus Rokuibacteriota bacterium | reverse complement strand
TACCTGTGGATCAACGAGGGGACCGTCGAGATCCGCGACGCCGCGCATCTCTGGGGCAAGATCACCGGTGAGGTCGAGGACATCCTGCTCGCCGAGCTCGGCGACAAGCTGGTCCGCATCGCCCAGATCGGCCCGGCCGGCGAGAACCTCGTGCGCTTTGCGTGCATCGCCAACGAGCTGAACGAGGTGGCGGGCCGGACCGGGATGGGCGCCGTCATGGGCTCCAAGCGGCTCAAGGCCATCGCGGTCCGCGGCAAGACCGCCGTGAAGATCGCCGACCAGCCTGGGCTCATGACGATCGCCAAGTGGGTCTCGGGCACCATGGACGAGAAGCACCGCGCGTTCCACGAGTTCGGCACGGGCGCCGCGATGCAGGGCAAGAGCCTCGAGGGCGGCATGCCGGTGCTCAACTACCGGATGGGCGCCGCCGACACGATCGCGAAGGTCGACGCGATCGCGGTGCGCGACCAGGTGCGCGTCAAGATGGGCGCCTGCTACGCGTGCTCGGTGCGCTGCAAGAAGGTCGTCCACATCGAGGAGCGGGAGGAGGCGGCGCGCGCGGCGGCCGAGACCGTGTACAAGGGCCGCGCCCGCGTGGCGGTCGATCCGATGGGCCGCTATCGCGTCGATCCGCGCTACGGCGGGCCGGAGTACGAGTCGCTCGCGTCGCTCGGCGTCAACCTCGGGCTCGACGACCTGGTCGCGATCTGCAAGTCCAACGAGATGTGCAACTACCTCGCGATGGACACCGTCTCGCTCGGCGCTACGCTCGCGTGGGCGATGGAGTGCTTCGAGAAGGGTATCCTCACGCTCGAGGACACCGGAGGCGTGCCGCTCAACTTCCACGACGCCGACGGCGTCATCAAGGTCGTGGAGATGATCGCCTACCGGCAGGGCATCGGCGATCTGCTGGCCGAGGGTTCGCTGCGTGCCGCGCAGCGGCTGGGCCGCGGCTCCGAGGCGTTCCTGACGACAGTGAAGGGCATGGAGATGGCGATGCACGACCCGCGGCACATGCCGGCCATGCGCGCCTCGTACCTGCTGGCCCCCACCGGCGGTGACCACATGCGCCAGACCAGCAACCGCAACGGCCTGCGCAACCAGATCGGCCTCTGCCACTTCCTCGCCTACGAGGACGACCAGTCGCTGGCGATCCTCAAGGCGGTGACCGGCTGGGACATCACGCCCGAGGAGATGGTGACGACCGCCCACCGCGGCCTCACGCTGGCGCGGCTCTTCAACCTGCGCGAGGGTATGAGCCGCGCGGACGACCGGCTGCCGGCGCGATTCAGCGACCCCCTGCCCAAGCACGCGGGGCTCACCCGCGAGCAGCAGGACAAGATCGTCACCGAGTACTACGTCGAGCAGGGGTGGGATCCGGCGACGGGCGTGCCGACCGCGGAGACGATCCGCGCGCTCGAGCTCGAGGCCGACGCCGTGCACGCGGGGTAATCGCAAGCCGACACGGCCGATGACCGAAGATCTCCGGGTCGAGGACGACCCGCGCCGCGAGGACGTCGCGCTCCTCGACGAGCGGCTCTACGAGTTCAATGCGGCGGCGACCGGCGTTGACGACGGCCGCTGGTTGGCGATCTTCGTGCGCGACCGCGACGGAGCGGTCGTCGCGGGTCTGCACGGGTGGACCTGGGCCGGGACTGGATCCGTCCAGGCGATCTGGGTTCACGAGAAGCTTCGGGGGCGCGGTCTCGGCTCGCGGCTGCTCGCCGCCGCGGAAGCCGAGGCGCGGCGTCGCGGCTGCTCCCAGATGCACCTCTTCACGCACAGCTATCAAGCGCCCGCGTTTTACCGGCGGCACGGCTACGAGGTGATCGGTGAGCTCCCGGGCTGGCCGGCCGACACCGTGCGCATCTTCCTTCGCAAGCGGCTCGCCTAAGCCCTAGCTGACCATCGCGAACGTCCGCTCGATGTTGGCCAGCACGCCCGTGCGCCACGGCCGGTAGTCGTTGTACGCCACGAACGACTTTTCGTGCCGCGGCGCGAGCTTCGCGACGACGCGCTGCTTGACCTCGTCGAGGGTCGCGCCGGTCGCGGCCTCCTGCCGCACCGCCTCGACCATCTCGTGCACGTAGCTGCGGAAGGTGCCGAGCCACTCGCGGCCGGACACGTTGCCGTGGCCCATGATGACGTGGGTGAAGTCGAGCTGGGCGAGACGATCGAGCGTCGCCGCCCACTCGTCGGGGTAGCCGTCGCCCATGAAGGGCGTCCAGCCGATCAGCGCGTCGCCCGTGATCACCACCTTCTCCTTCGGCAGGTAAACGAACACGTCGCCCTCGGTGTGGGCCCGGCCGAGATGGAGCAGATGGATCTCGCGGTCGCGCCGGTACACCCTCATGGTCTGCTCGAAGGCGATCGTCGGCAGCGACGGCTTGAGCGCGGTGACCTCGCGCAGGTAGGACTCGGCGAGGCGAAGATCGGCCTCGACCTTCGCGCGCTGGGTGGCGTTCGGGGCGGCGGCGAGGTCGGCCTTCAGCTGCGCGATCTCGTTGGGGGCCTGGCGCGCGTGGTCCCGGATGCGCTTGAGCCCCTTCGTGAGCATGGCCTCGCGGGTGATCTGGTTGGTGATGATGTCCGCGCCCGGGTAGGCCGCCGGGTACACCTCGTTGCCGTGCCAGTGATCCCAGTGGAAATGCGTGTTGACGACGTAGCGGACGGGCTTCGGCGTCAGGTCGCGCAGCCGCTCGACGATCACCCGCGCCGCCGACGGCTTCGAGTGCGTGTCGACGATCATGACGCCGTCGTCGATCTCGACGATCGCCGTGTTGCAGTTGACCTTGTAGGCGGGCGCCGCGACCGCGGCGTGCACGCCGTCGGCGACCTTCACGATATCGAACCGCGCGTCACCGCCGCCGGGTCCTTCATGGCCACAACAGTCCATCGCGTGTCTCCCTTGAGAAGTTGTCTTCACCACCGACGGTCACGTGGTCGGCGCGACGAGCCTAGCGCGAACAGCCCCCAGCTCGCCACCACAACGAAGGGCGCCGCGCCGAACGGGACGGTGTACGAGCCGGTCACGTCGTAGAGGAAGCCGGCGGCGGCCGGCCCGAGCGCCGCGCCCAGGCGCCAGCCGAGGTTGAGCACGCCCAGGATGGAGCCGAGCGCCTGCATCCCGAACACTTCGGGCACCGCCTTCGCCAGCATGGTGTCGGCCGCCGCGAGGCCCATCCCGAGCATCACCAGCGAGCTGAAGAGCGCCGCGCGCGAGGACAGCAGCAGGAGCAGCAGCAGCGCCACCAGCTGCAGGACGTAACCAGCGCGGATCGCCGCGAACGTCCCGAGCCGGTCCGACACCACGCCAGAGGCGATTCGCCCGCTGACGGCGCCGACGCCGTAGGCGGTGAGCGCGAGCGACGCGCCGGCCAGGCCGATCCCCTGGTCGTGCGCGAACGGGACGATGTGGACCGAGACCATCAGCGCGAGCCCCCCGAGCAGGAGCCACGCGACGTTCAGGGACCACTGGCGCGGATCGGCGAGCGCGTCGGCGAGTGTCACGCCGGGCCCGGCGTGGGATGCCTCTTGGCGTGCCACGACGGGCGCGTCCGTCTCGTCAGCGCGCGGCAGCCGCACGGTCAGCGCAGCGACCATCGTGATCAGACCGCACCCGCCGCCGAGCAGCGCGTAGGCGCCGCGCCAGCCGAGTTTCTCGATCAACCACGCCGCCAGCGGGCCGGCCGAGATGTAGCCGAGGTTGAACCCCACCAGCACGAGCGCCAGCGCCAGGCCGCGGCGCGCTCCGAACCAGCGCGTGACCGTCGTGGTGCCGAGGAGATAGAAGCTCGACATGCCGACCCCGCCCAGCACCCCGACGAACAGGTACAGCTGCCAGAGCGCGTCGACCATGGAGACGAACGCGAACGCGGTCCCGGCCAGCGCCAGCGTGGCGACGAGCATCACGCGCGGCCCGTGGCGGTCGGCGAGGGCGCCGATGGCGAAGCCGGCCACGCCACCGAGCAGCAGGTTCACCGAGAGCGCGGTCGAGATGGCGCCCCGACTCCACCCGAACACCTCGGCGAAGACGGGGAGGAACACGCCGTAGGCGGCGAGCGGGGTCGAGATGCCGTAGGTCACCGTGAACAGCGCGACCACGATCAGCCAGCGACGAGCGGCCGGACGCACGCGAGACTTCTATCACAGGTCTTCGGTTGCGGCCTCATTCGGACGGCCGAATCAAGGGTTGGGGTGCGGCGAGGCGGTTGCGGCTGGGGGCTGCCTTGTCGGCCCTCGAGTGGCAGGCTATAGTGCCGGCCGATGGCGGGAGGGTCATTCTCGTCCGGTCCACCTCAGCCTGCGCCGCAGCCGCCGAGCGCAGATACGGCGCCAGGAAGACCTCGGTGCCAAAGAGAAACGTTGATTTGATGATCTCGCTGTCAAAAGACATCACCGACGCCGAGGTGCAAGCTGCCGCAGCATATTTCTCGGCGATGAAGCCCAGATCGAATATCAGGGTTGTCGAAACCGCTACCGTCCCCAAGACATTTGTCGCCGGCTGGTTTTTGGCCGCCCTCAAAACCGGGGAGAAGGAGCCTATCGGTCAACGAATCATCGAGGTGCCCGAAGATCTCGAACAATTTGAACACCGCGACCCGAGATCGCAGTTCAACGCCTATGCGCCAATTGGCAGCGTCGCAAAGGGGGCGGCATTGGTCAACACCGGCGGTGCGGGTAAAACACTGCAATGCGCAATCTGCCATGGGCAGGATCTGAAAGGTCTGGGAGGCGTACCGTCGATCGCCGGGCGTTCACCCAGCTACGTCGTGCGCCAACTCTATGACATCCAGAACGGTGCACGCGCGGGCACGGCAACGCAGCTCATGAAAGCGACGGTGGCGAATCTGAACATTGACGATATGTTGTCGATTGCCGCGTACTTGGCGTCGCGAACTCCGTAATGGCGACGCAAGGGTTATCGCTCTTCAGGGTTGCGGGCACGCCTGGTCCCTAGAGACTTGCCATCGGGGCCATCGCTGTCCTCACCGCCCTGTTGGGTGTATACCGATTTGGTGTATAAAGGGCGGGCGCGCAGTCGAACCACCAACAAAGGAGAGACCCGATGGCTCAGCTCAAGATTCCCCTCGACGCCCAGCGCTTCTCCAAAGGCTTGTCCTGGAAGGATTACATGGCCCAGATGGGCGATACGCGGGCCCGCACCGAGGACTACTACGCGAAGTCGGGGTTGACCGACGACGAGCGGAAGTTCTTCGGTGGTGTCAACCAGGTCAAGTACGCGATGATGATCGCGGAGAACTGGTGCGGTGACGTCCACCGCAACTCGCCGCTGATCGCGCACGTCTGCGAGGCGATCCCGGGCTGTGAGCTGCGCGTGTTCTTCAGGGACAAGGAGGCCGACCTTCGGGACACCTACCTGAACAACGGCTATCAGTCCATCCCGGTGGTCGCGTTCTTCGACAAGGACTGGAACGAGATCGGCCGCTGGATCGAGCGCTCGCACCCGGCGACGGTCAAGGCGGCCCAGATCCGTGCGAAGACGGTCGACGCCGCGTCGAAGGAGCAGCAGGACGCGGCAACGAACGAGATGCGCAAGCAGGTCGGAGACGCTTACGCGGCGCCCGGCGCGCCGCTCTGGCGCGCGGCCGTGCAGGAAATGCGGAGCATCCTGGAGCTACGGCTCGGGCTCGCCAAGAAGTAGCGCCCGGCGACAGCACGGGCGACGAAGTCCTCGCGGCGTGCCCGTGGCGAGACGACTCGCCGGGGCACGCCGTGACATTCAGCGTACGAACCACGGGAGGGAATCAACCGTCGCGTCGACCGGCGAGCGCGTATGCCCGGTCGATGAGGCGCACCGCGCGCAGGCAGTCGTGAACGGTGGCCGGCGGCGGGGTGCCGCGGCGCCAGTGGTCGAGCGCGTCGCGCAGGGCCGTGAGCGCCAGCGGCTCGGTCGGCTCCCCCGCCGCGACTTCCTCGCCATCAGCCGTCGTCAAGCGGATCGTGCCGTCCCTCAACAGGAGGATCGCGTCGCGCCCGGCGATCTTCCACTCCGCATCCGTGCCGGAGCGGGGAAACGTGTTCCCGACCTCGATCGTCCCCAGGATCCCACCGGCTGAACGCACGAGGACGGACGCGTAGTCTTCGACCGGCTGGCCCAGCGCGCGTGAGCTGAGCTGGGCCGCCGTGACGGTGGCGTCCTCGCCGGTGAGGAACAGGAAGAGATCGAGGCCATGCGGGCCCAGGTTGCGCAGGCAGCCGCCGCCCGCGTCCTTGGGATCGAGCATCCACGCCGCGTCCCATGCGACGTAGCGGCCCGACGTGGGCCGGTTCAGCCGGAAGTACACGTGCGACAGGGGGCCGAACCTCGCCTCGGCGAGCAGCGCGCGGGCTCGCGCGGTGAACGGGTGATAACGCTGGATCAGGGGCACGGCGACGAAGGCGTCCTTAGCGGCCGCCCGATCGGCGACGCGGCCGACTTCTTCCGCGTTGACGCCCATCGGCTTCTCCATCAGGAACGGGTAGTCGTGATCCAGCAGATGGAGGGCGACCTCGGCCATGCTACTGTGTCGCCCGAGCGCGATCACGAAATCCGGCCGCGTCTCGGCCAGCATGCGCCGATAGTCCGTGAAGGTCGGCGGACCGCCGAGCGCCGCCGCCCGGTTGGCGGCGATCGCCGCGTCCGGATCGTGCACGCCGACGAGCCGCATGTCGGGCATGGTCGTCAGGTGGCGCAGGTAGGCGGAGTCATACAGCGAGTGCCAGTGACTGACCCCGATGGCCGCGACGCGTGCGGGCACAAGCGGCAGGATAGCAGGTGCAGGAGGGACCGATGCGGAGCATTGACGTCCACGCCCATCTGACCCCGCAGTGCTTCTGGCAGGCCACCGAGAAGGGCGGCGACTGGCACTCGCTCAAGCGCGAGAAGGACGATCGCGGCCAGGAGTGCGCCGTCATCGGGGGCCGGCGGCAGGTGCTCCCACCCCGTGCGAAGTGGACGCCCGAGGAGCGGTTGGCGGACATGGACTCGCTCGGCGTCGACGTCCATGTCGTCTCGCCGTACGTCGGCTTCTACAACTACCACCTCGACGCGAAGGTGGCGGCGGCGACCGCGCGAGCCACCAACGACGAGATCAGCTCGATGACGAAGACGTGGCCCAAGCGGTTCGCGGGACTGGGGACCCTACCCATGCAGGACGTGAAGGGCGCGATTTCGGAGCTCGAGCGCTGCGTGACCCAGCTCGGGCTCAAGGGCGCCGAGATCAACGACCACGTCAACGGCCGCACCCTCGACGAGGCGGAGTTTCGCCCGTTCTGGAAGGCGGCCGATCAGCTCGGCGCGCTGATCTTCTTCCATCAGGGCGGCGAGACGCTGGTGAGCCCGCGCACGAAGCGCTATCACCTGCCCAACACCGTCGGCAATCTCGTCGACCGCGCGGTGACGTTCGCGACGCTGGTGTCGGGCGGCGTCGTGGACGAGTGCCCCAACCTCAAGATCGTCCTCGGCCACGGCGGCGGCTACACGTGCTACGGCATCGGACGGATGGACCGGGGATGGCAGGTGCGCTCGGAGGCGCGGGCCAACATCGCCAAGCCGCCGAGCGCGTACCTGCGAAAGTTCTACTACGACTGCATCGTCTACACCGAGTCGGCGCTGCGCTTCCTCATCGACACCGTGGGCGCGGACCGGGTCGTGTTCGGCACCGACTGGCCGTACGACATGGCGCTCGACTGGCCCGTGTCCTGGATCCTCAGCATGGAGTCGCTGACCCAGGAGGAGAAGGACGCCATCCTCTGGAAGAACCTCGAGCGGTTGCTGAACATCTGAGGTCGGTGGCCGGGCGCGCTACCACTTCCCGGTGACGCCGGTTTCGTCGGCGGACGAGCCGCCGTCGCCGCCATCGTCGCCGCGGGCCCAGGCGATCGCGCGCGAGACCAGGATCACGCCGATGAACGCGGCGGCCGCCCAAGCCAGCCCCGGGCGTCCGCTCCGCCCGAGCGAGAAGATCGCGCCGATCAGCACCAGGGCTCCGGCGGCAATCGCCGGCAGGAGCCACCACGGCCGGACCGGCGTCGGCAGCGCCTGCCCGCGGCCCATCGCATCGAACCCACGGACCCCGTCCAGGATCCCCTGGGAGGGCTCGCCACGGCGGAACGCGGGAAGGATGAGCCCGTCCATGACCTCGCGGACCTGGCCGTCGTACGCGCGGCCCCACGCCGACCCGAGCTCGATGCGTGCGAGTCGATCCTCGGCGGCGACGAGCAGCAGCAGACCGTAGCCGCTGCGATCCGTGTCGAGCTTCCCCGCGCGGAGCATCTCGGACGCGTAGCGCTCGATCGTGTAGCCGGTCGCCCGCTGCGCGTTCAGAGAGCGGATGGTCACCACGCTGATCGGATATCCGCGCTGCGCGCTGAGCGCCCTGGCGATCCGGTCGATCTCCGCGCGGTGCGGCGGCGTGATCATCCCCGCCTCGTCGGTGACGAAGCTGCCGACGGCCGGCGCGGGCGGGAACGACACCTGGCCCCAGCCATTGCCGACCAGGGGACCGACCACGAGCACGAGAGACCACAGCAGACGCCTGACGACTGCGCCCCGCAGATTCACGTTCCTCGCCTCCGCACACGCGCTCACCCGAGGGCCCCACGTGAGCTCGACCGTGGCGTGGCCCCCGTCCGTGCTGACAGGCTATTGGTGACGGAACCCGGGGATCAAGACGCCGTCGTCACGACGCCACTCAGACCATCATAGATGGTGACACCGTCCACACCAAAAACCCGAGCCGGCCAGTACGCTGACGAGCGGCAGTGCCATTCGGTGCGCCGACCGCTAGGGTGCCCCGTGATGTCGTCGTCGTAGCCCGACTCGCCTGGCGAGATCCGCTCAGGCCCGAACGAGCCCAACTTCGCGTCTGACGCTGTCGAGGAGTTCGCGGAAGCCCCGGTCCTCAGGGGTCAGATCCTCGGCCACGAGCGCCACATCGGCGGGGCCACGCGCCCCCAGACCGAGGGCGACGGCGCGCCGGATCTGGCGCTGCTCCCACACGTCCTTCCCGATCACGAGCTCCCATCGTCCAGCCGACTTCAGGAGACCGAGCACCACGACATCCATGGCGACGGGGTCGCCACTGGCCAGGATCACATTGGTCCGAACGCTCTCGCCGGACCACGGGCCGCCGGCCACCATGCTCTGGAGACCATCCACGACGTACAGGTGTGGGCGCACGGCCAGATTGAGCTCGGCCACCACGGGCTCCCAGGCGGCACCGCCGTACGCCCAGGGCTTGTTCTTGCCGTGGACACATCCGACGGTGTTCTTGAGCGCGCAGCTGAAGCTCGCGTTTCGATGGGTCTTGATGACGGGCACGCTGATCAGCCGTTCCGCCTCGTGGACGGCCTTCGCCACGTACACGCTCGTCGCGTACTCGGCGGCGGGAGGACGCACCTCGACCCAGTCGCCCTCGTCGAAGGCGAGAAGCATCGCGCCGACCTCGGTGGCCACGCGGGCGATCCCGGTCTGCACGAGATGCGGACGGCTCGGGAGCGACAGCACTGCCGACATCTCACCGACGGCGAGGGAGCCGGCTCCGGCCGTTCTGGCCAGCTCCAACACCGAATGGACGACACGCGGGTCCGTGGTCGTGGGCGGCGGGCTCCCCGAGACGACGTTCGGCTTCACAAGGGTCCGCCGGCCGCGGAGATCGAGCCGGTCGAAACCACCGATCAGCTCCACCGCTCGGCGAACCATGGCCGCTGGATCGTCACCGTGCACGATCGCGACGAGACTCCTCCCGCCGGCACGAAACGGATTGTCGGCGGGCAGCGGTGCTGCAGCCGGGGTCGCGTCCGGAGAGAACAACATCTGCCGGAGCATCTGGCGGCACGCCGGGACCGTGATGCCGAGCGCCGCCAGCCCGGCCAGAGTCAGCGCCGTCCGCCGGGTGAGCTTCAAGGGTCCACCGCGGGCGCCGTGTGCGTGCTTCCCGCTGGCCCTATCGCCAGTCGTCCACCGAGACGGTCTTGGCGTAGGTGGCGCCCATGATGCGCCAGTAGCCGTTGGTCTCGCCGCCGACGACCACGACGTGGATGTCGTCCCGCTTGAACACCTGGATCATCTGGTCCGGTGCCACCTTGAGCTTCGACGCCCACGGCTCCTCGCCGAAGGTGGCGCGCGGGTAGATGTAGTTCTGCACGAGCTGGTAGTCCCAGTACTCGCCGGCCGGCATCTGGGCGTTCTCGTAGATCCAGTCGATCAGCGCATCCTTCTTGGTGAACCCGCCGCGGTCGATGAACTGCCGCGCGGTGATCGGGTCGAGCACGAAGACCGGCGGGACGTGCGGATCCATCCCGCGCAGCATGTTGCGGACGTGCTCGCGCCAGTGCTTCTCGCGGATCCCGAGCGTGTAGGCGGTGCCGCGGCACCCCGAGAAGACGCTCACGGTGCTGTCGGACGGACGGAAGCCGTGCTGGACGTGGAACGGCTCCCACGGGCTCCGCTCCTCGTTCTCGGGGAACGTGATGCTGTTGTAGGCGTAGTTGTTCCCCTGCGACCCCATGTAGGTGAGCCCGGGCACCGAGCCGCCCTGGAGATTCTGCGACAGGAGGCCGTAGGCGCGCCCGATGGTGGCGTTGGCGTGGTTGTACGGCGCCAGCGCGCCGGTGCCCGCGTTCATCTTGATCTCGAGGCGAATCGGCCCGTTGACGACGGCCATGGCCGCCATCGAGCTGGTCGTGCTGCCGCGCGCGCTCACGCCGGTCGCGGCGAGCGCCAGGATCACGGGGAAATATTCCGGTCGCGCCCCGGCCATCACGGCATTCACCGCGACTTTTTCCACCGTGTACTGCCAGGCCTCGCGGAAATGGGTCGGCCGCATGCGCCCGACGATCTCGTCGGGCTTGCGGCGGGTGGCCGCCAGCATCGCCGCCACCCGCTCCTCGGTCGGCAGCACGATCGGCAGATAGTCGGTCCACCGGTTCTCCATGAACAGCCGGTGGAGACTCTCCTCCGTGTCGGGCTCGACGAGACGCGGCGTGGATCGGTCGTACTCGATCCGGTCTCCGCCCTCGCCGCTCGGCGGGGCGGTGAGCCCCTCGATGACTTCCTGCATGACGGGCCGGCCGGTGAGCGGGTCCTTCCCGTCGACGTACGCGCGCAGCTCGCGCGCCGATTTGCCCATGACGGGCTGAGGGACGAACACCTGCCGGAGCCCGGCCATCCCGTTCACCGAGGCGACCGACCGGACGACCCGGTCGAACTTGTCGGTGTGTATGGCGACGGTGGGTACCCCGTACTTCGCTTCGATCGTCATCGCGTGCGCGGCGACCGCCGGCGCGCAGGTGCTTCAGTGGCCGACGCCGACGATCGCGGCGTGCCCCCTCGCCTTGATCTCCTCCCACGTGGCCGGGTCGTCGTTGAGGTACACGCTCGAGATCGGCTTGAAGACGGTCCGCACGGCGGGCATGTGCTCGGCGAACCACGCCTGCATCTGCCTGAGGAACAGGTCCGAGTCGTCGAACCGGCAGTCGACGAGATAAACGGTCTTGCCGTCGAGGGTGTCGAGTCGTGGCGCCAGGTCCTTCTGGACCACCTTCGGCGCGAAGCCCATCGGGTTCAGAACCGAGATCTTCTCAGCGGCGCTCATCTCTCACCTCCGCTCGTGACGTGTCAGCAGCGTGATCCTTTCTTAGCACCAACCGTGGACGGCGCACAACGCGCCCTCACGCGGCGTCCGACCCGACGCGTTCGGCCAGGGCGGCGGCGACCCCGCGCGCGGCGGCGACGCCCGACTCCCAGGCGCCGTTGATCTCACCGAAGGTGTCCGTCGTGCAGGCGTCGCCCGCGAAGAAGATGCGGCCGGCGAGGGGGCGCCCGAGCGTCACCCGACAGCGCGCGAAACCCGGCTTCGCGGCGGAGTACGATCCGCGCGCCCACGGGTCGCCGGCCCATGCCGTGGCGGTGGTTCGTCCGATCCGACGGCCGAGGTCGGCGCCAAAGAGGCGCGCCAGCTCCTCGCGGGCGGCGGCGACCAGCGCGCCGTTGCGCTCGAGCTCCCGCGCGTAGCCGCCGCCGAAGTAGGCGAGCAACACGTCGTGGCCGGCGGGGCGCACGCTGAAGCTCATCGTGCGCGCGGTGGTTCCGCTGGCGATGAAGTTGGTCGTGCCCTCGAACGGCAAGGCGCCGTTCTCCAGCTCCAGGAATACCTTGTTGGCGACGCCGAGCGGGAGGCCCGCGAAGGCCTCCTCGTACTCCGGCGGCAGCGCCGGCGTGAAGCGCGGCTCGCCCCGAGCCAGCAGCGGCGGCGGAACGGTCACGACGACGGACCGGCACTCGAGCGTCCCTCGCGCGGACGTAACGCGAACCCGAGGGCCGCTCCAGTCGATCGCGCGGACCGGACACGCCAGCTCGACGTCGAGCCCGCGCGCGGCGCTCGCGACGACGGTGCCGAGCCCCTCGGCGACGGCCCAGTTGGTCTCGGAGTCGTCGCTTGCGGCGAAGTCGACGGTCGAAAGCTCGGGCGTGTCCACGCCCATCCACCAGCTCACGATCGCGTCGAAGTGCGGGCGGAACTCGAGATCGCTGGGCAGGACCGTCGAGGCCGGGACGTCGCGCCCGGCGGCCGCCGCCGCCCCGATCGCGTCGGCCGCGCGGTCCCAGTCCGCGTCCCGGCGCGCGCGCTGTGCGTGGCTCAGGCGCTCGCGCCCGATCCGCTGTCCCCAATCCGGCGGGCGCTCGAGCACGGTGAACCCGTGCATGCGAGCGTAGGGTGCCCACGGATTGCGCTCGGCCGAGTGGAGCCACGCACAGCCGCGGTCGATCGGCACGCCGAACGTCTCGCAGTCGGTCCACGCGCGTCCGCCGACGCGGTGCCGCGCCTCGAGCACTCGCACCGAGAGCCCCGCGCGCGCCAGCTCGCGGGCCGCGGTGATTCCGGCGGCACCGGCGCCGATGACGATGGAGTCCACCATTGGGACCTGGGAGCCTCTCGCGGACGATAACACGCCCGAGCGTCGGCACCTTTGACGGTTTCGTCGCCGCCGCCGGAGCGATGGCGAGAGCCTCCGTCGCCGATGGAGAAACCGTCCGCTCTTTCGCGTCTTTGCTGCCACACCTCGACGACTCGGCGTGAGCGGTATGTCGTTTGCACAACGTCTGGTGGGCGTATCTGGACGTTCAAACTGGAAACAATCCAGACACCCCGTCGGGAGACTTCGATGAGGCGCAAGGTCGGCACGATCGCGGGCTGGTCGGCCCTCGGGGCGGCGCTGCTTGCGCTCGTCGGTGGTCTCGCCGGCGTCACCCGGTTCGGTAGCAGCGGCTCCGCGCCTCAGAGCGCCCAGACCGGGAGCGACGACGGTCTGTCCGTCCTTCCCGGACTCGGCGAATCGGCGCTCGCCTTCGTCTCACCGCTCGAGGACCAGGGGGCTGAAGCTCCGCCGTTCGGCGACGCGCTCGAGCTCGATGCCGATCACCGCGGCATCGGCCGCCTGGCGTGGGCTGGTCCAGGCGAGCCCGTTCGGGCGCAGTTTCCCAACGTGCCGCTCCCGGGCGGTATCGAGCCCGATTTCGGCGACACGAGCGAGCCGCTGTCCAGCGACGCCCTGTTCGCCGCGTTCGGCGAGAACGCCGACACCATCGCCGGCCTGACCCCGGACGGCTTCGGATCCTTCCTCGGAGCCGGCAGCTCGCAGGGGCCACCGCCGGAGGGCGCGTCCGGCGGCGATCAGCCTCCGCGAAGCGATCCCGTCGTTGATCCGCAGGTACCGGAGCCGTCGCCGGTGGATCTGCTCCAGATCGCGCTGGCGCTGCTGGCCGGACTCGCCTACCGGCGCTTCCGCGCCTGAGGGACTGCGCAGCCCGCCTGCCTCCTTGACTTGAGATGGCGGGATTGTATTGTCATCCGGCGCCCCGTTGTAGCCTCGCGGAGCGCAATTGGCAGCGCGAGCCGCCGCACGTCGCCGGGCTGGGGCCCCGCCGTGCGAGGCGAGCGAAGTAACAAGGAGCGTGCTGCGATGAAGGTCGCGACCTGGCGGGGTGAGAGCCGCTTCACGATCGACGAGGTGCCTGAGCCCGTCGCCGGCCCGGGCCAGGTCGTGGTCGCCGTCCACGCCGCCGGCATCTGCGGCACCGACGTTCACGCGACGCAGGGCCTCTTCCCCTGGAAGCCGCCGCTGGTGCTCGGCCACGAGTACACCGGCGTCGTCCGCGACGTGGGCCGAGGCGTGAGCCGCGCGCTGGTCGGGCGCGTCGTGGGCTGCGAGCCCTCGTACGGATGCGGCGAATGCGCGGAGTGCGCCGCCGGCCGCGTGAGCCAGTGCCCGAAGTGCGTGCGCGTCGGCGGCTTCGCCGAGCGTGTCGTGCTGCCGGCCCGCGCGGTCCACGCGCTGCCGCGCTCCCTCGACGCGGTCACGGCGGCGATGACCGAGCCCACCGCATGCTGCCTGGCCGGTCTCGAGACGTTTCGGATGCCGCGCGCGGCGACGGTCCTCGTCATCGGCGGCGGCATCATGGGCCTGGTGACGATGGTGCTGGCCGGCCGTCGCGGCGCCAAGCGGCTGATCCTCTCCGATCCGATCGAGGAGCGCCGCCAGATGGCCCGGCGCCTGGGCGCGAACGTGGTCGTCGACCCCGTCCGCGAGAGCCTGCGCGAGCGGGTGATGGAGCTCACCCACGGACGCGGCGCCGACGTCGTGTGCGAGGCGGTCGGCAAACCCCAGCTCGTCGCCGAGGCGCTGGCCATGACAAAACCGACCGGCGTCCTGCAGCTCGTCGGCGTGAACCCGAAGGGCAGCACGCTGCCGCTCGATCTGTGGGACGTGCACTTCCGCGAGATCCGTATCGGGAGCGCGTTCGGCCGCGGCACCGCCTATCGCCGCGCGCTCGCGCTGATGCCGAAGCTCGGTCTCAAGCGTCTGGTCACCGCGCGATTTCCGCTGGAGCGGATCGGCGACGCCTTCGCCCACGCCGCCGCCGGGCACGGCGTGAAGACGATGATCACACCGTCGAAGGAGTGAGGGGATGACCCGCCCGCTCGACGGCATGTTGGTGCTCGACCTCGGTCAGATCTACAACGGCCCCTACTGCGGCCTCCTGCTCGGCTTCATGGGGGCCCGCGTGCTCAAGATCGAGGGGCCGGAGGGCGATATCGTGCGCCGCCGGAAGCGCCAGGTCGAGCCCTACCCGCTCGTGATGCTCAACTCCAACAAGGAGTCGGTGGTCCTCGACCTCAAGCAGCCTGAGGGCAAGGCGCTCTTCCTTCGTCTGGTGCGGATGGCCGACGTGGTGGTGGAGAACTTCGCCGCCGGCGTGATGAGCCGGCTGGGCCTCGGGTGGGAGGTGCTGCAGAAGGAGAACCCGCGGCTCGTCTACGGCAGCGGCACCGGCTTCGGGCTCAGCGGGCCGTACCGCGACCTGCCGGCGATGGACCTGACGATCCAGGCGATGAGCGGGATCATGAACGCGACGGGATTCCCCGATCGGGCGCCGGTCAAGGCCGGGCCCGCCGTCTGCGACTTCCTCGGCGGCGTGCATCTCTGCGCCGGGATCCTGGGCGCGCTCGTGCAGCGCGAGCGCACCGGCCGCGGCCAGTTCGTCGAGGTCGCGATGCTCGACGCCGCGATCATCGCGCTGGCCAGCGCGCTCGGCGTCTTCATGGACGGCGACACGTCGGTCCCGGCGCGGACCGGCAACCGCCACCCGGCGCTCGCGATCGCGCCCTACAACGTTTACGAGACCAGCGACGGTCACATCGCGATCTTCACCGCCTCGGACCGCCACTGGGAGAGCATCACCAAGGTGCTCGGGCGCGAGGATCTCCTGACGAATCCCGACTACGCGACGACGCCCGGTCGGGCCGCGCGCGTCGAGGAGATCGACGCGATGGTCACCGCGTGGACGCGGGCGCGCACCAAGGACGAGGTCATGGCGATCCTGATCGAGGCCCACGTGCCCTGCGCCCCGGTGCGGACGGCCGCCGAGGTCGTCGAGGACCCACACCTGCGCGCGCGCGGCGTGTGGAAGGACATCGAGCATCCGCGGCGCGGCAGGACCAAGGTGCCGATCTCGCCGATCCGCCTGCACGGCGCCGAGCCCGCGGCGGTCGCGCGGCCGGCGCCGCTGCTCGGCCAGGACACCGACCGCGTGCTGGCCGAGCTGCTCGGTCTCTCGGCCGACGAGCTCGGCGCGCTTCACGCCGCCGGCGTCATCGAGCCGGTCAAGACTTGACGTCTGCCAGAGGAGGATCTCCCGTGGAGCTTTCAGGACAGGTCGCGATCGTCACCGGCGCGGGCCGCGGCATCGGCCGGGCCACGGCGCTCGAGCTGGCCACCATGGGCGCCGACATCGTCGTCGCCGAGCTGGATCGCGAGGGAGCCGAGCGCACCGCCACCGAGGTGAAAGGGCTCGGGCGCCGCGTGAGCGTCGTGCGCACCGACGTCACGTCGCGCACCGACCTAACGGCGATGGTCGAGCGGGCGCGCGCCGAGTTCGGGCGCATCGACATCCTCGTGAACAACGCGGGGATCTACCGCGCGGCGCTTCCGCTCGACGTCACCGAGGAGCACTGGGACGCGATCATGAACGTCAACGCCAAGGCGGTGTTCTTCGCGAGCCAGGTGGTGCTGCCGACGATGATCGCGCAGAAGCGCGGCGCGATCGTCAGCCTCGCGTCGATGGCCGGCAAGATCGGCAGCCGCAACAACCTCCCCTACAACGCGAGCAAGGCGGCGGTGGTCAGCATGACCAAGAGCCTGGCCCTGGCCCACGCCGCCGACGGGATCCGCGTGAACTGCGTCTGCCCGGGCTTCGTCGAGACCGACATGTGGACCAGCGTTGCGCGCGAGCAGGGCAAGCTGATGGGGATCACTCCGGAGGAGTTCACGCGCCGGCGCGCCGAGACGGTCCCGCTCGGACGGATGGAGCGGCCTGAGGACGTCGCCAACGTGATCGGCTTCCTGGTGTCGAGCAAATCGGGCTACATGACGGGCCAGGCGCTGAGCGTCGACGGCGGCCTGGTCATGCATTGAGCTGACCTACATGGGGGGCCTCGACGAGCCCCGGAGTCACCTTCCCGCCCCTGACCTGACGGTGCCCTTCGGGGGTAGCGTCACCGAGTAGTACCCCGGCCGCGCCACCACTCGCCGACGCCCCGGTTCAGGTTCGGCCGGGGCGCTGGTGCGCGTCGTGGCGCTCGGCTAGACTCCCGGCAGCATGCGGCTGATCGGGCTCGCGATCATTCTCCCTCTCAGCCTGGCGGTTGCGCCGCTCGCCGCGCACGCGCAGCCGCCGGAGAAGACGGCCCGGATCGGTGTCATGCGCTGGCCTCCCGATCTCAACATCGACCCCTTCAGGCAGAGCCTGAGCGCGCTCGGGTACCGCGAAGGACAGAACCTCCTCATCGAGGAGCTGACCTCAAAGAGCTACGAGGACCTGCCCCGCGTCGCCGCACAACTCGTGCGTCGCAAGGTCAACGTAATCCTTGCAGTGGGAACCCCGGCGGCGCGAGTTGCGCGGGATGCGATCACGACCATCCCGGTCGTTTTCCTAACGTTTGCCGACCCAGTGCGAACCGGATTGGTGGCCAGCCTCGCCCGGCCGGAACGCAACGTGACCGGAGTGACCATGATCGCTGCCGAGCTTGCCGGCAAGCGGTTGGAACCGCTGAAGGAAGCTTTGCCATCCACGACCTGTGTGGTGGCGCTGTGGAATCCCGCGAACCGCGATACCGAGGAAGAGCTGAACCAGACCCGGTCGGCCGCTCGATCCCTTGGGATACAGCTCGACGTCCACGCGGCGAGAACGCCCGAGGAGCTCGAGGGCGCCTTCACCGCGATGGCGAGAGAGCGCGCCGATGCGTTCCTGATGCTTTCGGACCCCATGTTTGCGAGTGAAGGGCGACGCATCGCGGGCCTCGCGGAAAGGAATGGGCTTCCGGGGATGTCCCATCGCAGAGAGTACGTCGACGTCGGAGGCCTGATGTCCTATGGGCCGAATCTCATCGATGTGATTCGACGGGCGGCCAACTACGCGGACAAGATCATCAAGGGTGCCAAGCCCGCCGATCTCCCGGTCGAGCAGCCCGCGAAATTCGAGTTGGTGATCAATCTCAAGACCGCGAGGCGCTTGGGGCTCAGGATCCCCCCGTCGGTGCTGCTGCGAGCGGATCAAGTAATCGAATAGTGGATCGGCGGCGGGCCGACTTCCCGTCGCGAGAAGTTGCTCAGCTTCCCATGACGAGCCCGCCGTCCACGTTGATCGCCTGGCCGGTCATGTAGTCGGAGTCGGGACCGGCCAGGAACGCGACCACGCTCGCGACGTCCTCCGGACGCTCCGGCCGCCCGAGCGGGATGGGACGAATCCTCCGCTTCCACGCCTCGCCCGGCCCGAGCCCCTCGAGCGCGCCCCACTCCTTGTCGATCTGCTCCCACATGGCCGTGTCGACCGCCCCGGGGCACACGCAATTCGACGTGATCCGATGAGTAGCGAGCGCCTGCGCCGCCGAGCGCGTGAGGCTCACCACGCCGGCTTTCGAGGCCGAGTACGGCGTCATCAGGTGGTTGCCGCCGCGGTACGACGCGATCGACGCGGTCTGGATGAGCTTGCCGCGAAGCTCCGAGCCGGCGATGAGTCCCTGCTCGAGCATGCGACGGCTCGCGGCCTGCAGCACGAAGAACACCGCGCGCAGGTTCACGGCCATCACGCGGTCCCATTCGTCTTCCGTGACCTCGAGCATCGGCTGGACGCGGATGACGCCGGCGTTGTTGAACAGCACGTCGAGCCGGCCGAATCGCTTGTACGGCTCCTCGAGCATGCGCTCGATGTCCGCATGTCGAGTGACGTCGGCCCTCACCGCCACCTGGCCGAGCTCGGCCGCCAGCTTGTCCACGCCGGCGCCGTCCTGGTCCGCCAGCACGAGCCGAGCGCCCTCGGCCGCGAGCCTGCGCGCGCACGCCGCGCCGATCCCGCGCGCCGCGCCCGTGATCAGCGCGGTCCTTCCGTCGAGCTGCCCCATCGTTTGCACCTCCTCCGTTCGTAACCCTGTTTCGTGTATATCAGAGGACCTGGACGTCATCACCTGGAGGGAGATCAAAACGACGCGCTCGCGCCTCGTGCTCATCGAGGTGCCAGCGGCTCGACGGCGGCCTCGTCATGCACTGAGTCGCTACTGGCGCTCCGCCGGCTGCTGGCGTTCGGCGCGGCGCTGAGGCTCACCCCGCTCCGGGCGCGCGCCGCGATCCTGCCGATCGCCGCGATCCAGCCGCTCACTACGGTTCGGGACCGGCTCGGCGCGAGTCGGTGACGGCTGCTGAGGTAACGCGGGTGGCTGCGATGGTGCGGACTGGCGCTGCGGGATCGGCGCGGCCTGCTGCTGGCCACGCTCGCGCCGTTCCCCGCGATCCACGTGCTCCCCCCGCGCCTGGCGCTCAACCCGCGGTGATGGCGACGGGACCGCTTGGAGTTGTGGCGGCGGCGCCCCCTGTTGTTGCCCCGGTGCGGGTTCTCGCTGCAGCGACGCCGGTCGCTGCGGTGGAGGCGTGGGCGGGCCCTGCTGGCCGCGCTCGCGCCCAGGCCTGGCGGCGGATGGCGCGCCGCCGGAGCCATCATGTTGCGGCACCGCAGCGCGCTTGGTCGCTCGCTCAGACCTTGGCGAGGGGACGATACGCGGCGCGGGGGCCGACTCCAGTGCCTGTGTCGTCGCGATGCCGTGGGCGTGCAGCGATGCCGCGGTGTCATGCGGACGTCGTGTGGCCACGGTGGCACGCGCCTGGAACGCAGCCGGCGGTCTGGCCGCAGCTCCCGCCGAAATCGTCACACTCGCCGGGACGGGCCTGACGTCGACATCGCCGCGTACTGGCGTTAGCCGCCGGACGTCGGCGTCGGCGATTCGTCGTGGCCGTTCGTGGTCGCGACCAAAACGATCAGCGGAGACACCGACCACCGCGTTCGTCACGGTGACGTTCCGGTACACGGTGATGTCGGTCACGTTCACGGTGGTCGTGCGATTCACGACGACGTTGTTGACCACATGTGGCCCACCCCATCCCCGCCACGAGGCGACCCCGATGAAGCCGGGACGGCCCCACCACGGAATCAGCGGCTCACCCCAGGCGAGCGGCGCCCAGCAGAGCGGCCGGACTCCAATCCCAACTCGCACGCCGCCGCCGAGGAAGACGACGAGGGCGGGCGAATAGACGGGCCGCACGACGACAGGACCGGGCGCCCACGCCCAGTAGCTGCCGATGAAGACCCAGCGGCCGTAGTGATAGGGCGCCCAGCCCCACGGAGCGTCGTCGAGCCAGGTCCAGCCGAACCGAGGATCCCAGATCCACCGACCCGTGCTGTACGGCACCCACCCCACCGGGACACTCGCGGGCACCCACACCGAGCCATACGTCTCGGCAGTACGCCAGCTCCCGTATTGGTCGAGAGCCTCGGCGCCGTACACGCCCGCCGGTACCTGGGTGGTGCTCGTGGGATGGAGCAGATAGGCCGTGCGCTGATAGTTCCAGCGGTCCCACGCGGTGAGCTCGGGCGCGGCGGCGGTCTCCAGGCTCGGTGAATCGGTCCCGGTGACGACGAGCTGCTGATTGGCGGCGATCGGCGTCGCGGTCCCCCCCGCAGGCGTCATCGTCGCGACGCCGCCCCGATGCGTGGCGAAGGTGGTCGAGTCCCGAGCCACATCGAGACGGTAGTAACCCGGTCGCTCCACCGTAAACGCGGCGTTGGGCGTATCCAGCTCCAGCGTGTGGCCTGTCGGCACCTCGCGCAGGTCGAGCGCGGCGTATCCGCCGGTCACGCGAAATTGGAGGAAATCCGGTTCGTGATTGTCGAGACCGAGCTGCGTGCCCTCGGCGGCGCGCAGGAACCCGCGCGGGCCGATCTGGAGCTCCACATTGCCACCGGGGCCCGTATAGAGAACGTCTCCCGGCGCCAGCGGCGTGTTCAGCTTGGCCGGCGTCCACTCTTCAGCGCCAGGCCGCCAAAAGGACACCTCACCGTGGATATAACTCACGCGAGGTGGGGTGACTTCGGGCGCCTGCCTCGGCGCGGGAGCACCGGCGGGGTTCGGGGGTGGGGCCGGCGCCGGCGGGGGCGATTGAGCATCGGCCCTCCACGCAGAAGCCGGGCCGCTCACGATCATGCTGAAGATCAGAAACCCTGCAACCATCGGCCGAGGGCTCATCGCTGACTCCTCTCAGCCGGAGTCGCTCGCGCCATCGGCGGCGAGCTCCTCGAGCTATCTACTTGGACGCGGCGGCCCGACCGGACATTTAGCTCCTCGGGGAATATCCGGCCAGGAAGTCGCCTGGTTCCATTCGTACTCGCGCCGCGCCCGGGTCGGCGAGCCTCGCGTCGGCCTGCGGCGCGTAGCCCGTTTCGGTGTATATGAAAGGTCGTGGACTGCGTCAGCGGCTGATAGCGGTCAACGAACTGCGGTCGACGACCAGAGGAGACGATCATGGCGTTCCGGATCAACCACATCCACCTGAAGTCCCCCGACCCGCGGAAGACCGCCGAATGGTACGTGCGGGCCTTCAACTTCAAGATCATGGGCGACGAGACGCGCGTCTTCGGCGACCGCTTCGTCCGCTGCCAGAGCGAGGACGGCGGGATGGCGGTGAATATCTCGGGCGCGCGCACGAACGAGCGCCTGGGCCCGGGCGACGCCAGCGCCCACCACGGCCTCGAGCACTTCGGGTTCGACTCGACCCATCTCGAGAGCGACATCAAGCGGCTCGAGGGATTCGGCGCCCGCCTGCTGGAGGGGCCGATCCAGATTCCCAACGGCCCGCGCATCGCGTTCATGTGGGCGCCGGACGATGTTCGGGTCGAGCTGATCGAGCCGCGGAAAGCCGCCGGCCCGTCGGCTGCCTGCTGAGGCCGCCGCCATCGCTCGCGCGCGACGCGTGACGCAGGCCCGCGCCTCGGCGAACACGCAGGTGCGATTGACGCATCTTGGCGCAGCCGGCTGGGAGATCACCAACGGCCAGCGGGTGATCCTCCTCGACCCCTATCTCTCGCGGCTGCGCTACCGAGGGCGCTTCGGCAACCTCGACACGCCCGAATTGCCCGGCGACACGCGTCACGCGTTCGCGATGGGCGAGGATCTCGTCTCCGACACCGCCACCATCGACGCCCGGATCACGCGGGTAGACTTCATCCTGATCTCCCACTCCCACTTCAACCACTCGATCGACGTGCCGTACATCGCCCGCAAGACCGGCGCAACCGTGATCGGCACCGAGAGCACGGCCAATCTGGCGCGCGCCGGCGGAGTGCCAGAGGCCCAGATCCTCACCGTGCGCGGCGGCGAGGACTATGACTTCGACGTGCTGTCGGTCAAGGTGATCCCGAGCCTGCATTCGGCGCTCAGCGGCAAGCATTACTACGACGGGCGCGTGGTGCCGCGCGACTTCGCCGGCCCGCGGCGTCTTGACAACGACATCGAGGGCGGCACGCTCGCGTACCTGTTACGGCTGGGGGGCTACCGCATCCTCTGGTTCGGCTCGATGAACTATGTCGAGCGCGAGGTGCAGGGCCTGCGGCCGGACGTGGCCATGATCGCGGCCGCGCGCCAGCGGCTCGAGATCCACGACTACACGGGCCGGCTCATGCGTGCGCTCGATCACCCGCGCCTGGTGTTCGCGACCCACTGGGACGAGCAGTCCCTGCCCTATGGCGCGCCCCAGGACCAGCGGCTGCGCGAAGCCGAGGTGTTTGTGAAGGAGGTCAAGGCGGTGTCCCCGCGAACGCGGGTCGTGGTCCCGCGTCACTTCGAGTCTCACACGCTCGAGCCGAAGCGACGGCTCGGCGTCACGAAGCGGCCGAGGTAGACGGCGATGGCGTCGGACACCAGCTGGTTCTACTGGGCGCTCTGGTCGGCCGCGTTCGCGGCCCTCACCGCCATCTTCGCGAAGATCGGGCTCGAGGGCGTCGATTCCGATCTGGCGACGCTCGTTCGCACGGTCGTCATCCTGCTCGTCCTGGCCGCGTTCGTCGCCGGGGTGGGCAAATGGCGCAATCCGCTGACGCTGCCGTCCAAGACCTGGCTCTTCCTGGTGCTGTCGGGGCTGGCGACCGGCGCGTCGTGGGTCTGCTACTTCCGCGCCCTGAAGGTCGGGGACGCGTCGAAGGTCGCCCCGGTCGACAAGCTGAGTCTGCTTCTGGTCGCACTGTTCGCGGTCGTCTTTCTCGGTGAGCGCCCGTCGGGCCGGGAATGGATCGGCATCCTCATGGTCGGAGCCGGCGTGCTGATCCTCGGATTCAAGCGGTGAACCCGGGACGATGGCGCTTCAGTACGCGCGGCCGAAGATCGCAACCTGCGTGGCCGGCCGGCCAGTGCCGATGCAAGGCCCTTCGCCGCCGGGCTGCTCGAGCGGGATGCAACGAATCGTCGCCTTCGTCTCTTCCTTGATCGCGGCCTCGCGCTCGACGTCGCCGGACCACCACACCCGGCAGAAGCCGCCGGCCTCGATCGCCTGCCTGAAGTCGTCGTAGGTCCGGGGCTCCGAGGTGTTGGCCCGCAGGAACTCCGCCGCCCGCTCGTAGAGCGACTTCTGAATCGACTCCAGCATCGCCGTCACCGCGCCGCTGAGCCCTTCCTCCGGCGCGAATGACTTGCCGGCCTTCCCGGGCGTGTCGCGCCGGGCCAGGACGACGGAGCGCTTCTCGACGTCACGCGGGCCGATCTCGATGCGGAGCGGCACGCCTCGCATCTCCCAGTCGTTGAACTTGAAGCCGGGCGTGACCCCGTCGCGCTCGTCGAGCTTCACACGCACGCCATTGGCCACGAGCTGCTTTCGCACCCGCCCCGCGGCCTCGAGCACCGTGGCGCGCTCGGCGTCGCTCCGGTAGATCGGCACGATCACGACCTGATGCGGCGCGAGCCGCGGCGGCAGCACCAGTCCCTGGTCGTCGCCGTGGACCATGATGATGGCGCCGATGAACCGGGTCGAGAGCCCCCACGAGGTCGTCCAGCAGTGCTGCAGCTCGTTGCCCTGGTCGAGGTACTTGATGTCGAACGCCTTGGCGAAGTTCTGGCCGAGGTTGTGCGAGGTGCCGGCCTGCAGCGCCCGCTTGTCGCCCATCATCGCCTCGATCGTGTAGGAGTGAACCGCGCCGGCGAACTTCTCGGCCGCCGACTTGACGCCCGGAATGACGGGCACCGCCGCCTCGTTGACCGCGAAGTCGGTGTACACGTCGAGCATCTGCCGCGTCTCGGCTTCCGCCTCGTCGTAGGTCGCGTGCGCGGTGTGGCCCTCCTGCCACCAGAACTCCAGCGTCCTCAAGAAGAGCTTGGTGCGGAGCTCCCAGCGGACAACGCTGTTCCACTGGTTGATCAGCACGGGCAGATCGCGATACGACTTGATCCAGTGCGCGTACGCGTGGCCGATGATCGTCTCGGAGGTCGGCCGGACGATCAGCGGCTCGGCCAGCTCCTCGCCGCCGCCGATCGTCACCACGGCCAGCTCGGGGGCGAACCCCTCGACGTGCTGCTTCTCCTTCTCGAGGAACGACTTCGGGATGAAGAGCGGGAACGCGGCGTTCACGTGGCCGGTGGCCTTGAAGCGCCGATCGAGCGCCCCCTGGATGTTCTCCCAGAGCGCCCAGCCGTACGGCTTGACGATCATGCAGCCGCGGACCGGCGCGTAGTCCGCCATGTCGGCGCGCAGCACGAGCTGGTTGTACCACTCGTTGAAATCCTGCTGGCGGGTCGGCAGGCTATCGGCCATCCGGCGCCTCCGAGCGCTCCGTCATCCCGCGCGCTCGAGGATGTGGACCCCGCGCCCGCGGTCGACCAGGTACATGAGGCCGCGGTCGTCGAAGCACACGTCGTTGCTGCACACGCGCGTCGATCCCTCGGGCACCGGCGGCAGGAAGTGCGCGACCTCGCGCGGCGCGTGCGGCCTGGCGATGTCCACGATGCGCAGGCCGTTGGCGAACCACGCCACCGGAATCTCGGTCGACGTGATCGCCTCGCACGGCTGGTGGCACCCGGTCATGTCCGGCTGCGTGCCGTCGACGCCCTCCACCTGGAAGCTCGCGAACGGCACGGGCTTCTTCTCGTCGGTGATGTCGACCAGCCACAGGAACGCGGGTGGTCCGGGCTCGAGCTTGGCGACGTCTTCGTCGGCCACCAGCATAACGCGCCGGCCATTGAGCGGGAAGGGCACCGGCAGCGCCGTGTGGGTCGGCGTCAGGAACGGCGGGCTCCAGTCCAGGCCGGAGACGAAACGCGGCTTCGCGAGGTCCTCCACGTCGAGGATGACGAAGCCACCATGCCAGTAGCTGACGTAGAGCCGGTCGCCGAGACGAATGGGATGATGACAGCGGTGCTGTCGCCCGGACCACGACGGCGTCTCGCCGCCGGCCGTCCACTGCCCGGGCATCCACCAGCGGCCGACTTCCTGCGGCCGGCTCGGGTCGGCCAGGTCGAGGATCAGCATGATGTTGCCGACGTAGCCTTCCATCTCGGGCGAGAGATACGCATAGCGACCGTCGAAGGTGAAGCGGTGAACGCCGGTGCCGCCGCTGCGCCACAGCGTGATCTCGCGGGGCCGGCTCGGAGTCGACACGTCGTAAATGCCGAGCCCACGGGGCGGGTTCGGCAACGACGGCTGGCCGCCGTGCGCCTCGCGGTTCACGAGCATGAGGCCGTTGGCGGCGCGTACCTTGTGCGAATGCGTGCCCGGTGGCACCTCGATCGACGCGAGCTGCCGAGGTCTGGCCGGATCGCTCACGTCCACCAGCGTCGTGCCATGCGGCGCCTTCATGTGCGCGATGAACGCCACGCGCCCATCGACCACCACCTGCCCGCCGCCCGGGCAGTCGAAGTAGCCGACCTGTCTCACGCCCCTGGCGCTGCCACCGTTCCCCGTCATGTCGAGTCTCCCTGAGGCCATTCTTTCGAAGTGGGCGCAGTGTACCAAGACTCCGGGGCCCGGTCTGGCGTATAGTACGGCGCCATGGCCCAACCAAAGGAATTCCCACGTCCATTCGCCACGCTTCCCGAGATCCGCCGCGCCGCTCACGCCCGCCTGCCCCGCGAGGCGTGGAACTTCGGCGACGGCGGCAGCGAGTCCGAAGCGACGCTGCGACGCAATCGTCGCCATCTTAACCGGCTCGCGATCGCGCAAAACGTCCTCGTCGACGTGCGCGAGATCGACCTGAGCACGAGCCTGCTCGGTGTGCCGCTCTCGTCGCCCGTCGGCATCGCGCCCATGGGCGGCCTCGTCCTCTTCCACCCCGAGGGGGACGTCGAGATGGCGCGCGGCGCCGGGAAGGCCGACACGCTCCAGTGGCTCTCGGGCGCCACCGGCTGGCCGGTCGAGGACGTGGCTAAGGCCGGCAAGGCACCGCAGATGTTCCAGCTCTACCACCACGGTGATCGCGGCTGGGTGGGCGAGCTGCTCAAGCGCGTCGAGGCCTCGGGCTACAAGGCCGTCGCCCTCACCGTCGACACCCAGCACTACAGCCGGCGCGAGCGTGACATCCTCGCGCGCTGGAGCCCGCGCAAGGCCATGGAGATCGCGCCCAACCCGCGCGGACCGTTCCACGATTACCAGATGCGTCTCACGTGGGCCGACGTCGAGTGGCTCATCAAGACGACGAAGCTGCCGGTCGGGCTCAAGGGCATCATGACCGTGGCCGACGCCCGCCGCGCCGCCGAGATGGGCGTGCGGCTCATCTGGGTGTCGAACCACGGGGGCCGCCAGCTCGACCACACCCAGTCGTCCATCGAGGCGCTCCCGCCGATCGTCGACGCGGTGGCCGGGCGCGCCGAGGTCGTGATCGACGGCGGCTTCTCGAAAGGCACCGCCGTGCTGAAGGGCTTGGCGCGCGGGGCCAAGGTCGTGATGCTCGGGCGAACGGCCCTCTGGGGGCTGGGCGCCGACGGCGCCGACGGCGTCGCGCGCGTCTTCGAGATCCTTCGCGAGCAGATGCACATTGCGATGGGCCTCTGCGGCCGCACCAAGATCGCCGATCTCAAGCCCGACCTGATCTTCCGGGCGGACTAGGGGAGTGGAGGGGCGCTCGAGCCCTCTTTTAACCAGTCACATGGAGGTGACGTGATGGCGATGCAATGGACGCGTCGACAGGTGCTGACCCAGATGGGGATCGCGGCGGCGGCCGTTCACACCCTCGACCCCCACGAGCTCTGCTGTACGGTCGCGGCGCACGCCCAGACCGCGGACAAGGATCTCTTCGAGCTCAAGAAGGTCGGCGACGGCGTCTACGGCGCCATCGCGGCGACCCGGTACAAGGTGAACTGCAACGCCGCGGTCATCATGACCGACGATGGCGTCATCATCGTCGACTCGCACTCCAAGCCATCGGCCTCTCGGGCCGTGTACCAGCAGATCCAGGGGATCACCAAGAAGCCGGTCATCAAGGTCATCAACACACACTTCCACTGGGACCATTGGCAGGGCAACGAGTCGTACTCGGCCACGAATCCGAAGCTCGAGATCATCGCCACCGAGAAGACGAAGGAGAACCTGACGAAGCCGGACGCGGGCGTGGGCGGCGTCCCCTACATCGAAAAGCAGCTGGCCGCGGTACCGGGCGAGATCGAGAAGCTCAAGGGCGACATTCAGAAGGAATCGGATCCCGCCAAGAAGCGCAACCTCGAGTCCAACCTGCAGCAGGCAGAGTCTTTCCTGCAGGAGCTCAAGCAGCTGAAGCCCACCCTCCCGACGCGAACGGTCAGCACGACCGTGACCCTGAAGGAGCATGGCCGCGAGATCCAGCTCCAGGTGCTGGGCCGGGGCCACACCGACGGCGACCTTTATATCTATATGCCGAAGGAGAAGGTCATCGCCACCGGCGACGCGCTGATCGACTGGATGCCGTTCCTGAACGACGGCTACCCGGAGGACTGGGTGCAAACCCTGAGCGCCGTAGAGAAGCTCGACTTCACGCACATCGTCCCCGGGCACGGCGAGGTCCTGCCCAAGAGCCATCTCACGTTCTTCCGGGGCTATCTCAGCGACCTCATCGCCGCCGTGAAGAAGGCGTCGGCCGACGGCGCCACGCTGCCCGAGATGCAGACGAAGATCGGCGATCAGCTCGCGCCGAAGTACGAGGCCGGCATGTCCAAGTATCCGCTCGGGCGCTATCGCGACCGTGTCGGACAGAACGTCGAGTTGATTCTCAAGAAGGTGGTCAAGAAGGCCTGAGGAGACGATGGCGCCCATCGCCGACTACGCGCGCCTGGAGGAGCGCGTCATTGCGCGCGACCAGCGAGGCGCCAGCGACGTGCTCTATCGGCTCGTGAAGCATGGCCGCCCCGTCGACGAGATCACGCGCGAGACGGTGCGCATCCACGCCCCGTATACGCACGTGCCGTACCATCAGCGTCTCGACGACGGGGTGGTCAAGTTCGTCAACAACGACCACTGCCTCCTGAGCGAGCGGGTCGGGCTGTCGCTCGTGCCGATGCTCGCTCCGGAGCTGCGCTACCTGCCGCTGGCGCAGACCGTCTGGTATTTGCCGACCGGGCTCGACCCGTGGAACCAGCTTCTCGGCCGAGCCCCCGGCCACTACACGCGGCTCTACGACATCGAGGTGAACGCGACGCCGCCGTTGCCCGAGCGGCACTGGCCGGACCAGGAGCCCGTCACTGTCGAGGGCCCGCTGCGCGAGCGCCTCAACCACTGGCTCACGCTCGTCCAGCGCGGCGAGGTGCTGGCGTCGTATCGCGTGTTCCTGGGGCTGATGCAGGACACGCCGAACCGGCGCGAGGTGCTGGCGCACCTGGCCTTCGCCGGGCTCATCGACGTGCAGGACCGCATGTGGCACAACCGCTCCTACACCACCGGCCACAAGGGCTACCGCGCGCGCGCCACGATCGAGATCGGCGAAGCCATCGGCTGGGACCGCGCGCACGACGTGCTCTACGCCGGCGTCCCCGACATCGCGGTCGGCCCGCGCTGGTACTCCACCTACGAGGCCGCCGGCAACGTCGTCCAGAACGTGCTCGACGGCCGCGACGCCGAGCTGCTGCGCCAGGACACGCCGCTGACGCCGGCCGAGGAGGCGATGCTAGCCGAGACCATCCTGCGCCAGAGCGAGTACTCGGTGGTCGAGGCGGTGGTGGCGCTCCTCAAGGCCGGGCGCCGGCCGCGCAGCATCCTCGACGCGATCCAGATCGCCGCGGCTCAGGTCATCCTAGAAACCGGCGAGCCGAACAACTACTCGATGTCGCAGCACGGCTACGAGTACTGCAACACGGTCGGCTGGTTCTACGACACCTTCGACCATCCGCACCGGCTCAAGCTCCTGTTCGTCGCCGCGCTCTTCATCAACCGCGGCTCCGAGCACCAGGCCAACACGCCGGGCAACGGACGGCGCGCCATCGCGCCGCCGGCCGGCTCGGGGTCGTGGTCGTCGCGTCAGATCCTCGAGAAGCTGGAGGCGGCGCTCCTCGCGCTGCGGCCCGAGGAGTCGGTGGACCTGACGGCGGCCTACCTCAAGGGCGGCGACGACCGGGCACCCCTGGTGCAGACGCTGGCGACCGCGGCGTGCACGATCGGCAACGATCCGCACAACCAGGAGCTCGGCCTGTGCACGCTGGAGGATTACCTCCACACGAAGGCGCACGACCGTGACCGGCTGCTGCTCGCGAGCGCCCAGCACACGGCGGGACACCGGAAGTACGGAGATCCACTGGAGGCGTACCGGCGGTTCGCCGAGGCCATGGGCCTCGATCGGCGCTGAGCGACGCTACGTCGACGACTGCTGCTTGATCTCGCTGATCTTGCGGTCGCGATCGCTCGCGAGCCGATCCCGGTCGCGCGCGAGCTCGCTCTCGAGCTTCTCCAGCTCCTCGCGGCTCTGGGCCTTTCGCAGCGCGTCCTGGTGGAGGATCTCGCGCTCGGCGACACGCGCCTGATAGACTTGGCGCGCCTCCGCGATCGCCGTCTTCTGCTTCTCGGTGAGCGGGCGCTCTTCCACGCCGGCCTCGCGATCCTTCTGACGGAGGCGCTCCATCGCCAGCTCGTACGCGCTCTTCGGACCTTCGCTCGCCATCGGATGGTAGTGTAACCCGAGATGGATCGCGAGCTCCGGCCGCACTCCTCCCACTGGGGCGCCTTCGAGACCGAGGTCGCGGACGGCACGGTCGTCGCGATCCATCCCTATCGCCACGATCCCGACCCGTCGCCGCTGCTCGGCAACATCGTCGACAGCCTCCGCCATCGCGCCCGGATCACGCAGCCGATGGTCCGCGCCGGCTGGCTCGACCGCGGGCCCGGCGGCGATGTGCGGCGCGGCGCCGAGCCCTTCGTGCCGCTCGACTGGGGGACCGCGATCGACCTGCTGGCGGGCGAGCTGCGCCGCGTGTATGCCCGGCACGGTGGAGCCGCCGTGTACGGCGGCTCCTACGGCTGGAGCAGTGCCGGCCGCTTCCATCACGCGCAGAGCCAGCTCCACCGCTTCCTCAACTGCCTCGCCGGCTACGTTCGCGGCGAGCACACGTACAGCAACGGCGCGCAGTCGGTCATCATGCCGCACGTGGTGGGCTCGATGCGCGAGTTCCTGGATCGGGCGACGGCGTGGTCGGTGATCGAGCGGCACACCGAGCTGTTCGTCTGCTTCGGCGGGATCCCGATCAAGAACACGATGGTGAGCCCCGGCGGCGCCAGCCGCCACCCGGTCCGCGACCACCTGCGCGCCGCTCGCCGCCGCGACGCCGAGTTCGTGCTGCTGAGCCCGCTGCGTGACGACTTGCCC
Organism: Candidatus Rokuibacteriota bacterium; assembly: GCA_003220435.1. Lineage (GTDB taxonomy): Bacteria > Methylomirabilota > Methylomirabilia > Rokubacteriales > CSP1-6 > AR31. The sequence continues at coordinate 10,813 of QHSL01000097.1, read as the reverse complement.
GAGTTCGTCGGCGCCGAGTGGCTGCCGCTCGTCCCGGGGAGCGACGTCCCCGTCATGCTGGCGCTCGCCCACACCCTGGTCGCCGAAGGATTGCACGACCGCGCGTTCCTGGCGCGCTGCTGCGTCGGCTTCGATCGCTTCGAGCGCTACCTGCTCGGCGCGACGGACGGCTGCGCCAAGACGGCCGACTGGGCCGCGCGTCTCTCGGAGGTCCCGGCCGCGACGATCCGCGCGCTCGCCCGGCGCATGGCGGCGCGGCGCACGCTGATCAACGTGAACTACTCGCTGCAGCGGGTCGAGCACGGCGAGCAGGCGCCGTGGCTCGCGGTGACGCTCGCGGCGATGCTCGGCCAGATCGGGCTGCCGGGCGGCGGCTTCGGCCAGGGCTACGGCTCGCTCGGGTACATCGGCCGGGCGCCGCTGCGGGTGGGTCCGCCCACGCTGGCGCAGGGGCGCAACGGCGTCGACGCTTTCATCCCGTTTGCCAGGCTCGCCGACATGCTGTTGCATCCGGGCGAGCCGTTCGACTTCGACGGCCGGCGCCTCGCCTATCCCGACATCCGGCTCGTCTACTGGTGCGGCGGCAATCCCTTCCACCATCACCAGCATCTGTCACGCCTGCGGGCGGCGCTCGCCCGGCCCGAGACGATCGTCGTGCACGACGCGTTCTGGACGCCGATGGCCCGGCACGCCGACGTCGTGCTGCCCGCGTCGATGACGCTCGAGCGCAACGACATCGGTGGCTCGCCGAACGACGCGTGCCTGATCGCCATGCGCCAGGCGGTGGCCCCCTGGGGCGAGGCGCGAAGCGACTTCGCGATCTTCGCCGGGCTCGCGGCTGCCCTCGGCATCGGCGAGCGATTCACCGAGGGTCGCGACGAGATGGCGTGGCTGCGGCACCTCTACGAGGGCTGGCGCCAGCGGGTCGCCGACGACGGCGGCTCGGTGCCGCCATTCGACGAGTTCTGGGCCGCCGGGTTCCTCGACGTGCCCGGCGTCGACGACGACCTCGTGCTGTTCAAGCAATTCCGTGACGACCCGGAGCGCGCGCCGCTCGGCACGCCCAGCGGCCGGATCGAGATCTTCTCGGCGACGATCGCCAGCTTCGGCTACGACGACTGCCCCGGCCACCCGACGTGGCTCGAGCCCGCCGAGTGGCTCGGCGCGCCGCTGGCCCGGCGCTTTCCGCTCCACCTCGTCGCCAACAATCCGACGGCGCGCCTGCACAGCCAGCTCGACGTGGGCGCGTTCAGCCAGTCCACCAAGGTGCGCGGCCGCGAGCCCATCCGCATCCATCCGGTGGACGCCGCCCCGCGCGCCATCGAGAGCGGCGACGTCGTCCGCGTGTTCAACGACCGCGGGAGCTGCCTGGCCGGCGCCGTCGTCACCGACACGGTCCGCCCGCGCGTGGTCCAGCTCTCGACCGGCGCCTGGTACGATCCACTCGACCCGGCCGACCCCGACGCGATGTGCGTCCACGGCAACCCGAACGTCCTCACCTTCGACCGTGGCACCTCGAAGCTCGCCCAGGGCTGCTCGGGCCAGCACGCCCTCGTGGAGGTCGAGCGGTGGACCAGCACGCTGCCGCCGATCCGCGCGTACGAGCCGCCCCCGACGGAGCGCCGCCATCACTGACCTCGCGATCCTGGGGCTCGGCCTCCTGCTCGGCATGCGTCACGCGATGGATCCCGACCACGTGGTCGCCGTGGCCACGATCGTGAGCCGCGAGCGCACGCTGTGGGGCGCCGGTCTCATCGGCGGGCTGTGGGGCATCGGCCACACCGTCACGGTCGCGGTGGTCGGCGGCGTGATCATCCTCTTCGACGTGGTGATCCCGCCCCGCGTGGGTCTCGCGATGGAGTTCGCGGTCGCGCTCATGCTGATCCTGCTCGGAACCCTGAACCTGGCCGGGATGGTTCGGAAGACGGATGGGGCGGGCGCATCGGGCGAGCACGACGCGAACATTCACGCGCATCACCACAATCATCAGGGCTACGTCCACGAGCATGCGCACGGCCACGAGCCGGGCTCCCACGGCCACAAGGCCAGCGAGACGCCCCTTGCACGGCTCGACGCGATGTTCGGCCGCCTCGGCGCCTATCGCACGGTGCGGCCGCTCGTCGTAGGTGTCGTCCACGGGCTCGCGGGCTCGGCCGCCGTCGCGTTGCTGGTCCTCGCCACGATCCGGGATCCGCGGTGGGCCGTGCTCTATCTGCTGCTCTTCGGCGCCGGCACCATCGTGGGCATGATGCTCGTCACCGCGGCGATCAGCGTTCCGTTCGCGTACGCGGAAGGGCGCTTCGTCAGGGCGCACCGCCACCTGCGGGTGGCCACCAGCGTGTTGAGCATCGCGTTCGGACTGTTCCTCGCGTACGAGATCGGGATCGTCGACGGGTTGCTCGGCGCGAACCCACGGTGGTCGCCGAAGTGACCGCCGCCGGGCGCGGGCTCGAGCTCAGGCCGGGAGCTGGAAGAGCTGGAGGACGTTGCCGTCCGGGTCGAGGAACGTGGCGACCTGGCCGCCCCAGTCCTCGACTTGCGGCGGACGGGTGAAGGCGACACCCGCGCGCGTCAACCGCACGTAGAGAGCGTGGATGTCGTCGACGAGCAGGTTGACCATGATCCGGTAGGGATCGCGGCTCGCGCCCTGGACGCGGTCGTGGACGCTCACGCTGAGCCGGAGCCCGCTCCAGTCGAAGTTGATGAAGTCGGACTCCGAGGTGCGGGGAACGAGACCAAGCTGATCGCGATAGAAGCGCGCCATGGCCTCGAACCGGCTCGCCTCCGTCCAGATCAGCACCCCCGCGATTCCTCGGACCGTCCCCTGCTCCATCGCGCCCTCCCCAGGCCGATTCTAGCGGCGATCCAGGCGGACGGCTTGCGGGATGCGCCACGGCGTCCTACCATCGCCCGAAGAAAGGCACGGACCGACCATGAGCGAAAGCGTCAAGGAATCGCGCGTGCAAGTGGCCCCGGGCGTGTCGCTCCACGTGGAGCGACGCGACGGCAACCCGGGCGCCGCGCCCTTCGTGCTCGTCCACGGCCTCGCCTCAAATCTGAGATTGTGGGACGGCGTGGCCGAAGAGCTGGCGGCGCGGGGCCACACGGTCGTCGCGCTGGACCAGCGCGGTCACGGCCGCTCGGACGCGCCGGAGTCGAGTTACGGTAACGCCGTCGCCGTGGAGGATCTGCGGGCCACGATCGAGGCCCTCGGCCTCGAGCGGCCGGTGGTCGCCGGACAGTCGTGGGGCGGCAACGTCGTGCTCGAGTACGCCTGTCGCTTCCCGCGTGAGACGCGGGGCGTCGTCTGCGTCGACGGGGGCATCATCGAGCTGGCCGACTGGTTCCCGTCGTGGGAAGCGTGCCTGGCCGCGATGACGCCGCCGACGCTCACCCATCTCACCCGCGCCGAGCTCGAGGCGAGGATCCGTGCCGGCAGCCCACAGCTCCCCGACCGCGCCATCGCCGCCGCGCTCGAGTGCTTCAGGGTCCGCGAGGACGGACGCGTCGAGCCCCGGCTGGCCCTGCATCGCCATCTCCAGATCGTGCGGTCGCTCTGGGAGAGCCGCCCGTCCGCGCGATTCAAGGAGCTCACGGTGCCCACCTTGCTGGTGCTGGCCGACACCGGAGACGCCGCCCGCTCGGAGCGTAAGCGCCACGCCGAGGCGCGGGCCAAGGCGTCGGCGGCCAGCGTGCGCTCCCACTGGTTCTCACCCGCGCTCCACGACGTGCACTCGCAGTACCCGGACCGGGTGGCCGCGCTGCTGGCCGACGCCGTCCGCGACGGCTTCTTCGCGTGAGCGCTCCCCGCCTGCTGGTCGTCATGGGCTCGGGCGAGACCGCGCCGACGATGGTCACGCCGCACCGCGAGATCGTGGCACGCTTCGGCGGCAACCCGTTGGGCGCGGTCTTGCTCGACACACCCTACGGCTTCCAGGAAAACGCGTCGGAGATCTCGACGCGCGCCATCGACTACTTCGCCAAGCGGGTCCAGCTGTCGATCGAGGTCGCCGGCTTTCCCGGGCCGCTGGCCGTCGATCCGCGCGAACGCTCGACGCAGCCCACCGCGGCGGCGCTCGCGCGGATGCGCGCCGCGAGCTTCGTCTTCTCCGGCCCCGGGAGCCCGACCTACGCGCTCTCGACGTGGCGCGGCTCGGTCGTGCCCGAGGCGCTGGCCGACAAGCTGGCCCAGGGCGGCGCCGTCATCTTCGCGAGCGCCGCCGCGGTCACGATCGGCCGGTACGCCCTGCCGGTCTACGAGATCTACAAGGTCGGTCACCCGATTCACTGGCTCGACGGGCTCGATCTCTTGACCCCGCTCGGTCTCGGCGCCAACTGCGTGGTCGTCCCCCACTACGACAACGCCGAGGGCGGCACCCACGACACGCGCTTCTGCTACATGGGCGAGCGGCGCCTCCGGGCGATGGAGGAGATGCTGCCCGCCGACGCCTGGGTGCTGGGCGTCGACGAGCACACCGCCCTCGTCTTCGACCTGGACGCGCGCACGGCCAGCGTGGCCGGTCGTGGCGGCGTCACCGTGCGCCGGCGCGAGCACTCGCACGTGTTCCCCGCGGGAACGCGCGTGCCGTTCACCGCGCTCTCGGAGGCCGCGCGCGGCCAGGCCCACCCGACCCCGGCCGCCGCCCCGGCCCCCGGCGAAGGCCCACGAGACGCCGCGGCACCGACCGAGGCGGCACCGACGCGTTCGCCGTTGCTGGGCGAGGCGGCGCGCCTCGAGCAGGGCTTCGCCGGCGCGCTCGCGGCGCGCCGGTCGGCCGAAGCGGTCGAGGCGATCTTGAGTCTCGACCGCGCGATCCTCGACTGGTCGGCCGACACGCTGCAGACGGACGAGCCGGACCGCGCCCGCGCCGTGCTCCACTCGCTCGTGCATCGCCTGGGCGAGGCCGCCTCGCAGGGTTTGCGCGACCCGAAGGAGCTGCTGGCGCCCCTGGTCGAGGGACTCATCAAGCTGCGCGCCGAGCTTCGGACGGAGAAGGCCTACGCGCTGGCTGACCGTGTCCGTGACCGCCTGATCGCCGCCGGTATCGAGCTGCGCGACACCGCCGACGGCACGGTCTGGACGCTCCGCTCCTAGTCGCCCGCCCGAGCTCCGGACAGCACCGCTCGCGCTGAGGCCGTGCCTGAGAGGAATGCAGAGAGGAGGCGCCGGATGACCACGCACCGAATCGTGTCGCACGAGGAATGGATCGAAGCGCGCAAGCAGCACCTGACCAGGGAAAAGGAGCTCACGCGACTCCGCGATCAGCTGAGCCAGTCGCGGCGCGATCTGCCCTGGGAGAAGGTCGAGAAAACCTACACGTTCGAGGGGCCGAACGGGAAGGAGTCGCTCGGCGACCTCTTCCAGGGGCGCCGTCAGCTGATCGTTCAGCACTTCATGTTCGACCCGAGCTGGGACGAGGGCTGCAAGAGCTGCTCGTTCTGGACCGACAACTTCAACGGCGTCGACGTGCACCTGAATCACCGCGACGTCAGCTTCGTGCTCGTCTCGCGGGCGCCGCTGCCGACGCTCCAGGCGTACCAGAAGCGCATGGGCTGGAGCGTCAAGTGGGTGTCATCGTTCCACACGGACTTCAATCGCGACTACTACGTCACCGCCACGCCCGAGGAGCTCGAGACCAAGCGGGCGTACTACAACTACGCCGTCGGCTCGTTCCCGGTCGCCGAGCGCCCGGGCGTCAGCGTGTTCTACCAGGACGCCGACGGTACCATCTACCACACGTACTCGTGCTACGCGCGCGGGCTCGACATGCTGAACGGCGCCTACCACCTGCTGGATCTGGTGCCCAAGGGCCGCGACGAGAAGGGCCTACCGTACCCGATGGACTGGCTGCGCCATCGCGACCGGTACGAGGACCGGCCGCAGCCGGTGGGCTGGCGGCGATAGCGCTCGCCCTCAGTAGAGGTGGCAGGCGACGCGGTGGCCGGCCGAGAGCTCGACCAGCGCGGGCTCCTGCTCCGAGCAGCGGGGCATCGCGAACGGACAGCGCGGGTGGAAGTGGCATCCGCGTGGCGGGTCGATCGCGCTCGGCACCTCGCCGCTGAGCACGATCTCCTCGCGCGCCTCGTCCGGGTGCGACGGCAGCGAGGCTGCGTAGAGCGCCTTCGTGTAGGGGTGCAGCGGCCGGGCGCAGAGCTCGAGGCTTTCGGCGACCTCGACGAGCTTGCCCAGGTACATCACGGCCGTGCGCCGACTCAGATGCGCGACCGCTGCCAGGTCGTGGGCGATGAACAGATAGCTCACGCCGAGCCTCGCCTGGATCGACTCCAGCAGGCTGATGATGTGGGCGCGGATCGAGACGTCGAGCGCCGACACCGGCTCGTCGAGCACGACGAGCCGCGCCTTGGTCGACAGCGCGCGCGCGATCGCCAGCCGCTGGCGCTGGCCGCCGCTGAACTCGTGAGGAAAGAGCCGCGCGACGTCGGGGCGGAAGCCGACGAGCTCAAGGAGCTCGGCGACCCGCGCCCGCACATCGGCCGAGGACACGCCTTCGTGCGCCTTGATCGGCTCGCCGATGATGTCGCCTACGCGCATGCGGGGGCTGAGCGAGCTGTACGGGTCCTGAAACACGACCTGGACCTTCCGCCGATAGTCCTTCAGGTCAGGGCCCTTGAGCTGCGCGACGTTGCGCCCTTCGAACTCGATGCTGCCGGCCGTCGGCGTCTCGGCCGCCAGCACCAGCTTCGACGTGGTCGTCTTGCCGCAGCCCGACTCTCCCACGAGGCCGAGCGTTTCCCCAGCATCGATCGTGAAGCTGATCCCGTCGACGGCCTTGACCAGAGCCCGGCGCGCGCCGAAGAGTGAGCCCGCGATCGGGAAATACTTCTGGACGTCGCGCACTTCGAGGAGGGGCTTATCCACTCGCCGCCGCGTCTCCGATCGGCAACCAGCATCGGACGCTGCCTTCGCCGTTCAGCGCGACCGGCTTCGGCTCCTCGCTCAGACAGCGGTCGATCGCCCGCGCGCAGCGGGGATGGAAGCTGCACCCAAGGGGCAGATCGGCGAGATCCGGCGGCTGGCCCGGGATGCCGCAGAGCGGTTGCCTGACCCCGAGCTTCGGGATCGAGTCGAGCAGCGCCCTGGTATACGGATGCCGCGGACGGTAGAACAGGCCCCGGACCGACTGCAGCTCCACGATCTTTCCCGCGTACATCACCGCGACCCGGTCGCACATCTTGGCGACGATGCCGAGGTTGTGTGTGACGAAGATCAGCGCGACGCCGGTCGCGCGCTGGAGGTCCTTCAGGAGGGTCAGGTACTGGAGCTGGATGGTGACGTCGAGGTTCGTGGTGGGCTCGTCGGCGATGATGATGCGCGGGCCGCCGGCTTGCGAGATGGCGCCGACGATGCGTTGGCGCATCCCCCCGCTCATCTGATGCGGATAGTCCTTCATGCGCAGCTCGGGCGACGGGATCCGCACGGCGTCCAGCAGCTGCCTCACGCGCCCGCGCAGCGCCCGGCCTCGGAGCCCCTGGTGGTAGTAGGCGGGCTCGGCCACCTGATCGTAGATCGAGAACAGCGGGTCCAGCGATGCCATCGGGTCCTGGAGGATCGTCGCGATGCGCCGCCCGCGGATCCGCCGCATCTCCCCCTGGCTCTTCGTCACCAGGTCCTCGCCCTCGAGCTCGATGCGGCCGCTCACGATGCGGGCGCTCGGCGCGAGCAGGCGCACGATCGCGTGGCAGGTCGTGGTCTTGCCGCATCCGGATTCGCCGACGAGGCCGAAGGTCTCGCCGGCCTCGACGGAGAAGCTGACGCCGTCCACCGCCTTCACGACGCGCGTCCCGCGGAACCCGACGTAGTACGTCCGGAGGTCCTCGACGCGCAGCAGCGCGGCCACGCTATCCCCTGACCTCCCAGACTTCCCACGGCCACGGGAACGGCGCGTTCAGGGTGTCCCAGTAGCGGTGCACGGCCTCGCCTTCCGGAAGCACCTTCTGGGTGACGGCGTGCACGAAGGGCTGGAGGTAGAGCGGAACCAGATAGTAGCCGTCGATGATGACGCGCTGGATCTCCTTCGACAGTCGATCCCGTTCGGCCACGTCGATGCTGGCCTCGTGCCGGGTCCACAAGGACTCGATCCTGGGCTCGCACATGTAGGAGGCCTGCCCCCCGCACACCGCGTAGAGGCGAATCAGCTCCTTGGCGCCACCGGGCCGCGGGTCGATTCGCTGGACGATCGTGCGGTTGCCCGGAAAGCCCTTGCGCCCCTTGCTGGTCTGCGCCATGTAGGCCGGCGCATCGAGCATCTGCAGCTTGGACCGGAGGCCGACGGCGCGCAGGTCGTTCAGGACGCGCTCGGCCATGTCGTAGTAAGGCGCGAACGGAACGTACCAGTCGAAGTCGAACCCGTTCGGATAGCCTGCCTCCGCCAGCAGCTGCTTGGCTTTCGCGGGGTCGTACGCCGGCACCGGCAAGTCCGTCCCGTCCCCGCGCAGCGCGTCCCGCGTTTCGTGGCTGATCCAGTTGCCCCACGGCTTGCCGATGCCCTGCGTCTCCTGCTTCACCAGGAACGCGCGATTGATCGCCAGGCTGACCGCCTGGCGAACGCGCTGGTCGTGGAACGGGCTCGCGGACTCGTTGTAACCGGGGAACACGAGGTGCCAGGGCGCGGTGAAGTTGGGATCCCAGCGCAGCTTGGGGTCTGCCATCACCCGCTGGAGCAGCTTGCCGGTCATCCCGTAGGCGACGTCGAGCTCGCCGGTCTCCAGCCCGGCCATGCGCGCGGCCAGATCCCGGATCGCCTTGACGTTGATGGTCTTCACGCCGGGCGCGCGCCGCCAGTACTGGTCCCACGCCTCGAACGAGACCTGCACGCCGGCCTCCTGGCTCACGAACTTGAACGGGCCGGCGCCCATCGGGCGAGCCTTGAAGCCGTCCTTGCCGACGCGCTCGTAGTAGTGCCGCGGCACGATCCAGCCGATCCCGCTGCCGTACCCGTTGTACAGGTCGAAGAACTCGACGAACGGCGCCTTGAAGTGGAAGACGATCGTGCGGTCGTCGACGATCTGGATGTTCTCGAGCTTGTCCTGCAGCGGTTTGAAGTTCAGGCCGCGATAGTTCTCGTAGGTCCACTTGACGTCCGCGGTGGTGAGCGGATGGCCGTCCTGGAACTTGAGATTCGGGCGCAGCCGGAATGCCGCCCGCCGGAAATCCGCGGACATCTCGGCGCGCTCGGCCAGGCTGTACGTGAATTCTCCCTGGGGCATCGGCTTGATGAGCGCGTCGTGGACCAGGTAGTAGAACTGGTGGGCCGCGCCGTAGTACCCGAGCGGATCGAACCACCCGGGATCGATCCCGAAGTGCAGCGCGATGTTCAAGGTTCCCTTCGGCGTACCCCGGCTCGCCGCGGTCTGCGCGTCCTTGATGTCGAGCTTGGCCAGCGGCCCGGACAGGATCGGCTTGGCCGCGGGCGCCGCGCTCTGGCCCCAGGCGACGCCGCACGTGAGTGTCAGCATGGAGAGAATCGCGAAGGCGTTCTTGACCATGGAATTCCTCTACCGGTTACGCAGCTGCGGATCGAGGCGGACGCGTAGCCAGTCCCCGAGCATGTTGGCCGAGAGCACCAGCATCGTGATGCAGACGCCGGGAAAGACCTCGAGCCACCACCGGCCCTCCAGCAACGACTCCCGCTCCTGGGCCATCATGAGGCCCCATGACGGCTCCGGCGGCGGGACGCCCACGCCGAGGAAGCTGAGCGACGCCTCGATGATCACCGCCACGCCGACCTGGAGGCTGAAGAGCACCATGACCGTGTTCATCACGTTCGGGATCAGGTGCCGCCGGACGATCGTGAGCTTGCCGATGCCGTTGATCTCCGCGAGCTTCACGAAGTCGCGCTCGCGCAGCGCGAGCACCTCGCCGCGCACCGCGCGCGAGTATCGGCTCCAAAACACGAGCGCCACGATGAGGACCACGTTCCACAGGCCCGGTCCGCGGACGCTCGAGAGGAGAATCGCGAAGACCAGCGACGGCAAGGTCAGCCAGGCGTCGGTGATTCGCATGATGATCTGGTCCCACCACCGCCCCATGTAGCCGGCCAGGACGCCGAGCACGGTGCCGATGGCGCCGGCGAAGAGCGTGCCGGTCAGCGCGACGATCAGGGAGATGCGCGCGCCGTACATGAGCCGGCTGAGCACGTCGCGGCCGAGAAAGTCGGTGCCGAGCGGAGTGTCGAGCCTTCCGCCCGCCGACCAGAAGGGCGGCGCGTTGTCGACGTAGGGACAGTCGGCTGCGCCGAATTTCGCCACGCATTGTTCGCGCGTCGGCTTCACCGGGTCGAGCTCCCCGTGCGGGGCCAGGACCGGCGCCAGCACGGCCACCGCGGCGAGGACGGTCAGGACGACGAGCGGCACCATCGGCAGTTCGCGGAGGACGCGATAGCCGCGTCGGGCGGCGCGGACGGCTGCGATCCTTCCCTCGGCTCCGATCGGGATCGTCGCCATGACCTTGCCTCCCCGCCTAGCGCGAGAGCCTGATGCGCGGGTCGACGTACCCGTACAGGACGTCGATCGTGAAGTTGAGCAGCACGATCATCAGCCCTGACATGAGCACGACACCCTGCACCATCGGAAAGTCGCGATTGCTCAGCGCGTCGTAGAGGAGCTGGCCGACGCCGGGCCAGTTGAAGATGACCTCGATCACGACGGCGACGTTGACCATGATCAGCAGATTCAAGCCCGCGAAGGTCAGCACGGGGATCATCGAGTTCTTCAGCGCATGCTTGGCGACGACGACGGCCTCGGGGACGCCCTTGAGGCGCACGAGCTTGATGTAGTCGCTGCCGAGCACGTC
>QHSL01000025.1 GCA_003220435.1 Candidatus Rokuibacteriota bacterium | reverse complement strand
TCGTTCGACGCGGTCCCCGCCCTCTGCGGCCGGGTCGGGCGCTCCGTGAAGCGCATGGTCCAGGACGACGCGATCGAGTTCGATCGGGCCCTCGACGGATTGCCCGAGCGCTACCCCGTCCACGAGGACCTGGCGAACGCGATTCTGGAGCAGGGGATGCACGCCGCCTTCGATTTCGCGGCGTCGTGGTCGGCGCCGCTCGACCACGCGTTCCTGAGCCCGGTCTCGACGCTCTACGGCGACCGACCGGTACCGCCGCTCGTGCCGTTCTGGGTCAACTGCTTCGTGGCGCCACAGCCGTCCGCGCAGCGCTGCTTCGCGGCGGGCAGGCACATCGCCCGCGTCGTCGCCGACGGCCCATGGAAGGTGGCCGTCATCGCCACCGGCGGGCTCAGCCACTTCCCGGAGCTCTCGCTGGCGCGCGTGGGTCAATCGGATCCGCTTTTCGACCGGCGCGTGGTCAAGCTGATGGAAGCGGCCGCCCTCGAGTGGGACGTGGCATGAGCCGCTACGTATGAGCCGCTACGACACGAATGTGATCCTCTATCGGTTGAAGAAGGACGCGGCCTTCCGCGATCGCTTTCGCTCTGATCCCGCGACTGCGCTGGCCGGTGCCGATCTCAGCGACGAGGAGCGCCAGGCGTTTGTGCGCTGGGACGTGCGGCGACTGAACGAGCTCGGCGGCATGCTCCATCTGCTGCTGTCGATTCCGGGCCTCGGCGGACATTAGCGAACTAGCGGCGCGGCCAGGTGTATCCGAATGTCGACGGCGAAGCGGCGCGCGAGGCGCTTCGCTAGCGAATTCTACTTGACAGGTTTTCGCGTAAGCAATCGCCGCCGGTCAGCAACACGCCATGAATCGCGCCCCGGCGTTGCGCGGAAGACCAGAGACGCACGGCGGGTCGGCGCGTCGCGAAAAAAGTAGATCGGGTGTCGATCGCAGCGCGTGGCGCCTCCGCGGTGGCTTCGAAACCGCGGTGTAGAGTCGCCTCAGCCGGAGGCGACTCATTATGAACGTGCTCGCCACAAACGTGCGTACTCCCGCCTGCGCCACTCTGGGCGGCCCCAGCGCCGAGCTCGATCGCCTCGGCGACGAGATCGCCGAGCTCTCGGCGCACCTCGAAGCCGCTACCGCGCGTCTTCTCGATCTCATCCGCGCGTTCGACGCGCGTGGTGGCTGGGGCAACGGCTTCACCTCCTGCGCCCACTGGTCGAGCTGGCGCGTCGGCCTCGACCCGGGCGCCGCGCGTGAGAAGGTGCGCGTCGCTCGGGCGCTCGGCACCCTGCCACGCCTCGCCCGCGCCCTCACGCGTGGCGAGCTGTCCTATGCCAAGGTCCGGGCGCTCACCCGCGTAGCGACGCCAGAGACCGAAGAGCGGCTGCTGAGTGTCGGGCGTGCTGGAACGGCGGAGCACGTCGAGCGCATCGTGCGCGGATGGCGACGGGTGGATCGCGACGCTGAAGCGCGGGAATCGGCCACGCGCCATCGGAGCCGGACGTTACATGTGTATCGCGATGACGACGGTATGGTGAGAGTCCGCGGCAGGCTCGAGCCCGAGGTTGGCGAGCTCTTCATCCAGGCGCTCAACGCCGCGCGCGAGGCCCTGTATAAACCGCGGATCGTGGAAACCCCGGTCGCACCGACGCCCGCTCAAGAACCACCCACGATGGAGCAGCAACAGGCCGACGCGTTAGCGCTGCTCGCCGAGACGGCACTCCACCGTGGAATCGACCCCGGCGCCCCGGGCGAACACTACCAGGTGGTCGTCCACGTCGACGCGCCGGCGCTCGCCGATCCGGACGCGCCCGGCCAATCCGTGCTCCAAAGCGGCGAGCACGTTTCCGCGGAAACGTCCCGGCGCCTGGCGTGCGATGCCAGCCGCGTGGTGATGCAGCACGCCCGCGATGGCCGCGTCGTGGAAGTAGCCGCCCGGACGCGAACGATTCCGCCAGCCTTGCGTCGTGCGCTTCACCACCGCGACCGCGGCTGTCGTTTCCCGGGCTGCGGCGTGCGCTTCGGCCAGGGGCATCACATCCGCCACTGGGCTCAGGGAGGGCCAACAACGCTCTCGAACCTCGCGATGCTCTGCCGTCGCCACCACCGCGCCGTTCACGAAGAGGGCTATCAGGTCACTCGCCAGGCCGATGGCGAGCTTCAGTTCCGCCGTCCCGACGGGCGCGTCTTCCCGGAGGTTCCTCCTCCTATCGATATCTCGTACGATGCGTTGAGGGTCTTACGCGCGCAAAACAAGGCAGCAGGGCTCGTGCTGCATTCGCATGCCTTGACACCAGGCTGGTTGGGGGAACGGCTCGACGTGCGCTACGCGATCGACGTGTTGCATCCACTGGCGCTTCGAGAAGCGCTCACGTCCCCGACCGGAGGGTCATCATGAGGCGCGCCCCTCGACGAGCGCTACAAGAGGTTTCTGATAGCTAGAGCTCCCGCAGCGCCACCGCGATGCGCGCGCGAGCGGCGCGGACCGCCGGCGGCACCCCACCCACGAGCCCCATCAGCAGCGCGAACGCGATCCCCCACGTCAGCAGCAGCGGCGTGACCTGGAACGCAAAGGCCAGGTGCGAGAAGGTCTGCCAGTTGATGGTCCCCGTCGTCAACCCGTTCAGCGGAAGGACGACAACACAGCCCAGGACGCCCCCGACGAGCGCGATGCACAGCGACTCCACCACGAAGGACAGGACGATGCTCCCGCTGCCGAAGCCCAGCGCGCGCAGCGTCGCGATCTCGCGCGCGCGCTCCGAGACCGCCGAGTACATCGTGTTCAGCGCGCCGAAGACGGCGCCGATGCCCATGACCACGGCGACGATCGTGCCGAGGACCGTGATCAGCGTGGTCAGCTGGCGCGACTGTTTGGCGTAGTAGTCGACCTCGCGATCGACCTGCACGGTCACACGGGGATCGGACGTCAGCGCATCCTTGAATCCGTTGAGCGCGTCCGGCGAGGACAGGCGCGCCGTCGCGGACTGGAACAGGGACTGTGGGCGCTGGAACACCTGATTGAGCACGGACGTGTCGCACCAGAGCTCGGAGTCGAACGCGGTGCCACCGGAGTCGAACACGCCAACCACCACCCAGGTCGCGCCGCCGAACCTGAGCGTCTTGCCGAGGTCGATACCGTCGTAGGCGCCGGCGACGTTGCGCCCGACAACCAGCTCGGTGAGCCCGGGCTGGAAAAACCGGCCCGTGACGATCTTCACCGTGGGTCGCACCGCCAGGGCCTTCGGCGACACGCCGCGCACCTGGGCGTTGCCCTCGGTGCCCCGACCCTTCAGCGGGAAGGCGGCCACCACCACGACCTCGGGGCTCACCAGCGCGCCGGCGGTGCCGCGCTCGATCCCCGGCGCGTCCTCGATGACGCGGATCTGGTCCAGGACGACGCTGCTGTCCATCTCGGAGGTCGCGCCGGCCCGCCGGACGATCGCGTTGCGCGGCGAGCCCGACGCGATCAGCGTCGCCTCGAAGCCGCGGGCCAGCGACAGCATGGCCACGAACACGCCGACGGTGCCGGCGATGCCGAGCACCGCCACCACCGTCGAGGCCCACCGGGCTCGCAGGCTGCGCACGTTGTAGATCAGCGGCACCGCCACGTCAGATCCGTCTGAGCGCGTCGACGATGCGAAGACGACTGGCCGAGAACGCGGGCAGAATCCCCGCCAACAGCCCGACCACCAGCGCGAGCGCCAGACCACTCGCGATCGCGCTCGCCGGCAGGTAGAAGAACGGCAGCAGGCCCCCGGTGGGATCGCCGCGCAGCGTGAAAAGCTTGGCGAGCCCCAGGCCGACGCCGCCGCCGACGGCAGCCACGACGACCGTCTCGGCGATGACGAGAACCAGCACGAAGCCGTCCGAGAAGCCGACCGCCTTCAGCACCGCCAGCTCCCGCGTCCGCTCGCGCACGGCGATCGCCATCGTGTTGCCGGTGACCAGCAGGAGCGTGAAGAACACGACGCTGCCGATGGTCGTGATCAGGAGCTCGATGTTGCCCATCTGCTTCACCCACGACGCGGCGAACGCCTTCTCGGTGTCGGTCTTGGTCTCCGCCGGAGAGTTCGCGAACTGCTCGTCGATCGCCTTGACCACGCGCACCGCGGAGTCCGGATCGTCGATGCGCACCGTGTACCAGCCCACGTTCCCCTTGCGGAACTGCTTGCGCTCGTCGAGATAGTCCCAGCGGAACCAGAACTGGGTCTCGTCGTCCTGCACCCGGCGGCCCTTGTAGATCGCGCGGACGTTGAACTCCCACGACCCCGCGAAGATCGTGCCCTTGATCGGGATGCGATCCCCGAGCTTCCACTTGAACCGCTCGGCCAGCGCCGCGCCCACGACCGCGCCCTCCTTGTCGCCGAGGAACGCCTGCCACTGGTCGTCGGGGATCACGAACTCCGGGTACATCTGTCGGTACGTCTCGCGATCGATGGCGAACTGCGGGAAGAAATTACGCTCGTCCTGATAGACGCCGCCGAACCAGTTGGCGAACGTGACCTGCGTCACGCCCGGAATGCGGGCGAGCCGGTCGCGGTAAGCGAGCGGGAGCGGCTGGATGATCGAGACCCGGTTCACCACCACCAGCCGGTCGGCGCCCGCCACGTCCACGCCCTGCTGGAACGCGCCGCGGACGACGGCCAGGATGCCGAAGAGGAACAGGGCCACCGCGAACGAGCCCGCCGTCAGCGCGGTTCGAGTCTTCTTCCTGAAGAGGTTCGTCAGGATCAGGTGGCCGTACTTCATCGAGCGCGCCCGGCCGTGACGGTGTCGACGAGCACGCCCTTCTCCAGGTGCAGCACGACCTGCGCGCGCTCGGCGGCCAGCGGGTCGTGCGTCACCATGAGGATGGTCTTGCCGTACTCCCCGGCCAGCCGGCCGAGCAGATCGAGTACCTCGTCGGCGCTCCGGCGGTCGAGGTCTCCCGTCGGCTCGTCGCAGAGCAGAAACGTCGGATCGGCCACGATCGCGCGCGCGATGCCCACGCGCTGCTCCTGCCCGCCGGAGAGCTGGCGGGGGTAGTGGCGCATGCGGTCGGTCAGCCCCACGACCGTGAGCGCGGTCTCGACGTGCCGGCGGCGCTCGGCCTTCGACAGACCGGTCAGCAGCAGCGGCAGCTCCACGTTCTGGAAGGCGGTGAGCACGGGGATCAGGTTGTACATCTGGAAGACGAACCCCACGTGGCGCGCCCGCCACGCCGTCAGCTTGCGGGCGGACATCCGGGTGATCTCGTCGCCCGCGACCGTGACGCTGCCCTCGGACGGCACGTCGAGCCCGCCTAACAAATTCAGCAGCGTCGTCTTGCCCGAGCCGCTGGGCCCCATGAACGCGACGAACTCGCCGGCGTCGACGTCGAGGTTGAGTCCCTGGAGGACGTGGATCTGCTCGCCGCCGCGCTGATACGTCTTGCCGAGGCCGCGCGCGCGGATCAGGCTCTCGCCGACCGCGCGGCCGTCAATCGTGACTATCGTGGTCCCTCAACTCGTCGTCGCGCCTCAACGCTTCACTCGCACGGGCTGGCCGTCCCGCAGCTCGTTGATCCCGGTGGTGACGACCTGGTCTCCGTCCGACAGGCCCGCGATCACCTCGTGCTCGTTGCCGCGCGCCTGACCCAGGCGCACCGCACGCCGCTCCACGCGCCCCTCGCGGTGCACGAAGACCGCCGCGGCGCCGCCTTCTTCACGCAGCGCCGTTCGGGGCACCAGCACGCGCCCGGCGGCCGGCGGCGCCGCCCGCTCGTCACCCAGGAACGTGAGCTTCACGCCCATGTCCGGAAGGATGCGGGGGTCCAGCTTGTCGAAGGCCGCGCGCACCTTGACGGTGGCCTTCTGGCGGTCGGCGGTCGGGATCACGGTCCGCACCTTGCCGGGAATCTGCCAGTCCGGGTACGCGTCGAGCACCGCGGTCACCGGCTGGCCCGTCTTGACGCGCGCGATGTACGACTCGTTCACGTCGACTTCGATCTCGAGCGACGCCATATCGACGATCGTCGCGATGCCCGTGCGAGTGAAGCCGCCGCCGGCGGAGACCGGCGAGACCATCTCGCCGCGCTGCGCGTCCTTCGAGACGACGATGCCGCCGAACGGCGCCCGCACGGTGCAGTTGTCGAGGTCCTGCTGCGCGACCCGCACCCGGGCTTCGGCGGCGGAGACCTGCTCCCGGGCGAGCACGATGCGCGCCTTGAAGCTGTCCACCGCCATGCGCGCCTGATCGCGCGCCTGCTCGGCGACCAGCCGCCGCTCCCACAATTCCTCGACCCGCCGTGCCTCGCGCTCGGCGTTCTCGAGGTTGACCCGCAGGTCGCCCAGGGTCGCCGCGGTGGCGTCGCGATCGGCCTGCGCGGAGGCCAGGCGCGCCCGCGCGTCGGAGTCGTCGAGCCTGGCCAGGACCTGGCCCGGCTCGACGCTCATGCCTTCGTCGACGAAGATCTCGTTCACCCGCGCCGTGATCTTGGCGGCGATGGTGGCCCGCTGGCGCGGCGTGACGTAGCCGCTCGCGTTCAGCAGGGTCGGCCGACCGCCCTTGTCCGCGCGCACCGTCGTGACCTCCACCTCGGCGACGGCCTCGCGGAGAAACGCGTAGAGTCCCCCGGCGAGCAGCAGCAGCGCCACGAGCCCGGCGCTGAGCAGGACCCAGCGACGGCCGCTCGGGCCGCGGCGCGCGTGGTCGTCGATCTTGAGCCCCGACAGATCGGGGCCTCGCAACGATTCCGTCATCGAGTATTCCTCTGCCGGCCCACCGGCGTTCCTTCCAGCGTATCAGCGGATCAGGCGCGCGTGCCAGCGGGCGATGGGCGCCGGCGCCCACCAGTTCCAGCGACCGAGCAACCGCATCGTCGCCGGCACCAGCAGCATGCGCACGATGGTGGCGTCCACGACCACGGCGATCCCCATGCCGATGCCGATGGCCTTGATCACGACGAGGTCGGCCATCGCGAAGCCGAAGAAGACCGCCGCCATGATGGCGGCCGCGGCCGTGATCAGACGGCCGGTGCGCTCGAGCCCCACGGCGACGGCGAGCGTGTTGTCACCCCGCCCCTGGTACTCCTCGCGGATACGCGAAAGGAGCAGGACCCCGTAGTCCATCGAGAGGCCGAACGTCACGCAGAACATGATCAGCGGGGTGCCGCTCTCGATCGGGCCGGGCGCGAAGCCGAGCCAGCGGGCCAGGTGGCCATCCTGGAAGATCCACACCAGCGCGCCGTACGACGCGCTGATGGACAGGAAGTTCAAGATCACCGCCTTCAGGGGAAGCAGGAACGAGCCGAGGAGCGCGAAGAGGACGACGCAGGTCGCGGCCACGATGATCGCCACCGCGGCGGGTGCGCGGTCGCGAACCATTCCGGTGAAGTCCAGGTCGAACGCGGTGTGGCCGGTGACGAGCACGCGCGCGTCTCCCACCGTGCGCTCGGCGCGGATCCGACGAACGAGCGCGTGCGCCGCGTCGCTCCCGGCGTCGTGGGGCGTGTGCAGGACGACGATCGCGATGTGCCGGCCGATCGTCTGCATGAGCGCGCCCTGGATCAGGGGCGGCGCGGTCGCGGGCATGACGGCCAGCATCTGGTACTGCCCCAGCGTGATCGCGGGGTCGAGCGTCACGAAGCTGTCCACACGGCTCACGCCCGGCTCGCGAGCGAGGCGCCGGCTGTAATCGTAGAGACGCTCGATCCGCGGCGCCGTGAGCGGCGAGCGGTCGCCGTAGTCGAGAACCACGGCGATACGGTTCGTCTCCTGTCCGGGGAACTCGTTGCGCACGAGCTCCTCGGCCCGTCGAGCCTCGGCGCCGGGCGGCAGCATGCCGACGTCGGTCGCGCCGAGTCGGATGCGCGTGAACGGAGCGCCCAGCAGCAAGAGCGCCGTGACCACCGGGAGCAGGACCTTCCAGGGGTGGGCCATGACGACCACCGTCAGTCGTCTCCAGAAGCCACTCGCCGGCCTGTTCCGGGGCGTCCGGAACACCGGCCACGCATCCACACGGGAGCCCAGCACGGCCAGTAACGCCGGCAGGAACGTCAGGCTGTAGAGCACGGCGAAGGAGACCACGAGCGTGCCGGAGAGGCCGATGGACCCGAGGTTCCCGAGCCCGAGCGCGTAAAGACCGAGCAGTCCCAGCGCCACCGTGAGGCCAGAGAAGAAGATGGAAACGCCTGCCGTCTCCAGCGTCCGTCCCAGCGCATCGGCCACGGAGCGGTGGCGGATCTCTTCGCGGAAGCGGCTCACGATGAACAGCGAGTAGTCGACGGCCACGGCCAGTCCGACCATGGTCACGACGTTGGTGGCGAAGATAGAGACGGAGCTCACGCGTGAGAGCAGCATCGTCCCCGCGAGACCTCCGGCCACGGCCAGCAACCCGACGCCGAAGGGCAGCGCAGCGGCCATCACGGAGCGGAAGGCCAGGAGGAGCAGCACCGGGACCACCGGAAGGATCACCATCTCGGCCCGCCACACGTCGCGGCGGGTGGTTTCCGTGAAGTCATGATGGAGGGCGAGTGCGCCCTGCGCGAGCACGGCGAGCACGTCGGACCGCACGAGCGGCCGGAGCTCGGCATAGGCTTCGCCTCCCTCGGCCGCGAACACCATCGACTCCACCGCCGAGGTATAGCCGCGCAGCTCGACGGACACCCGCGTGAAGCGCTGGTCTCGCGAAACCCGCTCGGGGTCCATGGGAGCGGTGTCCCATGCCGTGCGTACCGCCGCGACCCTCGGATGATCACGCAGCGGCGCAAGCGATCTCGAGACCTCGGCCTGGACCGTGGGGTGCGAAGCGGGAAGCGTCGGGTGCTGGAAGATCAGGTGGAAGGCCAGGGGGCGCGCGGGTAAATCGCGCTGCATCAGGTGCAGGGCCTGGCTCGATTCGGTCTCGCTTGGAACGAGCGTGCTGTCGAATCGTCCTCCGCCGCGCATCAACCAGAGGGAGATGCCCGAGGACAGCACGCACAGGACGAGGACGATCCAGCGACGTCGGTGGACGAATCGCCCCCAGGTTGCGAGCAGCTCACACCCGATCGGCCGGCGGGTCGGGGAGACCCGCCGTGCACCGGAGCCGAGCCTCGGCGTCCGTGATGTGCGAGGCCCCGCGCAAGAGCGCCTGGGCCATGCTGAGCAGCGGGTAGCCCGCTCGGGCCTCGGCCTGGAATCGCTCGGCAAAGGCGCCGCTTCGGATGTCGTCCAGCACGCGGCGGAACCGCGTGGCCATCTCTTCACGGTCGATCTCGATGGCTCGCGTGAGTCCTCCGAAGATCGCGGTCGGGCCATGGTCCTCGGAGGCCCGAAGGAACCCCGCCGTCCTGAAACCGGCGAAGACCGTTTCCATCTCGCCCGACATGTACATCTCCATCACCAGCGCCTCGGGCGGGATTCCCGCCTCTCGACCGACGTCGAAGGCGATCATGAGCGCCGTCCCGAGCAGCGGCCCGATGGTCTGCTCAACGAACAGGTCGAGTGCCGATTCCATGGCGGCCGTCATCTCGAGCGCAGCCGTGCGGAGAGCGCCAAGGGCGTCGGCCAGCCCGAGCATGCGTCGATGAGCACGCCCGCTTCGGTCAGCCTCGACGCCAATGCACGCCCAGAAGCCTTGGCCCGCCAGATACCGCGTCCGTGTCGCGGTGCCGGCCATGCGGGGAGCGACCAGCAGCACGTCCACCGTCTCCGGCGGGTGGACGAGGCCGAAGGCCAAGCTGTAGCCCGAGCCGAACGCCACGGCGCTGCCGGGCCGCAGCTCGGGAGCGACGTCACGGGCAAAGACTTCAGGGCTCACTTCGTCGGGCAGGAGCACGAAGACGATGTCGGCGCCGGCCGCGGTAGCAAGCGGGACCACCTCGAAACCGTCGGCTCTCGCCTGGTCCGCGTACTCATCGTCCCGGTTGCCGACCCGAACCTTGACGCCCGAGTCGCGGAGGTTGAGCGCGGCGCTTCGCCCCAGGTTGCCATACCCCAGTACGGCGACCGTCTCTCCGGCCAGAGCGCCGGGCAGCGCGTCCCCGGCGCGGTATATTTTCACGGGAGTTTCTCCTGGCGTGGTCAAGCCGTCTGGGCTCGTGATCGATAGGCCTGTGTGGGCGCCGTCGACAGATTGTAGCTTATCGGGCTAGTGCGCGACGCCGGCGAGGGAGATTCCTCGGAATGATGCCAGACGCTTGGCGAGCGGCGTGTTGCGGCTTCGCCCTATCCTCACCTGGCCGTCGATGACGACGCAGGAGATCCCGGGGATGTCGCCGCGGGCGATGGCCGTGAGCGCGTCCCCGGCCAGCGACGCGGATGGCGCGTCGCACACGACCAGATCGGCCGGCGCGCCCACCGCGATCGTCCCGGTGCCGGCGGCCAGACGGAAGGCGCGCGCGTTGTTGCCCGTGGCCAGCGCGATGACGACCTCCGGCGGGAGGTCGCCGAGCGACGCGAGCTCGCACACGCTCTTCAGGACGCCCATGGGCATGACGCCGGTGC
This sequence comes from Candidatus Rokuibacteriota bacterium, assembly GCA_003220435.1. GTDB lineage: Bacteria > Methylomirabilota > Methylomirabilia > Rokubacteriales > CSP1-6 > AR31. The sequence goes on along the minus strand of QHSL01000025.1, from coordinate 4,104 downwards.
CGGTCGGCGTGTCGCTGGCGACGCACACGCGCGCCAGCGCCCCCGCCTCCCGTGCGCCCTTCACGATGTAGAGCGCCGAGCGGAGATTGCCCGCCTGGACGACCTGGAGCGCCATCCCGGTCTCGGCGATGATCCGGTCGATCCCGACCTCGTCGAGCGACGTCGTACCGCCGTTCAGGTGGCCGCACACGTCGGGCCGCAAGTGCAGCAGGACGTCGTGGCTGATCGGGCTCGAGCCCGGAATCGAGGTGCCGCCGCTGTGGGACATGACGCAGAGACCGTGCTTCTGGGCGCGGCGAACCTCGGGCTCGCCGTCCCGCGGCTGGGCGTAGCCGCCGAAGCCGTACTTCGCGTGGCGAACGCCGTGCCGCGCCATCTCGGCGAAGTCGTCGTCGGTGAGACCGGGCTCGAGCACGACGGAGCCCGCGACGACCTTCATTCCGTTGGGATGGAAGTGCTCGAAGCACTTCGCGGCCGCGATCGCGATGGCCTTGGCGGCCGCCGGATCGTGCGGCCGGCCCGGCGCGTGCACGCCCTCGCCCGCCGACACCACCGACGTGATCCCCCCGTGCACGTACGAGTCGAGGAAATCGACGGTCTTCTGCCTCGGCGTGTAGTCCCCAAGGACGACATGGCAGTGCGAGTCGATGAGCCCCGGAATAACCGTCGTCCCCCCACAATCGACGACCACGTCCGCGCCTCCCGCTCCCACGCGCGCCGACGCGCCGATCGCGGCCACCCGCCCATCCTGAACGAGGATGGCCTCCACCTCCGCCCGCGGAGCCGCGAGAATCCCCGTAGCCAACGCTCCTATGTTGACGAGCCCTAGCGTCGCCATCAGCGCTCCGCGCCCCGCAGGATCTGGCGCACCACGACGGGATGACGGGTGGAGCGGGCATGTGCGGGCGGGGTCGAAGGGACCCGTTCCCGCCAAGCGGCGGCGGACAGAACGCGTCCAGATGGAGCCCAGCCGCGAAGGAGCAGCGCACGCGTGCCGCGTGGTCGTCTCGACCCCGCCCGCACATGCCCGCTCCACCCGCCACCCCACGAGTGCACTAGTATTCCCCGAGGCAACGATCGACGATAGCGGTCGCCGCGGCCCAGTCATAAGACTTGAACATCCGGCGATTCACGACAGGCTGAGAAGCGGAGTAGAACATCTCGTACTGGAGCTGGCGGCCGCCGAACTCGGTGCCCACGAAGTCCCACACGAGCTTCACCAGCTTGATCCGCTCGCGCGCGCCGGCGGCGGCCGACTGGTAGTAGCGCTCGGTGTCGGCGCGCGTCTCGGCGCTGGTGAAGGCGCTGTCCGACGACGGTACCGCCTGGAAGGCGCCGCCCGCAAGCTCGCGCAGCGTGCGCATCATGTCGACGATCAGCTTCCGCTGGAGGGCCATACCCGCGTAGATGTACTGCGGGTGCGGTCGCGCCACGCCCGACGTGATCAGCGGGAACCGCTCGGCGGCCTTCACCAGCGCGTCGAACGCGGCGCAGAGCGCCCCGATCTCGCCGCCGAGCGTCGCCTGGACGCTCGGGTCGCCGGCGGCGCCCTGGATCTCGGCTAGCCGCATCGCCAGACCGGCCATGAACTCGAGCTTCACGCCGAACCGGACGAGCGATTGGAAGTTCGCCGTGGTGTGGGAGGGCGAGTCGTGGAATTGCGCGTTGACCAGATCAACGTCGCGGTAGATGAACACCTGCTCCCAGGGCACGAGCACGTCGTTGAAGACGACGGTCGTGTCGACCTCGTCGAAGCGCGACGAGAGCGGATAGTCGTAGACGCTGGTCACGGTCGTCGCATACGGGCGCCGCGGGTAGAGGCGCAGCCCCTCGCTGTTCATCGGCATCACGAGGGAGATCGCGTAGTCCTCGTCGCCCGGGACCAGCGGGGTGATGTAGGACACGAAGAGCCAGTCGGCCATCGTCGCCGATGTCGCGATGGCGTGGGACCCGCGGACGACGATGCCGGCGCTGGTCTCGCGGACGACTCCCGGATGAAGGAACGGCTCCGGGTGGCGGTGGGCGGGGCTCGAGCGGTCCACCTGCGGCGGGACGATCGCGTACGTGACGTAGAGGTCCTCGTCGCGGGCGCGCTCGTAAAAGCGCACGACATTGTCGCCGAACCGGGCGCCGCCACGGTCGAAGAGGTGGCGCCAGGCGGCGAAGGCCGTGAGCACGCACGCCACGTGGTCGGGTGTGCGGCCCATGAGCCCGAACGACGGCTCGGCCCAGAAGCGGTGCGCGCGCCGCCGCGCGCCCAGGTCCTCGGCCGACCGCGGCGGCAGCCACATGTTGGAGCGGCGCGCGCCGGTGACGGAGTCGGCGTAGGTCAGCGCGGGGTCGCTCGCGGCCGCCTTCGCGCGGTCGTAGATCTCGGCGATGCGTCGGATCGGCTCTCCGAAGGCCGGATGCTTGGTGACGTCGTCGACCCGCTCGCCGTCGAGATACACCGCTCGCCCGTCTCGAAGGCTTGCGACGTACGCGTCCCCACTCCGCATAGGCCCGCCAACCTTGCCACAGGCGGCGAGTAATGACAAACGGAGGCCGCCGGTGCTAATGTCCGGCCCCGTGAGGCGCCCGCCGCTCGCCGTCGTGCTCGTCGCCATCGTCGTGATCGCGCTCGGCGAAACCGCCGGCGCGGCGATGTCGCGCCTCAAGCCGCAGATCGAGCGCTACGCGGCGGCCCGCGTCGCCGCCAACGCGGGGGCGCATGGCTTCTCGGGCTCCGCCGAGTACGACGACGAGGTGCGCGACCGCGCGATCTTCGCCGCCGAGGCCGGCCTCTCGTTCTTCCACCTCCACGCCGAAGGCCTCGGGCTCGTCCTGTTCTTCGCGAGCACGCTGGTGGCCTCCGCCGTGCCCGGACGCATCGCGCGCGGCGCGCTCTACGTCCTGCTCACCCTGGGCGGTCTCTTCCCGCTCGGCTATCTCGTGTACGGCGCCGCCGTGCTGGAGGCCGGGCGCGACAGCGGCGTCGAGCTCGCCGAGCGCTGGATCTTGACGCCGCTCGGCCTGGCGGCAATCGCCGGCCTGCTCGGGCTGCTCGTCGTCCTGGCGCGCCGGCGCGCATGAGCGCCGTCGACCCACTCGCGTGGCGGATGCCGCCCCGGTGGGTGCTGCTGGTCGGTGTGCTGTCGATCGTGTGCGCCGAGGTCGGGGGCGCGTCGATGGCGCGCTTCAAGGTCGAGCTGGCGCGCTGGGCGCGGAACGCGATGCTGGCGCAACCGACGGTGCACGGGCTGGTCGGCGTGCGTGACGTCGACGAGCGCATCCTCGACGAAGCGCTCGTGAAGTTCGACGCCGGGCTGCGCCTCTTCCACCTGCACGCCGAGGGCATGGGGCTGGTCGTCATCGCCACCGCGACCGTCGCGGCGACGCTCGCCCGTCCGGGGGTGGCGCGGCGAATGATCATCGCCCTGCTCACCGTCGGCGGAGCGGGCTATCCGGTCGGCTATCTCGTGTGGAGCGCCCTGATTCCCTCGCGCGGGCTCGATAACGCGAAGGCGATCGCCGAGTGGCTCGTCTGGATTCCGTTCGGCTCGGCCGCGATCGTGGCGCTCTGGTGGCTCGCCGGCCTCGTGGCCTGGCGGATGTGGCGCGCATAACGAACGCGCCGCGCGTCAGTCGAGGGCCCGCGCCGCGCTCCTGAGCTCCTCGAGCTGACTGGCCCGAATGACGGTGACTCCTCCGATGATCGTGGAGTCGCTGAACGAGGGCGCCGGGCGGCCGACGACCTCGTAGACGGCGATCAGAGCCGACCTCAGCTCTTCGACGTGGGCTCGCCGGACGACGGTCGAGCCCGGCACGAGCGTCGCGTCGATCCAGTCGAACCGCACCAGCCCGGTCCGAGCTCGAAGGTTGTCGATCGCCGCCCGGAGCTCGCTGACGTGCACGGCGCGGACGACGTTGCCTGCCGCCTGAAGTTGCCGGGCGGCCGCGACGAAGAGGATACCCCGTTGCTGGTGGGCGGCGATGGCGTCGAACAGCCCGCGCGAGAAGTCGCCGCCGCCCCAGCTGTTGTTGGTCGCGACGATATTGACGCCACGATCCTTCATCATTGCGACGTAGTCGAGGCAGCCGATCGCTCCCGCCGTCGTGCCCGTT
>QHSL01000096.1 GCA_003220435.1 Candidatus Rokuibacteriota bacterium | reverse complement strand
TCCGAGATGGGGCAGGGCACGCTCACCGGTCTGGCGCAGATGGTCGCCGAGGAGCTGGAGGCCGACTGGACGAAGGTGACGACCGAATATCCGACGCCCGGCCAGTCCGTCGCGCGCAAGCGCCCGTGGGGCAACTTCTCCACCGGCGGGAGCCGGGGCATCCGCGAGTCGAACGAGTACGTCCGCAAGGGCGGCGCGCTGGCCCGCATGATGCTCGTACAGGCCGCGGCGAATGCGTGGAGCGTACCCGCCTCCGAGTGCAGCGCCGCCAACAGCGTGATCACGCACAAGCCGTCCGGCCGCACGACCACCTACGGCAAGGTGGCGGAAGCCGCCGCGAAGCTGACCCCGCCGGCCGAGGTGACGCTGAAGGATCCGAAGGAGTGGAAGATCATCGGCAAGTCGGTGAAGCGCCTCGACACGATGACGAAGGTCACCGGCGCGCAGGTCTACGGATTCGATCTCAAGCTGCCGGGGATGCTCAATGCCGCGATCAAGGACTGCCCCGTGTTCGGCGGCAAGGTAAAGAGCTTCGAGGCCGACAAGGTCAAGGGCATGCCGGGCGTGAAGCACGTGGTCCAGGTCGGCGATTCGGCGGTCGCGGTCGTGGCCGAGACGTGGTGGGAGGCCAAGAAGGCCCTCGACGCGTTGCCGATCACCTGGGACGAGGGGCCGAACGCGAAGGTGTCGAGCGCCACGATCGCCGACATGCTCAAGGAGGGCCTCGGCGCCGATCAGGCCTTCGTGCGCACCCAGGTCGGCGACGTGAAGGGCGCCATCGCCGGCGCGGCGAAGAAAGTCGAGGCGGTGTACGCGTACCCGTTCCTGAATCACGCGCCGATGGAGCCGATGAACGCGACAGCCAAGTTCACGGCGGACAAATGCGAGGTCTGGGTGCCGACACAGAACGGCGAAGCCGCGTTCGCGGCGACGTTGGCGGCTTCCGGCCTGCCGGCCGACAAGTGCGAGGTCTACAAGATCATGGTCATCGGCGGCGGCTTCGGCCGCCGCGGCGCCTTCCACGACTACGTCACGCAGGCGGTGCTGATCGCCAAGCAGATCCCGGGCACGCCGGTGAAGATGCTGTGGTCGCGCGAGGAGGACATGACGCACGGCCGGTATCACCCGGTCATGCAGGCGAAGATGACGGGCGGGCTCGACGCGAGCGGCAACCTGGTCGGACTGCACATGCGGCTGTCGGGCCAGTCCATCCTGTCCGCCGTGTTCCCGCAAAATCTCCAGGACGGCCGGGACAACGCCACGTTCCAGGGCCTCGATCCGAGCGGCGATTTCACGCTCGGCTACACCGTGCCCAATCTCCTGATCGACCACGCCATGCGCAACACCCACGTCCCGCCCGGATTCTGGCGCGGCGTGAACATCAACCAGAACGCGATCTTCCTGGAATGCTTCATGGACGAGCTCGCCTCGGCCGCCGGTCAGGACGCGCTCGAGTTCCGGCGTAAGCTGATGGCCAAGCATCCCAAGCACCTCGCGGTGCTGAACGCGGTGGCCGACCGCGCCGGGTGGGGCAAGCCGGCGCCGCAGGGCGTGCACCGAGGGCTGGCGCACATGATGGCGTTCGGCAGCTACGTGGCGGCGTGCGCCGAGGTGTCCGTCACCGGCGGCGACAAGGTGAAGGTCCGCCGCATCGTCTGCGCGACCGATCCGGGCCACGCCGTCAATCCGGCCCAGATCGAGCGGCAGATCGCCGGGTCGTTCGTCTACGGGCTGTCGGCGGTGTTCATGGAAGAGTGCACCGTGAAGAACGGCGCCATCGAGCAGACGAACTTCACCACCTACGACTCGATGAAGATCGCGCAGATGCCGAAGGTCGAGTCGATCATCATGCCCTCCGGCGGGTTCTGGGGCGGCGTCGGCGAGCCGACGATCTGCGTGGCGGCGCCGGCTGTCCTGAACGCCATGGCTAGAGCGACCGGGAAGCGCATCCGCACGTTCCCGCTCAAGAACCACGGCATCACGATGGTGTAGAGCGTGCGTAGCACCCTGGCCGCCGCGATCGCGTATGTGACGATCGCGGCGGCTACTGTCGCATCGGCCGAGCCTCCGGCCGGCGCCGCGGCGTGCTCGGGGTGTCATCCCTCGTCGGCGCGCGTTCAGTCCCCCGTCGTGCGGCTCGTTGGTCGCGACCGCGCCGAGATCGTCAAGGCCATGCAGGACTTCCGTTCGGGCGCCCGAGCCGGCACCGTGATGGATCGCATCGCCAAGGGATTCACGGACGCCGAGATCCAGGCGATCGCCGCCTGGTACGCCGCGCAGCGGTGAAGGCGACCCGCCGACACTTTCTCGAGCTGAGCGTCGCGGCGGCCGCCACGGTCGCTCTTGGTCCGCGTCGCGCTCGCGCCCAGGCGAGTGGACCCCGCGTCGTGGTCGTCGGCGGCGGCTTCGCCGGCGCCAGCTGCGCCCGCGCGCTGCGCCAGGCCGACCCGCGCATCGCGGTGATGCTGGTCGAGCCGAACGCGACGTTCACCGCGTGCCCGTTCAGCAACGCGGTGATCGGCGGCCTGCGCGAGCTCTCCGCCCAGCGGTTCACCTACGAGCGCGTCGCCGCCGACGGCATCACCATCGCCCGCACCACCGCGACCGCTGTCGACGCGCAGGGCAAATCGGTCACGCTCGCCGACGGCGCCAGGCTGCCATACGACCGGCTCGTGCTGGCGCCCGGCATCGACATCAAATGGGGCGCGCTCCCGGGATACGATGAGGCGGCGGCCGGCCAGATGCCGCACGCGTGGCGCGCGGGCGAGCAGACGCTGTTGCTGCGCCGTCAGCTCGAGGGCATGGACGACGGCGGGCTCGTCGTCATCTCGGCGCCGGCGAACCCGTTCCGGTGCCCGCCCGGGCCCTACGAGCGCGCGAGCCTGATCGCCCACTTCCTCAAGACGAAGAAGCCGAAGTCCAAGCTGATCGTGCTCGACGCGAAGGACGCGTTCTCGAAGCAGCGCCTGTTCCAGGCCGCCTGGGCCGAGCTCTATCCGGGCCTGCTCGAGTGGGTGCCGCTCTCCAAGGGGGGCAACGTCACCTCGGTCCACGCCGCGACGAGCACGCTGGTGACCGACTTCGGCAAGCATCAGGCGAAGGTGGCCAACGTCATCCCGCCGCAGAAGGCGGGCCGCATCGCCGAGGCCGCCGGCGTTGCCGACCGCAGCGGCTGGTGCCCGATCGATCCGGTCACGTTCGAGTCGAAGCTGCAGGCCGGCATCCACGTCATCGGTGACGCCGCGATCGCCGGCGCGATGCCGAAGTCGGCCTTCGCCGCGAACTCTCAGGCCAAGGTGTGCGCTGCCGCGGTGGCCACGCTCGTCGCCGGCGGCACGCCGTCCGTCCCCAAGCTGATCAACACCTGCTACAGCCTGGTCGCGCCCGACTACGGGATCTCCGTCGCCGGCGTCTACCAGCCCACGGGCGGACAGCTCGCCGACGTTCCCGGTTCTGGCGGCGTGAGCCCGTCGGACGCGCCGCGCGAAGCGCGAAAGGCCGAGGCGGTGCTCGCCGAGGCGTGGTTCCGCACGATCACCACCGAGGCGTTCGGGTGAGATTCGCCGCGGTGTTGGTCGCCGCCTGCTGCGGGCTGGGCGCGGCGAGCGGCGACCCGGCGAACGCGCAAGACTCGATCCCGACGTCGCTCACCGGGGCCAAGGGCGACCCGGTGCGCGGCCGCGCGATCATCACCAGCCGCCAGGTCGGCCTGTGCCTGCTGTGCCACAGCGGACCGTTTCCTGAGGAGCGCTTCCAGGGCAATCTCGCGCCCGATCTCGCGGGCGCCGGGAAGCGCTGGTCCGAGGGCCAGCTGCGGCTGCGGATCGTCGATTCGAGCCGAATCAACCCGGCCACTATCATGCCGGCGTATCATCGAACCGATGGGCTCCTGCGGGTGGCGCCGGCGTGGCGCGACAAGCCCGTCCTGAACGCCGAGCAGATCGAGGACGTGGTGGCCTTCTTGACGACGCTGAAGGACTGATGGACCGCGAGAGGTCCCGTCGCGAGTTCCTCGCGGCCGCCGCGGCCGGGCTGGGGCTCGGGGCGGTCATCACGGTCGCGCCCGTGCACGCGACCCCGAAGGAGATGGAGGACGCCATCCGAAAGGTGGTGGGCTCCGCCCGCGTCTCGAAGGGCCGAGTGAAGCTCGAACTGCCGCCGCTCTCCGAGAACGGCAACACCGTGCCGCTCACGGTCAGCGTCGAGAGCCCGATGACCCCGGCCGACCACGTGAAGGCGATTCACATCTTCACCGAGCTGAACCCGCAGCCCGACGTCGTGAGCTTCCGCTTCGGGCCGCGCGCCGGTCAGGCGCGCGTGTCGACTCGCATCCGCCTCGCCAACACCCAGACGGTGACCGCGATCGGCGAGCTGAGCGACGGCTCGTTCTGGTCCGCCACCGCGGCGGTCGTGGTGACACTGGCCGCCTGTCTCGAGGACGCGTAGCCGTGGCCAACGCGCTCGTCAACGTGCCGGCGCGAGCCCGACGCGGCGAGATCATCGAGATCAAGACGCTCATTCGGCAGTTCGTGTGCACCTACAACGGCACCGAGGTCTTCCGGGCCGAGCTCCATCCGGCGATCGCCGCCAATCCGTTCTTCGTCTTCTCGACCGTCGCCACCGAGAGCGGGACGCTCACGTTCCAGTGGACCGGCGACAACGGCTTCTCGGCGGCCGAAACCACCACCATCTCGGTCGATTGAGCGGGAGAGCCCCCCGCCGCCTCGCCGCGCTCTCGGTGATGGTCCTCGCCGGGGCGACGTTCGCCGGCGAGATCCCGCGGGCCGAGCGCCGCTCGGGTTACGACTTCATGAGCCGCGAGACGCGCGCGATGCAGGACGACGACACCGTCAATCCCGGGATGCTCGCGGTGCTCGAGGGCGGCACGCTCTGGGCTCGGAAGACCGGTGCGGCCGGACGCGCCTGCGCCGACTGCCACGGCGACGCGAGCGCCGGCATGAAAGGCGTGGCCGCGCGCTATCCGGCGTTCGACGCCGCGTTGAAGCGGCCCGTGAATCTCGAGCAGCGCATCAACCTGTGCCGCGTCGACCGGCAGCGCGCACCGCCGCTCGCCTACGAGAGCCGCGAGCTCCTGGCGCTGACGGCGTACGTGGGGCGCCAGTCGCGTGGCCTGCCGATCGACGTCGTCGTCGACGCCCGCACGCAGCCGTTCCTCGAGAACGGGCGAGCCGCGTTCTACCGGCGGCAGGGGCAGCTCAACCTGGCCTGCAGCCAGTGTCACGACGACAACTGGGGACGGCGGCTCGCCGGTAATGCGATCCCGCAGGCGCATCCAACCGGCTATCCGGTCTACCGGCTGGAATGGCAGAGCCTCGGCTCGCTCCAGCGGCGGCTGCGCAACTGTCTCGTCGGGATCCGCGCGGAAGGGTACGAGTACGGCGCGCCCGAGCTCGTGGAGCTCGAGCTGTTCCTGATGTGGCGCGCGCGCGGGATGACCATGGAGACGCCCGGCGTCCGGCCGTAGTGCGCGCCGCAGGCCGTCGCGGGGCTGGGGCCCCGCCGGCCGAGGGGCGGCGATGAAAAGTGCGCGCCGCAGGCCGTCGCGGGGCTGGGGCCCCGCCGGCCGAGGGGCGGCGATGAAAAGTGCGCGCCGCAGGCCGTCGCGGGGCTGGGGCCCCACCGGCCGAGGCGCGGCGATGAAAAGTGCGCGCCGCAGGCCGTCGCGGGGCTGGGGCCCCACCGGCCGAGGCGCGGCGATGAAAAAAATATGCTCGTCCATCTGATCGACGGAACGTTCGAGCTGTTCCGGTACTTCATGTCGCCGTCGGCGGCCTTCGACCGGAGCGCGCCGGCGGAGCTGCGCGCGGTGCGCGGCGTCGTCGCGTCGGTCCTGGGGATGCTCGAGGGCGGGGCCACGCACGTAGGCGTCGCGACCGACCACGTCATCGAGTCGTTCCGCAACGCGCTCTGGCCTGGCTACAAGACGGGCGAGGGGATCGACCCGCTGCTCTACGGCCAGTTCCAGCCGCTGGAGGAGGCGCTGAGCGCGCTCGGGGTGGTCGTCTGGCCCATGGTCGAGTTCGAGGCCGACGATGCCATGGCCGCGGCGGCGGCGATGGCGTCCGCCGATCCGCGCGTCGAGCAGGTCATCCTGTGCACCCCGGACAAGGACCTGACGCAGTGCGTGCGTGGCGACCGTGTCGTCCAGCTCGATCGGCGCACGCGCGAGCTGCGCAACGAGTCGGGCGTGCGCGCGAAGTTCGGCGTGTCCCCCACGTCGATTCCCGACTGGCTGGCGCTGGTGGGCGACACCGCCGACGGCTACCCCGGGCTGCCGGGCTGGGGGGCCCGGTCCGCGGCGACGGTGCTCGCGCGCTATCCGCACCTCGAGGACATTCCAGCGCGGGCCGCGGAGTGGGCCGTGGCCCTTCGCGGGGCGGCGCGGCTCGCGGAGACCCTCGCCGGGCAACGCAAGCTCGCGCTGCTGTTCCGGGTGCTCGCCGTGCTCCGGACGGACGCCCCGATCGACGCCGACGTGAACGCGCTGCGATGGAGAGGGCCGCGCGACGACTTCGCGACCTGGTCGGAGCGGCTCGGCACCCCGCCGCTTCGCGCGCGCGCCGAGAAGCTGGCCGCCGCGCGTGCGGCCGCCGCGCGTGCTTGACAAGGCGCGGGTCGCGAGGCTATGGAGAGCGTCATGACCCACCGCCCCGGTCACTCGTGGATCGCGCTCGTCCTGTCGATGCTGCTCGCTTCGTCGTCGGCCTTCGCGGCCGAGCGGCCGGCGACGAATTCCGGAAAGCCGAAGCTCCTTCTGATCGGCATCGGCGACAGCCTGACGCACGGAACGATGAACGCGACGAACAACGCGACCAACACGCTCCACGCCTATCTCCAGAAAATCGCCGACGCGCTCGCCGGGGTCTCGACGCTCACGTTCTCCCAGCCCCTCTTCGACAACCAGGAGAACCGGATTCGTCCGTTCGAGATCCCGACCAACGTCGGAGTCGACGGCGCCGATTCCTTCTCGGTGGAGGGGATCCAGTACTACCGGCGCGCCGGCGCCGAGACCTCGTACGTCACCGACGCGTACCTGGCCGACGTGCTGCTGCCGCCCCTCTTCGAGGACAAGTACGACAAGGTCTTCTATCCGATCAACGTGAAGCTCAAGAAGAAGGCCTCGATGATCGACTCGGCGGTCTGGCTCATGAACCAGTACGGCGGCACGAGCCGGCCCGTGGTCGTCTTCTGGGTGGGCAACAACGACTCCAGCACCGCCGCGCTCGGCGAGGGCGGCTCGAATCCCTCGTTCCTGCCCATCCCGTTCGAGCAGGTGGCCGCCGAGCTCACGCCGCTGGCGCGCGCGCTGCTCGCCAAGGGCGAGGCGGCTGGTGAGCTCTCCTTCGAGCCGTACACGCAAGCGGCCATCGACCGGAACCTGACCCTGGTCGAGGACTTCGCCGCGCAGTACGGCCACCTGCTGGCGCGGTTGAAGTCCGAGGTGAGCCCGGCGGTGACCGCGCAGCTGTTCCTGTTGACCCTGCCCTACTACAGCTCGGTCGGCTACCTGATGGACTCGGAGGATCTCGAGTTTTACTTCCGGAAGCTGAACCCCGACTACACGGTGCCTGCGAGCTTCAAGCGGGTGGCGCCGCCCGGCGAGCCCATCACGGATCCGACCCGGGGGGATCGGATCTCGCTGCTCACGTTCGGCTTCATGTACGCGCTGCTCGATTCGGGGTACTCGGTGGACTACGTGAACGGGGTTCTCGAGGCGAACGGCCAGCAGCAGGACGGCATGGTGCTCTCCGAGAGTGAGCAGGCCTACATCCGTGCCCGCATCGACGCCTTCAACGGCGCGATCCGGAGCGCGGCCACCGCCTACGGGCCGAACGCCCACGTCGTCGAGATCGCGGATTACCTCAACGCCGGGCTCACCGGCGAGACCCCTATCGTGATCGGCGACACCGTCCTGAGCCGCAAGTGGATTCGCGGCAGCAGCTTCGGCTTCGACGGCGTGCACCCGAACTACACCGCCCAGGCCTTGATCGCGAACTTCGTCCTCGGGAAGCTGAACGCCGCCCTCGGGCTGAACGCGCCGCCGTACGATCTGGCCGCGATCCTCGCGACCGATCCGTACATCGACCGCGACGGCGATGGGTTTGCGCCCGGGCCGAGCTATTCCGCCGACGGGATTACCGAGCTGCTGTTTCTGTTCAAGGACCCGGACGACACCTCGGCCGCGGTCCAGCCCGTGCTGCCGCCCAACGTCTGGGAGCTGATCTCGCGGGCGCTCATCAAGGAGTTTCTGGGCGGCTGATCAGGTCTGTAAATTTCCCACGGCGGCCGACAGCGCCTCGAGCTCCTCGCGCCACGACGGTGGCGCGACGACCGGGCGCACCACGAACTTCGAGAAGCCGACGGCCAGGAAGCGCTCGATCCACGCGCGCAGCGCCGGCAGCCCCACCGGTGTCAGCTCGAGCGAGCGAGGACGCCGGGCGGCCATCACGCGCGCGGTGGCCGGATCGATCGGCGCCGTCGCGTAGCCGATGCTCACGCCGAAGTGTTCGCTGCTGATCGAGCGGCCCGCCCGCGCCGCCGCGTCTTCGATGACGGCGCGCCCCGCCGCCGCCTCCTCGGGCGTGCACTGCGAGGGTAGCCAACCGTCGGACAACCGCCCGCAGCGCTCGAGCGCCGCGGGGACCATGCCGCCGAGCCACACCTCGAGCGGCTGCTGCACCGGACGCGGCGAGAGCTTGACGTCGCGGAAGCTGCCGGTCACCCCCTCGTGGGTGACCGTCTCGCCCGCCCAGAGCCGCCGCAGCAGCGGAAGGGCCTCGTCGATGAACGCGCCGCGCTGCTTGGGCTCGACGCCGATCGCGTCGCGCTCGGGTGCGTACGTGAGCCCCGGGACCAGTGTCACCAGCAGCCGGCCCTGGCACAGCACGTCGAGGCTCGCGAGCTGCTTGGCGAGCCTGAGGACGTGGCGTCCGGGCAAGAGCATCGTGGTTCCGAGCTTCAGGCGCGAGCTGCGCGAGGCCGCCCAGGCCAGGCTCACGACCGGATCGAGCAGGGGCCCGGTCAGCACCTCGGAGACCCACAGCGAGTCGAAGCCCAGCTGATCGAGCCCGGTGACGAGCTCGGTCAGCGTGTCGGGCGTCGAGGTCGTGGCGCCGGCTCCAACTCCGATGCGGATCTTCATATCGCCCTCACTCGATCTTCCAGATCTCGACGTCGTAGGTCAACGTGCTGCCCGTCAGCACCGACGTAACCGCCGCGAACGCCGTGGCGTCGTTCGTGACGGCAACCGTATGGTACGCCTTTCCCCCCATCGTGACCTTTCGCGACGTCTTGCGCGACACGTCGAAGAGTCGCAGACCGTACCGGCACCAGTCGGCGCGAGGAGTCGACCGTCCCTGGCGAACCTCAGCGAGCCGGCCGGCGGGCCGCCGGCCTCGGCATCGACGTCGACGAGCACCTCGGCTCCCGTCGCGGTGTTCCACACGTAGACCGTCCCCTCGATGGTGACGACGGCGGCACGCGAGCCATCGGGCGACAGCGCGACCACGACCGCCCACACCTCGGGCGCCGGCAGGCCGGGAGGCGGCCGACCAGGGCGGCGCGATCGACCGACCGAGAAGGTGCGGATCGGCGTCGCGGCCAGCGCGTCCCAGACGGTCACGTCGCCCTCGTGGCCGGCGGTCAAGAGCTTCGTGCCGTCCGGGACCAGGTCGAAGGCGGTCAGCTCCTCCTTGTGGGGATTCGACAGACGTGACGACTCCCGCCGCGTCGCGACGTCGACCAGCAGGACCTCGCGCTCGCACATGACCGCGAGGAGCGCGCCCGAGCCGTCGAAGCGCAGCGCGAGGCAGCGGCCCACGGGGACTGCGGCGGCCTCCACCCACGTTCGGGCGCCGACGCGATCGCCCGGCTGCCAGAGACGCAGGGCGCTTTCCTTGCCGCGCCCGAGTGAGGCGAGCAGGCTGCCGTTGGGCGAGAACGCGAGGTCGACGATGGCCTGGCGCTGTCCGTCGAGGGCGATCGGCTGTTTGGGATCCGCCGCGGCCCAGAGTCGAATCGGTCCGTTCCGCTGGCCGGTCGCCACGAGGCTGCCATCCGGCGCCAGCGCCACCGAGTCCACGAAGCCGCCCGAGGTGTTCACGTCGACGATGTCGGCGACCTTGGCGACCGCGACGGGCGCCGGCGGCGCGTCCCGGCTGCAGCCGATCGCGAGCGCGGCGACCGCGACGACGAGGGGCAGGAGCCAGGTCACGACCGACGTCCGCCCGCACATGCCAGGATTTTACGCGACGATCGGCGCTCGCCCGCGCTGGCGGAGCGCCGGCAGATTCGCCTTATACTGGCCGCCGAGGGGCCATCGTGAACCCTGCGCGTCTCGAGCGCGCGATCTCGCGCCGCCGCGTCCTCGCGAGTCGTCCGGTGATCGCCCGACGGGCATTCGTCGGCATGGTCGTCCTCGGTATCGTCGCGCCGCCGCTCGCGGCCAGGGCGCAGGAGCCGAAGACGGGCAAGGTCTGGCGGATCGGCTTCCTGGGAACGACCTCGCGCACGTCGCACGGAGCGTTCATGGATGCGTTCCGCGAGGGGCTCCGGGAACACGGCTACTTCGAAGGCAAGAACGTCACCATCGAGTATCGCTGGGCCGAGAGTGACTATGGACGCCTTCCCGCTCTTGCGGTCGAGCTCGTGCGCCTGAACGTCGATCTCATCCTCACGCACGGCACGCCCGGCGCTCGGGCGGCGAAGGCGGCGACGACGACCATCCCCATCGTGGTCACGTTGACCGGCGACGCCGTCGCGACCGGTCTCGTGCAGAGTCTGGCCCGGCCGGGCGGGAACCTCACCGGCTCCACATTCTTCTTCCCCGAGCTCAATGCCAAGCGCATCGAGATGCTCAAAGAGGCGCTGCCGGGCGTCAAGCGCGTCGCCGTCCTGATGAATGGCACGAACCCGTCGAACGTCGTGACCTTCGACGCGATGGCCCAGACGGCGCGATCGGTCGGCGTCGACACCGTGCAGGTGCTCGCCCGCAGTCCGGACGACTTCGATGGGGCGTTTGCGCAGATCGTGAAGGCGCGCGCCGAAGCCGTCACGGTGTACGAAGACCCGCTCTTCGTCGCGCAAGCGGCGCGGCTGGCGGGGCTGGCGGAGCGACATCGGCTCCCGAGCATCGGCTTTCGTGAATACGCGGACTCGGGCGGCCTCCTCGCGTTCGGCGTCGACTTCCCGGACGTCTGGCGGCGCGCCGCGGGATTCGTGGACCGCATCTTCAGGGGGGCCAGGCCGTCGGAGATGCCGATGGAGCAGGCGGGGAAGTTCGAGACGGTCGTCAACCTTCGAACCGCCAAGACACTGCGGCTGACGATCCCGCCGAAGGTCTTGCTCCGAGCCAGCACGGTGATCGAGTGACGAACGTCGTGCGTTGACGCGGGCGCGCTCAGACAAACGTCAGCGGCTCGACGTGCGCCTCGCCGCGCGCGAACCGCGCGAGGTCGAGCGCGGCCGCGTCCATGGTGACGGCGCGGCCGTGCACGAGCATCTCGGCCATGAGCTGACCGGCGATCGGGCCGTGCATGAAGCCGTGGCCGCTGAAGCCGGCGATGACGTGCAGCCCCTCGGTGCCCGGGACGGCGCTGACGATTCCCGTCTGGTCCGGCGTCATCTCGTAGAGCCCCGCCCACGCGCGCATGAGCGCGGCGTCCGCCAGCACCGGCGCGCGGTGGATCGCGCGCTCGACCACGCGCGATTCGAGGCTCCGGTCGATCTCGGTGCTGAACCCATCCGGCTCGTCGCGGCGCCCGTGGCCGAGCAGGAGCCCCGGCCCCTCGCGGCGTAGGGAGAAGTTCCGGTGCGGATCGATGACGAACGGGGTGGCCGCCGGGATCCGCTCCGCCGGAAACGGAGCGGTCATGAACTTGTGGCGCCGGTGCGGGCGAACGGGGATGTCGACGCCGGCCAGCTTGCCCACCACCCCCGACCAGGCGCCCGTCGCGATGACGACGGCCGGAGCCTCGAACGCGCCCGCCGCGGTGGTGACACCGCGCAGGCGGTCGCCATCGCGCAGGAACCCGTGGACCTCGTGCTGCTGCTTGATCATCACGCCGAGGTCGCGCGCGCGGGCGGCGATCGCGGTCGCGCAGAGGTACGGGTCGGCGTAGCCATCGCGCGGGGTGTAGGTGGCGCCGAGCAGGTCGTCGGTGTTGAGGTACGGGCACAGCGCCCGGGTCGCCGCCGCGTCGAGCAGCTCGACGTCGACGCCCAGGCTCCGCTGGAGCGCCACGCTGCGCCGCGCGGTCGCCAGCTCGTCCTCCGTCGCGATCAGGATCAGGTATCCGTGCTGCCGGAAGTTCGGATCGACGCCGAACTCGTCGCGGAAGCGCTCGTAGGTGACGATGCTGTGGGTCGTCAGCTCGATGCCCAGGCGATTGGCGTACTGGTGACGGATGCCGCCGCTGGCGAGCGCGGTCGAGCCGGAGCAGACGGTGTCGCGCTCGAGCACGATCACCCGCTGCACGCCCAGCCGCGCCAGATGATAGGCGGTGCTCACGCCCATGATCCCGGCGCCGACGATCACGACCTCGGCGGTGTGCGTCATCTCTCGCCACCATACGGCAACCGGGACCGGGGCTCAACGTCGCCCGTCGTAGATGGTGGCTTCGCGGTATGATCCGGTCGCCAGCGCTGGGGATGGTCGCGCAACTGAAAGGAGTCGTGCCATGACGAGAACGAAGGGGGCGCTCTGGTTTGGCCTGGCGACGATCGCGATCGCCGTGCTCAGCGCCGGTTCAGTGATGAACCTCGACGCCCAGCCCACAGTGAGCATCGACGCCGACGACATCGGCGGCGTGGTGACGGGCCCGAGCGGGCCCGAAGCCGGCGTGTGGGTGATCGCGGAGACGACCGAGCTTCCCACCCGGTTCGCGCGGATCGTGGTCACCGACGACCAGGGGCGCTACGTGGTCCCCGACCTGCCGAAGGCCACCTACAAGGTGTGGGTGCGCGGGTACGGCCTGATCGATTCGCCGAAGGTCGACGGCGAGCCCGGCAAGCCGCTGAACCTGCGCGCGGTGCCGGCGCCGAACGCGGCCGCCGCGGCGCAGTACTACCCGGCGATCTACTGGTACTCGATGATGAAGATCCCTGACGCCGAGCAGTTCGGCGGCAAGAGCAACATTCCCGCGAACATCTCGCAGAGCGACTGGCTCGTCGTCGTGAAGAACCGCTCGTGCGTCGGCTGCCACCAGCTGGGCCAGCTCTCGACGCGGACGATCCCGGCCTCGCTCGGGCAATTCGAAACCGGGGAAAGGGCGTGGATCCGTCGCGTGCAGTCGGGGCAGGCCGCCACGTTCATGCTGAACCCGCTCACGCAGGTGCTCGGGGGCGTGCCGTTCAAGTACTTCGGCGACTGGACCGATCGCGTCGCCAAGGGCGAGCTGCCGCACAGCAAGCCGCCGCGGCCGCAGGGTGTCGAGCGCAACATCGTCGTCACGACGTGGGAGTGGGGCGATCCGAAGAAATACCTGCACGACCTGATCGCCTCGGACCGGCGCTACCCGACGGTGAACGCCTACGGCAAACTGTATGGCTCGCCCGAGTACGCGACCGACGAGTACCCGATCCTGGATCCCCGGACGCACACCGTCACGACCTTCAGGGCGCCCGTGCGCGACGCCGACACGCCTGAAGCGCTCGGCCCCGGGCACGCCGCGCTCGAGCGGCCGATGGCGCCGTCGGCGTACTGGGGCGAGGAGAAGCTCTGGGACACCAAGGCTAACAACCACAACGGGATGTTCGACCGGAAGGGACGGGTGTGGTTCGCGGCGACCGTGCGCGGCCCGAAGAACCCGAGCTTCTGCCAGCCGGGCTCGGACCATCCCTCCGCCAAGCTGTTCCCGCTGGAGCGGACGAACCGCGCGCTCACGTTCCTCGACCCGAAGACCATGAAGTACACGTTCGTCGACACGTGCTTCCAGACGCACCACCTGCAGTTCGGCTACGACGCCAACGAGACGGTGTGGACCAGCGGCGGTGGTCCGGTGGTCGGCTGGGTCAACACCCGGATGTTCGACGAGACGGGCGACGCGGCCAAGTCGCAGGGGTGGACCGCGCTCGTCCTCGACACCAACGGCAACGGCAAGCGCGACGACTACGTGGAGCCCGATCAACCCGTCGATCCGACCAAGGACAAGCGCATCGCCGGCAACTTCTACGCCGTGATGCCGAGCCCCGTCGACGGCTCGATCTGGGGCTCCGTCGGCGTCTTCGGCGGCACCGCCGCGGTCGTGCGGCTGGTTCCGGGGTCCAACCCGCCGGCCACGACGCTCGCGGAGATCTACAACGTGCCGAAGCCCTACTTCGGCATTCGCGGCGCCGACATCGACAAGCAGGGCGTCGTGTGGGCGTCGATGGGAAGCGGCCACATCGGAAGTTTCGACCGGCGCAAGTGCAAGGGCCCGCTCAACGGACCGAAGGCCACCGGCGATCACTGTCCGGAGGGCTGGGCGTTCTATCAGTATCCCGGCCCCGGCTTCCAGGGCATCGGCGAGAACAGCGCCGAGTCGAGCTACTACACGTGGGTCGATCAGCACAACACGTTCGGGCTCGGCGCGGACGTGCCGATGTCGACCGGCAACCTCAACGACGGCCTGATCGCGCTCAAGGACGGCAAGATGATCGTGCTGCGGGTGCCGTACCCGCTGGGCTTCTACGCCAAGGGGTTCGACGGGCGCATCGACGACCCCGCCGCCGGCTGGAAGGGCCGGGGGCTCTGGACGACCAGTGGCGACCGGGCGCCGTGGCTCATGGAGGGCGGCAAGGGGAAGAAGCCGATCGTGGTGCACTTCCAGCTGCGCCCCGATCCGCTCGCGCACTGACCGGGCACGGATGCGAAAGGTCGCGATCCTCGACGACTACCAGGGCGTCGCGCTCCAGATGGCGGACTGGAGCGTGCTCGCCCCGGAGTGTCGCGTCGAGGTCTTCCGGGATCACCTGAGCGATCTCGCGGCCGTCGCCGATCGACTGCGGGATTTCGAGATCGTGACCTGCATGCGGGAGCGTACGCCCTTCGGCCACGATCTGCTTGCGCGCTTGCCGAATCTTCGTCTGCTCGTGACGACCGGGATGCGCAACGCCGCCATCGACCTCCAGGCGGCCACCGACCGGGGCGTCATGGTCTGCGGCACCGCCGGTGGGCCGGAGAGCCCGCCGGCCGAGCTCACCTGGGGTCTGATCCTGGCTCTCGTCCGCCACATCCCGCGCGAGGACGCCGCGACGCGCGCCGGTCGATGGGGCACGACCGTCGGCATGAGCCTCGCGAATCGTGTGCTGGGAGTCCTTGGTCTGGGGCGACTCGGCGCGACGGTCGCCCGGGTGGGCGCCGCCTTCGGGATGTCGGTGATCGGGTGGAGCCAGAACCTGACCGCCGAGCGCGCCGCGCAGTGCGGGGCCAAGCTCGTCACCAAGGAGGAGCTGTTCGCGCGGTCGGACGTCGTCAGCATCCACGTCCAGCTGAGCGAGCGAACACGCGGGCTGGTCGGCGCCCGCGAGCTCGGCGTGATGAAGCGGACCGCCTATCTCGTCAACACCGCGCGAGGCCCCATCGTCGACGAGGCGGCGCTCGTCCGTGCGCTCGAGGCGCGCGCGATCGCCGGCGCGGGCCTCGACGTCTTCGACGAGGAGCCCTTGCCCGCCGACCATCCGTTCACGCGACTCGACAACACGCTGCTCATGCCTCACGCGGGCTACGTCACGGAGGAGCAGTACCGCGTCCGCTACCGGGACACCGTCGAAAACGTCGCCGCCTACCTCAAAGGAGCGCCGCTCAGGATTCTCAACCCGAAGTGAGGCGACTCCTCTCGCAGGGCCCGGGTCGCCTGTTCTATGGCTGGTGGATCGTCATCATCGGATGCATCCAGGACGCCGTGAAGGGCGGGACGTTCAACACCGGGTTCACCCTCTACTTTCTTCCGGTGCTCACCGAGCTGAACCTCAGTCGCGCCGCGACCTCGCTGCCCTTTTCCCTCGCCCGGCTCGAGGCCGCGCTGGAAGGGCCGGTCGTCGGGTACCTCATCGATCGGTTCGACGTGCGGGTGATGCTGGTCGTCGGGACCACGCTGGCCGGGCTCGGGTTCATGCTGCTGTCCTTCGTCCACAGCTACGTCCTCTTCGTCCTGGTGTTCATGGGCCCGCTGACCATGGGATTCCAGGCCGGCTTCAACCAGGCCACGATGGCCGCGGTCAATCACTGGTTTCGTCGCAAGCGAGGCCTCGCGATGTCGATCGTCCAGACCGGCCAGGCCATCGGTGGGGTGTTGATCTTTCCGCTGGTGGCGCTCGCGGTCTTGAACCTGGGCTGGCGCCCCGCCGCGTTCCTCTCCGGCCTCGTCGTGCTCCTGCTGCTCCCGCTGGTGCTGCTCGTCCGCCACTCGCCGGAGAGCATGGGCTTGCTGCCCGATGGCGATCGCGAGGGCTCTCACGCGACCGGCGCGGTCGGCCCCGGCCTTCGCCTCGGCGGGGCCGTGGAGTTTTCCGCCGCCGAGGCAGCGCGGATGCCGGCCTTCTGGGGACTGGCGGCGTTCCATGGCCTGCGCAACATCCCGTACAGCGGCGTGTCCGTCCACCTGGTGCCGCTGCTGGTGTGGAAGGGACTGGACCAGCCCACGGCCGCGGTCTTCGTGGGGCTGACGGCGCTCGGCACGGTCGTCACGCGACCGCTGATGGGATGGCTCGGCGACTGGCGATCGAAGCAGAGGATCGGCGGCGCGGGGATGCTGCTGGGCGCGCTCGGACTCCTCGTGCTCGTGTACAGCGATGGATCGCTCTGGCACATGGTCCTCTTCGCCATGCTGTTCGCGTGCGGTGAGGGCATCAACTCGGTGACGTGGGCCCTGGTCGGCGATTTCTTCGGTCGCCGCAACTTCGCCACGATCCGTGGCTGGATCGGCATGCTGCAGAGCATCGCGTCGGTCCCCGGCGCGGTGTTCACCGGCTGGATCTACGATCAGACTCAGAGCTACACGTACGCGCTGATCCCGTTCATGATTTCCTACGCCGCGGCCGGCCTGATCGTGTGGCGGCTTCCGCCCCCCAGGAGAGCCGGCGGATGAGGCGGCGGCGCTCAACGCTTCTGGAGTCGTTGACGCTCTCCCTTCTCGCCGAGTGACCCCCCGCCGCACCACGGGTTGCCCTCGACCACCGGCCGGGTCACCGCGGGGGCGTCGATCAGCGCTGCGAGCAGCTGGACGCAGTCGCGGGCAGCGCGGTTCGCCCCATCCCCGAAGATGTTCGCGACGCCCCCTCGGATGGCCTCCATCTCGCCGTCCGCGAAGGTGAACGTGGTGGGGATCGCATGGAGTCGGTCGCGCACGGGACCGTCGGTGACCGCGTCGAACGTGACGTGGAAGAAAAACATCTTCGCCCGGAGCGCGGCCGTGAGCTCGTCGGGGCGCGGCCCCCTCCAGCCGGCGCTCGCCACACACGCGTGGTCCGGCAGGTTGTCGCGCTGGCATTGCTCCGGTTTCGTGTAGGCGCCGATGGTCCGCGCAAAGAACGTGTCGAGGGTCCGCTCGCGATTGCCCTCCAGCAGGGAGTCGGTGGCATCGAGGAAGTTGTGGTCGACGACGTAGCTCATGACGCCGCGCGGGTCGGCCGCCGTCGGGTCGGCCCCCAGCGCATGCCGGAACGCGTCCACGAAGATGACCACGATGCGCCGAGCGTCGCGGATCTTCGCCGCATGGTTCGAGAGCAGCACGCGCTTGAGGCTCAGCAGCCCGAGGTTGTCGGAGTTTCCGCCGTCGAAGACGTGGACGTAGCAGGGCTTGCCATGGTCCGGGCACCCGGCGGGCTCGTGGAGGTCGCGGAGCGTCATGTAGTTGAACGCCGCCGGAAAGGTCGCCGAGGCCATCACGGCCCGCGCGAGCTCGTAATCGGCGATCTCGGAGTTGAGCTTCGCCGCGAAGTCTTCGTGGGTGAAGGTGAAGACGGTGCCGAACCGCTTCGCGCGCGCCGGATCCTCCGTGTCGTAGCTGCGGCTGCCGATCGTGGCATTGAGGATCAAGTTCGGCCGGCCCGGGTTGAGGTCGCGCATGCGCAGGTCGATGCCGGTTCGGGGGCTGTCGAAGAAGTTGTCCGCGAAGGTCTGCGCCATGATGTCGGTGCGATCGAAGGCCGTGAACCAGAACCTGACGATGTTCGCCGGCCAGAACCAGTTGGCGACCCAGCGCGCGATGTAGTTCCGGCTCATGAGATCGGTGACGGTGCGCTCGTCCCAGACCCGGCGACCCTTCGGAATGGGCGCGACCCCGGGCTCGTAGCTGCTCGCGTAGTAGGCCGCGGCGAGCGAACCTCCGGAAACGGAGGAGATGAGGTCGACCTCGTTCAACACATTGAGGGGGGTCCCCCTCGGCCCGGGTACGTGCTCGAGCGCCTGCATCGTGCGGGCGGAAAAATACGCGGCGCGCGAGCCGCCTCCCGACAGCGCGAGCAGCACGAGCACGTCGCCCTGCTGCTTGCTCGGCCGCTTGCGGATCTCGAACGACGCGTGCGGCGCCTTCGGCTCCGGCGTCTCGAGCCGAGTGTTCGTGTAGGCGAAGTGTGCCGTCAGCGCGCAGCCGTGAACGAGCAGGACGGCGAGCGCGAGCGTCGGGAGCGGCGAACGACGCCGATCGGGGGCGTTCAGCCCTGGGCCGGCGGGCGCGGCGTCACGGCGCCGCAGCGACGACAGGTGCGGTGGGTGTCCGAGCCGTAGAACTCCTCGTACGCGCGCGACACCGGATCCTCGCGGTAGTCGGCGACCTGCTTGACGCTCTCGTGGAGCTGGGCGCCGCACTGGCCGCAGTACCACGTGAAGCGATCGCGCTCCTGGGGCCGCCGCTTGCGCTCGAGCACGAGCACGAACGAATCGGGCGAGAATCGGGGCGAGTGCGGGGTGCCCGCCGGGCAATAGATGATCTCGCCTTCGCGGACGACGGCGACCTTCTCGTCGCCGTCGTCGGTTCGGTAGTGGAGGTTCATGTCGCCCTTGATCATGTACATGACCTCATCGCTCGGGTCGCTGTGGAACTCGCTGCGGAACTCCCGGCCGCGCGCGACGAAGGCGATGCTGTCGGGGGCTTGCCACAGGACCGAGGTGGGCCGGCCCGAGCCGCGAATGCTGCTCATGACTTGACCGAGATCGACCGCTTTCATCTCGTCCATTGTGCTGACCCTCCTCGTCGTCCTCGCCACGATACGTCAACCGAGGGCTCGGCTCAACGTCTTCCGCGAGGTATGATCGGTCGTCCCATGCGCTCCTCATCCCCGGCATGAAGGCCGAGCGCCGCCTCCGTATCGGCATCGACACCGGCGGCACGTTCACCGACGTCGTCGCCGTCGACGAGTCGACCGGCGCCGTCGTCATCACCAAGACGCCGACCACCACGCAGGATCCTTCGCTCGGTGTGCTCGAGGGGATCCGCAAGGTCCTGCGGCTGGCGGGCGGAGGCGAGGTGGCGGCGGTCTCGCACGGCACCACCGTCGCGACCAACGCGCTGCTCGCGGAGCGCTACGACGGGCTGGCGCTCGTCACCACCGCCGGGTTTCGGCACGTGCTGGAGATCGCCCGGCAGTCGGTGCCGCAAGGCTACGGCAACTCCTACTTCTGGGTGAAGCCGCAACGCCTCGTGCCGCTCCATCACGTGCGCGAGGTCGCCGAGCGCGTCGATTTCCACGGGGAGGTGCTGACGCCGATCGACGAGACGGCGGCGGCCGAAGTCGCCGCCTGGCTCCGACGCAAGGGGCTGACGGCCGTCGGCGTCAGCTTCATCCACGCCTATGCGAACCCGGCGCACGAACGGCGTATGCGCGACATCATTGCCCGCGCGCTGCCGGAGGCGCACGTGTCCATCTCGTCGGAGGTGCTCCCGGAGTACCGCGAGTACGAGCGGACCATGACGACGCTCGTGGACGCGTTCGTCAAGGGCCGAGTCGCGCGCTACGTCGGCGCCATCCACGAGCGGCTCGCGGGCGAGCTGGGCCCAGCGGTCCCGTTCTACGTGATGAAGTCGAATGGCGGCGTGATCTCGGCGCGCGAGGTGGCCGAGCATCCGATCACGACCATCCTGTCCGGCCCCGCCGCCGGCGCCCTCGGCGCGAGCGCGCTCGCCGTCGCGGCCGGCTACGACCGCGTGCTGACGGCCGACGTGGGTGGGACCAGCACCGACGTGTGCCTGGTCGAGCACGGTACGCCCGGGATCACCACGGACGGCGCAGTCGGACGTTTCCCGGTCAAGGTGCCGATGGTCGACATCGTCACCGTTGGCAGCGGTGGCGGCAGCATCGCCCGCGTCGGACGCGACGGCGGCCTCCGCGTGGGACCCGACAGCGCAGGCGCCGACCCCGGTCCCATGTGCTACGGCCGGGGCGGGGATCGAACGGCCGCGACCGACGCCCATCTGTTCCTCGGCCGCATCCCGCCCGCGCTGCTCGGCGGCGAGATCGCGCTCGACGTCGGCGCCGCCGAACGGGGGCTCGCCCGCCTCGGCGAGGCGATGCGCCTGCCGCCGGCGCGCGTTGCGGAGGGAATTCTCGAGATCGCCGCCTGGAACCAGGCCAACGCGATCCGTCAGGTGAGCGTCAAACGGGGGCTCGACCCGAGGGACTACACGCTGGTCGCATTCGGTGGCGCCGGCCCCCTGCTGGCGGGACGACTGCTCGACCTCCTCGGGCTGCGCGCCGCGCTCATCCCGCCCTCGCCCGGCAACGTCTCCGCGCTCGGCCTGCTCGTGGTCGACGTCAAGAACGACTACGTCCAGACGCTCGTTCAGCGCCACGACCGGCTCGAGCCCACCCGGGTCGAGGAGCACTTCAGGCACCTGGAGTCTCGCGCCCGCGCGGCGCTGCGCGCCGAAGGCTTCGCCGACGACGAGATCCGTATCGGGCGCAGCGCCGACCTCAGATACTTCGGGCAGGCGTGGGAGGTGCGGGTGGAGCTCCCGCCTGGACCCGTCGGCGAGGCCCTCGCCGCCGAGACGGTCGAGCGGTTCCACGCCGCGCACGAGCAGCGCTTCGGCTACTCCTATCGTCAGACGCCGGGCGCGCGGGCGACGGGACGCCAGATCGTCGAATGGGTCAATCTTCGAGCGACCGGCATCGGCCCCATCGAGCGCCCGAAGGTGGCCGAGCTGCCGCCAGGCGACGGCCGGCCGGAGCGCGCGCGCCGCGGGACTCGGGCCGTCGTGTTCGACGGCCTCGCCCTTCCGAGCGCGCTCTACGAGCGCAGGCACCTGGCCCCGGGCGACGTGCTGGCCGCTCCCGCGATCGTCGAAGAGTTCGGCGCCACGACCGTGATCTTCCCCGGACTCACGGCCGAGGTGGACCGATTCGGCAATCTGGTGCTCACGCGGAGGCCGGCGTGACCGCGGGGGCTCGCGAGGCCTCGGATCCCATCGTGCTCCAGATCGTGGAGGGCGCGCTCGCGTCGGTGGAGGCGGAGGTCGAGGCCGCCATCGAGCGCACGTCGCGCTCGCCGATGATCCGCGAGGCGCGCGACTTCCGCGCGGGCATTCACGATCGGCGCTGCCGAAAGCTGACCGGGCGCTCGTACTCCGCGCTCGTGCAGCCCATCGTCCGCGATTTCCCGATCGACGCGATGCGGCCGGGCGACGTGTTCTTCCACAACGACGTCTACGGCTCCGAGGGCGGCATCGGCCACTTGCCCGATCTCTGCGTGACGGTGCCGGTGTTCGACGAGGGGACGGTCGTGGCCTTCGTCCAGGTGTTCGGCCACCACGACGACATCGGCGGTGCGGTGCCCGGCTCGATGCCGTCACACGCGGTCAGCGCCTACCAGGAAGGGATCATCGTGCCGCCGGTGCGCCTCTACCAGGCCGGCCACGCGAACGAGGACGTGATCCGCATCATGACGCGCAACTCGCGCTTGCCCGACAGCCTGCGGGGCGACCTCGACAGCGAGGTGGCGGCGTGCCGCATGGGGGCCGGGCGCCTCGCCGACCTCTTTCGCCGCTATGGCCGCGCCCAGGTCGAGGCGTGCTTCGACGCGATCCTCGAGCGGACGACCGAGACGTTTCGGCGCGAGCTCGTTTCGCGCATACCCGACGGAACCTACGTGTGGGAGGACTACGCCGAACACGACGGCGTCGATCCGCCCCGCCTGCACACTCAGCGCATGACCTTGACCAAGACCGAGGGCCGCCTGGTGATCGATTTCGCGGGGACGAGCGCGCAGGCCAAGGGACCGATCAACCACGCCGGGAACTACGCCGATGGGGTGTTCCTCAAGAAGTGGCTGGCCCCCATTCTCAGGAACCTGGCCGACACGCCGGAGCGCATGGCGGAGCTCGACGTCAACGAGGGCGTGGTGCCGCTGATCGAGCTGCGCTTTCCGCCGCCGGGCACGCTGCTGACGCCCGTCTTCCCGGCGCCCACCAACGCTCGCACGTTCGTCATCCTGCGACTGCTCGGGATCCTCGCCGGCGTCATCGCGAAAGCCGTGGACGGCCGAATTCCGGCCGACCAGGAAACGATCCGTTACACCGGCTTCCACGGCGTCGACGACGAGGGCGAGTTCTACCTGATGCGGGAGGTGCTGGGGGGCGGCTCGGGCGGGCGCTGGTACGCCGACGGCTCCGACACGGTCCACGTCGTGCCGGACAGCAAGAACCTGCCCGCGGAGTTCACGGAGACGCGCTTTCCGCTACGCGTCGAGCGCCTGGCGCTGGCCGCCGATTCCGGCGGGCCCGGGTACCGCCGCGGCGGTCTCGGCTACCTCAAGGAGTTTCGCGTGCTCCGCGACAGCTCGTTCCTCTGCGTCGCCGATCGCGCGATTCTCTCGTGCTGGGGATTGCGCGGTGGCAAGGCGAGCGCCCCGTTCCGCGTGACCGTCGACCCCGGCGGCCCGAACGAGCGCGTGCTTCCCGGACTGGTGGACGACGAGCCCATCGCCGCCGGCACGCTCGTGCGCGTGGAGACCACGGGCGGCGGCGGGTGGGGCGATCCGCTCGAGCGCGAGCCCGAGCTGGTGGCCCTGGACGTGCTCGAGGGCAAGGTCAGCCGGCGTGCGGCGCGCGAAGACTACGGCGTGGTGGTGGTGTCCGATGCCGAGGGCGAGCCGCGCGTCGACTCCGCGGCCACCGCCGAGCTCCGGCACCGCGTGCGGGCCGCGCGAGGCGCTCAGGCCTTCTTCGATCGTGGGCCGGGCTACCGTACACTCGCCGGCACGGACCACGCCGACGTGGACTTCGTCTCGTGAGCCTCTGGCTGCTGGTCGATCCGCATCTCTGGCAGCAGACGCTCGTCTACGCGGCGCCGCTGATCATCGCGGCGCTCGGCGAGCTGATCATCGAGCGGAGCGGCGTCCTGAACATCGGCATCGAAGGCATGATGCTCGTCGCCGCGGTGACCTGCTTCGTCGTCACGTGGCAGACCCGGAGCGCCGCCGCGGGCATCGTCGCCGGGATGGGGGCGGCGGCGATCCTCACGCTGCTGCTCGTCTACTACGCGGTGGCGCTCGGCGGGCCGCAGATCACGGTCGGCCTCGGCCTCTACGTGCTCGGCGTCGGGCTTTCCTCGCTCCTCTTCCGCGTCGTCTTCGGCGTGCGGACCAGCCCGCCCAGTGTCCAGACGCTCGCGCCGGTGCCGCTGCCGGGCCTCGCCGATCTGCCGGTGGTCGGGCACGTCTTCTTCCATCAGACGCTGCTGACGTACCTGGCCTTTCTGCTCGTCCCGCTGGTTCATCTGGCGCTCTTCCGCACGCCCTGGGGCCTGCGGCTGCGCGCCACCGGCGAAAATCCTCGCTCGGTCGACGCGCTCGGCATCAGCGTCGAGCGGCTGCGCTACGGCGCGGCCGCGGTGGGCGGGTTGCTCATCGGCCTGGGCGGCGCCTACCTGCCGATCGTCCTCACCGGGACCTTCAGCGACAACATGACGGCCGGGCGCGGGTGGCTCGCCCTGATGCTCGTCATCTTCGGCCGCTGGATGCCGTTCACCGCCCTCGGCGGCGCGCTGCTATTCGCCTACGTCGAGGCGTTCCAGTTCAAGGCGGGCATCGTGGAGAAGGCTGTGCCGGTGCAGTTTCTCCTGATGCTCCCGTACCTCTTTGCCCTCGTCGTGCTCGTGCGCATCTATCGCGGCGCGCGCGCGCCGCAGGCGCTGGCTGTGCCCTACGACCGAGAAGCGCGCGGGTGAGCCCCGCAGCGGTGCGCGCCGCAGGCCGTCGCGGGGCTGGGGCCCCGCCGGCCGAGGCGCGCTTACAAAAAGGAGACTTCGATGGACCGCCGAAGCTTTCTCGCCCTGACTCTCGCCGGCGCCGCCGCGCGCCCCGGGCTCGCCGCCGCCCAGGCCAAGCGGAAGATGGCGATGATCATGCCGGGCCCCATCCAGGACGCCGACTTCAACGCGGTCGGCTATCTCGCCCTCCAGCAGGTCGCGAAGACGTACGACCTCCAGGTCTCGCACTCGGAGTCGGTGGTCGTGGCCGACGCCGAGCGCATCACCCGCGAGTACGTCACCGCCGGCTACGAGATCGTCGCGAACCACGGAGGGCAGTTCATCCCGATCATGAACAAGCTCGCGCCGCAGCTCTCGAACGCCACGTGGATCCAGGAGGCGTCGGGGCGGCTGCCGAATCTCCCGAAGAACGTCTGGAACATCGGCCGCAAGTTCCATCAGGGCTTCTACGTGCTGGGCGCCCTCGGTGCGCTCGCCACCAAGACCGACAGGGTGGGCATGGTCTGCGGCGTGCGCCTGCCGGACGTGATCACCTCCGTGAACTCCGTCGCGCAGGCCATCAAAGATGTGAACGGGAAGGCCCAGCTCCTCTACAACTGGGTCGGCGACTTCAACGACCCGGTGAAGGCGCGCCAGACGGCCGAAGCCCAGATCGCGGCCGGCGCCGACTTCATCGTCGTCTTCGTGAATCTCGGCCTCTCCGGCGTCATCGAGGCCGTCAAGGCGGCGCCGCGTCCGGTGCTCCTGACGACGTTCTACACGGAGAAGTGGGATCTCGCGCCGAAGAACCTGGCCATCTCGCTGCTGTTCGACTTCAACAAGCCCTACCACGAGATCGTGGGCAAGATTCTCAAGGGCGAGCGGACCGGGTACTACGAGATGCGGCCCGGGAGCGGCATGGAGCTATCCGAGATCCGTAACGTGCCCCCGGGCGTCGGCGACAAAGTGCGCGCGATCTTCAAGGACGTCGTGGGGGGCAAGGCGATCCCGGAAGTCCTCGACAAGACGCCGTAGCGGGTCGGCGGCGCGCCATGGCGGAGCGCGTCCACATGTCGGGCATCGGCAAGCGGTTCGGGGAGACCGTGGCCCTGGCCGGCGTGGACTTCACCGCCGCGCGCGGCGAGATCCACGGCCTGCTCGGCGAGAACGGCGCGGGCAAGACCACGCTCATGAACGTGTTGAGCGGGCTCTACCGCGCCGATCGCGGCCAGATCGCCATCGACGGCGTCGCCGCTGCCATCTCGGCGCCGAGCGACGCGCTCCGCCACGGCATCGGCATGGTCCACCAGCACGTGGAGCTGATCCCCACCTTCAGCGCGCTCGAGAACGTCCTGCTGGGCCGCGAGGGCGGGCGCCTCTGGCTGCGCCCCGAGCGGCACCGCGAGGACATCGAGGCCCTCGCCGCGCGCTTCGGGCTCGCGCTCGACCTCGACGTCGAGGTGCGGCGGCTCGCCGTGGGCGTGCAGCAGAAGGTCGAGATCCTGCGTTCGCTCTACCGCGGCGTCGGCATCCTGATCCTCGACGAGCCCACGACCATGCTCACGCCGCAGGAGGTCGACACGCTGTTCGGGACGCTCCGGGCGATGGCCGATCAGGGGCTCACCGTCGTCTTCATCACCCACAAGATCCGCGAGATCCTCGCCAACTGCGACCGCGTGACCGTCATGCGGGGCGGTCTTCAAGTGGCGACGCTCGCGCGCGCCGAGATGGACGAGGGGCGGCTGATCGAGCTGATGATCGGCGAGCGTCTCCAGAGCTCGAGCCCGATCGCCCAGGCGTCGAGCGGAGACGTGGTGCTCGACGTGCGTGACCTCGCGGTGCAGGGGGAGCGCGGCCGGCCGGTCCTCGCCGACTGCACGTTCCGAGTCGGCGCGGGCGAGGTCGTGGGCGTCGCCGGCGTGGCCGGCAACGGTCAGCGCGAGCTCGCCGACGCGCTGGCGGGCGCGCTGCGGCCGGCCGGCGGGCGCATCCTGCTCGGCGGTCGCGACGTGACCGCCGCGTCGGTGCGGACGCGCATCGCGGCCGGCCTGGTCGTGATCCCCGAGGACCGGATCGCGGACGGTCTCCTGCCCGGCCTGTCGGTGGCGGAGAACCTCGTGCTGGGCCTGCATCCATTCGCGTTCGGTGGCGGCTTGAGCTTCGACCGGGGTCGAGCCCGAGCCCTGGCTCGCGAGGCGATTGCCGAATATGCCATCAGGGCCCGGAGCGAGGACGCGATGGCCGTGGAGCTCTCGGGCGGCAACATCCAGAAAGTCCTGGTGGCGCGCGCGATGGCCCAGGCGCGTGCCGTCGGCGGGCGCCTGCTGGTCGCCACCAACCCGACGCGGGGACTCGACGTGCGCGCGACGGAGTTCGTGCGCCGCCGGTGCCTGGCCTTCGCGGAGGCGGGCGGCGGCGTGCTGCTGTTCTCCGAGGACCTCGACGAGCTGCGACAGCTCTGCCACCGCATCGTGGTGATGTTCCGCGGAGCGATCGTCGCCGACTTTCGGCGCGAGCGCTTCGATCCCTATGCGATCGGGCGCCTCATGGCCGGCGCCGCGAATCCGGCCGCACCGTGAGCGCTGAGAGCCGCCCGGCCGTCGCCGAGGCCGTCGTCGTCCCGGTGCGGTCGGGCGGCCGGTCGCGTGTCACGACGGCGGTGCTCACCTACGTCGTGGCCGTCGCGCTGGCCGCCGCGGTCAGCGCGCTCTTCATCCTCGCGATGCGAGGCGACGTGGCGCTCGCCTTCCGGACCATCCTGTCGAGCTCGCTTGGCAGCGTCGCCGGCATCGCGCAGACCCTCAACAAGATCTCACCGCTGCTGCTCGGCAGCATGGCCGTGATGCTGGCCCGCCAGGGCGGCTTCTTCAACATCGGCGTCGACGGCCAGATGTACGCGGGCGCCATCGTCGCCACCGGCCTCGCCTTCGCGGTGGGCGGCGCGCTCCCGCTCGTCCTCATGCTGCCGCTGGCGCTCCTCGCCGGCTTCGCAGGGGGAGCGGCGCTCGGCGCCGTCCCCGGCGCCTTGCGCGCGCGCTGGGGCGTCAACGAGATCTTCGTGACGGTGATGCTCAACTTCATCGCCTACTACCTCACCGAGTGGGTCGCGACCGGGCCCTGGAACGATCCGATCACGGGCGAGGCCATCACGCGCGTCCTGCCGGAGAGCGCGACGCTGCCGATGCTACTTCCCGCCGCGGGCGCGCACGCCGGAGTTCTCATCGCGCTCGTGATGTCCGCGGCCGTCGCGGTCCTTCTGGGCCGCACACTGCTCGGCTACGAGATCCGCACGGTGGGCGACAACCCGCGCGCCGCGACGCTCGGCGGCGTGCGCCTGGGCCGCATCACGCTGGTGACGCTGGCGCTCAGCGGGGCGCTCGCCGGTCTGGCCGGCGCGATCGAGGTGGTCGGCTACCACAACCGCCTGATCCTCGGGCTCACGCCGGGCTACGGGGCGATGGCGATTCTCATCGCGGTGCTGGGTCGCATGCATCCGATCGGTGTGGCTGTGGCCTCGGCGCTGGTGGCGGTCCTCATGGTCGGCGCCGACTCGCTGCAGCGGAGCGTGAAGCTGCCGGCGAGCGCCGGGGCCGTGTTCCAGGCGATCGTGGTGTTGTGCGTGCTGCTAGTCGAGGCGCGGGCGGCGCGCCGGGCTCGCGGGTAGCCGCGACGATCCCGCCGCCGCCGGTCACCAGGAGCCCGGGATGCCGACCGACGCGGCGCAGACTCAGTAGTGCGCGCCGAACGTCGTCATCTTCCCCACGTCCGGGTAGAGCACCCCGGCTGCGGCCTTCGATGACGAGCGCGGCGTATACCAGACCGCACCGTCGCGCGTGATGGCGAGCTTCGGTTGATCGGTGGTCTGCGGTGTCGGGTAGTACGTGAACTTCTCGGACTTCGGGTCGAAACGGATCAGGCTCCCGCCCTGGCCACCGTCGCTGATCCAGATCTGGTCGTGTCGATCGGGCCAGACGTCGTAGGGCTCAGAGAAAGGCATGGGGATGTCGTACTCGACGATCCGGCCGGTTTTCGGATCGAGCTTGCCGAGCTTGCCGGTGCTGAAGCCGCCGTACCAGACGGCGCCGGCGGAGTCGACGCCCAGCCGGCGGATCGTCGTCGGCTGCGTCAGGGCTGAGTACTCGGTGAACTTCTCCGTCTTCGGATCGAACTTGCCGATCTTGCCACGCCGAAACTCGGCGAACCAGACGTTCTCGTCCTTGTCGAGGCTGATGCCGTAGGGCGCCGCGCCCGCCGTCGGCACTTTCCACACCCGGGCCTTCTCGGTCTTGCGGTCCCATTTACCAAGCATGTCGCCGCCGATGACGGTGAACCAGACGTTTTCCTTCGAGTCGATGACCGGCGTGTGGCCCCGGGCGCCCTTGCTCTGGCCGGTGGAGTCCATCGGATAGCGGAGCATCGAGCCCGTCTTGGGATCGAGGCGGCCCAGATGGAAGCCCACGGTCTCGGCCCAGAACACGTGGCCGGCCTTGTCGACGGTGAGACCGTGCGGATCCCCCTTCGGATCCGGCATCATGAAGTCCCGGAACTCACCGGTGCGTGGGTCCACGCGGCCGATGCGATTGGGGATGCTGCGGTCCGTGTACCAGACGTTGCCATCGGGATCGAAGTGCGGCTCCTGGGTGCGCCGCTGCTTGTTGGCCGCGTCGAGCTGCTTGTCGAGCGGCAGGTAGTACTCGACGTACATGGCCTTTCCGAGCACGGTCTCGTCCAGGGGGAATTCGGCGTCGACCTTCAGCGCGCGCTTCACGCTCGTGGGGCCATAGTGCTTGGCGAGATACGCGATCACCGTCTCGCGGTCGGTTGGGCTGAGAGTTCCCGCGGGAATCATCGCGCCGCGGGGGGACGAGGGGCTCAGCATCAGATCCACGAAGTGGGTCCACTGCGTCTCGTGGTACTGCCGGCCCGGAAGGAAGTTCTTACCGTGGCAGTAGACGCAGGTCTTCGCGACGAGGTCGCGGCCCGGACCGGCCGGGTAGAGCTCGTCGTAGGACACGAGCGTGGCGCCGGCGATGCGCGAGGTGAAGCCGAACACGCCCTGCTGGACGGGCTGGGCCGCTTCCTCCCTCAGCGAGAAGTCAAGCGCCTCCCGGGCGTTGGCGGCGAGCGTGAGGCTCTTCGTCTCCGCCGAGAAGCCGGGCTTGCGGACGGTGACTTCGTATTTGCCGGGGAACAGGTTCACGGCCCGGTACCGGCCGCCGCTCGTATAGACCATGAACAGGACGTTCTTGTCCACGTTCAGGAAGTGCACCTGGGCCGCCTTGAACGGCTTGGGCGCCTCGACGATCCCGGACACCGTGGCCGTCCCCGCGATCTGCGCCGCGTCCTGGGCCCCCGCGGGCGCGATCGCCGTCGTCCCGGCGAGCATCGTCAGTCCGATCGCGAACAAAGTCGACAGCAGTCGTCGGCTGGTGCGCATGGCAGCACTCCTCCGGTCGAGACGGGACTGGGCACCGCGCGTAACGCTGCGACCAACACGAGACATCACTGATAGGTCACGCCCGGTAGCGGATGGGCGACTGCTTCCTCGAGCGTCTTGGCCCGGCGCCACTGCTCGGCCGGTCGACTCTGGCCATCCGGGCCGATCTGATCCATCGAGGCATACAGCTCGATGTTGAACCCGTCGGGATCCTTGAACTCGATCCCCGGATTCCCCCCCGGGCCCCGCCGCCCTTCGTAGACGATCGGCACGCCCCGGCCGCGGAGAAAGTCGCGGATCTTGAACAGCTCGGAGACGGTGCCGACCTCCAGGGCGCAGTGATGAAAGCCGGGCTGCCCCTCGCGTGGCACCTCGCGTGTCTCGGCCGGCACCAGCGCGATCGTGTGGTGATCCGACGCGTTGCGCAGGAAGACCATCCCACGCTCGTTGCGGTCGGAGACGTGAAACCCCATGATCTCCGTCCAGAAGCTCGTGGTGCGCTCGATGTCGGTCACGGTGAACACGACGTGACCGAGCTTCTTCACCCTGACGGGCGTCGCTTCCGCCATGTCTGACTCCTCCTCCCGGCAATCTTGTGCCCGTGCCGCGGACCTCGTCAATAGCCGATGGGATCGCGGGGGCCGAGGCGCTGGGCGCCTGATCACGGCCGCTTCAGCTTCACGTCCTCCAGCGGCGCCGAGTACGCGAAGCTGCGGACCAGGTTGATGCCCGGCTCCTCCACGCGCGGGCCGACACCCCAGATGAACGCTAGCTCGTAGATCGGGATGTGCGTCACCCGGTCGTAGAGCATCTGCTGGATCTGGTGCAGCATGGCCTCGCGCTTCTTCACGTCCAGCTCACGCACCTGGCGCTGGAAGAGGTCCTCGACCTCGGGGATGACGCCGGCGGTATAGGCCCCACCTTTGCTCACGTACGCCTCGAGCCGCGTGGACGCGTTGCTCCCCGCGCCGCTGATGCCGACGATGATGTTCTTGAGCTTGCGGTCGCGCCAGGCCGTGGTCAGGGCCGCCCGCTCCATCGTCCGCAGCCTCGTCCGGATCCCGACGGCCTGGAGGTACCCGATCAGCGCTTCGCCCATCGAGAAGTAGGGCGGCCACGGGTACAGATCGCCGGCGTCAAAACCGTTGGGATAGCCCGCCTCGGCGAGGAGCCGCCGGGCCCTTGGGGGGTCGTAGGGATCCGGCGGGAACGACTTCGAGAACTCCAGCGCGGCCGGGATCAGCGAGCCGGTGGGCTTCGAGAACCCGAGAGTCTCGGCCTGGTTGAGCGCCTGCCGGTCGATGGCGAGGCTCGCGGCCTGACGCACGCGCCGGTCGTGCCACGGTGACTTGGGATCCCACTGGTCCGGGAGATCGAGCCAGAAGACCGAGGGAGCGACCGCGCGCGAGACCAGCTTGAATCCCGGGGTGCGCTGGATGTCCTCGGCCACGGGACCGGTCAGGAGATAGGCGATATCCACCTCGCCATTCTTCAGAGCGGCCGCTCGCGTCGTCTCTTCCGGCAGGCTCCGCAGCACGAGGCGCTTGACGTTAGGGGCCTTGCGCCAGAACCCGTCGAAGGCTTCCAGCACGAGCTCGACGCCGGGGTTGAAGCTCACGAACTTGTACGGCCCGGCCCCGACGGGCGCCTTCTTGAAGCCGTCGTCGCCCACCTTCTCGACGTAGGCCTTGGGCACGACCCATCCCGCGCCGGTGGCCGTCGTGCCGTAGAACGCCATGAAGTCCGGCCACGGCTCCTTGAGGTGGAAGCGCACGCGGACCGCATCGACGATCTGGACCTCGCGCACGCGCTCCTTGAGAATCTTCACGCCCGCGCCCTTGTAGCGCTCGAATGAGAATTTCACGTCCGCGGCCGTGACGGGCTCGCCGTTGTGGAACTTCGCACCCTTGCGGATCACGAACTCGTACGTGATCCCGTCCTTCGACTGCGTGAACGACTCCGCGAGGCTCGGCGTGTAGAGGCCGCTCGGCATGGGCTTCACCAGCGCGTCGTGGATCGCGTAGAGCACCATGAACGGCGTGGCGATTCCCTCGGTCTCGCCGGGGTCGAGCCAGCGGGGTGCCAGCGTGATGTGGACTCCGCAGACCAAGGTGCCTTCCGGTGCCGCTACCGCCGGGCCGGCGGCACCGAAGCCCAGGACGAGCGTCACGAAGACGACGACGATCGACGTGGATGACCTCATGAATTTCTCCCCTAGCTCGCCGTCGCCCACAGGTCCATCGTCACGCCGCACCCGGGAACGGACATGGCCGGCACCTGCACGACCGAGGTCGCCGGCATGCCGTCGCCGTGTCGCGCGGCGATGGACTGCCAGGAGGCGTCGAACTGATTCAGGTCGGTGTAGAAGAGCTGCTGGCGAGTTACCGCGTCGAGCCCGAGTCCGGCCGCGCGGCAGAGCGTCTCGGCCTGGGTCAGAATCCACTCGGTCTGGGCGCGGATCGACGAGCCCGCGTGCGGAAACGTGGGATCGACGCGCGCTGCGGAGATCGCGCCCCCGCCGTCGGCGGCGCAGAGGCCGGAGAGGAAGACGAGGTCACCCGCGCGCACGAGGGGACTGGCATGGCCGAGCGGCACTGGACACGTCGTCGGCACGACTTCCTTGCGGACCTTGCCGCCGGTCCGCACGGCGATCACGTTGATCTCGATGAGCCCCCCCACGACGCCGAAGTCGCTCGCGGCCAGCACTGTGCGCGCGGGCGGGCTCTCGGGGAACGCGCCGCGCCAGGCGTCCTCGAACCGAGGCAGGTCCGCGATGTCGGCGAGCCAGACCTGCGCCTTGACGACGTCCTTCATCGACGATCCGCCGGCCGCGAGCGCGCGGGCGAGATTTTTCAGGATGAACTCGGTCTGGCGCCGGATCGGCGAGCCTTCCCAGAAGGTCGGACTCGCCTGAGCCTCGGGCGGGATTCCGGTGCGGAAGTCGGTCGCCATCTGGCCGGCGAGGAACAGATGGTCGCCGACGCGCACGACCGGCGAATAGCCGGCGCCCGAGAGCGGCTGGGGAATCTCGTCGGAGGTGAGCCCCTCCTTGGCGGGAGCCAGCGTGGGATCGAAGGCGACCATGTCCACCTGCACGGTGGCGTCCGGCGCGAGCAGCGCGGGCTGCGCCACCGTGGTGCTGGCCGGCCGCGGAGGCTTGATGAAGTCGCGTCGGACCTCGTGGTATGGGTCCACGTGCTGGCGCGCGGTCACGAACTGGTTCAGCCACACGCCGTGCGCGACGCTCGTGCCGGCCGCCTTGAAGGCCGCCTCGATGGTGGTGAGGATGTAGCGCGCCTCGCGGATGCCCCGCGCTTCGCCGGCCAGCGGCAGGTTGGGGTTGCCGCGCACATCGGGAGCGAGGCCGCCGCCCACGGGGCCGCCCATCGTCCCCGAGGCGAATACCCAGGGGCCGGCCTTCACGGCGTTGGGAATGCGCAGCGGTGTCGCGGACGAGGCCGGCAGCCAGATGCTCTTCTTCGGCATGATCTCTCCTTAACCCGAACTATTCATGAACGACGCCCGGGGCGACGGGCGGGTCCTGTCGG
Organism: Candidatus Rokuibacteriota bacterium; assembly: GCA_003220435.1. Lineage (GTDB taxonomy): Bacteria > Methylomirabilota > Methylomirabilia > Rokubacteriales > CSP1-6 > AR31. The sequence goes on along the minus strand of QHSL01000096.1, from coordinate 14,210 downwards.
CGGGGCTCCATCACCCGTTCGACCTCCACGCACTTCTTCGAAGTGCGAAGGTACGAAGGGGTCCCATTGCGCCCCGCCGGCAGGGCCCGCACCCGCGCCACCCGCCCGTCAGCCCGGGCGTCGTTCATCAATGATCCGGGTTCAGGCGGCGCCATGCGCTTCTAAATAGCTCGAGAGGACTCGCGTGGTCACGAAGCGGAAAGCGCGGTCCGACAGGTAGCCCAGGATACCGAAGACGGCGAGGACCACGAAGATCCGGTTCGTCTGCACGAGCAGGCTCGACTGCTGCAGGAGAAAGCCGAGCCCAGAGTCGGCGGCCAGGATCTCGGCCGGAATAATGGACAGGTATGAGGAGGCGAGCGCCACCCGCATGCCCGTGACCACGGAGGGCACGGCCGATGGCAGCACGATCAGCGTGAAGATCTGCAGCCGCGTGGCCCCCAGGCACTCTGCGGCCCGCAGGCGGGCCCACGGGGTAGCCATCACGCCGTGGATCGCGTTGATCAGCACGATGAAGAACGTGCCCCAGAAGATCAGAAAGTACTTCGAGGTCTCCCCGATCCCAAACCAGATCACGGCGATCGGGATCATCGCCGTGGGTGACAGAAAGCGGAAGAACTCGATGACCGGATCCAGCAGATCGTGCACCCAGCGGATGCGCCCCATGAGGACGCCCAGCACGATCCCGAGCGTGCTGCCGAGCGCGAACCCGACCGCCACCCGCGCGAGACTGGCCGACACGTGGCGTGGGATCTCGGCGGTGGTCAGCATCGGAATCGCGGTCTTCAGGACGACGCCCGGGGGTGGAATCAGGTGCGGGCTCACGAGCCAGGTGGAGGCGATCTGCCAGATCCCGACGAGGATGCCGAAGGACAGGCAGAACATCGCCGCGGCCCGCGCCCGATCGGTCACGCGCTCTGCGCCTCCGGCAGGAGCAGCGCCTCGACGCGGCCGAAGGTTTCCCCGAAGCGCGGGTCGCCCGGGTCGCGTGGCCGCGGCAGCGGGATCGGCAAAACGGCCTTGAGCCCGGCCGCCGGGCCGCGCGTCATCACCCCGATGCGATCGGCCAGCACCAGCGCCTCGCTCACATCGTGCGTCACGAACACGACGGTCTTGCCGGTGGCCGCCCAGATCCGCAAGAGCTCGGCGTGCATGAGGCGTCGCGTGATGGCGTCCAGGGCCGCGAAGGGCTCGTCCATCAGAAGAATGGCGGGATCGATGGCCAGCGCGCGGGCGATCTGGATGCGCTGTTTCATGCCCCCCGAAGAGCTGGCGTGGAAACTTCTGGCGGTCGTCCCACAGCCCGACCAGCTTCAGAAAACGCTCGACCACGGGTCCGCGGCGGGCGCGATCCAGGCCCTGGATGCGAAGACCGAAGCCCACGTTCTCCTCCGCGGTGAGTAGCCCTCGGCGTCGCGCTCGACCACCGCGAAGAGCGTGAAGGCCTCGTCCATGTTCTGCCAGAAGTTGACCGCGGGCAGCTCGCCGCCCGTGTTGAAGTCGCCGAAGCCGCGCTTGCCCTCCTTGCCCGCCTGGAAGGTCTGCATGGCCGTCGTCCCCGACGAAAACCACTTGACGGTGACGTCGAGGCCCGCTTCTTTGAAGTAACCCTTCTTGATCGCCATCCAGATGGAGTCGGCCTTGGCGATCGGCTGCGAGAAGAGGAGGACCTTGCCGTCCTCGTGTCCGGCGCCGGCCGGCGTCCCGGTTCCCAGCACGGTCACCAGCGCCGTGCACGCGATCCAGCCGCTCCACTGTCGAGTAGCCATCGGGTCATCCTCCTCGGGCGTGCCGCTCCGCGCGCTGCCGGCCGTCGCGGGGCTGGGGCCCCGCCGGCCGAGGCGCGACTCTCGATTAAAGACTCGCCAAGCGAACGTCGCCGGACAGCGGATCACGATAGGCCAGGAGCGGGCCCGGTGACAAGGGCCCCGGGTCGCCGAGGGTTACAGCGCGACCGAGAGCCCGGCGTCGACTGTGAGCACCTGGCCCGTGATATAGGACGCGGCGTCGGAGGCCAGGAAGATCGCGGCGCCCACGAGCTCGTCCGGCCGGCCGAAACGCTGCAGCGGGATGCGACGCGCCAGCTCGGCGACGCGCGGGTGGGCGAAGAACGGCGCGTTCCCCTCGGTCAGGAAGAACCCGGGCGCGATCGCGTTGGCGGCGATGCCTTTCTCGCCAAGCTCGACCGCGAGCGCGCGCATGAGGGCCTCGAGCCCGCCCTTCGACGCGACATAGGCCGGGTCGCCCCGGAAGGATTGCGGTCCGACCATCGAGCTGATGAACACGAGCCGCCCCTGACCGCACGCGGCCATGTGCCGGACGGCCACGCGGGAAAGCGCGTACTGCGCAACCAGGTTGGTCTCGATCAGGCGGCGGAAGTCCTCGGCGCCGATGTCGTGCAGAGGCCGACGATCGCGGACGGCCGCGTTGTTGACGAGGCAGTCGAGACGGCCGTGCCGCGCCACGACATCGTCGATCGCCGCCGCCGCGGCGCTCAGGTCGGTGATGTCGAACGGCGCCGCGAAGGCGTTGGGAATCGCCTTCGCGATCTCTCGGGCCCGCTCGGCGTTGCGGCCGTTGATCCCGACCACGGCGCCGGCGGCGGCCATGCCCCGCGCGATCTCGAGCCCGAGCCCGCGGGTGGCGCCCGTGACCAGCGTGACGCGCCCCCACAGCGAGAAGCGCTCGAGGCCCGGCGTTTTCTCCATCGGCGTCATTGACAGGCCTGTTCTCGATTCCAGACAATAGGCCAGTTCTGCGGGGAGCGAAAGCCGCCGCGAGGCAAGGAGACCTGATCGTGGCCACCAGCGCACGCAAGGACTTTCCGGTGTTCGACTGCGACAGCCACGTCGTCGAGCCGCCGTCGGTCTGGGACGAGTACGTCCCGGCCAAGAGCCGCGCGTGGATCAAGACGCAATTCTGCTTCCACACCGACAGCGATCTGCTGTACATCAACGGCCGCGTGGTCCCCGCCGCCCGCGAGCGCTCGAACGCCGCCGAGGTGGGCTGGGCGCGCTGGGACAAGAAGGAAGTGGGCAAGCTCACCCCCGGCACCCCCGCCTGGCAGCAGAAGTTCGGGCGGTTGCTCGGCTGCCGCGATCCGCACGCGCGGCTCAGCGACATGGACGCGCTGGGCACCGATCAGGTCATGCTGTTTCCGACGTGGTTCGTGCGGCTGGCGCTCGTCCGCAGCGCCGAGGCGGCCGGGGTGCTCGCCCGCGCCTACAACGACTGGGTGCTCGACTACTGCGCCGCCGACCGGCGGCGGCTGTTCCCGTGCGCCGTGCTGCCGCTGCAGAGCGTCGAGGCGTCGATCGCGGAGCTCAGGCGCGTCGCCGCGCTCGGCTTCAAGGCGGCGGCGGTGCGTCCGTGCTTCTGGAACGGCCGTTACCCGACCTTGCCGGAGTTCGATCCCGTGTGGCGCGAGCTCGAGGCCACCGGCCTGGTGCTCGCCATGCACACGTTCCCCTCGCGCGAGGCTCTGACGCCCGACTGGGGCCAGCGAATGGCCCAGGCGCGCGGCCATTCGGGACAGGGGCTCCTGTTCACCGACGAGGCAGTGGTCTACTCGCCCGGCCAGTTCGTCTCGAACATCGCCGCGGCGATGGACCCGGCCATCGACGCCTCCGAGACGCTGGGCTTTCTGATGGAGGCGATGACCTGGGTCACGGTGGTGGTGCAGACCGGCTGGCTGGAGAAGTTCCCCCGGCTCAAGGCGGCGGTGCTCGAATCCAATGCCTCGTGGCTGCCCCTGATCCTGGCCCGGAGCTCGAACTTCTCGAACCTGTTCGCGTTTCAGCGCGACAATCGGCTCATCCGCGATCCGGTGGAGGTGTTCAACGAACGCTGCTTCATCGGCTTCGAGTCCGACGAGACGCTGGTCTACCGGCTGTGGGACGTCTTCCAGGACGTCGCCATCTGGTCGTCGGACTACCCGCACCACGACGCCGAGGACGCCTGGGAGGGGTTGCGCCACATGGCCGAGGTCGGCGTGCCGGCCGCGGCGCAGCGCAAGTTGATGGGCGAGAACGCGCGCCGCCTTTACGGCATCGAGCCGCTCATGACGGTGAAGGAGAGGATCGAGAAGTACGAGCCCGCGATCCTGCCCTGGTAGGCGATGCGGATCGGGGTGAACCTCCTCAACTTCGGGCCGGGTGTGAGCCCGGACTCGCTCGCCGGCTGGACGCAGCTCGCCGAGACGCTCGGGTACCACCTCGTGATGATCTCCGACCACGTCGCGATGACGCCGGACGTGGTCGCGCGGTACCCGGCGCCGTACTACGATCCGTTCGTCACGCTGGCGTGGCTGGCGCGCGCGACACGACGCGTGGAGCTCGGCACGACGGTCGTGATCCTGCCGTATCGGCATCCGCTCCACACCGCGCGCCTGACCGCGAATATCGACCAGCTCTCGGGCGGCCGGTTCATCTTCGGCGTCGGCGTGGGCTGGGCCAAGCAGGAGTTCGCGACGCTCGGCGTGCCGTTCGAGCGGCGCGGCGCGATGTCGAACGACTACCTGGCCGCGATCAAGACCGCGTGGACCAGCGACCCGGCGTCCCACGCCGGCCCGTTCGTCTCGTTCCGCGACGTGAGCACGGGTCCGCGCCCGATCCGCTCGCCGCATCCGCCCATCTGGGTCGGCGGCGCCAGCGACGCGGCGATGCGACGGGCCGTGCGCCTGGGGGATGCGTGGCACCCGATTCGCGTGCGCGTTCCCTGGCTTCGCGACACGGGGCTACCCCGCCTACGCGAGATCGCCGACAAAGAAGGCCGGCCGCTGCCGGCGCTGTGCCCGCGAATTCGGCTCCGTATCACGGACACCAACCTCCCTGACGATCAACGCATCGCCGGCGAGGGGAGTCTCGACCAGGTGCGGGCCGATCTCGCGGCGCTGGCGAAGCTCGGGGCGAGCTACGTGCTCCTCGACACCTACGCGGACGACGTCGAGGCCACGCGCCACCACCAGACCGCGTGGCGCATGCTCGCGCTGCTGGCCGACCGCGTCCTGGACCTCGCGAAGGAGACGCTGCGGTGAAGTGGGAGCGCACGGTGACCGTGGTCGGCTGCCACGTCGGCGGCGAGGACAACCACGTGATCGTCGGGGGCGTGCTGCCGCCGCCCGGCGCGACCATGTTCGAGCGGAAGCGCTATCTGGAGACTCACGGTGACGAGCTCCGGCGCTGGCTCCTGCTCGAGCCGCGCGGCAAGCCCTCGCTCTGCGTGAACCTCGTCACGCCGCCTACACGGGCGGACTGTGACGCCGGCCTGATCATCATGGAAGCGACCGACTATCCGCCCATGTCCGGCTCGAACACGATCTGTACCGTCACGGTCCTCCTCGAGACGGGCATGCTGCCGATGCGCGAGCCGGTGACGTCGCTGACGCTGGACACGCCCGCCGGCCCGGTTCCCGTCGAGGCGCGCTGCCAGGGCGGCAAAGTGGAGCAGGTGAAGTTCACGAACGTCCCGTGCTTCGTCACGCACCTCGGCGCGAAGCTCGACGTCGAGGGCCTCGGCTCGGTGCCGGTCGACGTCGCCTACGGCGGCGCGTTCTTCGCGATCGTCGACGCGCCGTCGCTCGGCTTCGCGGTGGAGCCCAAGGAAGCACGCGACCTGGTGACCCTCGGCAACCGCATCACGGCCGCCGCCGCCCGGCAGCTTCCCGTGCGCCATCCCGAGAACCCGGACATCCATACGGTCACGTTCACCGAGTTCGCCATGCCCTTCGCGGGGCCGGGCACGGTGAGCCGGAACGCCGTGATCGTCGCGCCCGGCCGCATCGACCGCAGCCCCTGCGGCACCGGGACGTCGGCGAGATTGGCCGTCATGTACGCCCGCGGACAGCTCGCGCCCGGCCAGGGATTCGTCCACGAGTCGATCATCGGCTCGCGGTTCGAGGCCGGGATCGTCAACACGTGCATGGTCGGTGGTCGGTCGGCCATCGTTCCCGCGATCGCCGGCCAGGCGTGGATCACCGGCGTGTTCCAGCACGGCGTCGATCCGTCCGATCCGTTCCGCGGCGGCTTCACGCTGCCCGATCTCTGGTTCTGACCCGCGATGCGCACCCGCACACGAAGGAGCCCATGATGAGCCACCCCACGCCGGAGCTCGCTCACACGTTGATCAGTGAAGAGGAGGCGCTGCGCCTCCTCGAGGGCCATCGCATCCGCCTGGGCAATCGCACGATGGACCCCAAGGCCCAGATCGTGGGCGAGTTCGTGAAATCCATTCGCGTGCCCGGCCACTTTCCGCCGCTGCCCGAGCTGCGCGAGCAGCTCCGCACGATGGTGATGCTGATGGACGAGCCGGCGCCGGCCCTGGCGCGCGTCGAGGACATCCGCATCCCCGGGCCGGCCGGCGAGATCCCGGCGCGCGCCTACGCCCCGACGGTCGGGAGCACGCTGCCAACCGTGGCGTATTTCCACGGCGGTGGCTGGGTGCAGGGCGACCTCGAAACCCATCATGGGCTCTGCGCGCGCCTGGCCCAGCACGCGGGCGTGCTCGTCGTCGCCATCGACTATCGGCTGGCGCCGGAGCACAAGTTCCCGGCCGCGGTCGACGACTGCTTCGCCGCGTATCGCTGGCTTCGGACCCGGGGACACGACATCGACGCCGACACCGCGCGGGTGGCGGTGGCGGGCGACTCGGCCGGCGGGAACCTGTCGGCCGTGGTGTCGCAGCTCGCCGCCTCCGGCGCCACCCCGGTGCCGACGTGCCAGGTCCTCATCTATCCGGCCGTCGATTTCACGCTGGAGACGGACTCCCACCGTGACCTGGCGGAGGGACACGTGATCCCGCGCGATCGCATCCGCTGGTACTCCGAGCAATACCTGCGAAGCGAAGCGGACAAGATGGATCTGCGCGCGTCTCCGCTGCGCGCGCCGACGCTCGCCGGTCAGCCGCCGGCCCTGATCGTCACCGCGGGCTTCGATCCGCTGCGCGACGAGGGCCAGGCGTACGGCAACCGACTGCGCAAGGACGGCGTGGACGTCGTCCACCGCGAGTACCCGGGACAGATCCACGCGTTCGTCTCGCTGACGAAGGCGATCCCCCAGGGCATGGCGGCCACGCTGGAGATCGCCGAGTACCTGCGACGGCGCCTCGCTTGACCGTCGGCATCGAGTTCACGACGTTCTCGCTGATCGGCCGGTGCGAGCGCACCGGCATGTTCGGGATCGCCATCGCGACCAGCGAGATGGCGGTCGGCTCGCGCTGCATTCACGTCGCCCCGGGCGTGGGCGCGATCGTCACCCAGGCCAGCACGAATCCGCGCCTGGGCCATCTCGGCCTGAATCTCCTGCGCGCCGGGCACTCGGCGCCCCGCGTGCTGGAGGAGATCGCCGCCAGCGACCAGTTCGTCGAGCGGAGGCAGCTCGGGTGTCTGGACGTGACGGGCCTGGCCGCCGCGCGCACGGGCTCCGCCAACAGGCCGTGGGCCGGTCACCGCGTCGATCGCAACGTGGTCGTCGCCGCCAACATGGTGGCGGGCGCGGGAGTCGCCGACGCCATGTTCGACGCCTTCCAGCGCGGCGCCGGTCTCGCGCTGTGGGAGCGACTCTTGAGATCGCTCGAGGCGGGAAAGGCCGCCGGCGGCCAGCCGAACGGTGAGGTCTCCAGCGGAATCTACGTGGTGGACCGTGAGCCGTACGCGCTGGTCGACCTGCGCGTCGATCTGCATCCCGAGCCCGTCGCCGAGCTGCGCCGGCTGGCCGACGCGTACTTCCCGCTGGTGCCGTACTACAATCTGCGGCCGCGCGATCCCAACGTGCCCTCGGCCGCGGAGTGGCTCGCCGCCCAGCGGCGTCAGTGATGCGGCGCGCACCTCACGTCTTCTCGATCGCGACCTGTTCGGCGTACGCGGCCCGGTAGCCGTCGTAGGAGCGCGCGTAGGCCGCGCGGGCCCCGTCGTCGAGGTCGGCCGCCGGGGCGGGGCTCGAGCTCGAAGTGGCCGAACGTGTCGACCCCGCGGCTACGCCAGCATGGCAAGAGCCTGTTGCAGGGTCCTGACGCGCGCATACATCTTCATGGACTTGTCGAGACTGTAGGCGTGAGCAGCGGCGTCGCCGCCCCAGCAGCACTCGCGCACGACCACGGTGTCGAGGTCCATGCTGAAAGCCTCGCGCACGCTGGTCTCGACGCCGCGATTCGTGGCGCCGCCGCCGATCACCAGCGCGCTACGACGGAGCGTACGCAGGAGCTCGGCCACTCCGGTGCCGTAGAAGGCGCTGGGGCGGCGCTTGAGGTACACGTAGTCCTGGGGCCGAGGCGCGATCTCGTCCGGAAAGCCGGCGTCGGGCGTGCCCTCGACGCAGTTGGTGAGCGACGGGACCCCGGTCTCGACGCTGAGATCGGTCGGTAGCAGCACGATGTCGGCGCCGTCCGCACGGCTGACCGGAGTGGTATAGATGATGGGCATAGAGCGTGCCCGGCAGGCGCCGATCAGGGCGACCCAGGCGTCGAGGACGGGTCGCATCGCCGTGCGCCGCGCGGGATCGACGGGGGTCAGGGCGCGGCGGCAGGCGTCGTAGACGATCAGGGCGGCGCGCGAAGCGTCGATGCGATCGGCGGTGGCTCTGGTGGTCATGGCCCAGAATTCTAAACTGGACGCGAGGTGATTCGATGACAGAGACGAAGCTCGGCCGCGCGCACCTCATCGCCGGCGGCTTTCCCCCTGGATCGGCCGCCGGGCACGACCACGACTACGCCCGCCTGCGACTGCTCGGGCTCCTGGCCGAGCTGGGCATCGCCGCCTCGGTTGCGAACGACTTCGCAGACGTCGAGAAGTGGCTGCCGGCGAGCCGGCTGCTGATCACGTACGTGGCCGGCCCGTACCCCGACGGCGCCCAGTGCAGCGCCCTGCAACGCTGGCTGGAGGATGGCGGACGGTGGCTCGGGTTGCACGGCACCAGCGGCGGTCGCGCCGAGCGAGTCGAGGGCGCCCGGCAGCGCCGCACCGTGAAGACCGAGCACCACGCGCTGCTCGGGAGCTACTTTCTGACGCATCCCCCGATTTGCAAGATCCGCGTCGACGTGGCCGACGGCTCCACGAGCCTGACGCGAGGGCTCGGCCCATCGTTCGTCGTCGAGGACGAGCCCTACTTCATCGAGCTCCAGCATCCGGCCTCGACGCGGGTCTTGTTGACCGCGGACTACGGTGCGCAGGCGACGTCGCCGACCATCGGCACGCTGTATCCCAGGGACACCTCGCTCCAGTCTGACGGCAAGACCCGCGTGCTCGGCTACACCCGTCAGATCGGCCAGGGCGGCGTCACGTACTTCGCGCTGGGGCATTGCCACAACCCCGCCATCCGGGCGGGGCGGGCGGTGGACCCCACGGACTCGACGCCGCTCACGTTCCGCGGCTCGTGGGAGAGCGACGCCTTCTTGACGCTGTTGCGCAACGCGATCGCGTGGGGCGTGGGCGTCTGACGGCTCAGGGGCTCGTCGCCCCTGAGGGGCGCTGACCGTTCGAGGCCAGGCATCGCTCGAGACCCTCCCGGATGTCGGCGCTCGAGAAGGGTTTGGAGAGCAGGACGTCGACCCCGCGATGCGCGGCGTCGGTGGCGTCGACCGAGTCACCCCAGCCCGTGATCAAGCTGACCGGAGTGCCGGGCCGCCGACGCTTCACGGCCCGGGCCACGTCCCATCCACTGAGGCCCGGCATGCCCAGGTCCGTGAAGACCGCGTCGAACGGGTCGGCCTCCAGCGCGCGCAGTGCAGACGCTCCGTCGGGACAGTAGACCACCGAATGACCGTCGCTCATCAGGATGTCGCCGATCACCTCGCGCACGGCGGCCTCGTCGTCCACTACCAGGACCCGCGCGGCCTGCACAGGCGTTACCGCGTGGCGGTCGCGCGTCGCCGGGTCGGGCCCGTCGAAGGCGATCGGCAGCCATAGCGTGAACGTGGTGCCGATGCCGGGAGTGCTCTCCACCAGGATGTCGCCGCCGAGCCGCTTGATGATCCCGTACACGACGCTGAGCCCGAGCCCGCTGCCCTTTTCGAGCTTGGTGCTGAAGAACGGCTCGAAGACGCGCTCGCGAACATCCGGCGTCATTCCCGCCCCGGTGTCGGTCACCTCGCAGCGGACGCGTTCCCCATCCTCGGCCAGCCGCACTGTCAGGTGGCCTCCGGCCGCCATCGCGTCGAGCGCGTTGAAGACGAGGTTCGTCAGCGCCTCGCGCAGATCGGCGGCATCCCCGATCACCGGCGGCACCGGAGCTCCCTCGACACGGACCTCGTACCCGATCCCCCTGGCGTGCGCCTGGTCTTCCCAACGGGCCCGGGTCATCTCGAGGACGTCGCGGACGACCACGCCGAGGTCCACCCGCTCGAGCGGCCGCGGCGGTTTGCGCCGGGTGAACTCCTGGATGCGCTTGACCGTCCGGGCGCCGTCCTGCGCCGCGGTCGTGATAGACCGGAGCGCGCGGCGCGTGTCCGGCGAGTCCGTCGTAGCGCTGAGCAGCTCCGCCCGTCCGAGGATGATCGCGAGCATGTTGTTGAAGTCGTGCGCGACCCCCGCCGCCATCTCACCCAGGGCCCGCAGGCGCTCGGCGTGGGCCTGGCGCTGCTGGTTCTTTTCGAGCTCCTCGTAGAGTCGGGCGTTCTCGATGAACTTGCCGACCTGCTGTCCGATCGCCTCGACCAGCGTCATCGCGGCGCGATCGAACGTCCGCCGCCTCGTCCACCAGACGAGGTAGAAGGCGCCCGCGACGCGATGGTCGACGAGCAACGGGACCACGAGCGAGGACTGGTGCGGATACCTTCGGAAGAGCCAGAAGTCGAAGTCGGAGGATTCGGGGACGCTGTCGCTCCAGAACAGGTGACCCGACTGGAGCGCATCGCCGAAACCCACGCCGGCGAGTGGCACCGGCGTCGTGCTCAAATCGTGGAGCATCTCCTTCGGAACGTGATACGCGGCGGTCGGACGCAGGCTGGCTCGCTCCGGGTCGACGAGATAGGCGGCCACGGTCTCGGCGCCCATGAGGCGGCTCAACTCACGGCATATGCGCCGGAGCGCCTCCTGGACCTCCGTGACCCCGCTCAGGGTTTGTGCGATGCCCAGAAGGCCGGTCGTCTCGCGCAACCGCTCCTCGGCGCTCCGCCGGGCCGTCTCGTGCTGAGCGACGGCTTCGACGCGCGCGACCAGCTCGACGAGGCGGCCTCGCGAATACGTGCACGCCACCGTGGTCAGCGCGAGCAGGATCAGGGTCGAGATCATCGCGCCCAGGCTCACGTCTGCCAGGTGCTGCAGCAGAACCTCGAGCGCGGCGGCCACCGCAGCCGTGAACAGTATGTACCATCGCTCCAGGAACAGCCCCGCCAGGATGACGAGGAGCACGTAGAAACCGACGGTGAAGCCGGCGACGCCGCTCGCGCTCGGGCTGGTCGGGAACGTGGCCCACTGCAGGAGAAACACCACGGGCATGTCGACGAGCGCGATGGTGACGCCGGTGAATGGCGCGAGACGCTCGAAGCGGCGGCTCGCCCAGAACACCCCACAGGTGATCACCCAGTAGACGGCAAAGAGCTCGAGATTGCCCGTCCAGGCGGGCATCCGCATGAGCCCGCCCAGCACGAGGAAGAGGAGGAAAAACGCGGACACGCCGCAGAGCCGGACCAGGTTGATCTTGCGAACGCTCCGAACGCGTTCGTCCGCCAGCTCAGGGTGCAGCGCCCTCGGTGCTTCGACGGCCGGAACAGTAGGCATGCGCAGTTCCACGAGCGACTCGAGTGCACGCCGCGCGCCAGATTCGTAAGGGGCTGTTTCGGTTGCGATCTGCCATATCGTTCCGCCGTGGGCGGGTCAAACTGTTCCAGGCGCCGACCGATTCTGACCATCGGCACTTGAAGATGGCCACGATCTCGGCTAAAGCGGCAGTAAGAACCGTCAACGCGTTGGCTCATCGGGCCGCGCCGGGAAGGAGCACGCCATGCTGGTCGTCGATGCGCAGATCCACATCTGGAAGAACAACAAGCCGACGAATCCCAACCACCGTCAGGTCGCCGACTTCACCGCGGCCGACGTGCTGAAGGAGATGGACGAAGGCGGCGTCAACGCGGCGCTGATTCATCCGCCCGGGTGGGATCCCAATTCCAACGCGCTGGCGGTCGAGGCGGCGCGCCAGCACCCGAACCGCCTGGCGATCCTGGGCAACTTCCCGCTCGACAAGCCGGAGAGCCGCTCGCTGGTCGACTCCGTCAAGAGCCAGCCGGGGATGCGCGGGCTCCGCTTCGCGTTGCTCCAACCGCACCAGAAGACGTGGCTGACCGACGGGACGATCGACTGGCTGTGGCCGGCGGCCGAGCGCGCGGGGCTGGCGGTCGCGCTGCTCGGGCCCGGGCTGCTGGAGACCATCGGCCGGATCGCGGAGCGCCATCCCGGGCTCAAGCTGATCATCGACCACTTCGGGCGGCCCGACGCCGCGTGGTCGAACCTGCCGGCGCTCGTCGCGGCGGCGAAGCATCGCAATGTGGCGCTGAAGGCGACGGGCGCGCCGAGCTATTCGAGCGAGTCCTATCCGTATCGCGACATCCACGGACACATCCGGAAGCTCTACGACGCGTTCGGTCCGGAACGGATGTTCTGGGGGACCGACATCACGCGGATGCCGTGCTCGTGGCGGCAGTGCGTCACCATGTTCACCGAGGAGCTGTCCTGGCTCTCGGCAAAGGACAAGGAGCTGATCATGGGGCGCGCCGTCTGCAACTGGATCGGCTGGAATCTCCCGGGATAGCCACGATGGCCGACGACGAGCTCCGGGCGGAGGTCGAGCGGCTCAAGGCCGAGAACGCTTCGCTGAAGGCCAGGACGACGCGCGGCGTCTCGATGAAGGTCAGCGAAAAGGGGGGAGTCTCGGTGTATGGCCTGGGTCGCTTTCCGGTCACCCTCTACAAGGAGCAGTGGGCCAAGCTGCTCGACATCGCCGACGACATCCGCGCGTTCATCCGAGAGCGAGCCTAGCGGCCGCCCGGCCGCATGCAGTGGCGCAGGACCCTCAGGCCGCGTTGCCGACGATGACCGCCTGGACCCCGCTTTGCTTCACGAGCGCCGCCGTCTCCTCCGAGCCGATCACTCCGTTGCCCTGGGGGAAGGCGTCGATCGGTAGCACCTCGATGCCGGGGAAGTCGGCCTCGAGCAGCTTCTTGAGAAGCGGCAGCATGCGATAAGCCTGCCACTGCTCGTTGCTGACGAAGCCGACGCGCTTGCCCGCGAGGCTCGCGATGCGGGGCGCGTGGGGCTGCTTCACCGCGATGACGCCGGATGGGTCGTGGAACTCGAGGGTGACCATGGGTCCTCCTTCAACCATCATAGTCGTGATGCCAGGGCCAGCTCGGCCGGTTTTCGACGGCAGACGTCGAGCGCGGTCACCGCCAGCACCCGGGTGACCGTCTCCATCTCGCTCACCAGCACGCACGCATCGGCCCGTACAGCAGGCACGGGATGCCGGCCTTCCAGAGATGGCAGGTGTCGTCGGCGCTGTACGAGTGCGGGAGCACGGCGCCGATGGCCTTGGGCTCCCCTCCGGTCACCGCGCGATAGCTTCGCGCCACCGCCTGAACGATCGGCGCGTCGACCGGCATGTCGAACGGGTCCATCACGAGTCGCCGACGGCCCTTGAGGCGAGCGGGCGGCGGGATCTCGATCTCGTAGCGGAGCTCTGGATCCCGCGCGGCGAGCGGATCCAGCGTGCGCCGGATGTCGGCGACGATCCCGTCGACGGTCTGGCCCGGGACGAAATGGACGTCGGCGATGATCGTGCACACGTCCGGCACGTACGGCGGCTCCACCAGCACGTAGTCGCGGCCGCGCCCGCCGAGGATCCCGCCGACGTTGAGCCGTGGAAAGGCTGGCAAGTCGGGGCGAGGGGTGTGGCGGAACTGCACGTGCCGCAGCGCCTCGACGACCGCCGTCATTTTGTGGACGGCGTTTACGGTGCCTTCGAGGCGGCCGATGTGCACGCCGTACACGTGAATCGCCATGTGCACGATGCCGGAGTGCACGGTGACGAGGTGGTCGGCGCCGAAGGGTTCGGCGACAACCGCGGCATCGGTCCGGAGCCCGCGCTCCATCAGGTAGTGCGTGCCCTCGCCGCCCTGCGTCTCACCCGCGACGCAGGCGACGACGAGATCGCCGGCGAGCCGCACGCCGGAGCGGCGAATGGCTTCGGCGGTCATGATGATGCTCGCGAGGCCGCCCTTCATGTTCT
>QHSL01000024.1 GCA_003220435.1 Candidatus Rokuibacteriota bacterium | reverse complement strand
CTCTCCCGGGCACGTGCGTGATCGCGATCAGCTTCGTGCGCGAGCCGATCGCGCGCTCGAGCGCGGCGAGGTCGATCTGCCCAGACGCGTCGCTGTCGACCACGTCGATCTCGATCCCCACGCGCGCCTTCATTTGTAAAAATGCGAGGTAGTTCGACAGGTACTCGGCCCGCGCGGTAATGACGCGGTCGCCCGCCCGGAACGGCACGGCGTAGAACGCCATGTCCCAGGCGCGCGTGGCGTTTTCCACGACCGCGATCTCGTCCGGGCGCGCACCGATCAGCGTGGCGACGGCGTCGTAGACATCCGCGATGCGATCGGCCGCTTCGGCCGCCGCCTCGTAGCCGCCGATGGCGGCCTCGCGCGCCAGGTGGCTCGTCACCGCGTCGAGGACCGGACGCGGCGGCAAGGCCGAGCCAGCGTTGTTGAAGTGGAGAACGTTGGCCACACCGGGAGTGTCCGATCTGAGCAACGGCACGTCGAGCGTCATGACGGCCTCCTCCTAAGCTCCCGGGGGACAATGATGCCACGCACGGTCCGGCTCCTTCTCGTCAATGCGATGCGCGGGCAGTTCATCACGGGGTTCGCCGCCCGCAAGTGGGCCGAGGATTTTTGTCTTGACCCCGGCGCGCGGGTGCGGTAAGAGGGACTCCGTCCCGGGTATTCCCGTAGTCGATCCGTCCCGCAGTCGACCCGTAGCTGTTCGACACGCGCGTGGGAGGATCCGCCATGAAGAGATTCCTGGTCCCCTTCCTCTCGGCCCTCGTGGTGCTTGCCCTGGTGACGCCCTCTGCGCTCGCGCAGGCGCCCACACCGAAGGTCACGATCACCGGGCTCTTCGACCAGGTCACGTCGATGGGCCGGAACTTCTACGACGGCAACTTGACGCGCGACAACGATCGCGAGTGGTACGCCCGGACCCGGTTCCGTCCGGACTTCGTCTTCGAGGTCGGGCGGGTCAAGGCCGTGCTCGGCCTCGAGATCGACCTGCAGTACGGACAGTCCGGGCCCAACGACGGCGGCTTCCCGGGCAACAACAGCGGGGTGGCAGGCGGCGCGGTCACGGGCAACGGGACCACGACCACTGGCTGCAAGAACAACTCGAACGGCTGTCTGGACCTCAACACCGACGTCGGCGGCATGATCGAGATCAAGTGGATCTACACGGAGTTTCCGCTGACGGGCAAGGACAGCGTGATGCCGTTCATCCCGGTCGAGACCATGGCTCGGGCGGGCGGCCAGCCCTTCGGCAGCCTCGCCAATACCCGGGCTACCTACGCGAACGGCGACTTCGCCGGCCTGTCGGGGGTGACGACGTTCGCGCCGAACCTCGCGACCAAGGTCGCCTACGTCGTCGTCGAGGATCAGCTCGCGGGGGGGAACCGCGCTCCCGCCACGACCAGGACCAGCCGCGGCGAGGACTACGCGTGGATCCTGAGCCCCGAGTACTCGCCGTTCAAGGGGCTCGACATCAAGCCGTTGTTCTCGTGGTTTCACGCCGACGGCCTGACGGCCAGCACGTCTCGGCACCAGGTGATCAACCGCCGGTTCGTCGGAGGCGGCTCGACCAACTCTGCGGCGGCGAATGGCGGCGGCGCACCCGCGGGCGACTCGACGAACCAGGAGGATCGCTACACGGTCGGTCTGGACCTCCGCTGGCGCTCGGGCCCCTTCGGCTTCGATCCGATCATCCACTACCAGTGGGGCCAGGCTGACCACCAGGCGGTCAGGACGAACGGCGCTGTCGGGCGGGTCGAGGGCGACGTGAGTTCCTACCTCGTCGACCTGATCGGTAGCTTCCTGGCCGGTCCGTTCCTCCTCGAGGCGCGCGGCGTCTACAGCCCGGGCAACAAGGCCCGGGACAACCTCGCCCAGTCGATCCGTTATTACCAGCCGCTCACCACGGACGGCGGCTTCTACTCCAGATGGGCCGCGCTCCTGGCCAGTGGAGACGTCGACTACTTCAACAGCCAGCTAGTGACCAACCAGGGGCGCTTCATCGGTTACGACCGGTACGGCATCGCCGCGCTCGGCCTTCGGGCGACGTACAACATCACCCCCTCGTTCAACGTATACAGCTGGATCACCCAGATGTGGACCGCGGAGAAGGTCGACACCGACACGAATGCCGCCCCCGGTTTAGGCGCGGGCTCCATCAGCCGAACGACTGTGGACGACAGAAGCTGGGTGGAGGGCGACTCGCGCAACATCGGCACCGAGATCGACCTCGGATTCCAGTGGCGGTTCGCCCCGAACATTTTGCTCGAGGTCCAGGGCGCTTACCTCTTTGCGGGCCACGCGCTGGACACCGCTGAGTGCGTCGTCGGCGGGACCGCGGCGACGCAGAACTGCGGTGCCGGGGCCACCGCTGGCGTGCACACGCGGCGGGAGGCGACTGACGCTTACATGCTGGGAACGAAGCTGAGGTTCGCGTTCTAGGGGACGCGCGACTCGACGTCCCCACATCAACCGGGCGATCAGCCACCCGAGCTCGTCGGGCAGCGACGCATTCGCCGTACCCGCCTTCTAGATCTGATCCACGGTCATACCGGTGACGTCCCGATAACACGAATTCCAGATCAGGGTTAGGATTCCAGGGGCGGCGCGCTGTGCGGCCGCAGCCCCACATGGCCCACAGGATGCGTTGGCAAGGAGGAGGCATGCTGACCCGAGAAGAGAACGAGATGCTGACACGAGTGGGGCCGGGAACGCCCTGCGGAGAGTTGATGCGACGCTACTGGCACCCCATCGCGGCCACGGTGCAGTTGGAGGACAAGCCGGTGCGCAAGGTCCGCATCCTGGGAGAGGACCTGGTGCTCTTCCGGGATCGGAGTGGAAACCTGGGGCTGATCGGGCCCCGGTGTCCCCATCGGGCCATGCACATGGAATTCGGCGTTCCGGAAGTGGCGGGGCTGAGATGTCCGTATCACGGTTGGCTCTTCGACGGCACGGGAAGGTGCCTGGAACAACCGCTCGCCCCGCCGGACAGCACCTATAAGGACAGGGTGCGCACGCCCGCGTACGACGTGCAAGAGATGGGAGGCCTCGTCTGGGCCTATCTGGGGCCGAAGCCCGTGCCCCTCCTGCCCCGGATGGGTCTCTGCGAGCAGGACCACGGGCTGCAGCAGATCATTGGCCACGTATTGCCCTGCAACTGGCTCCAGGTGATGGAGAACCGCGGCGACCAACCCCACGCGATCTTTCTCCACGGCCGACTCTTCCAGTACACCCTCGAGCGCCAGGGACGACTGACCGATGACTCTTTCGCGCGGTACAACGCCACCATGCGCCAGCAGCAAGAGCGCCTGCGCCGCGGCGCGTATCCCATGGTGGAGATCGTCTACAACAAGTACGGCTTCACCAAGGGCATGCGGGACTCGGACGGCCCGGAAGACGTCTGGCAACTGGGCGGCCCCGTCTTCTTTCCCTATCTCGTCTATCCCAACGGTGGGAACAGTGGCAGCATTCGCCACGATTACCAGCTCGGAGTGCCCATCGACGACACCACGACGTGGCACATCTCATACCGGACCTATACCTTCCCGCCGGACATCGAGGTCCCCGCGCAGCGGCGCATCCCCTATGTGGAAGTGCCCATCAAGGACGACCGCGGGGAGTACATCCTCGACTATGTACTGGGGCAAGACATGGTGGCGTGGTATGCCCAGGGCGAGATCACCGATCGAACGCAGGAGCATCTCTACGATGGCGACAAGGTGGTCATCGCGTACCGGAAGATGCTGAAGGAGCAAATCGAGATCGTGCAGCGAGGCGGGGACCCGATGAATGTCATCCGGGATCCGAAGGAGAACGTCCCCTGGACGCCGACTCTGGAAGGCTGGCCACCAGCGACCATCGAGGCTGCGACCCGGTACAGCCGCACCTTGCGGCGAGGGACCACCGACTATCGGTTCAATTTTCACAAGGTGTCCCAGGGCGGGTGGCAGTACATCGAGGACGACGTGGATCGCTACTGCCCCGATCGAGAGCTCATTCTCAGGCTGTATGAAGAGGCTGATCGGGTGCTGCAGCAACAAGCGCAGGCCCGCGCGTAAGCCGACTTCGTCGAAGACTGCTTCGTCGCTCACGGAGACGACGGTGGAATACCGGCAGATCGGCAACACCGGGCTGCGCGTCTCGGAAATCGGCTTCGGGTGCGGAGGCAACGCGGGGCTCATGGTGCGGGGACGCCCCGATGAACAGCAGCGCGTGGTGGCCCGGGCGATCGAGCTGGGAATCAATTACTTCGATAACGCGCCCGACTACGGGAATGGCGTCTCGGAGGAGAACCTGGGCCGGGTCCTGAAGGCGTTGAAGGTCCGGCCGGTCGTCACTTCGAAGGTGGAGGTGCGGCGAGCAGACCTGGATGACATCGCGGGGCATGTGGTCCGTTCCACGGAGGACAGCCTCGAGCGGCTCGGGGTGGATTTCCTGGATATTTTACAAATCCACAACGGCCCCGCAGCGTCCCCTCCGAAGCTGGAAGGCCGGGGATACACGCAGCTCTGGATCGAGGATTACCTGCGGCCCCGGGGAGCCCTGGAAGGACTCCAGCGGGTGCTGAGAGATGGCAAAGCCCGGTACGTGGGATTCATCTGCCGGGGAAACGATGCCGACCAGGTCCGCCAGTTGATCGACACCAACACGTTTCGCATGATCAATGTCCCCTATACGTTGTTGAATCCCACAGCCGGTATGGTCAGGCCGCACGGGTTGGAGGTCGACCGGGACTTCGGCGGAGTGATCGATTACGCCTCTGAGCACGGAGTGGGGACAGCGATCTACAGCCCCCTCGCTGGCGGATTCCTCGCCGACCGCATCGTGTCCGGAGACAATCGTCATCCCCTGGCGGCCTCTCGAGACGTAGCCTCCGAGGCGTATCGTCGCCATGTAGAGATGGCCCGAGCCCTACGCTTCCTCGCGAAAGAGGGGCCGCACACCCTGACCCAGGCGGCTATCCGGTTCATCCTCATGCATCCGGGAGTCACGGTGGTCCTCGGCGGCTTTTCGGCGATGAGCCACCTGGAGGAGCTCGTCCCCATCTCCGGTGCAGGCCCTCTGGCCCCCGAGCTGATGGCTCGTGTGGAGATGGTCTGGCGCTCCAACTTCGGTTTCGCCGGGCCGCCGCCTTCAGCCGGGGGCGGTTGAACTAATGATGGTTCGAGGCGGGGATATTCCGAAGCGTGCGCCGATCTCGCCGAGCCGGCGCCATGTTGTGTCTTCGATCGGGATGCCCGCGCGGCGTCGGCGTTGCTCGGTGCGGTACTCGATCTCGCCGGGGTAGAAGACTTCGTCGAAGCCGTCGGCGGGAGGCGTGGCCTTGAGGTACCGTACGAAGGCCTCGACCTGGACTTTGAAGTCGGTCGGCGAGAACGCCCGCGGATCGACGACCAGCATGAATGTGCCGTCGTTATGCCGCCCCTTCGGATCGACGCCGAAGCCCAGACCCGGAAGCACCGCGGCCAGGGTCTCCACCGCAAAGGACAGCCCATAGCCCTTGTGCCCTTCGGGGCCGCCGAGCGGCAGCATCACTCCACCCTCGAGCTGAGCGTTCGGATTCGTGGTGGGTTTGCCGTCCTTGTCCAGCAGCCAGCCGAGCGGGATGGGCTTCGCTTGGGCACGCGCCAGATTCAGCTTGCCGGCTGCGACCGCACTCGTCGCCATGTCGATGAAGACCGGACCGGGAAGATCGCTCGGAAAGGCGATGCAAAGCGGGTTCGTACCGAGTCGCGCCTCGCGGCCGCCGAACGGCGCGACGGCCTTGGCGCTCTGGCCGGAGTCCGCCATCATCAGGCCGATGAAGCCGGCTCGCGTGGCCATCAGCGGATAGTCGGCGAGCCGCCCGACGTGGCTCTGCTCGCGAATCGTTCCTGCCGCGATCCGCGTTTCCCGCGCCTTGGCAACGAGGCGCTCCATCGTCCACTCCGAGATGACCGGGCCGAACCCCCACCTTCCATTCACCGCGAGGGTCGTCGGCGACTCGTTCAAGATTTCTGGCCGCGCTACTGGCACGATGTGGCCGCGACCGATGCGGTCTATGTAGGTCGGGAGCAGCACCACGCCGTGCGAGTCGTGCCCGACCAGATTGGCCCCCACCTGGTGTGTGGCGACGATCCGCGCGTGCTCAGGCGGCGTGCCCGCCGCCTCGTACGCAGCGATGGCGAAAGCGGTCAAGTCCTCGGCGCCGACGCTCGGCATATTCCGTCCGTCCCTCGCTATTGCGCCCGGCCGATCGCCTTATTCAGCTCCGCCATCGGCACCATGCGCCCGTGCAGCGGCAGGTGCTGATCTACGGCGAGGCCGAGCCTCGCGATGTTGTCCGCCAGGTTGACGGTGTTCGGATTCACGGTCGTGGGCGGGGGCGCGTTCGGCGGCGCCGGCGAGAACATGTCGGCCTGGATCAGGAGCTTCTCCTTCGGCAGATACACCATGAGCATCCCGTCCTCGTGATTGTTCCCGGCGACGTGATGGATCTCCACCGTTCGCGTGCCGTCGCTCATCACCCGCCGGTCGCGTACGGCTTCCACCCTGGCCTTTCTTCCCGACTTGGCGAGCAGATCGGGACTGATCGTGGCCGGCGCGGCCAGCGACTGCGTCAGGAACGCCCGATCGCTCTCGTGCGTGACGACGGTGACGCCGACCGAGGCGAAGGCGCGGAGGCCACCGCTGTGATCGAAGTGGTGGTGGCTGGCGATGACGTAGTGGATGGGCTTCGCCGGGACCAGCTCGCGGACCGCCGTGATCACGCCTATAGCGCGCTCGTCGTTGAGTGGCGCCTCGACGACGATCACGTGGTCCTTCATCTCGATGGCAACGCTGTGGTGGCTGCCGCCGGTGAGGTACCAGACGCCATCGGCCGCTTTCTGGCTCGTCACCTGCGCGTAGGGCTTCACGGTCATCCGGACCGGTTCGGGCACCTTGATGTCCACGGCTGCGTTCGGGCGGACCTCGTTCACGGTGAGCTCGAACCAGGGAGAGCCCGCGGCCGACTGCGAGATCTTCGTCGGAAACTTCACGCCGCCGAAGTCCTTGTAGTCGGTATACCGGATCTCCACCGGCAGATCGCCGACCACGGGATTAGGGATGACCGCCTCGATCTTGTCGACGAGGTTGGCCTCGGTGAGCGTTGCCTTGGCACGCATGCGATCGGGAACGGCGAACGAGATCGTGCGGCCCTCGACCGTGGCGTTGTACTTCATCGCGGCCTTGATGATCCCGTGCGGGGTGGTCCACAGCTCGAACTGGCGCTGGGCCAGCGCGACCGGCGCCGGGGCGGCCGTTTCTCCGACCACGTTCCAGGCGTGCTCGCCGCTCACCATCCAGATCTGCCGCGGCGCGGGCGCGCCGCCGCCGCGCGTCTCGGTCCGAGCCCGCTCGAGATCAGTCCGCACAGACGTGGTCTCGTAGTTGATCGAGCGGGTGTAGCTCTTGATGGCGAACTGAGGCCCACGCTGACCGGGCACGGCGCTCTGGCCGACGTCGAACATCGTACCGGCGGCCGTGTATTCGAGCGTGGTGAGACCGGATGCCCCCATGGCGGCGGCGGCGCGTTCGAGGGTTGCCCGCGCGTCCTGCGCGTGGCCAGTCACCGGGACGACAAGCATCAGCAATGCCACCATTGACGAGATGATCGTTCGCATGCTCGCTCTCCTCGCGTGACAGCGTCGAAAGTCGACGGAATGCGCGATCTGCTTCGAAGCCTGGCAAACACTAGCCGGGGCGAGCCCGAGAGTCAACCGCAGGGCATCGGCCTCGGCGACCGGCTCGAGCCGATCGACCGGCGGCACGGCGTGGCCGTGGAGACGCTCCTTCTGCGTGGCCGAATCTCCGGCCGAGTGCTAGATTTCGCGACGGAGCATTGCGGCGGCCGCGACGGGTACCGAGAGGCCGAGGACCGAGCCGATTGACCAATAGTGCTTGTCAGTGAACGCGAGAACGGAGACGACATATGACAGACGCCGGCACGAGCATGGGACTTCAGATGCGTTCGACGGTCAGGAAGCAGGGCATCGTCGAGATATCGCTCACCAACGTCCCCACGCCCGAGCCAAAACCCGATGAGGTCGTCGTACGCATCGACGCGTCGCCCATCAATCCCTCCGACCAGGGACTTCTGTTCGGTGGCGCCGACATGAGCACCGCCAAGACATCGGGCCCGGCGGACAACCCACTGGTCACGGCGAGCATCTTGCCGGCGGTGCTGAAGTCGATCGCCGGCCGCCTGGAGCAGTCGTTGCCCGTCGGCAACGAAGCTGCCGGTGTGGTCGTCCAGGCGGGGGCGTCTCCGGCAGCGCAAGCGCTGATGGGGAAGACCGTCGCAATCCTCGGTGGCGCGATGTACGCGCAGTACCGCTGCATCAAGGCCGCGCAATGCCTGGTGTTGCCGTCGGGCACCACACCGGCCGAGGGCGCCGACTGCTTCGTCAATCCGCTTACCGCGCTCGGGATGGTCGAGACCATGCGACTCGAGGGTCACAAGGCGCTCGTGCACACCGCGGCGGCTTCCAATCTGGGGCAGATGCTCAACAAGATCTGCATCAAGGACCGCGTCGGCCTGGTGAACATCGTCCGCAAGCCCGAGCACGCGGACCTCTTGAGGAAGATCGGCGCCACCTACGTGTGCAACTCGAGCTCGCCGACCTTCATGGGCGACCTCGCTGAGGCACTCGCAGCCTCCGGCGCCACGCTGGCCTTCGATGCGATCGGTGGCGGAAGATTGGCCGGACAGATACTCACCGCGATGGAGATTGCGGCGAACAAGACGGCGAAGGAATACAGCCGCTACGGATCCACGACCCACAAGCAGGTCTACATCTACGGCGGGCTGGACCGCGGGCCGACCGAGTTCAACCGCACGTTCGGCATGGCCTGGGACATCGGCGGCTGGCTCCTCACCGCCTTCCTGCAGAAAATCGGACTCGAGGCCGCCCAGAAGCTGCGCGAGAGAGTCGCGGCCGAGATCAAGACCACGTTCGCGAGCACCTACACGAAGGAGGTCTCTCTCGCCGAGGCGCTGCGGCTCGACGAAATCGCCGTCTACAGTAAGCAGGCCACGGGGCAGAAGTATCTGATCAACCCGAACAAAGGACTGCGCTGAGTGGTCGACTATCGCACGACCGGCCCGGTGTCTGGGCGGTCGCTCTTCAACGGCGGCAGACGCCGGAAGGCGTGAACAACGTCGAAGAGATCGCCAAGGTGGACGGCGTCGACGTGATCCACATCGGCGCCAACGACCTCCTGACCGCGATGGGCAAGCCTGGTCAGTTCGGAGATCCGGAAGGCGCCAAGGCGATCGATCGCGTGATCTCCGTCGCCGCGGCGAACGGGAAGATCCCCGGGATGGGCGGCGACCGCCACATCCCGCGCCAGATCGAGTACATCCGCAAGGGGGCGCGCTTCCTCACGACCAACAGCGAGATCGCGTTCATTCTGACTGAAGCAACGCGCGTGACGACGGAGCTGCGGCGGGCCCTGGCGGAGAAGTGAGGCCGGCGGCCGCCGCTCATTGACACTGCCCGCTACCCTCTGGGCGCCAGGGATTGGCGAAGGTGCTCAACGATTCCAGAAAGACGACCAGGTCGGTCTGCTCGCGCCGCGTGAGATTCGGGGCGCTGGTGGGTTGCCCGTCTTTGCCGTGCAGACGCATGACCTCGGCGATCGTCTCCACGCCGCCGTCGTGGCTGTAGGGTGCCGTCAGTATCAGGTTACGCAGTGACGGTACCTTGAACTCATCGACGTTCCCTTTCCCAATGGCGACCTGGCGGGTGTGCGCAGCGCTGGCGCCCGTCGTGTCGTCGTTGTAAGGGCCCAGCAAGTTGAAACGACTTTCCCGCAGTTGCCGGATGCCAGCGTGGCGTCCGGGATCGGGTTTGCTGAGCGGCTCGAATCGCGAGAGGCCGGTGTTGAAGAACTCACCGTTGGTGAAGCGAGGACCGGAATGGCAGGATGTGCACCCACCCTTACCGATAAAGATCTGGAGCCCTCGCTGTGCGGGCGCGGAATAGCTGAGCGAAGACGGTGATTCCCCTCGCGCCACGGCGTCACGGAAGTCGTCGAACGGCGTGCGTCCGCTGACCAGCGTTTCCTGGAAGGCGGCCAGGACTTTTCCGACATTCACGAACACCGCCTCATCATCGGTGGGTGACGGAGGGGCGCCGAATACGTTTCGGTAGCGGCAGGAGAGCTGTTCGTCGTGGCGGACGAGGTCAGCCACATGACGGGGCGTCGCCGCCAGTTCGCGGGCATCGACGATCGGGCGCAGGCTCTGGGACCACAGGCTGTCGGCGGCGCCGTCCCAGCCGTACCAGCGTTGCCCGCGCAAGTTCATCAGCGTTGGCGTGTTGCGATCCAGCTCGGCCATGCCGACGCCGCGCCGAAGGTTATCGGTCCAGTTGCGTTCGGGAACGTGACAGCTTGCGCAGGCCTTGGTGCCGCGGCCGGAGAGACGTTCATCGAAGAACAGGAGCGTGCCGAGCTCGATCGCGTCCGGTTTTCCCGACACTCGGTTGGTCGGGTCATGCGGCGCAGGCGCCGGCCACGGTCCGTGGGACAGGATGATCTTGATCTCCCCGTCGCTGAACAAGGGCTTGGCTGTGACACTCTCCTCTGCCGAGCAGACTAAGGACGACAGCGCCATGCAGGCGGCGCCGACGGCCGCAAATGCGATGCGAGACACGGTGAGGCTGGCACGAGTGGTCCCTGAGATCATGGCGTCTGGTCCTCAAACCGCTCTGCGCTGGTGCGAGTAACTCCAAGATCTTCGCTATGCTACCAGGGAATCGCGTTCGCCCACGCGCTGAGCAGCCGGCCCACGCGTGAGCCGAGCTGCTCGAGAACGTGATCCCCTGGGCCGGCACGAGCTGGGAGATGCCGTCGCCGAGCCGCGCTTACTTGAGCTTCGGGTCCAGGAAATCGCGTAGCGCGTCCCCGAACAGGTTCACGGCCAGAATCGTGACGGTGATCGCCGTCCCGGGGAAGACCACCATCCACCACGGCGGCTTGAACGCCTCGGCGAGGACCCCGCCCAGCATGTTGCCCCAGCTCGGCGTCGGCGGCGGCACGCCGACCCCGACGAAGCTCAGCGCCGCTTCGATGAAGATGGCCGCGCCCAGGTGCCCGGTGGTGATGATCAGGAAGGGGGCTACGCACTGGGGCGCCACGTGCCGTGTCATCACGCGCACGCCCGATGCCCCCAGCGCGCCGGCCGCCTCCACGTAGGCGAGCTCCTTCACCGACAGCACCATCGATCGGACCACGCGGGTGCTCAGCGGCACCCTCGTCACCGCGATGGCGATGATGACCGTGGACAGCCCGGCCCCCAGGGCCGCCATGAGCAGCAACGCGAGAATGAGGGCGGGAAGGGACATGAGCACGTCGAGCGCCCGCTGGCTGATCAGGTCCACCCGGCCGCCCAGGTAGCCGCTAGCCACGCCCCAGAGGAACCCGAGGGTGTCGCCGAGGAGCACCGAACTGATCGCCACGAGCAAGGTCACGCGCGCGCCGAAGATGAGGCGGCTCAGCACATCGCGCCCGAGGTGGTCGGTACCGAGAATGTGGCGGCCGAGGGGCGGATTGCGGGTCACGGCGTAGTTCGCGGTCAGCGGGTTGTGGGGCGCCAGCCGCTCCGCCATCACCGCCACAGAGGCCAGGAGCAGCAACAGCACCGCGCAGACGCCGCCGAGCGGCGAGGAGCGGAAGAAGCGCGCCACGACCATCGAGCGGAGCGGCTACTGGTAGCGGATGCGGGGATCGACCCAGCCGTAGCTGACGTCGACCACCAGGTTGATGAGGACGAAGACGACGCCGTAGAGCAGCACGAGGTTCTGGATGAGCATCCAGTCGCGCTCGGCGACGGCGAACACCAGCGCGAGGCCGAGCCCGGGGACACCGAAGGCGCGCTCGACCGCCACCGAGCCGCCTAGCAGTGCGCCGAGCGCCGTCCCCGTCACGGTCAGGATCGGCAGCATGGCGTTGACCAGCGCGTGGCGCCACACGACGATGCGCTCGCGCAGCCCCTTGGCCCGAGCGGTGCGCACGTAGTCCTCGCCCAGCACCTCGAGCACCGACGAGCGCGTGATACGCGCCATCATCGCGGCCAGCGCAACCCCGAGGGCCAGCGCCGGTCCCGCGGTGATCTGGAGATTGCGGAGGGGGTCGTCCCAGAGATACGCGATGGTCAGCGGCGGTCTCCACGTGAGGGTGAGGACGAGCGATAGAACGATCATCAGCGCCACCCAGAAGCTGGGGATCGCCATGAAGAGCGTGACCACCAGTCGGAAGACGTAGTCCGTCCACGAGTTCCGCCACAGCGCTCCGATCACGCCCACCGGCAGGCCGATCACCCAGGAGAGGATGACGGCCATCAGCGCGATCTGCCCTGTGATGGGCGCCCGACGAAGGATGAGCTCGCGGATGGGCTCGCCACGCCAGAACGACTTTCCGAGATCGCCCCGCAGGACGTCCCGGACCCAGTCCAGGTACTGCACCACATACGGCCGGTCGAGGCCCAGGCTCGCCCGCGCGGCGCGAAGCTGCTCCTGGCTGAGCACGTACGTGCCCCCGCCCTCGCCCGAGATGGCCGACAGCGGGTCGCCGGGCAGCACACGCATGGCAATGAAGATGAGCAGCGTGACGCCGAGGATCGTGGGGATGGCGATGAGCAGACGCTGAGCGAGATACTTGCGCACCAGCCGCTATCGGTCCAGCCAGACGGTGTCCACGCGACCCAGCTCCGAGAAGACGCGGGCTTCGCTGTTGTGGCCCTTGACGATGTTCCGCCACATCGGCAGGTGGTCGGTGAATCCGATCAGATAGAGGGGCGCCGTCTGGTCCAGCAGCGCCATGCCCTGCGCGAAGAGCTGCTTGCGCTTGCCCTTGTTCGTCTCGCTGTTGATCTGCTTCAGCAGCCGGTCGAACTCG
The DNA here is from genome assembly GCA_003220435.1 of Candidatus Rokuibacteriota bacterium. Classification (GTDB taxonomy): domain Bacteria; phylum Methylomirabilota; class Methylomirabilia; order Rokubacteriales; family CSP1-6; genus AR31. Next base: position 8,254 of record QHSL01000024.1, on the reverse strand, counting down.
GGGTTGGAATATCGGGAGAAGTTGAGGGAGCCGCCCGTCTTCAGGCACATCTCCCATCCCGGCCCGGGATCCAGGATAGGCGAGCGGTACTCCGTCTGCACCATCAGGTCGAAGGTGCCCTTCTTCAGCTCCTCGATAAGGAGCGCTCGCTCCATCACGCGGATCTTGGTCTCGATGCCGAGCGTGCGTCGCAGCTCCTCCTGGAAGGCGGGTGCCAGGATCTCGGCGTGGGGCGCGACCGAGGCCGACACGAAATCGACGTTCTTGATCCCGTCGGCCACCCCTGCGGCGGCCATCAGCTTCTTCGCTTCGGCAATGTCCGCGGTCTTGTCCGCGCGATATCCGGGAAGGCCCTCGAGCTCCTTCATGGGGGTCGCGAACTCGCTGGCGTGGGTCATCCAGCGCGTGAGCATGATCGGCTCCTGGGTGCCGAACGCCTTGATCAGATTTTGCCGGCTGACCGCCAGGTTGATCGCGCGCCGCACCCGGGGGTCGTTGAAGGGCTTGCGCTCGTTGTTGATGTGCACCTGGTAGGAGTTGAACTCGCCCGGATACCGCACCGTCCCCACGATGTCCTTGCGCTTGAGCCCCTCCTGGTGCGTCTCGAGCGAGACGTTCGGAGAGTAGTCCGCCTGGCCGGTGAGCACCGCGGTGCCGCGGTCCGTCCACGCGGGGATGTGCAGCAGCTCGATGCCGTCGAGATAGGGGATCTCCGGATCCCAGTAGTTCGGATTCCGCACCATCACCCACTTCTCGGCGACCTTGCGCTCTTTGAACATGAAGGCGCCGGTGCCGGGAGCGATCACCTTACGGAGGTCCTGGTTGTTCTCGTCCAGGGCCTTCTTGGAGTAGATGATCATCGACGAGGGCGTGAAGAGCTCGAGGAAGTACGGCCTCGGCTCCTTGAGCACGAACCGCACGTGGAGGCGGTCGATCGCCTCGACCTTATCCACCGCCGCGAACTGGTCCTTGTAGATGCTGGCCATCCCCGCCGGCGGGAAGATGATGCGCGAGAACGTGGCCACCACGTCGGCCGAGCTGAACGGAGTCCCGTCGTGGAACTTCACCCCGTCGCGCAACTTGAAGGTGTACGTGTTCCCATCCGACGACACCTTCCAGCTCTCCGCGAGATCCGGGATGATCGTCTTGAGCCCGTCCGCGGGGTTGAAGCGCACGAGGTTGTTGTGCATTTGCCCGAGCACGAAGCGGAACGCCCCCTGGTGCACGTCGAAGTGCGCGACTTCCGCGGGCCCCGCCCACTTGAGCACGCCCCCGCGCTTGGGGTTCGGCTCGGCGGCGCGCGCCCGGTCGGAGCGCACCGCCGCCCTGGCCGGCGCCGGGCGCTTCAGCGACCACGCGGTCAGGGCGGCGCCGGCGGTCGTCCCCGCGGCCGTCTTGAGAAACCGCCTGCGATTCACCTTGCCGCCGAGACGGGGCTGGTCCATGTCGCGAGCCTCCTTCGGGTTGGCGCGGCTACCGTACGCGGGTGGCCACGGTGTCGTCAACCGCGCACGGAGGAGACTGCGGGAGGCTGTTGCCTCAGTCGCCTCTAACGTAGACGCCCAGCGGCGCGCAGGCGGCGCTTCTTCTGCTTTGCGGTCTTCCTGCGATTCTTCTCCCGCATGGCAGTCTCCTATCGGCCTGTGGATCGGTGAGCTTACTGAATCGAGCTGTTCGTGCGAGATCGCGCCACTGGCCCCGATCCTAGCACATTGTTCAGAGATTGAACGCGTCGCTGGCTCACCGTGCTCGGCCGCTCCTTGTCACACTCCGATGCCCGTCCTCCGCTCCTGGCCCGACTCCTGGTGACGGCGAAGGATGTGGCCGAGGCGGCCCCGCGGTATGATGCGGGGCGACCAGATCCCTGAGGCGACGCCGTCCACTAACTCGGTCTCGGCCCCCGGCGGCCCTACGCGCCAGCGCATCGCGCCGCGAACCTCGGGCCTCGAGCCCACGGAGCCATTGAGCATGGCGAAGACGACGGGACGACGGGAGTGGCTGTCGATGGTCGCGCGGGGGACCGCCGGAGCTGCCGTGGGCGTCCTCGGGCGGCCTCGCGCCGCGCGCTCGGGCGACGACGGTGGCCATCCGCGCATCAAGCACATCATCGTGCTGATGATGGAGAACCGCTCGTTCGATCACATGCTCGGGTTGTTGATGGACGAGATTCCCGACCTGCGCGGCGTCCACAGTGGTGACTGGAGCAACGTCGACGACAAAAGCAACGTGCATCCGCTGACCGGCGGCGCGGCGTACCAGGGGCAGTTCCTCGTCGACCCGCCGCACGATTTCTGGAGCGTGCACCAGCAGATCTACGGGCACCCGGGACAGTCGACGCAGCAGCCACAGCCAGACATGCGGGGGTTCGCCGCCACCTATGCGCAAGCCGGCGGCAACCCGGCCAACGTCATGAAATGCTTCACCCCGGACCGACTGCCGACCATCCGCGCCCTCGCCAAACACTACCTGGTGTGCGACAACTGGTTCGCCGCGGTGCCGGGCCCGACGAATCCGAACCGCGCCTTCGCGCACTTCGGCACGTCCTTCGGCCGCGTCGACAACGGCCCTGTTTGGTTCGTGAGGGCCAACCGGCGCCTGGAACAGGGCATCTACGGTCGACTGCGCGAGGGTGGCAGGACGGCAAAGATTTACTACTACAGCCAGCAGAGCGGGACGATCGCGATGACCTTCCTCCCGTCGTCCTACTTCGGGCTCTATCGCGATTTCGTGAACGATTGTAGAAATAACGCGCTGCCGGACTACGCGTTCATCGAGCCGCCGTACGTGGATCAGGACGACGGCACGCTGGCCGCCGATCATCATCCCGACAGCTTCGTCCTCGCGGGCGATCGGTTCATTCGAAACGTGTACGATGCGATCCGCTCGTGCGACGAGGTGTGGCGCTCGACGCTGTTCCTGATCGTCTGGGACGAGCACGGCGGGATCTTCGACCACGTGTCGCCGCCGACGCTGCCGTACGGCGACAGCTTCCGGTCGGGTGTTGCCGGCTTCAATTTCAATCGGCTCGGCGTCCGCGTCGGGGCGATCGTGGTGTCGCCCTACGTGACGCCCTCGGTCTCGCACGCGCTGTTCGAGCACGCGTCGATCCCCGCCACCGTGACGCAACAGTTCATCGGCCCGCCCGACACACACGCGCGGTACCGGCGCGAGCAGCACGCGCCGACGCTGCAGCGGCTCCTGATCGACATGGCGCCGCGCATGGAGGGCCCCGACTTCGGCCGGCCGCAACGACGGAGCGAGGTGGGGTACCACCGCGTGATCCCGGCCTCGCTGTCCGCGTCCCGTCCGCCGGACCGTCCGACGTTCGGACCGACGCGCCCGGCGTCGTCGTTGCAGATCCAGCACGTCCGCGACGTGCATCAGCTTCTGGTGTCCCGCGAGCCGAAGGTCGCGCGCGCTTTCGATGCCCGCCGCATCACGACACAGCGTGAGGTCGCGCGATTCATGCGGACGGCGCTGGCGGTCCTCCATCCCGAGCTGGAGGGCCGCGATTCGTAGGCTGCGGTCCCGCCGGCCGCTGACGGTCGCGGTCGTCGTCTGGGCGCTGGCGGCCCTCGCCGTCCCGCACACGACCCAGGCGCAAATGACCAACGAGGCGCCGCCCGAGTCGTTCGGTCTCTCCACGTGTTCGAAACCACCCGTGGCGCCGAGCAACAATCCGGTCGCGCGCGATCTACGGGCGGAGTTCCGGGATCTGGTCTTCGACGTCTGTCGCGTGCAAGAGGACTACAAGCAGGGGGGCTTCGGCGGCCGGCTCGAACGACAATTCGGGACGGTCCAGGAGCTGATCGCCGACGTCTTCACCGGCCGCGGTCTGCATCCAACGATCGGCAGCATCGTCCCCGAGAGCGGGACCGCGCTCGGCCTCGCGCTGAACGACGAGTGGCACATCAGGGAGACGCCGCACACCCGGTTCACCACCAGCGTCGAGGCGCGCGGGTCGGAGAACGGATTCTGGGCGGCCGGCGCGGTGTCCCACATGCAGTTCGACTGGTACCGCGCGTACGATGTCGGCTCGTTTCGGATGCCCCAGGTCACGGTCGCCGTCAAGCATTTCGATCTTCCCGAGATGCCGTTCTACGGCCTCGGGAACCAAACCTCGCTCCGCAACCGGTCGTTGTTCGGGCTGACCGAGACCCAGCTGCCGGTCCTGGTGGATTTGCCCATAGCGTACGGACTGACGTTGTCGGCGCAGGCGACCGCGCTCTACGCGACGTCGGATCCGTCCCGGGCCTTCGTCAGCCGGTTCTCCGAGTCGGAGCCGCCGGGCGCCCGGGCGCGCACGACGTACGCCGTCCCCGGACTGATCGCGACCTATCGCTCTCCGGACGCGCTATACGGCCTGTCCGGTGAGGCCCGCGTGAGTTACGAGGCCTACGAGGCGCTGGCCGGCGGCCCGTTCTCGTTCGATCGATTCGAGGCGCGGATGGCGATGAATTACGGCATCGAGGATCAGCCGTTCTCCCAGGGGAAATTCCCTTACTTGCGCAGTCTGCTTGGCGGAAGCCGCTTCAGCGCCGAGGCGAACCTGGTCATCAGCGAGCCGCGCGCCCACAGCGCGGTACCATTCTATCTCCAGCCGACATTGGGCGGCGGCGACATCCACAACGAAAACTGGCTGAGGAGCTATACGAACTACCGGTTCAGGGCGCCGAACATGGTCGCGTATGCCGTGACTTATGAACTGCGACTGATCGATCCGATCGGTTTCCTCATCTACGCGCAATGGGGAAAAGTTGGGCTGAACGTCGGTGAGCTCGATTTCGACCGATTGAAACGCAGCATCGGCGTGGGCATCGCCTTACGACTCGGCGGCCGATCGGTGGCAGAATTCTCGTTCGCGTGGGGCGGCGGCGAAGGCACCCAGAGGTACTCGACGGGCAACACGAACAACGCGATCGGGTTCGGGGCGCGTGCGGCTGGCACCGTCGGTCTTCGGGGTGTGTTTTAGACGAAGGGGCGGGACCTAGGGGGCCGGCGCTGACCCTGCTCTTCGGCCTCGTGGTGAGTGGGCAGATCAAGTTGCGCCGGATCGACGGCTGGAGGAAAATCGCTGCCGTGCTCGGCCAGCATTTGTCGGCGGCGTGATGATTCTAAGCGCAATCACATGACCACATCGAGGGGGGAGCTCATGAGGAATCCATTCGTCCTCATCGCGATGGTCACCGTTTGCTCTGTGCAGCTTCTGTGGGCATCCCCCGAAGCGGCGGCGCAGGGGGGCCAAGGCCAATACGGTACCGTACATTTCCCGATCTCATGCCGGCCGGGTGTCCAGGACCAGTTCGAGCGCGCCGTCGCGATGCTGCACTCGTTTTTCTACCCGGAGGACGTGAAGGCGTTCGAGGCGATCATCGCCGCCGACCCGAACTGCGCGATGGCCTACTGGGGTCTCGCGATCAGCCAGCGGCCCAACCCGCTCGTGCCGCCGTGGGCCGCCGACAACCTCAAGCGCGGGCTCGACGCCGTTCAGAAAGGGAAGGCACTCGCCAAGACCGAGCGGGAGGGTGACTGGCTCACCGCGCTGGAACAGGCATACGCGGGTTACGACAGCGTTCCAACGACGACGCGCAGCGAGCGCTATGAACAGGCGATGGAGAGACTGGCCCGCAAGTATCCCGACGACAAGGAGGCGGCGATCTTCTACGCGCTCGCCTTGCTGGAAGCGATCGATCACCGTGATAAGACGTACGCGAGGCAAATCAAGGCGGGCGCGATCCTGGAATCGATCGATCGGGCCCAGCCCAACCATCCCGGACTGGCGCACTACATCATTCACACCTACGACTTCGAGCCGCTGGCGCCCCGGGGTGTGAGCGCCGCCGATAAGTATGCCAAGGTCGCTCCCTCGGCGCCGCACGCCCAGCACATGCCCTCACACATCTATTCGATCCTCGGACGCTGGGAAGACTCGATTCGCTCGAACCAGGCAGCGGTGAAAGCCTCGCGCGAGTACGCGGCCAGGAATGCTCCCGGGACGACGTTCTCGCAGGAGCCGCACGCGCAAGATTTCATGGCGTACGCGTATCTGCAGCTCGGCCAGGATCGTGAGGCCAGACGCGTGATCGACGAACTCGCGACCATCACAAAGTTCAGCGGGGGGCGGACCTACGGACGAGACACGGGACAGACCGCTCCGGCCTCCCGCTTTGTGCTGGAGCGCGCTGCATGGTCCGAAGCGCTCACGCTTCCGGTTCGCACGGACGTCTATGCCTATGCCCAGGCGATACCCCGCTTTGTCCGCGCGGTCGGTGCCGGGAAGCTCGGCAAGCCGGACGTCGCTAAAGAGGAAATCGCGCAGCTGCAGGCGCTGAGCAAAGCGGCGGAGAACAGCTACTGGAGCGAGCAGATTCACGTCCTTGTCCTCGCTGCCAGCGGCTGGCACGCGCGCGCCGAAGGACGGAACGACGAGGGCTTGAAGCTCATGCGGGCCGCCGCCGACCTGGAAGACTCAACCGAGAAGCACGTTTCGATGGAGAATCGGCTCTACCCGATGCGCGAGATGCTGGGCGATCTGCTGCTCGAGACCGGCCAGCCGGCGCTGGCCTTGCAGGCATACGAGGCGTCGCTGCATGCGGCGCCGAACCGGCTGCGGGGGTTTTACAGTGCGGCGAAGGCGGCGAAAGCTGCCGGCGACTCCGTCACGGCGCGCAAGTATTTCGAGAAACTCGTGGCGCTCGCTAAGAACGCCGACCCCGAGCGATCCGAGGTCCAGGAAGCCAGGACATTTCTGACTGCTCGGCCGTGAGGCCGGTCAGACCGGGGAGGCGGCGCTAAGAGGGGTTGCGTGCCGTCCCATGGTGCCCTCGCGCTGGTGCCGTTGGCTATCGCTCTGTCTGTCCTCGGGGCACCTGCGCTATGGGCAGACCCTGCCGAGGAAGCGCCAGGTGGGGCCGGCGTAAGTGCCGAGTACGCGCTGGGCAAAACGGCCGTGGAAGCAAAGGACTGGACGAGGGCGATCCAGTCCTTGAGCAAGGCCGCGGTGCAGGATGACCGCAACCCTGACCTTGAGAACCTGCTCGGCTACGCGTATCGGCACATCGGCCGGTTCGACGAAGCGTTCAGACACTATGAAATCGCCTTGCGCCTGAACCCCCGGCATCGCGGAGCCCATGAGTACATCGGCGAAGCGTACTTGATGGTGAACAACCCGGCGAAGGCGGCAGAGCATCTCGCGGCATTAAAGGAAATCTGCCTGATCCCGTGCGAGGAGTATGCGGACCTCGAGAAGGCGATCGCCGCCTACCGGGCCGGGCACAGAAGGTGAGGCGGGCATGCGCGCATGCGCAAGAATTCCGAGCGGACTGTTTCTGGCCTCGTCATCCCGTCGCTGGCAGAAGCGACTGCAGGATCGTCAGCTTCATTGAATGATGCAGCACATCGACGGGAGCATTGAATCCGGACGGAGACCGGAAGCTGCGTCCTGCATTTTCCACATCAAACGGGACACCACCCTCGCCTCGGCCGCACGGGAGAACAGATGATCGACGACAATTCCTCGATGAAGCGCCGGCTCGCGTCTATTCTCGCCGCCGACATCGCCGGCTACAGCCGCCTTATGGGCGAGGACGAGGCCGAGACAGTCCGCGACCTCAAGGGACATCAGGCAGTGATCCTGCCGCTGGTCGGCCGGTACGACGGCCGCATCATCGACACCGCTGGCGACGGCATCCTGGCCGAGTTCCCGAGCGTGATCAACGCGACCGAGTGCGCCGTCGAGATCCAAACCATCATGGCGACGCGCAACGAGGGGTGCCGGAGTCGCGCCGCATGCAGTTCCGCATCGGCATCAACCCGGGTGATGTCATCCACGATGAGACCCGGATCTACGGCGATGGTATCAACGTCGCGGCGCGGCTCGAGGGCATCGCGGAACCCGGCGGCATCTGCATCTCTCGCCAGGTGTTCGACCAGGTGAGCCGCGCGCTGAAGGCGGATTTCCAGGCGCTCGGCCCGCGCACCTTGAAGAACATCGCGCAGCCGGTGGACGTCTTCGCCATCGCACCGGCGGATCGCGGCGCCCGCCCGGGCGTGACGGGCCCCAATGCCGTCGACCTCAAGCAGGAGATTCGCTTCTGCACCGCGTCCGACGGGGTCCAGCTCGCCTACTCGATGATCGGCCAGGGGCCGCCGCTGGTGAAAACGGGCAACTGGATGACGCATCTGGAGTTCGATCTCGAGAGCCCGATCTGGCGGCATCTCTATCGAGAGCTGGCGAAGGACCACACACTCATCC
>QHSL01000095.1 GCA_003220435.1 Candidatus Rokuibacteriota bacterium | reverse complement strand
TTTGTCGCGTGGGCGCAGTGACCCGCCGGACGCTCGGTCCGCGCCTCGCCGCGGCATTCGAGCACGCGCACATGCTCGTCTTCCACCCGCGCGACGCCACGCCGGCCGCGCTGCAGGCGCTACTGGACGCCGGCTGGTCCACGACCGACATCGTGACGCTCTCCCAGATCGTCGCCTTCCTGTCCTTCCAGATCCGGGTAGTCACCGGGTTGCGAGCCCTGGCCGGCCATCCATGATTCCGACCGCCTTCACGAGAGCTCAGCTCGACTGGCTCCCCTGGCTCGAGCCGCTCGCCGTCGATGCGATGACCGAGCGCCACATGGCGAGTCTCGTGGACGCCGCACGCGTGAAATCGCCGTACTTCCGCCTCCTCGCCCGCGACCCCGATGCGCTGGAGGCCAGGACGCGAACCGACAAGGACATCTTCTACAATCCCGACGCCGGCCTGCCGCGGGCCGAGCGCGAGCTGGCCGCCGCCGCGACGTCGCGCTTCAACGGGTGCCTCTACTGTGCCTCCGTGCATTCGCGCCACGCCGCGACCTACTCCAAGCGCGAGGCCGACGTTCAGCGCCTACTCGACGCCGGCGTCACCGCCGATCTCGGAGAACGCTGGAATGCCATCGTCGCGGCCTCGGTGGCGCTGACCGCGACGCCGAGCGCGTTCGGGCCGGAGCACGTCGACCGCCTGCGTCGCGCAGGGCTCGACGATCTGGCGATCGCCGACGTCATCCACGCCGCGGCCTTCTTCAACTGGGCCAATCGCCTGATGCTCTCGCTCGGTGAACCGGCGGTCACGGCCGCGCCGTAGGCCTGACGGGACGACCAGACGCCGCGCGAGTCGGTATCCGGCCTTCATCCGCCCGCGGGACTGGAAACTACTCGCGCGTACTGATTATCGGAATGCTATGGTACTGGCGGTTTTGAGGGGGATCGATAGGTTCTTCCGCAGTCGTCACGCATCGGCTGTCGAAGGGAGGACGCCGCATGCCGCACATCATGGTGACGCTGGGATTCATGCTCTTGTCGCTGTGCACCTGGCTCGCCCCGGCGGCGTACGCCTCGGGCCCGGGAGAACCTTTCAAGCTGAGTGCGCTGTGTGCGTGTCTCCTGTTGGCGCTCGTGATCATTCTCGTGTTTGTGGTCGGGTGGTTGCTGGGTCAGCGCCGGAACAGACAACCGTAGCCGCGCGGGTGGGCACGGGTGGGTCAGATGGGGCCTGGCGATATCCCCATCGCGTAGCTCAGCTCGCGTGCGGCGGCAAAGTGCGCAGCCGCACGGGCCTCGTCCCCGCTGCCGCGGAGGAGTCGCCCGAGATCGAGGTTGCAGCGGGTGACGAGCGGCCGCATGGCGGCGAGTTCCGCGAGGGACATCGCGTCGAGGTACCAGCGCTCGGCCGCAGTGACGCCGGCCACACCACGCGACGCCGACACGTCGCCGAGCAGCCGCAGCCCACGCGCCTCGTCACCGCGCTGCCCGGCCGCGTGGGCTCGTTCGACAGCGAGCCGGCCGAAGCGTTCGGCGTCCTCCACCCCTCCCCCGAGCATGTGAACCTCGCCGAGTTGGCCCCAGATGGCCGGGTAGGCGATGTCGATCCGCATCAACTCGGCGACGGCCAGCGCCCGCGTGAGGAGAACGAGACCCTCTTCGAGCCGACCGCGCACCGCGCGGACCCAGCCCAGCATCCGCATGACCTGCGGCAGCACGACCGCGAGGTTGGCCGCCTCCGCACCTGTCAGCGCCGCGTCCAGGAGGACCTCGGCATCGCCGAGGTCGCCACGGAGCGCGTGCACTGACCCGAGGGCCCAGCGGGTGAACGCGTGGGGATAGGGATGCCCGAGCGCCTCGGCCGCTTGCATCGCGTCGCGCCCGAGCGCGATCGCTTCGGTGAAGGTCCCGGTCTCCGCCAGGCAGCGGGCCAGCCAGGCTGTCGAGACGGCGCGGAAGCCGGCGTGCGATCCGGCGAGCGAGTGCGAGAAATCCGTCGTCTCCGCCTTCTCCAGCGGCAGCGACACCACCGTCCGCATGTTCGCGGCAGCTCCGACATAGTCGCCGAGCGCGTGGCGGGCGAGGCCGAGATACTGGTTGGTCGCCACCTGTAGCGGGAGGTCGTGCAGCTCATCGGCGGTGCTGCGGGCACGCTCCAGCAGCTCACGCCCTTCGTTGAGCCGGCCGGCCAAGCGCAAGCTCTCGCCAAGGTGGAACGCCACCCAGCCGAGCCGTCGCGCATCGCCGAGGCTTCGGGCCAGGCGCTCTGCCTCGTGAATCACCACGAGCATGGTTTCGAACTCCCCGAGCGCGTACAGCGCGCCCCGTAGATCGAGGCGCACGTCGATGGCCTGCGCGAGCGTGGCGGGAGCTTCACGGAGGTGAGCCAGCGCGGCCACGGCCTGCTCGAGCCAGGCGACGGCCTCGCGGTTGGCGGCGCGCTCGCGGGCCCGGGCGGCAGCCTGACGGAGGTACACGACGGCCCGCTCCCACTGCTCACCGCGCAACGCGTGGTGGGCCAGATGCTCGACAGGCTCGCCCTGGCGACCCCAGTGCATGTCCTCCATGGCCTGGACGAGACCGGCGTGAAGCGCCCGACGGCGCTCGTGCAGCACTCCGTCGTAGACGACCTCGTGGGTCAGGGTGTGGCGAAAGCTATAGACGAGGTCCGGGTACAGTCGCGATTCGTACAAGAACTCGGCGTCTCGGAGGCGAGCGAGGCCGGCCCGGACCCGTTCGTCGTCCGTGTCCTCGGCGATGGCTCGGACAAGGGCGAACGGCACATGTGGACCGACCACGGCCGCCGATTGCAGGAGGCGCTTGTCGGGCTCCGGCAACCGGTCGACGCGGGCCGCAAGGATCGCATGGACGGTTGGCGGCACGTTCACCGCGTCCGCCGCGCGGGCCAGCCAGTAAGCGCCGCGCTCGCCGGCGAGGACCCCAGTCTCCCGAAGCGTGCGCACCATCTCCTCGAGGAAGAACGGATTGCCGTCCGTTCTGGCCACGAGCAGGCTCTTGAGGGGATCGAGCGCCCGATCGGTGCCGACGATGTCCCTCACGAGCTCGGCGGCGGGCTGCGGCGGCAGCGGCGCAAGGCGCAGCTCGTGGTAGTAGGATCGGAGTCCCCACCGGTGCCGGTATTCCGGCCGGAAGCTGACGAGCATGAGCACGGCGTGGCTCGGCAGGTTCTCGACGAGCGCGTCGAGGAGCGTTTGCGTCTCGGCGTCCGCCCAGTGCAGATCTTCGAAGAGCACGATCAGCGGCCGAGCCCGGCTCCCGAGGAGCAGCGCACCCGTGACCGCCGCAACGACCCGCTGTCGGCGCTGTTCTGGGTCGAGGGTGGCCCACGCCGCGTCGTCGACTGGCAGTTCGAGCAGCCAGAGGATAGGCGAGACCGCGGAAGCGCTCAGGTCGTGGTCCGACGCAAACGTCTCGGCAACCTTCGATCGGATCGTCGTGCTGTCGTCCGCGTCGTTGATACGGAACAAGACCCGGAGCAGATCCACAACAGGCCGATACGCCGCCGTTCGCTGGTAGGAGAAACACCCGGTTTCGAGGATTCGACAGCCCTCGCCTCCTGCGGCGCGCAGGAACTCCCAGTACAGGCGGGACTTGCCCATCCCAGCCTCGCCCACGACCGCCACAACTTGTCCCTGACCCCGTCGAGCAAGGGTCAACGCGTCCTGGAGCTGGGTCAATTGGACTTCCCGCCCGACGAAGCGCGACAGGCCCGCCCGGGCCTCGAGGCGGGACCGGGCCGACTCTGCGCCGACGACCTCGAAGATGTCGACCGGCTCGTCCAGCCCGCGAACCTGCATGGCGCCCAGCGGCTTCACGCGGACGTAACCGCTCACGAGGCTTCGGGTCGCGGGCGCGATCAGAACGGTGCCGGGGGCGGCCATCTTCTCGAGACGTGCCGCCAAGTGGGTCGTCCGACCCACCGCGGAGTATTCCATGCGCAGGTCGCCTCCGAGCGAGCGAACGACAACTTCACCGGAGTTCAGCCCGACCCGGATCCGAACCTCGGCGCCCGGCGTCGAACGCGGCACGCGGGCAAACTCGCCGACCATTTTCTGCATCGTGAGGGCCGCATAGCAGGCGCGCACGGCGTGGTCTTCGTGGGCGACCGGAGCGCCGAAGAGCGCCATGATGCCATCGCCCATCACCTGGTTGACCATGCCCTCGTAACGATGGACGGCGTCCACCATCCGCTCGAGGACGGGATCGAGCAGGCGCCGGGCTTCCTCCGGATCACGCCGTGCGATCTGCTCCAGCGAGTCCTCGAGATCGGCGAACAACACCGTGACGAGCTTTCGCTCGCCCTCGATGGCGCCGCGCGACGTCAGTATCTTTTCGGCGAGATGGCGCGGCGTGTACACCTCGGGCGAAGCGAAACGAGCAGGCGCAAGCGGATACGACGCGACGCCGGAGGCGTGACCGCACTCGGGGCAAAACTTCGCGCTCGCCGGACGAGCCTGGCCGCAGCGCGCGCACGCCACCTGGAGGACCGTGCCGCATTCTTCGCAGAACCGGGCCCAGGGCGTGTTCTCGTGGCCGCACCTGGCGCACTTCATTGATGGCCCCCGGCCTTCCTTCTATCACACCGGAACGCGTTGTGGCTCCGAGCCCGTCGGGCGAGCGCGAGCGAGCGCTCGACGCGCTGCGGGGCCTGGCGATTCTGGGTGGGCTCGCCGTCAACATCCGCGCCTATGCGGCGGTGGACGCGGCACGGACCAACCCGACGGTGTGGGGCGACCTGCATGGCCTGAATCTCTGGGCGTGGATCGCGACATACGTCCTCGCGGACGGCAAGTTCGTCTGCATATTCGCCCTCGTCTTTGGCGCCGGGCTGGCCGCCCGGGCGGAGCGCGTCCCCGACCCCGCCACCCACTACCGGCGCATGGCGGCGCTCGCCGTCCTCGGCGCTTTGCACGCGTATCTTCTGTGGTGGGGCGACTGGCTGCTGATCCTCTCCCTGGTCGGCGCCACCGTATTTCACTACTGTCGGGCGGCGCCGGGTCCGCTGATCGTGACCGGGCTGATTCTCTACGCCGTGTACCCGTTCCTGTCGGTGTCGCTCACCCTCTCGCTACCCTGGTGGCCCCCTGAGACCGCCGAGCACCTCCGAGCGGCATGGGCACCCTCGCCGAGCGCGATCGAAGCCGAGATCGCCGCGTACCGAGGAGGGTGGCTGGATCAGGAAGCGTATCGCGCACCTCGCGCCTTTGATTATCAGACCTCGGAGGTGGCGCTGCGCTTCGTGTGGCAGATCTCGGGGTTCATGTTACTCGGGATGGGGCTCTACAAGCTCGGCACGTTCAGGGCGGTACCACCAGCACGGGCCTACGCTCTGATGCTGGCCCTCGGCTTCGGACTCGGAGTGCCCCTGAGCTTCTACGAGATCCACCGCGCGTTCAGTCACGGTTGGGACCTGATGGACTATCGACTCGTCGTCGCCCCGCTCGCCTACTGGAGCAGCTTCGCGATCACGTTCGGGTGGACCGGGCTCGTGCTCCTGATGCGCAGCCTCGGTCGTCCTCTCAGGCCGCTGGTGGCGGTTGGGCGGCTGGCGCTGAGCAACTATCTGCTGCAGTCCGTGATCTGCACCACGATCTTCTACGGTCATGGTTTTGGACTGTTCGCAAGGGTCGAGCGAGCCGAGCAGCTCGGCCTCGTGATCGGCCTGTGGGCGGTTCACGTGGCCGCGTCTCGACTCTGGCTCAGACGGTTCCGAGTTGGTCCGGCCGAGTGGGCGTGGCGCGCGGCGGCGGCCGCGCTGACCAAACCGAGGAGAACCTGACGATGGCGCAGCCGCGAGGTTACCGAAAAGCAGACCGCCCAATCGCCCGCGTCGTCGTAAAGTTCCACGACGACGTCGAGCTGCCGTGGGAGGACGGAGTCGAGCGCTCTATCCAAGCGCGCGACCTCGGCCCGTGGGCCGACCTGACCCGTAGCTTCCCCGGCATCACGCTCATCCGAAACGTGACGAACGTCAATCCGGATGAGTTCCAGGAGCTCGTCGGACGCGCCGTGGAACTCGATCCCGACTATCGCCCGCCCAACTTCCTCAACTACTTCGCGGTCCTTTGTCCGGCGCGCATCGATTCCGAGGCGCTCGCCGGCGCCTTCCGGGACTGGCGGATCGTGGAGCGGGCGTGGGTCGAGCTGCCCTTGGGCGGCGCCGCCACCCCCGGCGGCGCGAACGGCGAGCTGCCCAAACAGAGCTACCTCGAGGCGCCGGCAGGCTCGTTCCCTTCGTTTACGGGCGGCATCAACGCACGGTACGCGTGGACGCACTGCGGCGACGGCACCGGACAGGTCCTGATTTCTTACGAGCGGGCCATGTCGGCGCACGAGGACATCGTGTTCCCGGGAAATCCGCTCGCCGGCGTGAACGATCAAACGGGCCAGTGGTCGGAGGTCGGACACGGCACCGCGGTGCTGGGCATTGTCGCGATGCAGGACAACGGGGTCGGCGGCGTCGGGATCGCCTACAAGCTTGCCGACTTCCAGTGGACGTCGCCCTACGACGGCACGACGACCCCGGCACGCCGCAACGCGCTGATGGCGGCCATCAAACACTTCACGCGGCCGGGGGCGGTCGCCTATGGCCGGGTCCTTCTGTTCGAGGTCGTCATTCCGACGATCAAGGATGCGATGGGCCGGGATCGTTTCCAGATGCCGGTGGAGGTCTACGACGACTATTACCAGACGATCCGTCTCGCCACCGCGCTGGGCATCGTGGTGATCGAGCCCGCGGGCAATCGCCGGGAGGATCTCGACACCTATACCGACGCATCGACGGGGCAATCGGTGCTCGTTCCCGGCGTGCGGGACTCGGGCGCGCTCCTGGTGGGTGCCTGCGACCCGAGCACGCGACAGCGCTGGGCCGAGTTCAGTCCGTTCGGCATGAACATCGGCACGAACTTCGGAAGCCGGGTGAATTGCTTCGCGTGGGGCGACCTGGTCTGGACAGCGGACTTCGACGGGGGCTTGGGCGTCTACGACAACTTCAACGGCACCTCGGCGGCGTCGGCGATCATCGCGGGCGCCGCGCTCGTCGTGCAAACCCTGGCGGAGACGAACGCGGGGGGCCGCTTGAGCGGGGTGCAGATGCGAGACGTGCTGAGCAATCCCCTCACCGGCACCCCGCCCGTCGACGAGGCGGGCGGGGTACCGGCCCGCATCGGCATCATGCCCGATCTCGGAAAGATCATCGACTCGTACGGGATTGGGAGCTTGCCAGACGTTTTTCTCCGGGACAACCTCATCGACACGGGCGCTGCCCACACCGGCCCGATCTCAGCGAGTCCGGATATCATCGTGCTCCCCTCCGTGGGGACGCAGCAGGACCCTCCGGTACCCGACGGCCAGGTCGCCTACGGCGAAGGCAGCGGTCTGGAAAACAACGACGCAATCGGCTACACGGTCACTGCCGGCCGGGACAATTTCGTGTATGTCCGGGTGAAGAACCGCGGCGCCGTCGGCGCCCAGAACACCAAGACCACCGTGTACTGGGCGCCCGCTGCTACGCTCGTCAGGCCCGACACGTGGAGGCTGGTCGGGACCACGGGCGTCACCACGGTGCCCGCGGGCGGAGCGCTGACCGTTCCCTCTCCGCTCCGCTGGCTACAGGCCAACGTCCCGCCGCCCGGGCATTACTGCTTCGTCGGATTGGTCGGAGCAGACGGCGATCGGCAGCCCGATCCCGTGAACATCCCGATCTGGCTTGCCGACTGGGACGCGTTCTTCCACTTGATCCGGGACAACAACAACATCACGTGGAGAAACTTCGACGTCGTGCAAATGGGCTCGCCCGGGTGGGCGCTCTCCGAGCCCCTTCCGATTCCGCTCTTCGGTCCCGATCCGGACCCCGATCCCTTCGCTGCCTCGTTTCTTGCTCCGGGCGCGTACGATCGTGCGCGCCCGTTCACCCTCGAGGTTTGCGCTCGTCTCCCCGAGGGCGCGCAACTCTGGCTGGAGGCACCCGTCGGCTTGATCACAGCACTCCACGCGCTCTCGCCCTTCGTTCGCATCGTGGGAGACCGGGCCTTCGTTCCCATCGGTGCCCATGGTTGTCGCCGCATCGGGTCCGGTCTCTTTCCCGCGCGGTCGCTGAACCCAATTCGCCTGCTCGTGAATATGCCTCCGGAAGCGCGGAAGCACGGTGGCGAGATCGCCGTCCGGCAACTCTACGAAGAGCTCGAAGTCGGGCGCGTGACCTTCCGGGTCGGGTCCCCGAAACCGTGAACGAACACCTCGTCGGGCGCGCGCGCCCCTTGCTCAGGACGGCAGGATGACGGCCTTGCCGGTCGTCTGCGTGTCGAAGAGCTTGTAGGCTTCCTCCGCTTGCTCGAGCCTCCAGCGGTGCGTGAACAGCTTCTCCACGTCCACCTTCCGGTCGGCGACGAACTCGGCGCACTCGGCCTGACCTTGTTTCGAGAACGTCCAGGACCCCACCAGGGTCACCTGCCGTCGCAAGAGATCAGGGCTCACGTCCAGCGTCACCTGGCCGCGCTCACCGACGAAGCAGGCCGTGCCCCACGAGCGCACCGCGCGCACGGCCGCGGCGCGGGCGTCCGGCGCCGAGGAGGCGTCCAGCGTCTTGTGCGCGCCCTCGCCGTGCGTCAGGCTGCGGATCGCCGCCACCACGTCGCCCGCCCTGGGATCGATCACCTCGTGCGCGCCGAACGCCTGGGCGAGTTTGCGCCGCTCGGGCGCGACGTCGATGGCGATGACGCGTGCGCCCATGACGACGGCGAACTGCGTCACTGACAAGCCCACCGGGCCCTGGCCGAAGATGGCGAGCGTCTCTCCGCCTTGCAGGTTGATCCGCTTCAGCGCGCCCCAGGCCGTGCCGGTACCGCAGGAGATCGCCGCGCCGGTGACGAAGGAGAGCGAGTCCGGCAGCGGCACCAGCGTCGACACCGGCACCTTCATGTATTTCGCGTGGCCGCCGTGGCCGCCCGAGCCGAAGACCACCGTGCCCGCGAGGCACATCTGCGTCCAGCCCGCCCGGCAATGCTTGCAGTTGCCGCAACCGTCGTAGTGGTGGTCCATCACGCGCTGGCCGACGCGCGCCTCCTGCTCGGAGACACCGGCGCCCACTGCTGCGACGATGCCACAGGGCTCATGGCCGGCGATCATACCGGCCTCGCGCTTGATGCCGCCGGTCACCGCCCCGGCCGGCTGGGCCGAGGCGCGATAGTTGTGCAGGTCGCTGCCGCACATGCCCGAGGCCTTGATCTCGAGGATCACGTCGCGGGGGCCCGGGGTCGGATCGGGGAACTCTCTGAGCTCGAGCTTTCGATCGCCGAGAAACACGACGCCTTTCATGGTTGCCCTCCGTGGCACAGACTCAGCTCGCTGAACGATACACCAACGACGACTCCGGAAGATTGGTGAGATCCGACGTCAGCGGCGCGGCGACCGACGCGGCTGTATCCGTGCTACCCGGAGCGCGGCCAGGCGTCGCCAGCGCGTGGCCTGGCCGGGTCGCCGTGCCTGTTCCCAGTGATGCGCGATGAGGGCCGCTCGCTCCCCGAGCCGGTCGGCGAACACCTCCTCGAGCGCTTGGGCCACCGCGGCGTGCAGCGCGACGCGCTGCTCGAGGAGTTGCGATCCGTAGGCGACTTCCTGGGTGAGGGGGTGACGGAAGACGTACTCGGACTGCGCGCCGCCGTGGAGGAACTCCTCACGCTCGAGCGTCGCGAGCGACCGGTCGACCTCTCCGGTGGGCAGGCCAACGATTCGCCGCAGGACGCGCTCCGAGAAGCGCTTGCCGATCACCGCCGCGGCGCGGAGCACGAGCTTGTCGCCTTCCGCGAGACCGTCCACGCGGGCAGCGAGCAATGACTGCACCGTCGCGGGAACTTCGAGCTCGGCCGATGCCCTGGTCCAGCGGTACGCGCCGCGCGCCCCGATCATCGCGCCCGACGACGCGAGGGCGTGCACGATCTCTTCGATGAAGAATGGATTGCCCTGGGTACGCTCGCGGATCAGCGCGGCGAGCTCCCCCACACTCGGATCCTCGCCGAGAAGGCCGCTGAGCATCTCGCGCATCGCCTCGCGACCGAGCGGCGCGACGGAGAGCTGTTGATAGTACGAACGACCCATCCATGTGGTGTGGAAGTCCGGCCGAAAGTTCAACAGAAGAAATGCACGCGTCGTGCTCGCCACGTCGGCGAGCTCGACGAGCAGCCGCTCGCTCTGCGGATCGATCCAGTGGGCGTCGTCGAGATAGACCACGAACGGACCGGCAGCGCCGCGGGCGCGGAGCAGGCGTCGGAGAAAGTCGGCAATGACACGCTCGTGCTCGATCGGATCCCGCGCGGGCTCGGGCGAAGATGCCTCGGACACGTCGAGGAGGTCGTGCACCAGCGGCAGCGCGTCGACGAGCGAGGGGTCGAGTGCGACGAGGCGCTCCGCAATCTTGGCGCGTATCAGCTCTGGAGGTTCGTGCTGGTCGACGCCGAGGGCGCCCAGCAGCAGATCGCGCAGCACGCCCAGGGGAACGCTCCGTGCGTGCGACAGGCAATGCGCTTCGACGACCGGCAGGCGCCGCGAACGGCACTGCTCGATGAACTCATGGCAGAGCCGAGTCTTACCGACGCCGGCGGCGCCCACGACACCCATCGCGACACCGTGCCCCTCGAGTGCTCTCCGCAAGCCGGCCTCGAGCGCGGCCATCTCATCGCCGCGGCCGACGAAGCGCGTCAGACCCTGTCGCGCGGCGGCCTGGAACCGAGTCCGCGCCGGACCGGCGCCGAGCACCTCGAACCCTTCGATCGGGTGAGCGACTCCCTTGATCGGCACTGGGCCGAGGGCTCTCACATCGACGTAGCCTTCAACCAAGTTCATGGTCGACGCCGTCAGCAGAATGCTTCCGGGGTTCGCCGATTGCTCCATCCGAGCGGCGAGGTGCGTCGTTTGTCCGACGGCCGTGTAGTCCAGGTGGAGATCGCTGCCGATCGCGCGCACCACGACCTCGCCCGAGTTGAGGCCGACGCGGATCTGCACGTTCACGCCGTGCGATCGGGACACCCCGTCCGCGTATCCCTTGATCGCGTCCTGCATCCGCAACGCGGCGAAGCATGCCCGCACCGCGTGGTCTTCGTGGGCCAGCGGCGCGCCGAAGAGCGCCATGATCCCGTCACCCATCACCTGGTTCACCATGCCCTCGTAGCGGTGGACGGCTTCGATCATGCGGTCGAGGACCGGATCCAGGATCTTGCGCGCCTCTTCGGGATCGCGGGTGGCGAGCAATTCCATCGAGCCCTTCAGGTCAGCGAACAGCACCGTGACCTGCTTGCGTTCGCCTTCCATGGCGTTCTTCGACGACAGAATCCTTTCGGCGAGATGCTTCGGGGTGTAAGACTCCGGGGCGGCGAAACGGGACGCGCGCGGACCCGCCGTTGGCGTAGCGTCGAGTGGCGTCCCGCAACCATCGCAGAACTTGCTTCCAGCCTCGACTTTGGCGCCGCAACTCGAACAGGCCGCACCCAGTGTCGCCCCGCACTCTCGGCAGAATCGTGCGCCTTCACGGTTCTCCGATTGGCACCGAGGACACTTCATGCCCACTCCCCCGTATCGCTTGACCGCACCGGGCCGCGAGACTACCTTTTTGCCGCCGGTGTGACCGGTCCAAACGCGGCTTGTTGAACGATACACCACGAGGACTCTCCAGGCTCGTCGCGGCCCCGTGAGGACCGCATCCGTGACGCGCTACGGCGAGACCAACCGAGGGAGCGCGATGGCCTATTGGCTCCTGAAGTCCGAGCCCGAGGAGTGGTCGTGGACCCAGCAGGTCGCCGAAGGGCGTGACGGGGCCGAGTGGACCGGCATCCGCAACTTCTCGGCCCAGAACAACTTGCGCGCCATGAGGAAGGGCGAGCAGGCGTTCTTCTACCACACCGGCAAGGAGCGCGCGATCGTCGGCATCGTCAGGGTGATCGCGGAGGCGCATCCGGATTCGACCGACTCCGCCTGGCGCGCCGTCGACGCCGCCGCGGTGCGGAAGCTCCCGACACCGGTCAGCCTCGACCAGATCAAGGCGGACCGACGCCTCGCCGGCATGCCGCTGGTCAGGCTCCCGCGCCTGTCGGTCCAGCCAGTTTCGGATGACGAGTGGCGGATCATCTGCCAGATGGGGGGACTCGGCCGACAGCACAGTGGAATGGCAGGGCGATGAAAAACGTTCCTTCTGCCTCAGCCCGGGATACCGCCGTGTGCCATTCCGCGAGCTCTGCCGGGCTGAGCGCAGCTTCGATGCGCTCGTCAGCGGCATGCGCCCGGGCGCCGGCATAGGTCGCCAGCTGCGGCAACATTTGCACACTCTGGAGACCGGCGTTACAGAAGCGCCGGTAGAGGCTGCCATCCGCGCACCCTTTGGCGCCTGCCAAGCCGTTCGGGAGCGCGGCGATCTTCATCTTCAGCTCAGCACGCACGGGGACGTTGACGAAC
Source organism: Candidatus Rokuibacteriota bacterium (assembly GCA_003220435.1). Taxonomy (GTDB): domain Bacteria; phylum Methylomirabilota; class Methylomirabilia; order Rokubacteriales; family CSP1-6; genus AR31. The sequence continues at coordinate 29,598 of QHSL01000095.1, read as the reverse complement.
GATTGCATATCCACCGCGCGCACGACAACCCCGACTCGCCCACCCGGCCTGGTGACGCGCACCATTTCATGAAGCATCCGTTCAGCGTCCAGGAGCTCCATGACGGTCGCCGATATCGTCACGTCGAAGCTACTGTCCGGAAAGGGCAGGACTTCCGCGTTGCCTTCGCGAAAGTCGATATGATCGGCCAGGCCCTCCTTCGTGGCCAAGGCAGCGGCCTCGCGCAGCAAGGTTCGGTGAATGTCGACCGCCATAATCCGATTCGCTCCACCGGTGTGCCGCGCCAGCCAGCGGTCGAGGACGCCTGAGCCACACCCCACATCCAGAATCGTTTCACCCGGCTGCAGGTGCACTGCGTCGACGAGATTCCGCACCACCCCCAGGTAGCCAGTGGTCCGACCGCGTGCTTCGAGACTGGCGACCGACCCCAAGACGGCGCCGCCCAGCGTGAGGGTACAGTACCGAGCGCTGAGCCTCGGGAGTAAGGGCTCCCATTGCGAAGCGGCGAGTCCCAAGGGCAGCAAGACCAGCGGTGCGCCAGCGCCCTGGATACGATAAGAGATGCCGTCGAGCTCTCCCTCTGGCGCCGGGAGCGCGACGGCCTTGGCCGTGTGAAGCCGGTCCGTGCGCGCCAGAAAAGCCAGCATCGCTGCGCCGATATCCTCTGGACGGTCCGTGAGGAGGTCGGCGCGCGGATGGCCGTAGTAGCCGTTGAGGGTGATGATCGAAACTTCCGGGAGAGCCGCGATGGCCTTTGATATCGCCCCGGCAGGCGCTCCTTGATCGCCTGTCAGCACCAGGACGCGGGAGGCCAGTGGACCGAGCGGCGTGGCTTCCAAGCCTGTTGGACATACGAGCGTCAGGGAAGCGATCGTCTCGGGATGGGTAGCGGCCAGGCCCCGCCAGTCTGCTGCCACACGGGCCGCGATATGCACCCGATCGAGACCCAGGTGTCGGAAGAGTCGCACCAGCCGCTTGTCGACTGGACTTGGATCGGGGCTCTTCACCCCATACCGACTACCCGCACCCGGTGGTTCATCCCATCGGCGATGTACAGATGACCCTGGGGGTCGATCCCGCAGCCGTGCGGACGCTCTAAGCCGGCTTTCGTGGCGGGGCCACCGTCGCCATCGCCTCCCCGGTGCCCGCCGGCGATGGTGATCACGACGCCGGTCTCGGCATCGATGCGGCGGATCGCATGGTTCTCCGTGTCCACGACGATGACGTTGTTCCGATGGTCGCACCGGATGGCCTTGGGCGCACCCCAGGTGGCGGCGAGGGCGGGCCCGCCGTCGCCGCTGTACCCCCGCTCGCCCGTACCGGCGAAGGTGGACATGATACCGTTGGCATCCACTTTTCGGACGCCGTTGCCCTCGCGCTCGCAGATGTAGGTGTTCCCCTTGCGATCCATGCAGACCGCCCGGGCGCCCATGATGGAGGCTTGCGTGGCGGGCTTCCCATCCCCGGCCCGTCGCTTCTCGCCATTACCGGCGAAGGTCGTAATGATGCCGGTTCTCAGATCTAGACGGCGTATCCGCTGATCCTGGATATCCGCGATGAGCAAACCGCCTTTACCGTCCAGGAAGCAATCGTTCGGCTCGCGCAACCGGGCCAGGACGCCGGCGCCGCCGTCGCCCCCGTTGCCCGGTTCGCCGGTTCCGGCCACGGTGGTAATGACGCCCGTCGCGGCATCGACTTTCCTCATGGCGGCGTTCAGCCGGTCTACGATGTAGATGTCACCGTTGGTATCGACCTGGAGCGAGTACAGGTTGTTCAGGGTCGCCTCGGTTGCCGGGCCGCCGTCTCCGGAGTAGCCCTGACGCCCGCTGCCCGCGACGGTCGTGATGATCCCAGAATTCTGGTCGATGCGGCGGATGGTGTGGTTGCGCCCATCGCAAATGTAGAGGTTGCCCTCCGTGTCGAAGTCACACCCGTATGCTTCACCGATCAACGCCCGCGTGGCCGGGCCACCGTCGCCTGCGTAGCCTCCCTCTCCCGTCCCGACGACCGTCTGGATCTTGCCGATCTCAAAGCGCATGGGCGTTTCTCCAAGTGAGCTGCCACAGATGCCAGGTACCGCGCAACGCTGATCCGACTCGCTCGGTGATGGTGCTCTCGAGACAGGGATATCGTCAAGGAACACGTGAGCGGGACAGAGTCCCGCTCACGGAATTGCCACGACACGAACCATCTGACCATGACCGGCGAACGCGGGTCGTGATCTACCGGGTCGAGGGGTCAGCGGCACCTGCGTCCGCTAACCCCTCGCTGTTGCACCGACGACCTTTGGGTTTGGGCGAGGCGAAGCCGTCGCCGGAGTTCTCAGATGATGTCCTGGGCCTTGAGATCCTCCAGGTCGCGCGCGGTCAAGCCCAGCCACTCGGCATAGATCTTGGCATTGTGCTCGCCGAGCAGTGGTGAGCGGTCCACCGCGACGTGGGAGTCGGACATCTTCACCGGCCAGCCGGGCAGCGTGAATTTACCGCGCTTGGGATGGTCGACGGTGACGATCATCTCACGCTTCTGCACGGCGGGATCCTGAGTGATCTCCATCGTATCGTACACCGCCCCGGCGGGGACGCCGGCGTCGCCAAGGATCTGCATGACCTCGACCTTGGTACGGCTCTGGGTAAACTCGTTGAGAATGCGGTCCACCTCGTCGTGATTGGTCCAGCGCTTCTCCGGCGAGTTGAAGCGTTCGTCACCGATCAGGTCGTCGCGGCCGATGGCCTTCAGCAGTCGGTCCCAGTGCCGGTTGCCGGCGCGGCTGGTGTAGATGAAGCAATAGTCATTGAGCCCTCCCCCCTTGCACTTGTAGAGCCCGCTGGGGGCGGTCGTACCCAGCGCGCTGCGGTTGCCCGAGCGCACCGCCGCCTTGCCGCTGGCAGATTGGCGCGCGAAGGCGATCCGGCTGAAGTTGATCACGGCGTCCTGCATGGCCACTTTGATGCGCTGGCCGCGGCCCGTGCGCTCGCGCTGATGCAAGGCGGCCAGGATGCCGATGGCGCAGTGCAGCCCGGTGCCCGTGTCGCCGATGGTCGGTCCGGGCTTGAGGGGCTCGGTATCCACGGTGCCCGTGAGGCTCAGCGCTCCGCCCACGGACTGAGCGATCATATCGAAGCTCACGTAGTTCTCGTATGGGCCCTCGCCAAAGCCCTTGACCTGCGCGTAGATGAGACGGGGATTGATCTCCCGCACAACGTCATAGCCGAAGCCCAGCCGCTCGATGGCGCCGGGGGCGAAATTCTCGATCATGACGTCGGCCCTCTTCAGCATGTCCGTGAAGATCTGGCGACCCCGTGGGCTGCCGAGGTTCAGCGTGATGCTGCGCTTGTTGGCGTTGAGCAGCATGAAGTAGTGCGAATCCACCCCCTGCTGGTCGGTGGACGCACCGCGCCCCTGGTCGCCGCCCCGGGGATTTTCGACTTTGATGACATCGGCCCCCAGCCATGCGAGCGCCTCAGTGCATGAGGTTCCGGCCTCGAACTGGGTCAGATCAAGGACCTTCACGTCCTCTAACGCAGTCTTCTGTGACATGGTGTGGGCTCTCCTGTTAGTCGACGGCCTCCACCGTGGGTTCGTTACGCGACGCCGATCCTATCACGACAGAACTCTCTTCAGGTGAATCCTCGAAGTCCGTGTGGTCGGGTGGGGTCTCAGTGGTCGCGCGCGGGCGGTGGTTCGCGCTCGAAGAACTGGAGTAGCGGCATCACCGCATTCCGCGGGGTCGAAACGTCTCGTCCCTCTTCCTCACAGGGTGACTGGAAGCGCTTTGAGAGCGCGTCCCAACTGGGACGCACGCCTCTCGGGGTTCTTGGTCGCGAGCGCCAGGCCGGGCACGCGTGGCAGCAGGACGTCGAGGGTCGCCTGCACTTCGATTCGCGCAAGCGGAGCCCCGAGGCAGAAGTGGATGCCGGAGCCAAAGGCAATGTGGCGATTTTCTGGGCGCGCGACGTCGAGACGGTCGGGATCGGGAAACCGCGCGGGATCGCGGTTGGCCGCCCCGAGGAGCAAGACGACCATGTCGTCCCTGGCGATCTGGTGGCCATCGATGTCCGCATCCGCCTGCGCGATCCGCGACGTGCGGAGAATGGGCCCGTCGAAGCGCGCCAGCTCCTCGACTGCGCTCGGGACCAGCCCCGGATTGGCGCGGATCCGCTCGAGCTCGGCGGGGTTGGCGGAGGAAGGCCAAGAGGCCGTTGCCGATCAGATTGAACGTCGTCTCGTGGCCGGCCATATAGAGGATGCCGCACGTGCCTACGAGCTCTCCCTCGGTGAGCCCGTCGCCTCGCTCGTCGGCCGCGATCACACTCAGGAGATCGGTCTGGGGATGGCGGCGCCGCTCGGCGACCAGCCCACGGAAATAGTCGGCGAGCGCCCTTTGGGCGATCCGGCCGCTCGCCACGACAGACGCACGATGCGGGGACCCGACGGCCTCCAGGCCGAACTCGATGTCCTTCGTCCACCCCTTGATCAAGTCGTGATCATCCGGCGGGACGCCGAGCAGCTCGGAGATCACCGTCACGGAAAGCGGGTAGGCGAAGTCGGCGAGGACCTCCATGGCCCCCGTTCCCTGGACCCGGTCGAGGAGCTCGGTGACGATTTGCTCGACGCGCGGCCGCAGCCGCGAGACCGTGCGTGAACTGAAGTGAAGCCGTCGCTCAGGAGTGCGCGCAGCCGGGTGTGTTCGGGCGGGTCTCGGAAGAGCAACGTGTATGCAGCCATCGTCATGCCGTCAGCTCGTCCACCTTGCCCTGGAACCAGCCTCTCGCGAAGAGCCGAATGACGAGCGCGAACACGGCCGCGGGGATCAACAGCGGCACTGATGAGCACAGTGAGAAAAAGAAGGCGCGCGAGAGCCACCAGCGGCTGCGGCCGGCGCTGCCCGCGATGACCGACGCCCACCGCTCGAAGAAGAAGCGGGCCACCAGCTCGGGAATGACGAACTCCCGCTTGATGGGAGCCTCGCTGCCGTTGAGCACCGAGCCGCCGAGCGCGCCGGCGGTCAGCGCCGCGGCGAGCTGCGCTCCGGGCTGGGCGAGCGTCGCAATGTCGGCGTCGTTGACTCCCGCGGGAGGCAAGAGGCCAGTGGCGCCAACCTTGTCGCCGGTCACCACCCAGCGCGGCGTGGACCAGAACGTCGCCCATGCCGGCCCCGAGTCTTCGCGCACCACGTGGTCGATGAGGCGGCCGCCCTTCGCGCTCACCAGCTTCTTCAGCGCGACGAACGCGCGCTGCCACATGTTGCGGCACGCGCACAGCGCCACCACCGGCGTGTCGTTGAGCACCTTCGCGGCCCCGCTCTGCAGCCACCCGACGATCGGCAGCGCCGGAGCGAGGTACCAGACCTGGTACGCGAGCACGACGAGGTCGTACTGCTCTTGGGGCGCCTGCAGCGACTCGGGCACCATCTCGGGCGGGGTCCCCTTCACGCACTCGGGGAACACCGAAAGAAAGCCCGAGAACCCCCACGGCCACGGGTAGGGAGTCTTCGGCTGCGGCACCACCACGTCGACCTCGCAGCCGGCCTCTCTCATCGGCGCGACGAGCGTGTCGGCGCAGCGACGAAGCTGGCCGCTCTGGCTGTAACAGACCAGCAGAACGCGCTTCATGCCTGCCTCACCCCGGGGTCGTGCGGTCATGCCACCTCGATCAAAAAAGGATCCAGAAGACGGATCCCCAGCCAATCGCAAGGAGCCCCAGCATTCGCATCGCCACCGGCAACATCGCTCTCCGAAACGCCGTTTTGTTTTTTAGACTTTTGTGGACGGCTCGCTGTTGCTGGATTTTTTTCAGGCCGGAAAAAAGCGTGACTGCAGTTTGTCGGTAGGTCAAAGCAAGAGCGCCGACGGCAAGCCAGCCAAGGAGGAACGATCTGGTGTTCCAGCCCGTGACAATCGCAATGATGGTGGCAAACGCCATTGCCTCCCAGATCCGTCCCACCCAAAAACGCTCGAACCGGGACGGTTTGCCACGCAGACGCGGGGGAATGGGGTCGCGATAGAAGGGATGGAAGTGCTCACGGTACCACCAGACCAGGCGCAAAATCTGATAGTAGATCAAATCATAGGGCAGAAAGAGCAGGTTCAACGCTGGAAGCCCGTTCGAAGTGATGTACTGAGCCTCGACGTGCTTCTTGAAAAGCGCCGCCTTCTGCGGATGCATGGCGTAGTTCAAGTGGATTGTCGCGGGTGCCCACAACGCCTTCCATGCAACCCGCGGCCCGTACTTGAGGAGCACCTGAGGCAGTGAAAAGCGCCAACCAAGAGCCTCGCCAAGGTGGTTCATATAGAGCCGGCCATCGACGAGCCCTTTGAGGCGATTGCTTGTGAAGCGAAAATAACGCTCCCAGTGTGTTTGGTCGGTCTGTTGTCGCTCTCGTCGCGCTTCGGGGCCGGGCAGCGCCACCTGATTCGTCCACACCATGCCGATATAGTGGCATTGCATCTCGGCCAGCTGCGGGATGGAGCCCTGTACCGGGCGGACGTAGCGTGGGATCCTCGACGTCCAGGCACTGATGATACCAATCCCTGGGGTTTTTCAAGTTTCGCCCGTTGAGGATAGTCAAATCCGGCGCAAAGCCGGTGCACATCAAAATTATGTCGGCACGGGTCCGGCTTCCGTCGGTGAATTCGACGATGTCGTCCTGGGCCTGCGCCACATCGCGTTTGGCAATAATTCGCCCGGCCGCCAGGGCGTGGTAGATCAGATCCGCCTTGTTGCCAAACGACCGATAGACAGGGCTGGTGGGTGTCCAGGCCGTCTGACCGCTGCCGCCCCGACCGTTCATGGTCTCGAGGAACAGGCCGTTCCAACCGCTAAACGCCCACAGCATCCGCCGGGAAAGAAAGCAGCGATTCTGCATCCACTGTCCCCTGGGCACGCACATAAAGAAGCGGTCGGTGTGCCCGGAGATCTTGTAGGCCAGATCCGTGGCGTTCTCGCCGCCCCCGTAGGCCACAACGGTTTTGCCGTCGAACATCGAGGTGCCATCCGCGTCGACCACCCGTTTTACTGCGCTGCTGTGTAAGAACGTGCCGCTGAATCCCTTGAACCGATCCGACTCGCGAAAATCTACGCGACGGTGGTTCAGGCCTGAGGCAATCACCAGAAATTTGCTGAGGAACCGGGATCGAACGCCGTCGGATGTTTCGACTTCAGTGATCCATCGCGCATCCCGGCCGTGGTCTTGTTCCTTCCGGCACTCGATGACACGGTGTTGCAGCCTGAACCGATCCCGGATGCCAAAATGATCGATGTAATCCTGCAGCCACGCAAAGAGCGTATTCGCGTGCACGTAATAGCCCGCGTCGGCAGGCCAGGGGAAATCTGAGGCCTCGGTGAACGCCCTGGGAGTGGAGGTCCAGGTAAAGTCGGCGATACTTACAGTCTCTTTGCGATCATCGAACTTCCAGAGGCCACCGGTGTGAGACCGCTCATCCACGCAGAGGCAGCTCAGCCCGTATTCGACCATGTGTTTTGTCGCGTAGATGCCGCACCAGCCGGCGCCAACAATGCATACGTCAACGCTCGTCTCTTGCACGACGTTCCTTTGGAGTGTAGGGAAATCCAGTCTTCCGGAAACCGCGGCGGCTCAGCCTGAGCAACGGGACGATCACGCTCCGCCGGCCGCGCCTGCACGGGCCGAGTGAGCGATTCGATCACTCATCTGGCGATGCACTGCCGGAGAGAACCGAGTACCGAGGTGGTGACTACGGCGTGCTTGCGGAATTCCGGCTGCGCCATCAGATGGGCGTGCAGGGCTGGGAGCTTGTAGAACGGCACGCTCGGGTACCAGTGGTGCTCGATATGGTAGTGAATGTTGCGCGGCACGATGAGCCAGCGCTCCCACCAGCGGGCGAGTGTGGTGCGCGTCAGCATATAGGCCGGGTCAGTGCCGTGTACCGCGCTGTGCTCACAGATCAGCCGGATGTACTGACAGGCCATATGCCAGGTGCAGTACGGCACAAGCCAGTAGAGCCAGAAACCCTGGAGCAGACCGGCGGCGGCCAGCCCCCCGACACACACGCCATAAAAGCTCAGACGGGCAATGACTTGCCACCAGGAACGCCGGAGGACCACCATTCCGACCATGCCACGCAGGATCCAATACAAACCGGTGACAAAGACGGCGCGGCGCAGGATCTTCAGCCCCAGTGCCAGGGACGTCTTGGGATACGTCCATTCCGCGCTCATGTGCCCATCGGCCGTGTGCGTCTTCCAGATCGTGCGGTTGCCATCGGCGGCGGTGCCGGTGAAGCGATGATGCTCGCCGTGGTAGAGGCGGAAACCTTCAACGGTCACAAAGGTGGGCCACTGCGTCGTCAGATTGGCAACCCAATCGTTCCACTGTCGGTTGGGCAGCAGGCGGAAGTGCGCCGCGTCGTGTCCCAGCACGGTCAGGGCATGCTGGCGCGCCCCAAGCCACACGACGACGCAGGCATACACGAGTGGATGCCATACCGCCTCACACAGCGCGATCGCCGCCAGAATGCCCACCCACTCGATCGCAATAGCCGCCACGGCTTTACCAGGCTGCAGGACGGACAGCTCCCGCATGACCTGGATCGGTAGGCGGTCAGGAATTCGGCCCTGGAAAGAGTGCGGATGCAGGGGCTCGACGGTCGGCGCACTCATAAGTGGTCTTAGTTATCACGTTGCCGGTGGGTTTGTCGAGCGGTGCGTGAATGAGTGTCGCTCGGCCTGCGCCTCGCGACCCGTACTATAGTCGCGAGCCATGACGAGCGCGCATTCCGTTCCGCCGGTCGAGGCTCAGGACGGCTATCTCGTGTCCAGGCCGCACGCCTGGCTTGTCTTTTCGATGGCCTTCCTCCTGATGGTCTTCGACTTCGTCGATCGTCAGGTCATCGTCTCGATGTTCCCCTATCTGAAGGCCGAGTGGGCCCTGTCGGACAAGCAGCTCGGCGCGCTGGTCTCAGTGGTGTCCGTTACGGTCGCGCTCGGTACGTTCCCGATCGCTCTGATCGTGGACCGCTGGAGCCGGGTCAAGAGCATCGCCGTCATGGCGACGGTCTGGAGCCTGGCGACGATCGCGTGCGGGTTCTCACGCAGCTACGCTCAGCTCTTTGCCGCGCGCAGCGTCGTCGGCCTCGGCGAGGCGGGGTATGGTCCCGCGGCCGGCGCGCTGCTGTCCGCCATCTTCCCAGCGCGTCTGCGCGGCACCGTGATCGGCGCGTTCCTGGCGGCGGGCTCGATCGGCTCGGTGCTCGGCGTCGTGCTGGGCGGGGTGATATCGGCGCGCTGGGGCTGGCAGGCCGGCTTCGGGGTCGTCGGTGTGCCGGGCCTCGTCCTTGCCCTGCTGTTCCTCTCGGTGCGCGATTACAAGAACGTTGCGGGCGCCCGTTCGGGCGGCGCGTCGGGCACCGCCCGCCCGCAGACGGGGGGCTCGGGCATGGCGGCGGGGCTGTTCCGGGCGCGCTCCGGCGTGGCCGCCATCGTCGCCGGGGCGATGCAATTGTTCGTGGTCTCGACGGTCTATGTGTGGCTGCCGAGCTTCCTGAACCGCGCCTACGGCCTTCCCGGGTCCAAGGCCGGCATGAAGGCAGCCATCGTGGTCCTCGTCGGCAGCGTGGGGACGATCGTGTGGGCCCACGTCGCGGACAGGTTGAGCCACGTCAATCCGCGCAACAAGCTTCGGGTTCCGGCGGCGTGCGCGGTGACGACCTGGGCGCTGCTGACCGCCGCCTTCGCGCTCTTGCCGCCGGGCGGCGCTCAGTTCCTCCTGATCGTTTTGGCCGGCTTCGTCATGACCGCCAGCGTGGGACCGGTGGCGGCGGTCGCCATGGATGTCGTACACCCGGGCCTCCGCGCGCGCGCGGCCGCGATGGTGATCGTGGTCCAAAACCTGTTCGGGTTCGCGACGGGCCCCGTCCTCTCGGGCGCGCTCTCCGACGCCTACGGCCTGCAGACCGCGCTCGCGCTGGTCCCGCTCTTCTGCCTGGCCGCGGCGGCCGTGTTCGTCCTCGGTTCGCTCAGGTACGAGGCGGACCTGAAGGATGTGGAACCGGTTCCGGTCACGCTGAGCGGCGCGGCCCCGTCCGCCGCGACCTGACGGCCGCTCTTCAACTCGAGCACGCCCTTGCTCGAGAGCTTGCGCGGATGAGCAAACAGCACGTCGACGATGGTCAGTCGCGGGTGAGGGTCTCGAATTGCGCGACCTGTCTGCGCAGCTGCGTCCGTTCCTCGACGCGGCCACGGTCGTCAACTCCTCGGGCACGTTCCCGGATATACGGAAACTTTCGACAGCGTCTCACTGAAACTCGTTTTCGATCGTGATTCGGATGGGCTCGAGGTAGGTAGGGGCTTGATGGAGATTCCGTCAGATGATAGAAGAATAGGACGCAACTCCGAGACAGTGCACTGCGAGGTAGCCCCGATGCTTGAAACCGAAGTCCTGGTGGTGGGCTCCAGCCTCAGCGGCATGATGGTCACGCTGAACCTGAAGCATCGGAACCCCGGACTCGACGTGACCGTGCTTGGACCCCTGCCCACCGAGGAGAAGCGGCCGCTTGTCGGTGAATCGCTGGTCGAACCGGGCATCCTGTTCTTCCGCGAGATGGGGCTCGGCCCCCACCTCGACCAGATGCAGGTCCTGAAGCACGGCCTGACCTTCTATCACAAATTTGATCTGTCCAATCCGGCGGATCGCGCGTACACGGTGCACGCTCCGGAGATCCTGTACCACAAGGCCCGGCAGATGCGGCGCCAGGAATTCGACACCGCATGCCGCGCGCGGGCCGTTGCGCTCGGCGCGCGGATGCTGCACGGCGTCGCCGACGAGATCGAGATCAACGCCGGCGGCGCGAAGCACCGGGTGTTGGCGACCATCAACGGCGAGAAAGTCGAGATCCGTGCGCGATGGATCGTCGACGCAACAGGCCGGAGGCGGCTGATCGGCAAGAAGGTGACGAAGTACATCCGCCCGGAAAAACAGCGGTGCACGTTCTGGTTTCGGCTGCAAAACTTCCAACCGTTCCTCGAACACATCGAAGTGCACCGCCGGCGCCAGTGGAAGTTCGATCCATGGCTGACGACGCACCACTTCCTGGGCCGCGGCTACTGGATCTGGTTGATCCCGCTCGAGATCGGCAAGGAAAATTTGTGCTCGATGGGATTCACCTACCGGCCGGACCTGTTTGGCCGGCGGATCCTGTCGATGGAGGACTTCCTCGCTCAGGTCGATCGGGACCACCCGGCGCTAGCGGAAATGGTCCGCTCCGGCGAAGTCGTGGACACCCAGATGTACCTCGACTACTTCTATCGGAGCGAGCGCATTTACTCCGAGGACGGCTGGTTCCTTGTGGGCGACACGGCCCGAGCGGTCGACCCGCTGTACAGCAATGGGATCTCGATGACCACGGTTCAGGTGGGCCAGATTTCGGAGATCATCGAGCGCCAGCGCGCCGGGACCCTGAAACCGGGCGACGTCGCGGCTCTCGAGGCGGCCGGCCTCTGGATCATGGAGCGCGCCCAGCGCGAGGTCACCGAGCAGTACGAGATCATGCACGACCCCTTTCAGGCGTGCATGCGGCGCTACCTCAACGTAACTGGCTGGTTCAACGCTTTCCTGCCTTTGTGGTGGAACGGGTTCTTCACGACCCCCGAAGGCGCCCGGCTCCTCATGCGGCTGTTTCGGGATCGCGACGAGGACGCAGAATCACTGTGGGTTCTCGCCGCGGAGGCGAGCGCCGCCATCGGCCCCCCATACTCCCAGGAGGGGTTCGACCGGGGGCCGGACCTCGACGCGCTCATCAATCTGCGCTTCGATTGCGCGCGTGAGGACGTGATGAAGGCGGTAACCCGAATGTTCGCGCGCCGCCGGGACATGCGGCGGAGCCTGCTTGCGATGAACGGAAACAAGAACCTGCGCCGGGAGATCCCGCGGTTGATCAGCGAGACGATCCGCCCCCTGCTGCTCCGGCTGTTGCCGAGGCTCAGACCGGCCGTCTTCGCCGCCGTCCGTCCGCCCCTTCCTGGGCAATACGTGCGCTGGACCGGGCCCGAACGCGACGTGCCCGAACCCGAAGTGCCCTACGTGGGAAGGGCGGTCGCGGAGGTCTACGACCGCCAATGATTTTGAAGGGTCACATGCCGGCGGACGGGCTATGAGCGACCTCGACCGGATGGTGCGCGATCTCGTGATCGCCAACCGCATCCTCGCCAACGAGGACGTCGTCGACGCGTACGGTCACGTGAGCGTCCGCCATCCCGACGATCCAGGACGCTACCTGTTGGCGCGCTCGCTCGCGCCCGAGCTGGTAGAGCGCGGCGACATCCTCGAGTTCGCCCTCGACGGGACGCCCACCCAGGCGGAGACGCGGGCGCTCTATCTGGAGCGCTTCATCCACGGAGCGATCTACGAGGCGCGGCCGGACGTCATGGCCGTCGTCCACGCCCACGCCGAGGCGGTGCTGCCATTCACGATCACCAAGACGCCGCTGCGACCGGTCATCCATTCCGGCAGCTTCACGGGTGCCGACGTGCCAGTGTGGGACATCGCCGATCGCTTCGGCGACACGAATCTCCTGGTGACCAACATGGCCCAGGGCCGGGGCCTGGCGCGCTGCCTCGGCCGCCACAACGTGGCGCTGATGCGCGGGCACGGCTTCGCCGCCGCCGCCCGCTCGCTCATCGAGGTCGTCAGAATGTCGGTCTACACGCCGCGCAACGCCCGCGCCCTGCTCGCCGCCCTCGCCCTCGGCGAGGTGAAGCCACTGTCGCGCGGCGAGATCGACGCCCGCAACGCGGGGTACAAGCCGTACTCGCCGGAGACCCAGCGCGCCTGGGAGTACTGGGCGCGACGGGCCGGGTGCGGGGGGATGCTGGAGCAACCACCGGGTCCGTGACGCCGGGCCTCCCTACAGGTCCTTCGACACCTCGGCGGTGCAGTACTGCTACACGCCGCTCACCCGCGGCTGCCCGGATGTGCGCGCGATTAGGTCCCTCACGATCAGGGCCCACGTTCCAGCACGGTCGGAAAATTGGCCCAAGGATCAGAAAACTTAAGGAGGTATCGCCCGTCGGCCCAGCGGTTATACGTGTACTGAAGCCTGCCGCAGCAGGGCGGCCTCGGGAGCTCTGTTAAGAATGGCCCGGCGGTCAATCCCTGCGAATTCGCCGCACGGCGACGATCAGCATGCTCTCGAGAACGCGGCTCCTGAGCGACACCGGCGGTGGAGCCGGCGCCTTTTCTTGCCGGCGAGCGTCTGCAACATGAGCGAAGCACAAGAGCCAGGGGAACACCGCGAAGACTCCCAGGGCCCATCCCTCGGCACCAACGCTCAGTGTGAGGACACCGACGACGATGGAGAAGACACAAACCGCGTAGAGGATGCCATTCATCACGAACGAGAACCATTGTCGCCGCTGCGCGAAGAAGAGAGGAGGACACAGCAACACGCCGAGGTTATCGCAGCGGCCCCCTTTTCAAGCATTCCTGCGCCAACGTCGCTGGAGCGTCTTCACGACTGTCTGCTCCAGCCTGGCGTGGAGGAACTCGAGGGGGGTGTGACCTTGCCGCACCGCCGCCCAGAGTGTCACGGCAATGGCGACAACGGTGATGAGGGTGTTTTGCCACGAGACAAGGTCCCACGCACATTCACAAACGTAAGTCCTGTCCGAGAACGGCAGGAATGGCCACAGCTCCCACCCAGGCCCGGAACCGAAATAGTCACCCACCAAGTGCGAGAGGAAGGCCAGGAGGACCAGCCCCAGGTAGAACGGCCGGAGACCGATCCAATAGGCACTGACCAGGGTGACGAAGACCCCGAAAAGCAGGTTGTGGAGGACCAGATGATGATAGTGAGCGTAGACATCGAGGCCAACGAGAAGGGAAAGGCCGTCCAAGTCAGGGGCGAGACTCGCGGCCAGGCACCACAAACGAGTCCGCCGGTCGGCCCGCCCGAAACAGGCGACAACCCATCCGACTAGCGCGTGGGTGAGAGGATGGAAGACGACACCCCCTCCCCTGGGCCGGCTCTCGTCGGTCCTCGGTAGCCAGCGTCCGGTTTGCTCCCGCAGTCGTCCGAGCCGCTCATGCAGAGCCTCATCTGATTCTCCCCGAAGAAGTCCCCAGCGCATCGCAGAAATCCACCCTCATTGGGAAGCTTTGAAGGCGATCCTCGTCGCGCGGTCCGCTGAAGCAGAATGGTTGGAGGCAAATGCGATCGCCGCCTCCGCCATCTGCTCGGTGATGCCTAAGTCCGGGGCGCGACGGGTGCCGCCCGGTGCCGTCCTTGACACTGCCCGCGCCGGCCGCGCACCATCGAGGCCGAGTGGGTCATGGCTACTTTCGTCCGCCAGCCCCTTGGGGAACGGGAAAAACGACCGAGAAGGGCCGATACTTGGCTCCCGCCGAGCGATCGCAGACACGTTCAAAAGGGAGGCCTCGGGTGATGAAAACGCTCACGCTGGCGCTGGTAGCAGTCGGCGCAATCGGCCTTGCAGTGGCGACGGCCCAGGCCCAAACGCTGACGTGGTGGCACCACATGCCTCTCGAAGGGGCGCAAGGAAAGCTATTCCAAAAATATGCGACCGAGTTTGAGGCGGCCAATCCAGGCGTCAAGATCGAGATCCACAGCGTGCCCCCCACGCAGTACTTTACGATGCTGTCGGCGACGCTGGCGGCCGGTGACGCGCCCGACATCCTTGGAATGTCCTACCGCAACTTTTCCGAGTTTCATGACAACCGCATCCTGTCTCCGATTGACGCGCAAGCGCTGCGGAGCATGGGTTTCTCGACGGTGAACGACCTGAAGGCCGCCTATTCGCCCGGAGTCCTTGACCCCTATCGGGTCGGAGACTCGTTCTACGCGGTGCCGTGGCAGTTCAACATCTATGCGTACATCATCAACGCGAAACACTTCCGCGAGGCCGGACTCGATCCCGCGAAGGACGCCCCGAAGACCTGGGACGAGGTGTTTCATGTCGCGCAGAAGCTCGTGCAGAAGGACGCGAGCGGCCGCATCACGCGTCAGGCACTCTCATTTCCGTTTACCCATGACGCGGCCTGGTTTCTGCTCGAGCTCGAACCCGTCATTCACGACCTTGGCAGCTCGATCCTGAACAACGATCGGACCGAGGCCCTCATCAATAACGAGGCGGGCGTCCGAGCGATGAAGCTCGTCAAAAAGCGCTTCGAGCTTGGCGTGTCGGACAAGAACATCGCCGCCGGGCTCGACTACTTCAACCAGGGGTTTCCGACCGGCAAATTCTCGATGATCGTAGGCGGCAACTGGGGCATTCCGCGGTGGCGGAAGGAATATGCAGCGACCGTCGGCAAGGACGATCTTCTCGCGATTCCCTATCCGACGTTTTCCGGCAAGCCGGCCGTGGCCAGCACGACCAGTTGGGCATGGGTGGTCTACGCGCGCTCCACCAAGAAGGACCTCGCGTGGCGGTTCGCCAACTTCCTCACCTCGCAGCCGTCGCGCAACCTGATCGAGACCGGCGATATTGTTCCCCGCGCCGGCTGGTCGCAGACGGAGGGTGCGCGGACCGTCCCCCAGGCGGCGTTCTGGGAGCAGCAGCTGCAGTTCGCGCGTCCCCTGGCGAATTTCCCGCGATACAGCCGGGTGGCGGACGTCCTGAAGAAAGCCATGGAGGAAATCCTCCTCCTCGACCGGGACATTCAGAAGACGCTGGACCGCGCGAAAACGAACATCGACGCGATTCTGCAGGAAGGCAAGAAGAAATGAGCATCGGGCGCGGCGCACTCTCCGCGACGCGGCTCATTTCAGCCGGCTCACCCTTTTACATCTTTCGCCAGCAGCTGACGGGTTTCCTGTTCCTGTTGCCGGCGCTTCTGTTCACGCTCATTTTTCTGATCGGCCCGATCGCCGTTGCGGTGGTCTTCAGCTTTACGAGCTACAACATTCTTTCGCCGCCTGAGTTCAATGGGCTAGCCAACTACGTCACGGTCCTGAACATTCCCGCCTTCTGGGAGTCGCTGTACATCACGGCGAAGTACATATTCCTGCGCCTGTCCTTGATATTTGTCATTGCCTTCTTGATGGCCCATATCGTGCAGACCCGCGTGCTCGGCGCCGGCGTCTTTCAGACGATCTATTTCCTGCCCTATGTCTTTCCCCTCGCGGTCACGTCGGTCGTTTGGAAGATCTTCTTTCAGCCGCACGGACTCATCGACAGTCTCACTGCCGTGCTGGGGATTCCGCCGATCGACTGGCTGACTCATGAGGATTGGGCGCTGGTCGCGATTCTCATCACGACGGTCTGGTCGGGCGTCGGCTATTACTCGATCATTCTGCTCGCCGGCCTGCAAACGATCCCGAAGAGCATCTGGGAGGCGTCGGTCGTCGACGGGCTGACCGGGCGACAACGTTTCATCTATGTCACCTTACCGATGCTCAAGCCAACGTTATTTTTCCTCCTGGTCGTCGGTACCGTCAACACCATACAAGGTTTCGACCCGTTCCTGGTCATGACCGACGGGGGCCCAGGCACCGCCACGCAGGTCATTGGCCTGCTGATCTTCAAGGAGGGCGTGGTTAATCTGCGCATGGGCATTGCGTGCGCGATGTCGGTCATCCTGCTGGCGATCATCTTCACGTTGACCCTGCTGCAGCAACGGGCCTTACGCTGGAAGGTCTAGAAGAGCTCGTCGATGCCCCTCGGTCGAATCGTCTTCTTCGTCGCGGCCGCGCTCTTGGCCGCGGCGTTCGTATTGCCGATGCTTTACGCCGTGCTGTCATCATTGAAGCCGATCGAAGAGATCACCAAGGTGCCGTTGCAATGGCTGCCGGAGAATCTTGATAGCCTTCGCCCGAACAACTACACGGAACCACTCGCGCGATACAAATTCGGCGGCTACATCGCCAACAGCATCTTCGTTGGTGGACTGGTGACGCTCTCATCACTGATCTTCTGCACGATGGCCGGCTACAGCCTGTCGAAGTTCTCATATTTCGGTCGCGATGCCTTCTTCATGGTGGTTCTGATGACGCTCATGATCCCGTTGGAAGTGACGTTCATCCCCATGCTCATCATCGTTCGCAAGCTCGAAATGATGAACTCGTACTGGGGATTGATCATTCCCGTGATGATCGCGCCCTTCGGCGTGTTCTGGATGCGCCAGTTCATCATGACCATTCCGAACGATTACGCGGAGGCGGCAAGGATTGATGGGCTCAATGAGTTCCAGATCTTCGGGCGGATCATATTCCCCATGTGCAAGCCAGCCCTCGGCGCCCTCGGGATTCTGACCTTCATGAGCAACTGGAACAGCCTGATCTGGCCGCTGATCGTTGCCAGGAACCGCGACCTGTGGACCATCCCGGTGGGCTTGATTTCGTTCCAGAGCGAATACTTCAAGCCCCTCAATTTCATCTTCGCCATGGCCGTGGTGTCGGTCCTGCCCACGATATTCCTGTTTGCGTTGGTGCGGCGGCGGCTGCTGGAGGGAATCGGGATGGTGGGCATCAAGGGCTAGGCGCGATGGCGGAAATCGTCTTCAGCAACGTCTCCAAGCAGTACGGACGGTCGCCGCGCGTCATCCACGACCTCGAGCTGAAGATTGGCCATGGCGAGTTTGTGGTACTGGTCGGTCCTTCGGGTTGCGGCAAGTCCACGACCCTGCGCATGCTGGCCGGTCTTGAAACCATTACCGAGGGCGAAATTCTCATCGATGGTCGCCGCGTGAACGAGTTACACCCGCGCGATCGCGACATCGCGATGGTGTTCCAGAATTACGCGCTCTATCCCCACATGACCGTCTACCAGAACATGGCCTTGAGCCTGAAGGTCCGAGGGATTCCGAAGGGAGAGATCACGCGGCGGGTCAAATACGCCGCGGATGTGCTCGGGATTCAGGAACTTCTCGATCGGAGGCCGGCGGAGCTCTCGGGTGGCCAGAAGCAGCGCGTCGCAGTCGGGCGCGCCATTGTCCGTGAACCCAAGGTGTTTCTCTTCGATGAGCCGTTGAGCAATCTCGACACCCAGCTGCGTGTGCAGATGCGTGCCGAGATCGGCGCGTTGCATAAACGACTCAACGCGACCATGGTCTACGTGACCCACGACCAGGTCGAGGCCATGACCCTGGGCAGTCGGGTCGTCGTGATGCGCGACGGTTTCGTCCAGCAAGTGGCGCCGCCCATGGAGCTGTTCAATGAGCCGGCGAACATGTTCGTCGCCGGCTTCATTGGCAGTCCGCCCATGAACTTCGTGACCGGGACTCTGCGGCGCCATCCATCGTCGTCCTTCGTCAACCGGGACGGCAGCCTGGTCTGCAATGTTGCCGGCATCCCGTCCGGCCGGGAAGGCGATATCGTTCTCGGTATCCGCCCGGAGCACCTGCGCTTGAGCGAAAGAGGAGAAGGCAGCTTCATGGCCGTTCCCAGTCGGATCGAACCGTTGGGCAGCGAGCTCCTTCTCTATCTCGATGTGGGACCGGACCGGCTCGTGGGCCGGGTGCCGGCCGACGCCCCCATCGGGGATGGGCCCCTTCGCCTGACCTGTCCGATCGAGCATCTGCGTTTCTTCGATCCGCAGACCGAGCGGCGGCTTTCCTCCGGGCAGCATTGACGGGAGTCCGCCGCCTGTCGACCACGTTTCTCGAACCCGCGGGCCGCCGCTGGCTTGCGGGACGCCGGGGCGTGTGCTACAAGCCCTGCCTGTGGTAGCGCCCGACCTGGTCGTCATGCTCAGCATCGACGGGCTGGCGGCGACGTTCCTGGACGACCCGACGCTCGAGGTGCCGGCGCTCCAGAGCCTCGTTGCGCGCGGTGCCCGCGCGCGGCGGCTCGTCCCGATCTTCCCGTCGGTCACGTGGCCCTGCCACGCGAGCATCGTCACCGGCGTTGCGCCCGCCCGGCACGGCGTCCTCGGGAACATGGTCTTCGACCGAACGGCCGGCGCGCCCGTCGAGCACTTCGGTGACCGCACCGAGGTACCGATCGCTGTCGACACTCTGTGGGATCGACTCCACGCGCGCGGCGAGCGCACGGCGGGTGTCTGCTGGCCGAAGACGCGGGGCGTCACCGCCGTGGCGGACAACATCCCGGAGTTCTACGACCAGGAGCTGTTCGAGCGCCACGCGTCGCGACCACTCTGGTCCGAGCTGGCCGACCGCGGGCTGCCGATCGCCCGCTATGGTCCCTGGAGCGCCGAGCACGCGCTGGGCCCCATGCAGGACTGGCTCACGCTCGAATCGGCGCGCCACATCCTGCGCGTCCGACCCCCGCGGCTCCTCTTGCTCCACTTCCTCACGCTGGACTCGTTCCAGCACGATTACGGGACGACGAGCCCCGAAGCCCGCTGGGCCCTTACCGAGATGGACCGGCTCGTCGGGCGGCTCCTCGAGACCCTGGAGGCGCTCGGCCGGGCCGAGTCCACTACGCTCCTGGTCTTCGGCGACCACGGCTTCGTGGATGTCCACCGGATCTACCACCTCAACCAGATCCTGTGCGAGGAACGACTCGTCGAGGTGGACGCGGGTGGGACCGTGACGCGCCGCCTCGCCTGGGCGACCGGGAACGGCGGCGCGGCGCATGTCTACGTCTTGGACGGCGCTCCCCGGACCACCCGGGAGCGCCTGAGCGAGCGCCTCTCGGCGCTCTCCGGCGTCGAGGTGTTCGGGCCCGAGCGCTTCCCGGATCTCGGCCTGCCCGCGCCCGGGCCCGGCTCGACCCAGGGCGACCTGATGCTGGCGGCAGCCGCCGACGTATACTTCACCGGTCACGCCACGGCGGCGGCCGTCGCCCGAGCCCCCGCCTACCGCGCGGCTCACGGGCACCTCCCGGGCATCGAGCGGATGGCGGCGGGACTCGTCATGGCGGGCCCGGGCGTGGCGGGCGGGGTGAAACTGGAGACGGCTTCGATGCTCAGCCTCGCACCGACGGCGGCGCGACTCCTTCGGGTCGAGCTGCCGGCCGCGGAGGCCCCGCCGTTGCTCGAGGCGCTCGACGAGCGGCTCCATCACGGATGACGGGCATCATCATCGGGGCAGGCCGCGGTCGGCGCCTCGGACCGCTCACCGACAACGTGCCCAAATGCTACGCCGAGATCGGGGGCCGGCGGATCCTGGACTGGACGCTCGGTGCGCTGCGCGGCGCCGGGGTCCGCGATGTGGTCTTCATCGGCGGGTACCTGATCGACCGGGTGCGGGCCGACTACCCGGGCCTCCGCTTCTGCCACAACGCCGGGTGGGCGGAGAACAACATCCTCGCCTCGCTCTTCTGCGCCGAGTCCGAGATGGGCCGGGGCTTCGTCTCGACCTACGCCGACACGCTCTTCACGGGGGACGCGGTCCGACGGCTCGTCGCCGCGCCGGCCGACACGGCGCTCCTCGTGGACACCGACTGGCGGGAGCGTTACCGGCTGCGGACCGAGCACCCCGAGGCTGACGGCGAGAAGATCCGCCTCGCGAGCGGCCGGGTCCTCCAGGTGAGCCGGGCGATCCCGCCGGATGAGGCGCCAGCGGAGTTCACGGGGGTTGCGAAGTTCAACCCGGCGGGCGCCCGTTGCCTCATCGATCATTACCACGGCGCCCGCGGCGCCCACCACGGCCGGCCCTTCGGGCGCGCCGCGACCTTCCTTCAGGCCTACCTGATCGACCTCCTCCAGCACATGCTCGAGGCCGGGGTCGAGATGCAAGCCGTGGAGACCCACGGCGACTACTTCGAGATCGACACGGCCCAGGACTACCAGCTGGCCCGGCTGGGCTGGCGGCGGGGAGGATAGGCCTCGACGCATGAGCCACCGCGTCCTTCCCCTCTTCCCCACGTCGGTCGTCGGGAGCATGCCGCGCTCGGCGTTCGTGCGGGACCTGCTGGATCGGCCGACGGACGACCCGTCCCGGCAGGGGCCGATGAACGCCGCCGTCGCATACGTCATAGCGCTCCAGGAGGCCGCCGGCATCGACGTGATCTCGGACGGCGAGTGGCGGCGTCGCTCCTACATCGGGGTGATCGCCGAGATCATGGAGGGCTTCGTGCGCGAGGTCCGGGACGGGCTCGCCTGGCACACCGTCGTCGAGCCCATGCGCCCCCGCTGTCCGGAGCTCCTCGGTGAGGAGGCGCGCTTCCTCGTCGCCCACACGCGACGCGGGACGAAGGTCGCGCTCCCGTCTCCGTACCTCCTCGCCCAGCGGATGTGGGACCCGGCCCGCTCGCGCGACGCCTACCCGACCCGCGAGGCGTTCATGCGGGCGCTGATCCCCGTCCTGCGGCGGGAGCTCATCGCCGTCCGCGACGCCGGGGTGACGGTCGCCCAGCTCGACGACCCGCACCTGTGCCTGCTCGTGGATCCGCGGGTCCGGGCTCAGTTCTCGGACCCCGACGCGGAAGCCGAGCTGTGCGTGGATCTTCTCAACGGCATCGTCGACGGCGTGGACGGGATCCTCACCGCCGTGCATCTGTGCCGGCGCAACAAGGCGCGAGCGGGGTGGGTGGGGGAGGGCGGCTACGACCCCATCGTCCCCGCACTGCGGCGCCTCCAGGTGCGCCAGTATGTGCTCGAATTCGCGATCCCCGTGGCAGGCGACTACGCCGTCCTCCGCCAGCTCCCCGACGACCGGTTGATCGGGCTGGGGTGCGTGGACTGTCGCGGCGAGCAGGTCGAGCCCCCGGAGGTCATCGCCGCCCGCGTCGAGCGTGCCTTGCGCCACGTCGAGCGGGAGCGCGTCTGGCTCAACCCGGACTGCGGCTTCGCCCCCAGCAGCGCGGCGGAGATCCCAGTCGACGAAGCGTACGCGAAGTTGCGGAGCGAGGTCGAGGCGGCCGGGGTCCTGCGCGCGCGCTTCAGCGGCTGATGTCTTCAGCGTGGATAGCACCGAACCTCGATGCGATTCTCGTCGGGATCCCTGAAATAGACCGACTGCCCATACCCACGAGCTCCCCATCGGCGACCCGGCCCGTCCTCGATCCTCACGCCGTGCTCGGCGAGATGCTTTTGAAATCCCTCGAAGTCGGCAGCCTCCACAACCATGGTGAAGTGATTCAAGTTCTGGAGGCCTGGACCATCTCCCAGCGCTTCCCCTGGCTTCATGGGAAAGAGGTCGATCACGGTGTCCGGGCTGATACGCACGGAGGGAAATCGGACCTCTCCCCGGCGGAATTCGTCGAGCCGCTCCGGTTCAAGGCCCAAGACGTCCATGTAAAACGCCAGCGAGCGGTCAATGTCCGGTACGTTGAGCACGATGTGGTCCATGGCGTTGATCTTAAACATGTCTGTCCTCCACTCGCCTTCGCGAACCTCCCGCCCTCGTCAACAACCTTCAAGAGCACTCGCGCTGGCCACGATGATCTTCGTTCCATCAGCCTTCTCGCAAAAGACCGTGGCCTCGGCGCGTGTCTGGCCGCCCTCCACGCGACGGCCCGTGATGATCCCCCGCGTGGTGAAGGGCTCGTTCGGCCACAGCACGTTGGTGAACTTCACGTCCAGGCGGCCGCCCAGGTAGAAGCCGCGGCCGAAATGCCGGGTCAGGAGCTCGGTGACGCACGAGAGCGTCATGCGGCCACCGATCACCGTGTCGCCGAAGCCGAGCTCCTTCGAGGCGGCCTTGTCGTTGTGGTAGTTCCGGCTGCGGTAGAAGAACTCGTCGCACATCGCGCCGGTGAATGTCTTGTGGAGCTCGAACGACAGCGGCTCCCCCGAGGGCTCACCCGCCTGCCGCGCGCCTTCCTTGCTCGCCGGATCGCGCAAGGAGACCTCGCCGCCGGTCTGCTCCGCCAGGAAGCTCTGGTGATGGACGCTGCGCGCGATCAGGTGCCCGGCCTCGTCTCGCACCCACATCTCCTGCGCGACGATGTCGCGATCGCGTCTCCGGTAGCGATCGGCCACCCGGGCGCTGCAGCGCAGGACCTGTCCAACGCGCGTCGGCGCATAGATCTCCCATTCCTGACGCCGCCACAGGTTGCCGAACAGGTTCTCGAGGTACCAGCCCTTGAACTCGCTGTCCGCCTGCTGGTAGACGATCACCGGAGCCACCGGTCCGCCGAACGGTGACGCCGCCGTGTACCAGGGGTTCGGCTCGTCGAGCCCCTTGATGTAGTGCTGGACCATCTCGTCGGTGATCGTCAGCTCGAGCGTGCCGAGATCCTTGCCCGGATATACGTCCGTCGTCATCATGAGTGCGTTCCTCCTGGCTCCTGCTGCTCCGCCCAACGCGGCATGGCTTCGTAGCCCGCCCGCCTCCTGATACAGCAAACGCACACCATCGGCAAGCCGGTCGAGCCTCGACCGCCAACCTCGACGTGTTGAACTGGCTCTACAAGTGGTACGACCCTCGCGGACGGCTCGGCGTGCGCGAGGTCGCCGACCAGCGCCCTTCGGGCTACGCGGGCGCGAAGACGCCCGGCGCCGACGACGGCGCGGCGCCGACAGGGGTCTCCACGCGGGTGAACGCGGGGTCGCCCTGGAGCACGGGCACCACACGATCCGCGAAGAGGCGCATGTTGAGCTCGGCCTCCTCGTGCGGCATGCCGCCGAAGGCGAACTCGGTGACGAGGTGATCGAGGCCGGTGAGCCGGCGGAGCTCGGCGACCTGCTGGACGCAGTCGTCGGGCGTGCCCGTCACCTGGATCTTCACGTAGAACTCCGTCGCCTTCTTGCGGTAGTTCTCGTCCTTCATCTTCGAGTACGTCTTCGCCATCCCGCCGTAGAACTCGTAGCCCTTCACGTGCGCGAGGTGCCCGTCCGAGAAGTGGTAGTGCGTGTCGATCGAGTCCCACTTGCGCGCGAGGTAGCACTCCGCGCGCTCCTGCGCCTCCGCGCGGCTCTCCGCCACTGACACGTTGGTGAGGATGATCGGCGGACGCGGCGCGTGGCCGACGCTCAGCGACAGCTCCTGGTAGCGCTGGATGTCCTGCGCGGCCTTCGGCCACTCGTTCTGCATGATGACGAGCACGCCGAAGCCGAGCTTCGCCATGATCTCCGCGGACTCCGGGCTGACGGACGACGCGTAGAAGCGGCGCTCGGGATGCGAGATTGGGCGCGGCCGGATCGACGTGCGCGGGATCTTGAAGAACTCGCCCTCCCATTCGAACGACTCGTTGGTGAGCGCGGCCACGATGATCTTCGCGGCCTCCACGAACCGCGGCCGGGCCTCCTCCATCGGGATGCGGAAGCCGGCGTATTCGACGCTCGCGGCGCCGCGCCCGAAGCCGAACAGACAGCGGCCGCCCGACATCACGTCGAGCAGCGCGATCTGTTCGGCCACGCGGATCGGATCGTGCCACGGCAGCACGATGACGGCGGTGCCGAGCGTGATGCGCTTCGTGCGCCCGGCGTAGTAGCTGAGCAGCTGCGTGGGGGAGGGCGACATCGCATAGCCCGTGAAGTGGTGCTCGAGGGCGAAGAGCGAGTCGAAGCCCAGCGGCTCGGCGAGGTCGCCGAGCGCCATGTGCTCGGCGAACACGGCCGCGTCCGAGAGCCCCGGCTTCTGGAGCATGTTGAGGGCGATGCCGACTTTCACGATGCGCCTCCGCCCGTCTGCGCGGCGCCGAGCCCGTAGAGCTCGGCCACGTTGTCGTGGAGCACGAGGTCGCGCTCCGCCTCGGTCAGGTGCGCGGCCTGCTTCGCCAGCACGGCCTGCGAGTTCGGCCACGTGGAATCGCTATGCGGGAAGTCGTTCGCCCACATGAGCCGGCGGACATTGCAGAGGTCCTTCACCTGGAAGGCCACGTAGTCGTCCTGGAACGTGGTATAGACGTGCTCGCGGAAGTACTCGCTTGGCAGCCTGGTGAGTGGCCCGCCCGGCAGCCAGTAGCGGTGGCGCTCCCACGCGTGGTCCATGCGGTACATGAAGTGGGGCACCCAGCCCGCGTCGGCCTCGACGCACACCAGCCTGAGTCTCGGATGGCGTTCGAACACGCCGCTGAAGATGAACGCTCCGATGATGTCCTGGCAGCCGCGGATGATCGACATGAACGCGTTGATCTTCGGCCCGCGCGTCTTGAACGTATCGCTCGTGCTCGTGAGGATGTGGAACGACAGCGGCAGCTTCAGATCGACGGCGGCCTCCCAGAACGGGTCGAACATCGGATCGTCGTAGTCCGCGAGCGCGGGGTTCCCCGGCATCATCACGCCGCGCAGTCCGAGCGCCTTGATCCGTTCGAGATCGCGGATCCCGTCGTCGACCGAGCGCATCGCGGTCTGCCCGATGCCGAGCAGACGGTCCGGGTACGCCGACGCATATTCGCCGATCCAGTCGTTGTACGCCGCGAAGCACGCGTGCTTGAAGTCGAAGTCCGGATGGTTGCACAGCATCATGCCGACGGTCGGGTACAGGATCTCCGCGGCCACGCCGTCGCGATCCTGATCGGCGAGCCGCGCGTGCGGATCCCAGCCGCCGCGATGGAGCTCCTCGAACCGGATGCCGAATACGGTCAGGTCCTCCGCGCGCTTCCCGGCGGCGGCCACGAGACCCATCGGAATCGGCTTCGAGAGCCCTTCGATGACGAAGAGATCACCGCGCTGCGGATCGCGCACGACGTGCGGCGCGCGATCGCGGAATTTCGCGTCGATCCGGTCGACGTACGTGTTCGGCGGCTCGGTGATGTGCGAGTCGGCCGAGATGATCGGTTTCGCCATGGCGAACTCCTCTCGTGAGTTCCGGGGCAACGGGGCGCCCGCTATCCGCCTACACCTTCAGCTGATCGCGGATCGGTAAGCGGCGGATTCTCTTGCCGGTCGCCGCGAAGATCGCGTTGCACAACGCGGGCGGAATCGGCGGCACGCCCGGTTCGCCGACGCCGCCCATCGGCTTGCTGTAGTCACCCGGGATGATGTGGACGCGGATCACCCGCGGTGCCTCGGTCATGCGGGTGACTTCATACGAGTTGAAGTTGTCCTGCTGGACACGCCCGCCCTTGAAGCTGATTTCACCCAGCGTCGCGACGCCGACGCCCATCACGCACGCGCCCTCCATCTGCGAGCGCACCCGATCGGGGTTGACGGTTGCGCCACAGTCCACGGCCATGTCCACCCGCGGGATCGTCACCACCCCCTTGTCGTCGACGGCGACCTCCACGACGGCCGCGATGTAACTCACGAAGCTGTAGTGGGCCGCGATGCCGAGACCGCGGCCCTTTGCCAACGTCCTACCCCAGCCGGCCTCGCGCGCGACGGTCTCGACCACGCGCCGCAGCCGACCGGTGTCCACCGGGTACCGCTCGGGCGATTCGCCATGATTCCAGGTATCGCCCAGTGTTTCCGGGCTCACCTGGCGGGCCGGGCCGATCACGTCGAGCAGGAAGTCCTTGGGGTCACGGCCCGCGGCAGCCGCCAGCTCGGCGACGAACGACTGAACCGCAAACGCGTGCGGAATGTTCGAGACCGAGCGGAACCAGCCGATCCGTGTGTGGGCAACCGCCTCGGGGTTCTCGATACGGACGTTGGGGATGGCGAATGGGACGTTGATGACACCCATGCCGAGCTCGAAAGGTGCCTCGCTCTTCGCCGCGGCATTGAAGGTGGAGATGATGGTGGGCGCCACACTGCGATGCAGCCACGCGACCGGCTTGCCCCGTCCATCGACGCCGGCCTCGAGGTGCTCGACCGACACCGTGTGGTAGTAAGAATTGTGCAGGTCGTCCTCACGGGTCCACGTCACCTTGACCGGCTTGCCGTCCACCGCCTTTGAGAGCACGGCCGCTTCGATGGCATAGTCCGGCTTGGACTTGCGCCCGAAGCCGCCGCCGAGCAGCGTGACGTGCACGGTGACATCGTCCGCGGACATGCCCAGCCGCTTCGCGACCAGGTCACGCGCGGCTTGGGGCGACTGAAAGCAGCCCCAGACCTCGCACTTGCCGTTCGCGATGCGCACGGTCGCGGCGGGCGGTTCCATGGTGGCGTGGGCGAGGTGCGGGATGTAGTACTCGGCCTCGAGACGACGCGCGGCACCGGCCGCGGCGGCGGCGAAGTCGCCGTCGTTGCGGACGACCTTGCCGGGCTTGTGCGCCGACTCCTCGAGCGTGGCCTTGAAGGCCGCCGAATCGTAGCCGGCATTCGGGCCATCGTCCCACGTGATCTTGAGCGCCCGGCGACCCTGCATGGCCGCCCAGGTGTTGCGCGCGATGACCGCGACGCCGCCGACCGGATTGAAGTGGGCCGGGGGCGGACTGTCCTCGATCTGCACGACCTTCTCCACGCCCGGAACCTTGAGCGCCTCGGCGGCGTCGAAGCTCCCCACCTTGCCGCCGTACACCGGAGGACGCGCCACGACGGCGTAGAGCATCCCGTTCAGACGCGTGTCGATGCCGTACTGGGCCTTGCCGGTCACGATGTCGCGGCCATCGACCAGCTTGAGCTGCCCCTTGCCGATGTAGCGGAACTGTTGCGGATCCTTCACACGCACCGTCTCCCGCGCCGGGACGGGCTGACGGGCGGCGGCCTTGGCGAGTGATCCGTACCCGAGACGCCGGCCCGTCGGACGATGCACGACCTCGTGGTTCTTGGCTTGCACCTCGCTCACGGGCACCTTCCAACGTTCCGCGGCGGCCGCCTCCAGCATGGTGCGTGCCGCGGCGCCGCAGCGGCGCATGGGCTCGAAGAAGTGCCGGGTGCTTCGGGAGCCGTCGGTGTCCTGGTTGCCGAAGCGTTTCTCGTCGCCGGGCGCTTGCGCGACGCGTACGCGCTTCCAGTCGGCCTCGAGCTCATCGGCCACGATCATGGGCATGCCGGTCCTGACCCCCTGCCCCATCTCCGACCGGTGGCAAACGATTGTGACCGTGCCATCCTCGGCGATCGACACGAACGCCAGCGGGTTGTCGACCCAGCCGTTGGGCATCCCATCCGCACCGTACTTCTTGGCCTGCTGCGCCCGTGCCGCCGACGGATATCCCACCGCGAGCACGAGCCCCCCGAGCGAGATGCCGTGAAGGAACCAGCGTCGGCTCACGTTGGCCAGGATCAGCGCGTTCATCGCGTGCCTCCCTGCTTCGCCACCGCCTGCTTGACGGCCGCGCGGATCCGCGTGTAGGTCCCGCAGCGGCAGATGTTGCCGCTCATGGCCTCGTCGATCTGGGCGTCGGTCGGCGCCGGCGTGCGCTTGAGCAGCGCGGCCGCGGACATGATCTGGCCGGCCTGGCAGTAGCCGCACTGGGGCACGCCCACGTCGATCCACGCCGCCTGCAACGCCTTGCCGATAGAGTCCGTGCCGAGGCCCTCGATGGTGACGACCTTCTTGTCCGCCACCGCCGAGATCGGGGTGAGGCATGAGCGCACGGCTTGACCGTCGACGTGGACGGTGCAAGCGCCACAGAGCGCCATCCCACAGCCGAACTTGGTCCCGGTCAGGCCCATCTCGTCTCGCAGCGTCCACAGCAGGGGCGTCTCTCCGGGCACGTCGACGTCGCGTCGCCTGCCGTTGATCTCGAGTCGGATCATCGCGGCTCTCCTCTCGTCATCGAGCCTTCAGGGACGAACACCCGCCGGCGGCGCGATTGGCACGCCTGCTCGCATACTACCAACCACCGTAAACCTGCTCGCTGACCTCGCCGACTTCCTCCACGCCCCACCGGCCTACGCCCGCGCTGCTACTTGGTACCCACGCCGATCAGGATAAGCTTGCGGTACTCTCATGTCGGCGTCCTCCCCTGAGGGGAATGAGGATAAACGCCGGCACCGGGAACATCAATCGACACGACTCCTGCCCAGGGGCCTGGGTTGAGAGTCGAGAGCTCTGCTAGACTCCCGCCAGCGCCAGCGATCCCCTATCGAGGTGCCCATGCGAGCACTGCCGCGATGACTCTGGCCTCCGAGCTCGAGATGCGCCCGCTCGTGGCCCACTGCCACCTCGGCCCGGCCGGCTCTACCGGCGCACGGGTAATTCCGAGCAGGCCCAGGAGCACCTCACTACCGCGACGGCGATGTACAGCGAGATGGGCATGACGTACTGGCTGCAGAAACTTGAGAAGGGCAACTAAAGCCGGTAAAGGAGAGGACATGCTGATCGTCGACGCGCAGATCCACCTCTGGAATGCGGGGAACCCCACCAGCGCCACTCACCGGCAGGTGCCCGCCTACTTGAAGGACGACGCGCTCAAGGAGATGGACGCCGGCGGGGTCGATGCCGCCCTGCTCACCCCGCACACGCCGTGGGATCCGAACGCGAACGAGCTGGCCATCGAGGCCGCGCGCCAGCACCCCGATCGGTTCGCGATCCTCGGCAACTTCCCGCTCGACAAGCCCGAGAGTCGTGCCCTGGTGGATACGTGGAAGCAACGCACGGGGATGCTCGGCTGCCGCTTCACGTTCCCGCCCCCACACCAAAGTAAGTGGCCGACGGACGGGACCATTGACTGGCTGTGGCCGGCGGCAGAGCGCGCCGGCCTGCCCATCGCGCTGATGGCGGCGAACTTCCTTCCTAAGGTCGGCGAGGTCGCGCACCGGCATCCGAACCTCAAGCTGATCCTCGATCATCTCGGCCGACCCTCCGGGGTGACGAGCCCGAACGAGCGCTGGGCAAATCTCCAGGAAGTTCTTGCGCTCGCGAAGTACCCCAACGTCGCGATGAAGGCCACGGGCGCGCCGAGCTACTCCGACCAGCCGTACCCGTACCGCGACATCCACGACAAGCTGCGCCAGCTTTATGACGCCTTTGGCCCCGCGCGCTGGTTCTGG
>QHSL01000023.1 GCA_003220435.1 Candidatus Rokuibacteriota bacterium | reverse complement strand
GTCGGGGCCGCGACCGAGACGGAGATGAAGGAGAAGAAGGCGCGGGTCGAGGACGCGCTGAACGCGACCCGGGCGGCGGTCGAGGAAGGCATCGTGCCCGGCGGCGGCGTCGCCCTGCTGCGGGCCTCCAAGGCGGTCGACAAGGTGAAGGCCGAGGGTGACGAGAAGGTGGGCGCCATGATCGTGAAGCGGGCGCTCGAGGAGCCGATTCGCCAGATCGTCGAGAACGCCGGCCTCGAGGGCAGCGTGATCGTCGAGAGGGTGAAGAACGAGACGACGCCGTCCCGCGGCTACGACGCGGACAGCATGGAGTTCGTCGACATGTTGCAGGCCGGGATCATCGACCCGACCAAGGTGGAGCGCGTGGCGCTGCAGAACGCCGCGTCGATCGCGTCGTTGCTGCTAACGACCGAGGCGCTCGTCACCGACATCCCGGAGGAGAAGGGGCCCGCGGCGCCGCCGATGCCGCACGGGGATATGTATTGATGTAGCTGAGGGGGGCGACCCCCCTCAGACTCCCCCGGCTGTCGAGTGCTCGGAGGGGGGCTTCGCCCCCTTCCGACGGGCAGAGCGGGCCGAAAGGCCCGCGCTTGCCCTGCCTCCCCCAGAACAGTCGAGTGCGCCGGCAAAGCCGGCGCTCGAACCAGCGAGAGGCCACGCGAGGGCCCACTTCTGTATGGTTTTTGCGGCGTTGACCTTGCACCGTGAATGGATGTTTGATACGGTTAGGCGCTCGACTCAGGTCTAAGAGGAGGTGAGTAAGAACTGCGACCGTACGAGATACTCGTGATCGTCGATCCGCGTCCGACCGATGAGGAAGTCGCCGCGTTGCTCGCGCAGCTCGGCGAACAGCTCAAGACGGTCGGCGCCGAAGTCACCAAGGTCGACAACTGGGGAAAGCGCCGGCTTGCGTACGACATGAAGAAGCAGCGGGAAGGGACGTACGCGGTCTTCGAAGTCTCTGCCGAGCCGTCGATGGTGAAGGAATTCGAGCGGCAGGTCCGTCTCAACGAAAACGTGCTGCGCTTCCTCAACACGCGGGTTCCGATCCGCAAGAGGGCTCGGCCGGCGAAAACTCAAGAGGTGCCTGAGGAAGTCGCGGGCGCCTGAGGAGGTCGGTTGATGGCGAGCCTCAACAAAGTCTTCCTGATCGGTAACCTCACCAAGCAACCCGAGCTTCGCTACACTCCTAGCGGAACCGCCGTCGCCGATTTGCGGCTGGCCGTGAATCGCAACTACACGACGCAGGGCGGCGAGAAGCGCGAGGAGGTCTGTTTCCTCACGGTCGTGGTGTGGGGAAAGCAGGCCGAGAGCTGTGGAGAGTACCTCGACAAGGGCAGCCCCATTCTCGTGGAGGGCCGGCTGCAGACGCGCGAGTGGGAAGCCAAGGACGGCGGCAAGCGGACCGTCATCGAGGTGGTGGCCGAGCGCGTCCAGTTCATGGGTCGCGGCCGCACCGCGGCGCCGGCGACCGTGCCGGCCGCCGAGTCCTTCGCCGAAGAAGGCGGCGCCTCGGGCAACAACGACGACGTCCCGTTCTAGGGCATACGATCGAGCCTATTCGAGGATAGAAGCCGAGGAAGGAGCGAGCCATTCCCCCGTCAGCCCAGAAGCCCGTCAAACGCCGCCGGTTCGGCCGGCGCAAAGTCTGTAAGTTCTGCGTCGACAAGGTCGACCTGGTCGACTACAAGGACGTCCGCCGGCTGCGAAGCTTCGTGAGCGAGCGCGGCAAGATCATCCCGCGGCGGATCTCCGGGAGCTGCGCGCGGCATCAACGCCAGCTCACGCACGCGATCAAGCGTGCGCGCACCGTGTCCCTGCTGCCATACCTGGCGGCGGACTAGAGCCCGACCATGAAGATCATCCTGCTGGACGACGTGTCGAAGGTCGGCCGCCGCGGCGAGGTTCGCGAGGTGTCCGACGGCTACGCGCGGAATTTCCTGATTCCGAAGAAGCTCGCGCTCTCCGCGACCGCGGGCAACCTCAAGAACCTGGAGCACATCAAGACGCAGCAGGAGGCGAAGGCCGATCGCGCCAAAGCGGACGCCGAGTCTCTTCGCTCACGGGTCGATGCGCTGGTCTACGAGGAGCGCCGCCAGGCCTCCGAGGAAGGCAAGCTCTTCGGCTCGGTCACCTCGCAAGACATCGCCGACTTCCTCGGCCGCAACGGTCTCAAGATCGACCGCCGTCGCATCACGCTCGACGAGCCGATCAAGACGCTCGGCGAGTTCAGCGTGTCCATGCGCCTGCATCCGGAAGTCGCGGCACAGTTGCGGGTCAACGTCGTCCGCGAATAGCGGCGACGTTGACGGCGATCCCCGAAGATCCGTCGGGGATCGCTTCGCTATCCACCTCCCGTCCACGGCGTTTGGTGTCCTATCCACTAGATGTCCACGGAGTCATCCACCAAAAGCGCCGCACGTCTGAATTTTGTTGACGCGCGGTCCTCCCGCGCTTGAGGATCGTCGCACATGATCAGCGGTGGCTCGCGCCCATGAGCCGTCTGGAAGTGCCGGTGCGAATCCCGCCGCACAACCTGGACGCCGAGCGCGCCGTCCTCGGCGCCGTTCTCCTGGAGGGCCGCGAGGCCCTGCCGCGTGTGATCGAGGTGCTCCGGGCCTCGGACTTCTACACCGAGAGCCATCGGGCGATCTACCAGTCGATGCTGACCCTGTTCGACCGGGGCGAGCCCGTCGATCTGCTGACCCTGACCGAAGAGCTCCGGCGTGGCGACCAGCTCCAGTTCGCAGGCGGCCAGGCCGCGCTGGCGCTCCTGGTCGAGCAGGGATCCATCTCGGCGTACCTCGCGTCGTACACGGCGATCGTTCGCGACATGGCGGTGCTGCGCGAGCTGATCCAGACCTCGAGTCAGATCATCGCGCAGGCGTTCGAAGCCAAGGAAGACGTGCAGACCGTGGTGGACGACGCCGAGCGGAAGATCTTCTCCCTCGCCGAGCGCCGCCTCGAGGGCAGCGCGCTTCCCATCGGCAAGATCCTCCGGAACACCTTCGAGTACATCGAGCGCCTGTACGAGCGGAAGGAGCACGTCACCGGCGTCGCGACCGGTTTCGAGAAGCTCGACCTCATGACGTCGGGGTTCCAGCCGGCGGACTTCATCATCATCGCGGGACGGCCGTCGACCGGGAAGACCGCCTTCGCGCTCAACATCGCGCAATTCGTCGGTATCATTCTGCGAAGCCGGGTGCTGATCCTCAGCCTCGAGATGTCGGCCCAGCAGCTCGTGCAACGAATGCTCTGCGCGGAGGCCAAGGTCGACTCGCAGGCGGTGCGCACCGGTCTCCTGCACGCGTCGGACTGGACTCGGCTCACGGCGGCGGCCGGACGACTCAGCGAGGCGCCGATCTTCATCGACGACAGTCCCAACCTCACGGTGCTCGAGGCGCGAGCCAAGGCGCGGCGCATGAAGGCCGAGCACGGGCTCGATCTCGTGATCATCGACTATCTGCAGCTGATGCGGGGACGCGCCAACCTCGACAACCGGCAGCAGGAGATCGCCGAAATCTCGCGGTCGCTGAAGGCGCTCGCCAAGGAGCTCACGGTCCCGGTGGTCGCGCTGTCGCAGCTCTCGCGAGCGGTCGAGACTCGCGAGCAGCGTCGGCCGCAGCTCTCGGATCTTCGTGAATCGGGCGCCCTCGAACAGGATAGCGACCTCATTCTCTTCCTGTACCGGCAATCGATGTACCGCGACGACATTCCGATGGAGAAGACGAACGTCGCGGAAGTCATCGTCGGCAAACAGCGCAACGGACCGACCGGTTCGGTGGAGGTCGTCTTCCTGCCCCAGTACGCGCGCTTCGAGAACATCGCGGAGCAGCACCGGCAGCCCCAGCCGTTTTAGGTCCGCGTGCGCGCGGGCCGGCGTATCATGACCCCGTGCGTCTGAACCGGCTGAAGCGTCTCTTCGTCGGGACTCCGCTTCCCACCGCCCAGTCACGCCACGAGCGACTCGGAAAGGCGATCGCCCTGGCGGTCTTCGCCTCCGACGCGCTCTCCTCCGTCGCGTACGCGACCGAGGAAATTCTGCTGGTGTTGGTTCAGGCCGGCGCCGTCGCCCTGAGCTACTCGATTCCGATCGGCATCGCGATCGCGATCCTGATCGCCATCGTCGTCAGCTCGTACCGCCAGACCATCCGCGCGTACCCGCAGGGCGGCGGCGCCTACATCGTGAGCAAGGACAATCTCGGCGTGTCGGCCGGCCTGATCGCGGGCGCGGCCTTGCTCATCGACTACGTGCTCACGGTGGCGGTGAGCGTGGCGGCCGGCGTCGCGGCCCTCACCTCGGCCGCGCCGACGCTCTTTCCCTATCGCACCTGGCTGTGCGTCGCCGCCGTCGTGGTGATCGCGGTGACCAACCTCCGTGGCATCCGGGAGTCCGGGAAGCTGTTCGCCGCGCCGACCTATCTGTTCATCGGCAGCCTCGGCGTGCTGATCCTCTACGGCGGCCTCGGCGCGATCTTCGACTTCATTCCGGAAGCGCCCTACCAGCGACACCCGCCGGGGCTCGAGGGCATCGGACTCCTGCTGCTGCTCCGGGCCTTTTCCTCGGGGTGCACGGCGCTCACCGGGGTCGAGGCGGTTTCGGACGGCGTGCCGGCGTTCAAGCCGCCCGAAGCGCACAACGCGCGGGCCGTGCTCACGTGGCTCGGCGTCATCCTCATCGTGCTCTTCCTCGGCATCACCTTCCTCGCCTACGACTTCGGCATCACGCCGCACGCCGAGGAGACCGTCATCTCGCAGCTCGCGCGTCACGTGTTCGGCGGCGGGCTGCTCTACTACGAGATCCAAGCGGTCACGATGTTCATTCTGTTGTTGGCCGCCAACACCTCGTTCGCCGACTTCCCGCGCCTGTCGTTCTTCCTCGCCCGCGACCGCTTCATCCCGCGCCAGTTCGCCACCCAGGGCGATCGGCTCGTCTTCTCCAACGGCATCCTGATCCTCAGCGGCCTCGCCGCCGCCTTGCTGGTGATCTTTCGCGGCGACACGCACAAGCTGATCCCGCTCTACGCGGTGGGCGTGTTCCTCTCCTTCACGCTCTCCCAGGCGAGCATGGTGCGCCGGTGGCTCCGCCTCAAGGAGGAAGGGTGGCGGTGGCGCTGGTGGTTCAACGCCGTCGGCGCGCTGGTGACCGGCCTGGTCATGGTCACGATCGCCGCGACGAAGTTCACTCACGGCGCGTGGATCGTCGTCATCCTGATCCCGACGCTGGTCATCGTGTTCGTCGCCGTGCACCGCCACTACGAGGAAGTGGCCGTCCAGCTCTCGCTCGACGCCTTCGCCCCGCCGCCGCCGATGACCAACACGGTCCTGGTCCTGGTCGGCGACATCCACCGCGGCGTGGTGAAGGCCATCCAGTACGCGCAGTCGCTCTCGCCGAACGCGAAAGCGGTGTTCGTGGAGACCGACCCAGAGCGGACGCGGCGGCTCGAGGAGAAGTGGGGCAAGTACGGGATGGGCGCTCCGCTGATCGTGCTGAGCTCGCCCTACCGTTCGCTGCTGGGACCGC
Source organism: Candidatus Rokuibacteriota bacterium (assembly GCA_003220435.1). GTDB lineage: Bacteria > Methylomirabilota > Methylomirabilia > Rokubacteriales > CSP1-6 > AR31. The sequence goes on along the minus strand of QHSL01000023.1, from coordinate 9,281 downwards.
TGACCGAGTACATCGACCACCTGCAGGAGCAGGGCGAAAACCACGTGGTCACGATCGTGCTCCCGGAGTTCATCCCGGCCCGCTGGTGGCAGCTCGGTCTGCACAACCAGACGGCGTTCCTGATCAAGGGGGCGATGCTCTTCCGGAAGAACGTCATCGTCACCGACGTCCCGTACCACCTGCGCCACTGAGGGCGCGCCGCGCGCTTCGCGTCAAAGCGTGAGCCGACGCCCCGGCGCTACCGTCTCGGGCTCCACCGCCGGGGCGGCCTCGCGGACCGCCGCCACGAACTCGGCGGGCGGCCGAGAGACGAGGCCGATGAAGGCGAATAGTCGGTGTGCGGATGGAAGAGCACGAGGCGGTACGTGAGCTCCATCGGCCGCCAGACCAGCCGACGTAGGAGGGGCGGGCAACTCTCTGGTACACTCGACACCCGCGTGATCATCCGATGAACGTCGTCCTCACTCCGGAGGGTCCGCTCGACGCCGGCGGCACGCTCGCTCGGTACCACCTCTGGGGAGAGGATCCGACGAACCTGATCGCCGGAGACGTCTTCCGGCGTGTGTTGCGGCACAAGGGACGGCTCGTGCCGTACGAGGTGCGCTGGAGCGGTCCGGTGGACGACGGGCGGATCACCGTTCGCGTGCCCGGGACGGAGTCCGTCATGGTCGGAGCGGCGGTCACCGCGGAGGTCCGCCGCATCTTCGGGCTCGACTTCGACCTCGTCGGCTTCTACCGGATGGCGAAATCCGATCCCGCGCTCGCGTCCCTGATCGAGCCCCTCTACGGGTTGCGTCCCACGCTCGCGCCGACGCCGTTCGAGATGCTGGTCGGCTCGATCACCGCCCAACAAATCAACCTCTCGTTCGCGTTCGCCTGCCGCGCGCGGCTGGTGCGCCGCTACGGCACCCCTGTGCGGGTGGGCCGAGACACCGTGTGGGCGTTCCCCGACGCCGCGCGGCTCGCTCAGGCGCGCCCGCGGGAGCTCCGCGCGCTCAAGTACTCGACGCGCAAGGCCGAGTACATCCGCGATCTCGCGCGCGCCGTCGTCACCGGCGTCCTCGACCTCGACGCGCTCGCCGCGGCGCCGTCCCCGACGGTGATCGAGCGGCTGACCGCGCTTCGCGGCCTGGGACGCTGGACCGCGGACTGGTTTCTCGCGCGCTGTCTGGGGCGAGGCGACGTCTGCCCGGCGGGCGATCTCGCCGTCCGCAAGGCTGTCGAGCATTACTGCGGCCGCGGGCGACGGCTGAGCGAGATCGCGATTCGCCGCCGTGCCCGCGCGTGGGGCGAGTACCAGAACCTGGCCATCCACTATCTGCTCGCCGGGATGCGCCTGATGCACCCGGCGGTCGGCGGCGCTACGTGAAGAAGGGGACCGGCCTCAAGATTCTCGGACAGCCCGATCCCGGCGTGCCCGGCGACGTTCACCTGGTCGGACGCTACGCGCTCGGTGTCGACTGGGCCGACGGCCACGGATCGATCTACCCCTTCGACCGGCTCCGTCGCGACTGCCCCTGTGGCCAGTGCGGCGCGCTCGAAGCGCTGGCGCCCGAGATGGCGTGGCCCGAGGCGATCAAGAAGTCGGACGCCGGGCTGCGCGTGACGTGGGCCGACCATCACGCGAGCGCCTATCCCTATCCGGAGCTGCGCGCCCTGTGCCGTTGCGCCGGCTGCACCGGCGGCCACTGATGGACGAAACGCGCAAGCGATGGGTCCTGTTCGGCATCATGGTCTCGATCTTCCTGGCCGCGATGGAGTCGACCGTCGTCGCGACGGCGATGCCGACGGTCGTGACGAGCCTCGGCGGCCTCCACGTGTATTCGTGGGTCTTCTCCGGATTTCTGCTCACGCAGACGGTGTCGATGCCGCTGTGGGGCCGATTCTCCGATCTGTACGGCCGGCGGTCGGTCTACCTGGTCGGGCTGACGATCTTCCTGGCCGGATCGGCGCTGTCGGGTGCCGCCCAGGACATGGTGCAGCTGATCGTGTTCCGCGGGGTGCAGGGGTTCGGCGCCGGCTCGCTGATGACGCTCGGCTACACGATCATCGCGGAGCTGTTCGGCCTGGAGCGGCGGGCGAAGATGCAGGGGTACATCTCGGGCCTGTGGGGCTTCGCGTCGCTCATCGGCCCCTGGGTCGGCGGTATGCTGACCGATCACGTCTCCTGGCGATGGGTGTTCTACGTCAACCTGCCCTTCGGAGCGATCGCCATGGTGGTGATCGCGACGGCGCTGAAAAGCGTGCCGCCGCCGGCGCGCCGGCCGGCCATGGACTACCCTGGCGTCGCCCTCTTCGCCGGTGGCGTCTCGGTGCTCCTGCTCGGCATCGTCGAGGCGGGCCGGGCGGGGTCGTGGGCGGGAGCGGACGTGATCGGGTTGCTGGCCTCGGGCGCGATCAGCATTGTCGCGTTCGTCCTGGTGGAGCGACGGGCGGCGGAGCCCATCGTGCCCCTGCGGCTCTTCGGGAGCCGGATGGTCGTCGCCGCCGTCGTCACGCGGTTCCTCGCCGGCATGGCGATGTTCGGCGCGCTGTCGTACGTGCCGCTCTTTCTACAAATCGTCACCGGCGCCACCGCGACCGCGGCCGGCATCGTCTTGACGCCGTTCGTCCTCGGCTGGGTCGCCACGTCGGTGGTGAGCGCACGGCTGGTGCTGCGGATCGGCTATCGGGCGGTCGTGGCCGCTGGCATGGCGTGCCTCACCGGAGCCTTCCTGCTCTTCACACGGTGGACGGACGCGCTCACGTCCGGCGGCGCGATGCGAGACGTTCTGCTGGCCGGTGTCGGGATGGGGCTCGTCGTCGTACCGATGTTGATCGCGGTGCAGAGCGCGGTCGCCCGCAGCGATCTGGGCGCCGCCACCTCGATGACGCAGTTCTTCATGTCGATCGGTGGCGCGCTGGGTCTGTCGGTCATGGGCGCCGTGATGTCGCAGCGGCTGCACGCCGGACTGCCGATGGTCCATGCGCTGCACGGCGTCTTCGTCGTGGGCTTCGTCGTGTGCGTCGTGGCGCTCGCTTCCACTCTCCTGGTGCCGCCCGGTCGCGCCCAGGACTTGGCCCGTGGGGAAATGCGCGGCGAGCCGACGCGCGTGGGAGGATGAATCATGGCCGGTGACGCGCCGCTTCTCGAGCGGTTGGCCACGCTGCCGCCCCTGCCGGCGGTGGCGATCGTCGAGCTTCTCGAGCGGCTCCCGCGACCGCAGACGGATCCGGTGATCGGCCCGCTGTTCGGCGTCGACGAGGATGGCGATCCGGCGGTGAACCCCTTGGTCCCGGCGATGCTGAAGCAGTTCGAGGACAAGGCCGAGCTGACGTGCTACGCCGCGCTCATCGAAGGGCTCACCGGGATCTGGAACGCTGCCGTGCGGGCGGCGGCGGTGTCGCGGCTGCGCGCCGCCGGGCTTCCGCCCGACGACCTGCTGCTGCGGTTGCAGACGCTGTCGCCCACGCTGGGCTTCGCCGCCGAGAAACCCGAGTGGGCCCGGGAGTGGCTCGCCGATCCGTTCACGCAGGACGCGCTCCTCGTCCAGCAGTGCGTGGTCCGCATGCTGTTCGCGCTGCGCGCGATGGCCGACACGCGGGCCGGTGAGCTGACCACCAACGAGGGCTGATCGAAGGGAGATGACCATGGCAGCGATTCCGGAGAGCTATCGTGATCTGTTCGCGAAGAAGTCGTTCGCGCATGTCGCGACCGTCGGCCGCGACGGCGCCCCGCAGGTGACGCCGGTGTGGGTGGACTACGACGGTACGCACGTGCGGTTCAACACCGCGCGGGGCCGGGTGAAGGACAAGAACCTCCAGCGGAGCCCGAAGATCGCACTCTCGATCCAGGATCCCGACAACCCGTACCGCTACATCCAGATCCGCGGCCGGGTCGTCGAGATGACCGAGAAGGGCGCCGACGAGCACATCGACGCGCTGGCGAAGAAGTACACCGGCCAGGAGCGCTACGCGCACCGGCGCCCCGGCGAGGTTCGCGTCACCGTGAAGGTCCTGCCCGAGAAGATCCAGAGCATGGGATGAGCACGCGCCGTCCCGGGCCCCGCCGGCGCGCATGATCCAGGTCGAGGGGATCTCGAAGAGCTACGCGGGGCAGACGATCTTCCGCGAGCTCTCGTGGCGGATTCCGCCGCGCGAGCGCATCGGGCTCGTGGGCCCGAACGGGGCGGGCAAGACGACGCTCTGCCGGCTCCTCGCCGGCGTCGAGGACCCGGACGACGGACGCATCACCCGGCCGCGCGACACGACCGTCGGCTATCTCCCCCAAGAGGCGGGCGCCGGCGCCGAGGGCTCGGTCCTCGCCGAGGCGCTCGCCGGCTTCGGCGACGTGTGGCGGGTCGAGCGCGAGATGGAGGAGGTCGCGGCGCAGCTGGCGGCGATGGCCGGCGGGGCCGGGGCGGTGGATCTGATCCACCGGAGCGAAGCGCTGACCGCGCGGTATGGCGATCTGCAGCATCGCTTCGAGGCGCTGGGCGGCTACCGCCTCGAGAGCGAGGCCAAGGCGATCCTGAGCGGTCTCGGCTTCCGGCCGCTGGACTTCACACGGTCGCTCACCGAGTTCTCGGGCGGCTGGCGGATGCGCGCGGCGCTGGCGCGGCTGCTGCTCCTCAGCCCGTCCCTCCTGCTCCTGGACGAGCCCACCAACCACCTCGACATCGAGTCCCTCGAGTGGCTCGAGGCGTTCCTGGCCGACTACGAGGGCACGGTCGTTCTCGTGTCGCACGACCGGTATTTCCTGAACCGGATGGTCACGTCGATCGCCGAGCTCGGGCCGTCCGACCTGGCCGTCTATCAGGGTGACTACGACGACTATCTCGCCCAGCGGGAGGCGCGCCGCGAGCTCGTCGAGGCCCGGGCGCGCAACCAGGCCAAGCGTGTCGCCGAGATCGAACGGTTCATCGAGCGTTTCCGCTACCAGGCGACCAAAGCCCGGCAGGTCCAGAGCCGGATCAAGATGCTCGAGCGCATGGAGCGCGTCGAGGTCGAGCGCGAGTCGCGCGCGATCCGCTTCGGCTTCCCCCAGCCGCCGCGGACGGGCCGGCGGGTAGCGTCGCTCCAGTCCATCCACAAGGCCTACGGCGACAACGTCGTATATACCGGCGTCGACTTCGAGGTCGAGCGCGGCATGCGGGTGGCGTTCGTGGGCCCGAACGGCGCCGGCAAGTCGACGCTGCTGAAGATCCTGGCGGGGGTCCTTCCCTTCGACCGGGGCGAGCGCGTGCTCGGCGTCCACGTCGGCGTGCACTACTACGCCCAGCACCAGCTCGATGCGCTCACGGTGTCAGCGACGATTCTCGAAGAGCTGGAGCGCGCGGCGCCGGAGCTCGGGCAGACGCGGCTGCGGACGATCCTGGGCGCGTTCCTGTTCTCCGGCGACGCGGTCGACAAGAAGATCGCGGTCCTGTCGGGCGGCGAGAAGGCGCGCGTCGCGCTCGCGAAGATGCTCGTTCGACCCGCCGCGCTGCTCTGCCTCGACGAGCCGACGAACCACCTCGACCTCGCCTCGCGCGAAGTGCTCGAGCGGGCCCTCGCCACGTTCCCGGGAACGATCGTGTTCATCTCGCACGACCGCTACTTCATCAATCGCATCGCGACGTCGATCGTCGAGATCACGCGCGGGTCTCTCGTCGTCTATCAAGGCAACTACGACGACTACCTCGCCCACCGCGCCGCGACCGAGGCCGCGCGCGCGGCGGGGGAGCGGGACGTGCGGGGAGGGGTCGCGGGGCTTCGGAACCCCACTCGCCCCGGACCCCTCCCCGCACGTCCCGCCCCCCCGCCGTCCCAGGCCGCGCCCGCGGCGAGAGAGGCGAGGAAGTCGGGGCGGGTGTCGAAGGAGGTGCGGGAGCTGCGGCGGCGGCTGGAAGAGGTCGAGCGCCAGATTCACGCGCTCGAGGCGCGGCTCGCGGAGATCGGCCAGCGGCTCAGCGATCCGGCGCTCTACGCCGACGGCGAGCGCGTCCGCACGGCGGCCGCGGAGCGCAAGCACGCCGAGGAGCAAGTCGTGTGGCTCATGCGCGAGTGGGAGGAGCTGTCGACCGCGCTCGCCGCGCATGAGTGAGTTCGAGCTGCCCGTCGCGCCCGAGACGCTGCGACGAGAGCGCGCCAAGGCGCGCGAGCTCCGCCAGAGCCAGTGGTGGAAGCGCCGCATCGCCGACGGCGTGTGCGCGTACTGCCGACGACGCGTCGGTCATCGCGCGCTGACGATGGATCACGTGGTGCCGCTCGGCCGCGGCGGCCGATCGACGCGCGGCAACGTCGTTCCCTCCTGCAAGGACTGCAACTCGCGGAAGCAGTCGTTGGTGCCGGTCGAGTGGCAAGCGTATCTCGATCGGCTCACGAAAATGTCTGAATGATTGGACGTTGACGCGGATGAGGGGGTAACTGCGCGTCATCACGTCGAAGCTGCTCCGGCCGGATCGGCGTGGTTGCGTAGAGGTTGCGCCCGGTCGCGTCGTCCAACGCATCGACCGCCCGCCGATCTCCCCTGGGAATGAAGTGGGTGTACGAGTGAACGCGGCCGAGTGGTGGCCGAGCTGCTTCTGGACGTACGTGATGGGCTCGCCCGTACTGTCCGAAAACTCGTCCCACGGTCACGCCGCCCGATAGTAGTAGCGGAACAGGCCGCCCAAGCGGTCACGGCAACGAATTCCGGCGCGACCCACTGCGCGAGGGGCCGGCACAATCAAATCGTTGCCGAGGCCCTGGTGATTCCGCTCCTCGTGGTAGTGCACCACGAACTCGTTGAGCACGTGCAGGAGACGACGCTCGCCAAAGAGGATCAGGCGCTCCAGGCACTCCTCCCGAATCGAGCGCACGAACCGTTCCGCGTAGGCGTTGGCGTTCGGCCCCTGGACGGGCGTCCGGACGATCCGCACCCCGGCGCCGTCGAGTAAGGCCCGGAACTCGTCAGTCCACTTAGCGTCTCGGTCACAGATCAGCACGCGATGGCGCGCCAAGAAGCCATCGACCGCGTCCGTGAGCCGCCGCGCGGCCTGGCCCATGAATGCCGCATCGGGATTCGGCGTCGAGCCCACGATCTGTACCCGCCGGCTCTTGAGATCGAGCACGAACAGCGTGTAGTAGGTCACCAACCCCCGAGCAGTCCACACTTCGGTCGTGAAGAAGTCCGCACCGGCAAGCCACGCACGCGCTGGGCATCCCCCGCGCACTATCTACCGCCAGCTCAGGAATACGGGAAGCTCTAGGCCGTCGCCATCGCCGTCTCGAGCGCGGGCGTCCCGTCGAACCAGCGAAGCTGCTCTCGGAGCGAGACGACGTCGCCGACGACGGTGACCAGCGGTGGCCGGAGGTCGAGGGACGCCTGCGGGTCGGCAAGGTCGCCGAGCGTGCGGATCGTCGTTTCCTGAGCCTCCGTTGTGCCCCAGCGGATTAGCGCTACGGGGGTGCTCGACGCGCGGCCACCGGACACTAGCTCGGCGGCGATCTGGGGCAGGCTCCGCGCGCCCATGAGGATCACCAGGGTGTCGACCGCCGTCGCCAACCGCGACCAGTCGAGGTGGCCCGGGCCCTTCGTCGCGTCTTCGTGGCCGGTCACGACGGCGAACGAAGAGGCGAGCCTTCGGTGCGTCAGCGGAATGCCGGCGTACGCGGGGACGGCGACAGCGGCACTGACGCCGGGGACCACCTCGAAGGGGATCGCCGACGCCGCGAGGGCCTCGGCTTCCTCGCCGCCCCGTCCGAAGACGAAGGGGTCGCCGCCCTTGAGCCGCACCACGCGGCGACCGCCGCGCGCGTGAGCGATGAGGAGCTGATTGATGTCTTCCTGGGGCAGGCAGTGGCTCTCCGTGAGCTTGCCGGCGTAGATCCGGAGCGCGTTGGCCGGCGCTTCGTCGAGAAGCGTGGGGGGGACTAGCCGATCGTAGACGACCACGTCGGCGCCGCGCAGCGCTTCGAGGCCCCGCACCGTCATGAGTCCGGGATCGCCAGGGCCCGCGCCGACCAGCCAGACGTGGCCTACACGCATGCGCCTGCCCGCAGTCGGCCGAGGAGCCGAGCCCTCGCCTCGTCTTCGCGGCCTTCGGCGATGAGTCGTCTGAGTGCAGGGTCGAGCGCGCGGCGCCACGCGTTGGCGTCGGCCGGGGCTCCGCTCCCGCGAAGCGCACGTCGCGCCTCGCCGGCCAGGCGGGCCAGCACGCGATAGTCATCGGTGAAGTAGGTCTCGAGCTCCTCGCGGATCGCGCGCGCGAGCGCCGGGCTCGTGCCGCCCGTCGAGACCGCGACAGTCAGCGTGCCGCGCCGGAGCACCGACGGCAGGATGAAGTCGCAGTGCTCGGGATCGTCGGCCGCGTTGACCCACACGCCCCAGCGACGCCCTTCGCTCGCCACCTCGGCGTTCACCGCGCCGTCGTCCGTGGCGACGAACACCAGCGCGTGCCCAGCGAGGTCCCCGCGCTCCCAGGCTCGAGCGACCAGATGGATCTTGCCGTCGTGCGCCCAGCTCGCGAGGTGGGGAGTCAGGGTCGGGCTTATGACCGTCACGCGCGCCCCCGCCTCGAGCAGCGCCTCGACCTTGCGTTCGGCCACGGCGCCGCCGCCCACAACCAGGCACTGACGGCCCTCCAGCTCGAGGACGACCGGGTAGCAGCCCATCCTCAGCGCTCTGCGGCGGCCTCGGTGCGGATGCCGGGCGCCGCGGCGCGGGACGCCCCACCGGCGGGGACTTTCGCATGAGTGAGGTGCAGCGCGAGCCCGGTGAAGAGCATGCCGCCCGCGATGTTGCCGAGCGTCACCGGGATCTGATTCCATATCCACCAGTCCCCGAGGGAGACATGCGCGCCTAGCAGCATCCCGGCGGGGATCACGAACATGTTGACTACTGAGTGCTCGAAGCCCTGGGCAAAGAATGTCAGGATGGGCAGCCACATCGCCGCGATCTTGCCGATCGTCGACTGCGAGGTGAGCGCCATCGCGACGCCGAGCGTCACCATCCAGTTGCAGAGGATCGCCTTGCTGACGACGACGGTGAGGCCGCCGGCGCCGAGGTGCGCGTACCCAAGAGTCTTGGCCTCGCTCACGGCGATCAGCTGCTTGGCCATCTCGGACTCCGGCGCAAGCGTGAGGACGAAGAGCAGCGCGTAGAAAAGGATGCAGAGCAGGTTGCCCACGAAGACCCAGCTCCAGTTCGTCGCCAGCGCGCCGAGGGTCGTCTTACGCTCGCGCACCGCCAGCGGGATCAGCGCGAAGTTCCCTGTCACCAGCTCGAGCCCGAGCCAGCGGGATCAGCGCGAAGTTCCCTGTCACCAGCTCGAGCCCGA
>QHSL01000094.1 GCA_003220435.1 Candidatus Rokuibacteriota bacterium | reverse complement strand
CCCAAGGGTTGGGCTGTTCGCCCATTAAAGCGGTACGTGAGCTGGGTTTAGAACGTCGTGAGACAGTTCGGTCCCTATCTGTCGCGGGCGAAGGAGGTTTGACGGGAGCTGCCCCTAGTACGAGAGGACCGGGGTGGACGGACCTCTAGTGTGCGAGCTGTTCCGCCAGGAGCACCGCTCGGTAGCTATGTCCGGCAGGGATAAGCGCTGAAGGCATCTAAGCGCGAAACCCGCCTGAAGATGAGACCTCCCGGGGCGTAAGCCCCCTGAAGGGCCCTCGTAGATTACGAGGTTGATAGGCCGGAGGTGTAAGCGCCGTAAGGCGTTCAGCTGACCGGTACTAATCGCCCGTGCGGCTTGACCACGGTTTTTTCGATCATCCTTGATGGTGCGAGATGCACCGTCTGGCTACACTTGAGAGTCTCTGTATTCGGCGCGGCGAGCGATCGCCGCGAGTGTCTCGATTCCCGGTGGCATTGCCGGAGGGGCCACACCCGTTCCCATCCCGAACACGGAAGTTAAGCCCTCCTGGGCCGATGGTACTGCGCTGGTAACGGCGTGGGAGAGTAGGTCGCTGCCGGGTTAAATATGAGAGCCCAGGCTTCTCCTCGCGTCTGGGCTCTTTGTTTGTCTGGTGCCAACTAGCCCCGGGCGAGGATCATGTACGTGGCGCGGCCGACCGCGAGCAACTGGTCTCGCGAATCGACGATACGCGCCTCGCCGAACGCGATGGTTCGGCCCCGCTTGATGATCCGTCCCTCCGCGAAGATCGGTCCCTCGGTCGTGGCGCCGACGAACGAGACGTTGAGATCGAGCGTGGCCTGGCCGACGCCACCTGCGGCGGCCTCGTGAAGCGTCGACAGCGCGCCGCCGACGGCCATGTCGACCAGCGCGCTGTAGACGCCTCCGTGGATGGGCGCGCCCGCCGCGTTGCGCAGGTCGTCGCGGATCGGAATCTTGAGACGGACCCAGCCGTCCTTTGCGTCCTCGACCTCCACGCCCAACGTTCGCCAGAACAGGTTCGTGCGGGCGCGGTCGCGGACGACGGCGAGCGGATCGGTCACGGCGTCACGGGCCGAACACGGTCCAGATCGCGAGCCCGAACCCGACCAGCGTCAGGACGATGGCGACCACGGCGAGCAGCTTGTCCAACCCAGTCTCGTCGCGATGCTCGGCGAGCGAGAGCGCGAGGCCGGTGAGAAACCCGCCGAGGAACCCGCCCCCGTGGGCCCAGTTGTTCACACCCTGCATGAAGAAGCCGAGGGCAAAGAGCACGAGGGCCCACTGTCCGTACTGGCGCAGCACCATCCGGCCGAAGACACCGCCTCGCTTCCGACCAAAGGCCACGATGGCCCCGAGCAGGCCGAAGATGGAGCCGGACGCGCCAATCGTGAAGGGAACGCCGATCACGTTCGAGACGACGAACCCGGCGATGCCCGAGACCGTGAAGATGACGACGAGGCGCGCGGGCCCGTACAGCTCCTCGACGGCGGGACCGAGCTGGCGGATCCAGAGGACGTTGAAGACGATGTGAAGGATGCCGCCGTGCAGGTAGATCGCGGTGAGGAGGGTCCACCAGCGGCCCTCGGCCCACGCGAGGCTGCCGGTCATTCCGAGCGCGTCCAGAGCCCGGCCGGTGGGCGCGAGCAGATCGAAGCCCCTGGGTCTGAGCACCGGGAGCGGATCGAAGACGAGGCTCACGACATACAGGGCGATGCAGACCGCAGTCACCGCGTTCGTGAAGCTCCAGTAGCGGAAGAGCTGGGCGAGCGGCCCGCCGAAGCCCCACATTCCCGGGTTTCGTCGCCCGCACACCAGACACATCGGCGCGTCGGCGTTGGTGAGTCGTCCGCAGGAAGGACAGAGGATCGCACCGGACGTCTTGCGGAACATGGGCCGTGGTCGCATCGTACCGGTCGCCGACAAAGCCTGTCAACACGCGCACTTCGAGGGCGTTGGCGAGCCGTTTCGCATTGACAGCCCATCACACGTCGCGTAGAGTTTCGTCGGTTTGCGCCCAACCTTCGAAGGAGTCACGCCATGAATCAGGTCGACCTCTGGAGACGCCGTACTGCGCTCGTCGCCCTGTCGGCGCTCGCCGCCGTCGTGATCCTGTCCCTGACGCCGGCGCCGATCCTCGCCGCGGCCGGCGGCGAGGCGAGCCTGATCGTTCCCGACCTCGGCCAAGTGACGTTCGGCGCGATCAGCGGCCGTGCGCTCCTGATGCTGGGGCTCGTCGTCTGCGCGCTTGGCCTGGTCTTCGGGATCGTCATCTACGGCCAGCTCAAGAACCTGCCGGTCCACGACTCGATGCGCGAGATCGCCGAGCTCATCTACGAGACGTGCAAGACCTACCTCATCACGCAGGGGCGCTTCCTGCTCGTCCTAGAGGCGTTCATCGGCGTGGTCATCGTCCTGTACTTCGGGGTGCTGTTGAAGTTCGACGCGCTGAAGGTCGTCATTATCCTGCTCTTCAGCCTGGTCGGGATCGGGGGGAGCTACGCCGTCGCCTGGTTCGGGATGCGGATCAACACTTTCGCCAACGCGCGCACCGCGTTCGCGAGCCTCGGCGGCAAGCCGTTCCCGGTGTATGAGATCCCGCTCAAGGCGGGGATGTCGGTCGGCATGCTGCTGATCAGCGTCGAGCTGTTCCTGATGCTCTGCATCCTCCTGTTCATTCCCGGAGATTACGCGGGTCCGTGCTTCATCGGCTTCGCCATCGGTGAGTCGCTCGGCGCGGCGGCGCTCCGGATCGCCGGTGGGATCTTCACCAAGATCGCCGACATCGGGTCGGACCTGATGAAGATCGTGTTCAACATCAAGGAGGACGACGCGCGCAACCCGGGTGTCATCGCTGATTGCACCGGCGACAACGCTGGCGACTCGGTGGGGCCGAGCGCCGACGGCTTCGAGACCTACGGGGTCACCGGCGTCGCGCTGATCTCGTTCATCCTGCTCGCGGTGAAGTCGCCGGCTGTCCAGGGCCTGCTGCTGGTCTGGATTTTCGTCATGCGCGTGCTGATGATCGTCGCCAGCGGCCTCTCATACTGGATCAACGACGCGCTGGCGCGCGGCAAGTACGCGAACGCGACCCGCATGAACTTCGAGGGGCCGCTCACCTCGCTAGTGTGGATCACGTCGATCGTCTCGGTAGTGATCACCTACCTCGCGTCCTGGCTCCTGATCGGCGGCCTGGGTGACGGCAGCCTGTGGTGGAAGCTCTCGACGGTCATTACCTGTGGGACCCTCGCCGGCGCCATCATCCCCGAGCTGGTCAAGATCTTCACCTCGACCGAGTCCGGCCACGTCCGCGAGGTCGTGACCTCGGCCCGAGAGGGCGGCGCCTCCCTCGGCATCCTCTCCGGGCTCGTGGCGGGCAACTTCTCGGCCTACTGGCTCGGGATCGTGATCGTCGTCCTGATGGGCATCGCGTACACGGTCAGCACGCTGGGCCTGGGCGCCTTGATGATCGCGCCGGCGGTGTTCGCCTTCGGCCTGGTGGCCTTCGGGTTCCTCGGCATGGGGCCGGTGACGATCGCGGTGGACTCGTACGGCCCGGTCACCGACAACGCGCAATCGGTCTTCGAGCTCTCCGTCATCGAGACGCTGCCGGGCATCCGCCAGGAGATCAAGCGGACCTACGGCTTCGACGTGAACTTCGAATCAGCCAAGCACATGCTCGAGGAGAACGATGGCGCCGGCAACACCTTCAAGGCGACCGCCAAGCCGGTGCTGATCGGCACCGCGGTGGTCGGCGCCACCACGATGATCTTCTCGATCATCGTCCTGCTGACGCACGGGCTCACGCAGAACCTGGACAAGCTCTCGCTCCTCCATCCGCCGTTCCTGCTCGGGCTGATCACCGGCGGCGCGATGATCTACTGGTTCACCGGTGCGTCGATCCAGGCGGTGACGACTGGCGCCTACCGGGCCGTCGAGTTCATCAAGGCCAACATACGCCTCGAGGGCGTGACGAAGGCCTCCGTCGCTGATAGCAAGCGGGTCGTCGAGATCTGCACGCAGTACGCCCAGAAGGGTATGTTCAACATCTTCCTCACCGTCTTCTTCGCCACGCTCGCCTTCGCCTTCCTCGAGCCCTACTTCTTCATCGGCTACCTGGTCTCCATCGCGCTCGCCGGCCTCTACCAGGCGGTGTTCATGGCCAACACCGGCGGCGCGTGGGACAACGCCAAGAAGATCGTCGAGGTCGACCTGAAGGAGAAGGGCACGCCGCTGCACGCCGCCACCGTCGTGGGCGACACGGTGGGCGATCCGTTCAAGGACACCTCGTCGGTCGCGATGAACCCGATCATCAAGTTCACGACGCTCTTCGGGCTCCTCGCCGTCGAGCTCGCGGTTACGCTCACCGCCGAGCAGGGGGTGGGGCTCAGCCGGTTCCTGGCCGCGGTCTTCTTCGCCGTGTCGGTCGTCTTCGTGTGGCGGTCGTTCTACGGGATGCGGATCAAGGGAAGCGCGGCCGCCGCGAGCAGTCCCGGGCGGGCGGGCGCGGTCGCCGGCGGCCAGTAGCGCCCGGTGGAGTTTCTCGCCGGCATCGTCAGCGGGGCGTACTCGCTCGACGACCTGATCCGATGGGGCGGCTACGTCGTCCTGTTTGCGATCGTGTTCGCCGAGACCGGGCTCCTCGTCGGCTTCTTTCTCCCCGGCGACTCGCTGTTGATCACGGCCGGGCTCGTCGCGGCCGCCGGCGGGCTCAACATCTGGTGGCTGGACGCGATCCTCATCGTGGCGGCGGTCACCGGCGACAGCGTCGGCTACGCGATCGGCGCCCGGCTCGGCCCGCGGCTCTTCACGCGGCCGAAGTCGCTGGTGTTCAACCCGCGCCACGTCGAGAGGACCCGCACCTTTTACGCGCGCCACGGGCCGAAGACGATCGTCATCGCGCGCTTCGTACCGATCATCCGAACCTTCGCGCCGGTCGTCGCCGGCGTGGGCGCGATGGCATATCGCCGGTTCCTTTTCTACAATGTAGCCGGCGGTGTGGGGTGGGTGATCAGCATGACCTGGGCGGGATATCTCCTCGGTCGGGCGATCCCGAATGTCGCTGACTACGTGCACATCATCGTGGTCGTCGTGATCATCCTGTCCGTCATTCCCATCGTCGTCGAAATCGCTCGGGAGCGTCGGCGGCGGTCGGCCTGATCGTCTCCGCCCTCGCCACGGCCGTGGCGTGGCTGCCTCGGGGATCGGCGGCGTGGCTCGGCCGTCGCCTCGGCGATCTCGCGTTCGTGGTCGTGGTCCCCCGCCGGCGCGTCGCCCTCGCGAATCTCGAGCGCGCGCTGCCCGATGTCGCCGTCTCGGAGCGGAGGCGGATCTGCCGCGCCTCCTTTCAGCACCTCGGCTTGATGTTCGTCGAGCTGTGCGCGGCGCTCAGCCGGCCCCTCAAGCACACGCTCGAAGGAATCACGGTCGACGGGCTGCACCACCTCAGAAGCGCCGTCGCGACGCACGGCAACGCGCTCGTCCTCACGGCCCACCTGGGGAACTGGGAGCTCCTGGCCGTCGCCCACCAGCTCGGCGGCGTCCCGTTCAGCGTCGTCGTGCGGCCGCTCGACGCCTCCTGGCTGGACGCGGTGGCCGACCGCCTTCGCCGAAAGACCGGCATCGAGCTGATCGACAAGCGGGGCGCGCTCCGGCCGGTGCTGGGCGCGCTCCAGCGCGGCCGGCTCGTGGGGATCTTGATGGACCAGAATGCCGCGCGGCGCGAGGGGATCTTCGTCTCCTTCTTCGGGAGGCCGGCCTCGACGTCGAAGAGCATCGCGGTGTTGGCCCTGCGCACCGGAACGCCGGTCGTCCCGATTTTCATCTACCGCGAGGACCTCGGACGTCATCGCGTCGTCATCCACCCCGCGCTGCCGGTCGACGCCCTCGCCGACGACGAGGACGCGGTGGCCGCGCTCACGCAGCGTTGCACGACCACGATCGAAACGGCGATCGGCGCGGCGCCGGAGCAGTGGTTGTGGCTGCACAACCGATGGCGCACCCGGCCGCCGTCCGAGAGTCGGATCGCGCCGTGATTGGCCGCACGCTGGCCCTGGTCCTGGTTCTCGCCCACCCCGTCGCGGCCCAGGCGCTCGACGTCCAGACGGAGCGGTATCAGGCAGCGGCGACGGCGGGCGCGGTCGGCACCCTGACGGGCCGTGTCTTCGACGAGCGCCGGAGGCCCGCCGCCGCCGAGCGGCCCCTTTCCGGCGTCTCGGTCATCCTGTTGCCGCGCTCGGCGGAATTCCTTCGGAAGCTCGACGAGGTCAAGCGGAAAGCTCGCGACTCGGCCAATGAGTACCGTGCCTCGGCACCCGCGATCTTGTCGCTCAAGGCGGGCTACGAGAAGGCGCTGTGGGAGGCCGGAGCGGCCGATCTCGTCAAGGCCACGGCGGTTGACTCCGACGGGCGCTTCACGATTGAGAATCTGCCCGCCGGAGATTGGGTTCTGATCGCGACTCACTCGGTCAGCGTCGAGAAGCACGGGATCGAGTCAGATCCCGGGCGCCGCCGCAACATCTACACACCCGGATCGCGCCTGACCGGCTACCAGGTGGTCGCGATATGGCTACACGAGA
Source organism: Candidatus Rokuibacteriota bacterium (assembly GCA_003220435.1). Classification (GTDB taxonomy): domain Bacteria; phylum Methylomirabilota; class Methylomirabilia; order Rokubacteriales; family CSP1-6; genus AR31. Next base: position 35,699 of record QHSL01000094.1, on the reverse strand, counting down.
TCTCGGTCACGAAGGGCAGCGCGGCGAGAGTAGACCTGATGGATCGGAATGTGTGGCTTTCCGGAATCGTAGAGGATCGAACCCCGGGCGCCGGCCGCTAGGCCGACGCCCGGCTCGAGCGAATCGGCTCTACTTCTTCTCGGCTGGCTTCGTCGACGCGGCGCTAGTGGCCGGCCGCACCTGGATCGCAACAGCCGTGGCCTTGCCGTCATGGTCCATATAACGGACGTGCACCTGGTCGCCGGGCTTCAGGTCGGCGGCGGCAACCGCCTTGCCGGCCTTTCTGATCGCCGTCTTCGAATCGACGGCGAACGTCCACTCGGCGTCCTTCATCTCCTTGGCGCCCTGGACCTTCTCCTTGCCCGCCACGACGACGCTGTCGGCCGACGCCGACTTCACGACGCCGACGGCGTTCTTCGCCGGCATTTTTTCAGCCTTCTTCTCGACCGCCTTGTCCACCTTGTCCTTCGGTGCGGGAGTGGTCGTCGATGCCGGAGGGGTCGTCGTCGGCTGAGTGCTCGTCTGAGCGAGGGCTATCCCGGCCGCGCCCGTCGTGAACGCCACTGCGACCAGCAAAGTCACAAATCTCTTCACGGTGGTCACTCCTTAACTGCGGGTTGGGGTTGGATTACTTCTCTGTGCTTACGACGGTTGCGCCCTGTTATTTATTCCGAACCTAAGTGTGCAGGAAACATGGGAGATATTCAAGATTTCCGGCGTTTGTGGTCGGTGCCACCTCGGTCATTGACCGAGCCGGATCTGCATGATACAAATGACATAGTTTCCTTCTTCTATGACGATTCGGGGCCGTTTCGTACCGGTTATGGGGATTTTGCTCGGCGTTTTGTCGCCGGGTGCGTCCTGGCCCGTCAACGCCGAGCCGTATTTGTCTTCAGACGGAACTTCTGATCTCGTCGCGCCGATCCCTCCGGAAGATTTCGGCTCGCCCCATTCGGCTGCCGACACGACGAGTACTATGGGCACCGAGGGCCGGGACCTGGGCGAGCCGCTCCTTGTCTCATCGGTTCCGGATTTCGACCCGTGGGCCTACGCATTTGCCGAATCCTCTCGCCTCCAGGCGGTCGCGTTTCGTGGCGCGGTCGACGTTCCAACCTACGAAGTCGTGATGAATTCTCAGGTTAAGCACTTCGTGGACCGCTTCACTTCGACTCGTCGTGACGCCGTCGGCCTCTGGTTCCAGCGCTCGGGACGGTACTGGACGATGATCCGCGACGTCCTCCGGTCCAAGGGGCTCCCTGAAGATCTCGCCTTCACCGTGATGATCGAGAGCGGGTTCGACTCGAAAGCGGTATCGCGGGCCGGGGCCAAGGGGCTCTGGCAATTCATGGCGGCGACGGCGCGCCTCTACGGACTGCGAGTCGACCAATGGGTCGACGAGCGCTTCGATCCCGAGAAGTCCACCGTGGCAGCGGCCGCCTACCTCCGTGACCTGCATGCACGATACGGCTCCTGGGAGCTGGCCCACGCGGCCTACAACGCGGGTGCGGCGGTCGTCGACAAGGCGATGCGGGCGACCGGCTCCGCGGACTTCTGGGCGCTGGCTCGCACGCGCTTCCTTCGTCGGGAGACCAAGGAGTTCGTTCCAGCGATCCATGCAGCAACGGTGATCGGGCGCGATCCGGGCCAGTATGGCTTCGAGCTCAGCGGATCGGAGCCGCCGGACATCGAGCGAGTCCCGGTTCCCCCCTCGACCGACCTCCGGAAGCTCTCGACAAAAGCCGGGATCTCGTTGCAGATGCTCAAAGCGCTCAATCCGGTCCTGATCCGCGGGGTCACCCCTCCGGGCGCCACCTGGGAAGTACGTGTCCCGGCCGGCACGCGGGATGGTGTCCTGGCGGCCCTGGCGCCGCCGAAGCGAGTCGTCGCCGCCGGAGTGGGCGCGGCCAAGCGTGATGTCCACGTCGTTCAGCCCCGAGACACGGTGAGCTCGATCGCCAAGCTCTACGGAGTATCGATCAAGGATGTTGTCCGGTGGAACAACCTCGAAAACGGGGACTCGATTCACCCCGGTGATCGCCTGCGGGTCACAGCTCTGCGCCCATCCGTCGACCGCGACGGACAGGGTGGGTTCAGGTGAGAGTCGAAGTCAGACTCTTTGCCACTCTCGTCGATTTCCTTCCTCCCCACGGTCGCGACGGCGTCGTTCAGCTCGAGGTCCCGGACGGCAGCACGGTTGCCGAGGTGACGTGCCGGCTGGGAATTCCGGCAGACGTTGCTCGGGTCGTGCTCGTGAACGGCCGCGACGTCGAGCCCGAGCAGCGCCTGGCGATGCAGGACGTTGTCACGATCTTCCCTCCGCTCGCGGGGGGCGGACCGGCAACGGGTCAAGCGTCCCGCGGGAGGGTCGTGAGCCTCGCCACGCTCGGATCGGCGTCCGTCGCCCATTCGGCGCTGGCGCGCTCGATGACCGAATCGATCTCGGCCCCGACGAGCAAGGCGACGCCACTCCAGTAGAGCCAGAGCATCAGGAGAATGACCCCGCCGATCGAGCCGTAGGTGGCGTTGTAGTCGGCGAAGTAGTTCACGTACAGCCGGAGCACCAGCGACATCACCAGCCACGTCACGAGCGCGAACGTCGAGCCTGGCGTGATCCAGTGCCAGCTGCGCGTCAGCGCCGGCGCCAGGTAGTACACGAGGGTCAGGCCCGTCAGCCCCAGCATGATCACGATCGGCCACTGCAGGAGCTGCCAGGCGAGCGTGGTGGCCGGGCCGAGACCGATCCAGCCTGCGATCGCCTCGCCAAGACGCCCGCCGAAGATCAGCAGAAGCATGGCGGTGACCGCGAACAGCGAGAACACGATCGTCAAGACGATGGCGACGAGCCGCTTGCGCCACCAGGTCCGGGCGTCGGCGATGCCGTAGGCCGCGTTCAGTGCCTTCATGATCCGGAGCATGCCGCTGGATGCCCCGACCAGGGCCGTGAGCACCCCGACCGAGAGGAGGCTGCCGCTGGCGCCCCTCACGACCTCGGACAGGGTCTTCTTGAGCAACGAGGCCGCGTCGCCCGGCAGCACGCGGTCGGCGCTCGCCATGAGCTGCGACATCACGTCTGGAATGGGCAGGAGGCCGAGGAGCGTGGTCAGGAACAGCAGCGTCGGAAGGAGCGCGAACGCGAAATAGTAGGAAAGACCGGCGGCCTGATCGAGGATCTCGTCATCCCAGAACCGCTGATAGACGCGCGCCCCGAGCGCGCTCGCGGACAGCCCCCCGAGCGCCCAAGGCGACGCGACCCTTCGGCCCCCTTGCGGACCCTGTGGCTTCAGCAGAGCCAACCTCGCCGACCATCCTAGCAGGGCCCGCTGGAAGTTTGTCAGCCCGTAACCGGAAGTGCCCCACGCTCGTCTGGAAGAGCGAACGGGGGGTCCGGAGTGGTACGGAGGGAGGATCTATGAGACAGACGCTCAAGACGCCCATTGTGCTCCCGGCGGCTCTAGTTCTAGCCGAGGATTTCGCCGGCGCCCTTGGTGCCTTCCTCGGTGAGCACCGGCGTTGTGGAGAGCTCGATGGCAGCGTCGCCGATACGACGGCAGGAACCCAGGTCTGGATGTCCTGCTCCGGGTGCGGTGCGGTACTCCACCGCCGGTTCTCTATTGACGATGGACAGAAATCCGAGGAGTAACCCATACTCCCTCCGCGACCTTGGATGAACCGACGGACAGGGACCTGGCGGCGAGGGCCGCGGCGGGCGAGACGGCGGCCTTCGATGTGCTGGTCGAGCGGTGGCAGGGCCGAGTCTTTCGGCTGGTTCATCGGTTTTTCCGCGATCCCGCCGACGCCGAAGACGTTGCCCAGGAGGTGTTCGTCAAAGTCTGGCGGGCCGTCGGAGGCTATCGCGGCGACGCCCCGTTCGAGCACTGGCTGCTCCGCATCGCGACTCACTCCTGCTATGACGCGCTGCGCCAGCGTGGGCGCCGGTCAGAGACGGTGCTGGCGCAGCTCGCCGACGATCCCGGACGCTGGCTCGACGCGGCGCTGCTGGGTGCCTCTCTCGAAGCCGCGCAGGCCGAGGAAGCTCGCCGGATGGCCGCTGAGCTTCTGAAAGCCCTCCATCCCAAGGACCGCGTGGTGCTCGTGCTGATGGACCTCGAAGGAATGTCGAGCGAGGACGTCGCGAAGGCTACCGGCTCGACGCGCGGGGCCGTCAAGATCCGTGCGATGCGCGCGCGGCGCGCCCTGCGCCGGCTCGCCGACGGCGTGCCCCGGAGGACATGATGGATTGCCGAACGTTCATGAACGCGCTGGAGGGAGTCCGCAGCCCCGAGCTGCTGCCGGTCGAGCTTCGCGATCACGCTGAGTCGTGCCGCAGCTGCGGGCTTGAGCTACGGACCCGCCGGTTGCTCGGTCTTGGCAGCTATCTGCGCGCTGAGGCGCCTCGCGCAGGGTTCGCCGGGCGCCTGAGGGCTCGACTGCAGGCGGATCGCAGGCCGGCAGACTGGTATGACGCGGTCGGGCTCGTGGCGCGGCCGGCCTTCGGGCTCGCGGCCGCGGTGACGATGCTGACCGTGGGGCTCTATTCGGCGAGCCCGGGTACCGGGCCGGACGACCTCGCACTTCTGGCCGAGCGGGACCCCATCGGCAGCCTGTTGCTGTCGGGCAACCCGATTGAGCTCCTGGTATCGCCCGAGCGAGCCAAGCAATGACCCGCACACGCGCGAGCCTCGTGCTGCTCGGGGTCTTCCTGCTTGGCGTCGTCTCCGGGGCATTCGCCACCGGTGCCTTCGTCCTGTATCGATTCCGTCACGGGGGTCCGGCCCAGGTGGAAGAGCTCGTCGTCAATCGGCTCGCACGCCGACTCCACCTCGACGCTGCGCAGCGGCAGCAACTCGAGAAGGTGGCGGAGCGGACGCGTGCTGAGCTCGCGCAGGTGATGGGCGACGTGAAGCCGAAGCTCGAAGCGATCGTGGAGCAGGCGTACCAGGAGCTCGGGCCGGGCCTGCGCCCCGATCAGCAGCAGGAGCTCGAGAAGGTCCGCCAGGAGACGAAGGAGCGCCTGGCGCGCTTCCGATCCGGACGGCTCTAACCCCTCCCCTCTCCGCCCGGGCCGCCGGGCCCTCACCGGGGCAATGGTAAACTCGTGTGGCTTCGACGAAGCATCGTTGTAGCGTCGGAAGCGTCTAGGAACCCGGTGGGCCTCCCGGACTTCAAATCCGGTGGACCGTTCTAGACAAACGGTCGATGGGTTCGACTCCCATACGCTTCCGCCACAGGAGCGACATGGCGAAGGGCGAGCGACAGGCGAGGGCGCGCGGACGGACGGCGCGGCGAGGGCGGACAGTCGTCGCCGTCACGGCCGTCGTGCTCCTGTTGGGAGTCGTGGGCTATTTCGCGTACCGGGCCCAGGCGGGCCTGCCTGGGGCGCAGTTCCCCGATCAGGGCAACCTGCACATCGCCAGCCCGGAATCCCCGCATCAGCCGTACAACTCCGATCCGCCCACCTCGGGGCCGCACCTGCCGTACATCGCGCCGTGGGGCGTCCACACTCGGCCGATCCCCCGCGAGCTCCAGGTCCACAACCTCGAGGACGGCGGGGTGCTCGTGCAGTACAACTGCGCGTGCCCGGAGCTCGCCGAGAAGCTCAAGGCCATCGTGCAGCGCTACGAGAAGAACGTCATTCTTGCGCCCTATCCCGGGATGGCGCACAAGATCGCGCTCACGGCGTGGACCCGGCTCGACGTTCTGCAGGAGTTCGACGAGGGGCGCGTCAAGCGCTTCATCGAGGCCTACCGTGGGATCGATCACCACAAGTAGCCGGGCGGCCCTCGTGACGGTCTCCCTCCTGGTCGGCGCCTGCTCCGGACTCTACATCTCTCCGCTCGCCCCGCCGCCGTACCAGGCCGAGATCACCGCGCGGTACGATGCCACCTGGGCGGCGCTCGTGCGAGCGCTCGCAAAGGAAAACGTGCCGCTCCGGGCCATCGCGCGCGACTCGGGCGTCATCGCGTCCGACGACTTCGTCGCGCCGATCGGCGTCTACGCCGACTGCGGGACCATCGGCGGCGACCGCCTCGAGGGGGAGGCGATGGTGGCGTTTACGGTGTTCGCGGAGCCGAACGGCGCCCACACGAGAGTCCAGCTGAACTCGAAGATGCGCACACACATGCATCGTAAGGGGGGGAGCGGCAAGCTGCGCCCGACGCCCGTCTATCAGTGCGCGTCGACCGGACGGTTCGAGGCGAACCTGCTCGATGCCGTGCGCGACCTGGTCAAGGAGTAGCGCATGCCGTCGCGGCTGGCCGACCTCATCCGGAAAGCGCGCCGCCTCGCCGCGGAGCGGGACCGGCTCATCGAGGATCTCGCCGCCGAGTGGGCCCACGCGCTTCGGGGGCAAGGGCTCTCGAAGGCGGACCTCGACGAGCTGTGGGCCGGGCTGGCGGAGGACGCCGTGCGCCGCTGGCGCCAGACGAGCGACGCGAAATGGACAGCCCAGACGTGGCGGCACGAGACGCAAGAGGTCATCACCCGCGTGCGGCAGAAAGTCGAGGCGGCGCTCCGTGAGCGTTGATCGCGCCGCGACGCTGCGTGGCCTGCCCTCGGTCGACGCCCTGCTCCGCCGGGTCGCTGAGCGGAGCGAGCTCCAGGGGATCACCCGCGCCCGCCTGACGGCCCTCGTCCGCCAGGCGCTCGACGAGGAGCGCGCGCGGGCCCTCGCGGCGGGCACGTCGCCCGCGACCGTCGACGTGTTGGCGGCTCGGGTCGTCGAGCGCGCGCGCCAGGGCGGTCTCTTCTCGCTGCGGCCGGTGATCAACGCGACCGGCGTCGTGCTCCACACCAACCTGGGTCGAAGCCTCATGAGCCCGCTGGCCCTCGAGCGGCTCGTGGCCGTCGCCGAGGCCTACTCGAACCTGGAGCTCGACCTCGCCCGCAAGGAGCGCGGCTCCCGCTACAGCCACGTGGAGGCGCTGCTGCAGCGCCTGACCACCGCCGAGGACGCGCTGGTGGTCAACAACAACGCCGCCGCGGTCCTGCTGGCGCTCGAGACCCTGGCGCACGGCCGAGAGGTCATCGTCTCGCGCGGGGAGCTGATCGAGATCGGCGGCGAATTCCGCATCCCCGATATCATGCTGCGCAGCGGCGCGGTCCTGCGCGAAGTGGGTGCGACGAACCGGACCCATCTGCGGGACTACGCTGACGCGATCACGCCGGCCACCGCGCTGCTCCTCAAGGTCCACACCTCCAACTACCGGGTCGTGGGCTTCACCGCCGCGGTGTCGTCCCGCGACCTCGTCGAGCTCGGTCGGGAGCGCGGGATCCCCGTGATGGAGGACCTCGGCTCCGGGTCGCTCGTCGACCTGCGTCCCTGGGGCTTTCCGCACGAGCCCACGGTGCAGGAGGCGGTCGGCTCCGGCGTCGACCTCGTGTCCTTCTCCGGCGACAAGCTCCTCGGCGGGCCCCAGGCTGGGATCGTGGTCGGCCGCCGCGCTGTCGTGTCCCGACTCAAGAAGAATCCCTGGAACCGCGCGCTCCGGATCGACAAGTTCACGATCGCCGCTCTCGAGGCGACGCTGTACGCGTACGAGGCGGGCTCGGCCCTCGACACGGTGCCGACGTTGCGGATGCTGACGGAGCCGCTCGCCGCGGTGCGGAGCCGTGCGCGACGGGCGCTGCGGCGGCTGTCGCCGTCCCTGCGCGAGCGGCTACGCGCGAGCGTCGTGGACGATCGGGCCCAGGTGGGCGGCGGCGCCCTCCCGACCGTCGAGCTGCCCACCGCGGGCCTCGCGGTCGGCGTGGGCGCGGAGGTGATGCGCCTCGACGACGCGCTGCGCGCCGGCGAGCCCCCGGTCATGGGCCGGATCGTCCGACCCCGCACGGACGCCCAGGAAACGCGCGAACGCGACGAGCGTCTGTTCCTCGACTGCCGGACGGTGCTCCCGGCGCAGGTGCCCGCCCTCGCCGCCGCGCTCACGGCCGCGGCCGCGCGGCTGTGAGCGCGGCGGCGTCCAAGCACGTCGTGGTCGGCACCGCCGGCCACATCGACCACGGGAAGACTTCGCTCGTCAAAGCGCTCACCGGCATCGACACCGACCGCCTGCCCGAGGAGAAGGCGCGTGGCATCACGATCGACCTTGGGTTCGCGTTCCTCGAGGAAGGGGACGGGCTGACCATCGAGATCGTCGACGTGCCGGGCCACGAGCGCTTCGTCAAGAACATGCTGGCCGGCGTCGGCGGCATCGATTTGGCGATGCTGGTCATCGCCGCGGACGAGGGAGTGATGCCGCAGACCCGCGAGCACCTCGCGATCTGCTCGCTGCTGCGCATCGGGACGGGGCTCATCGCACTGACCAAGGTCGACCTCGTCGAGCCGGACTGGCTCGAGCTCGTGAAGGACGACGTGCGGATCGCGGTCCGGGAGACCTTCCTGGAGGACGCGCCGATCCTGCCGGTCTCGGCGAAGACCGGCGAGGGGCTCGCCGAGCTGCGCGCCGAGCTTCGTCGGCTCGCGACGGCCGTCCCGCCGCGCGGCACCGATCAGCTTCCGCGACTGCCCATCGACCGGGTCTTCACCGTGAAGGGGTTCGGCACGGTCGTCACCGGCACCCTCGCCGCCGGCGCGCTGGCGGTCGACGAGCGTGTCGAAGCCTACCCGCGGGGACTGCAGGCCAAGATCCGCGGACTCCAGACCCACGGGCGTCCGGTGACCGCCGCGCGAGCCGGGCAGCGAACCGCGATCAACCTCCAGGGGCTCGAGCGCGCCGCGATCGACCGGGGTGACGTCGTCGGCCTGCCGGGCACGCTCGTCTCCTCGCTCCTCGTCGACGGCACGCTCGAGCTCCTGAACGACGCGCCCCGCCCCGTCAAGTCGCGCACGCGGCTGCGGTTCCACGTTGGGACGAGCGAGATCATGGCGCGCGCGCTGCTGCTCGATCGGCCGGAGCTCGAGCCAGGCGAGACCGGGCTCGCCCGCTTTCGTCTCGAGTCTCCGCTCATCGCGCTGCCTGGAGACCGGTTCGTCGTGCGCTCGTACTCGCCCATCGTCACGATCGGCGGGGGCACCCTGCTGGACATCGATCCGCCGCGCTTCAAGCGCAAGACGCCCGCGCTGGTCGCACACCTCGAGCTGCTCCAGACGGGAAGCCCGGAGGCGATCCTGGAGGAACACGTTCGTCACGTCGGCCCGGCGGGCATCCGGCTCGCGGCGCTCGCGGGCCGCGTTCCCTTCGGCCCCGCGCGACTCCGCGGCCTCCTCGACGCGCTCCAGGCGGCCGGCCGCGTCTCGGCGGTGGACCGTGACTGGTTCGTCCACCCCGACAGCGCCGCCCGGCTGCGCGCCCTCGCCGTGCAGACCCTCGAAGCGTTCCATCGGACGAACCCGCTCAAGCCCGGGATGTCCCGCGAAGAGCTGCGCGGCCGCGTCGGCGGGGTCGACGACCGCGTCTTCGCGTTCCTGTTGTCGACGCTCGACGCGGAGGGAACCGTCAAGACCGATCGCGACAAGGTCAGGCTCGCGTCGCACGAGGTCCGCCTTTCGCCCGACCAGCAGCGCGTGATCGATCGGCTGGAGGAAGACTTCCTGCGGGCGGACGCCGCTCCGCCGAGCGCCGAGGAGGCGCTCGGCCGCGCCGGGCTCGCCGGTGACGAGGAGCACGAGCTCTTCCAGGTGCTCGTCCAGGTCGGGAAGCTCGTCCGCGTCAAGGAGTCGCTCTACTTTCACGCCCGCGCGCTGGAGACGATCCAGACGCGTGTGGTGGCGCTGCTACGCGACCGCAAGGAGATTGGCCCGGGAGACATCAAGGACCTCCTCGGGATCTCCCGCAAGTACGCCATCCCCCTGCTCGAGTTCTTCGATCAACGGCGCGTCACCATGCGGGTGGGCGAGAGGCGCGTCTTGCGCGCGGGGTAGGGGGGGAGTAAGGTTGGGGTCGCCGTCGGAAAGGAGCCGTTTATGTTTGGGCTCGGCTATCAGGAACTGCTGATCATTCTGGTCATCGTGCTGATTCTCTTCGGCGCCAATCGCCTGCCGGAGCTCGCCCGCTCGCTCGGGTCGAGCGTCAAAGAGTTCAAGAAGGGTGTCAACGAAGCCAAGGCCGAGGACACGTCCGCCGCCGCAAAGAAGCCAGAGGAGAACAAGACGTAACCTCGCGCCTCGATTTTCTCTACGCGGCTGCCCTCGCCCTCCTGACGATCGTCTCGCGGCTGCCCTACCGGGCGCGCACGCTCTACAACTGGGACTCCGTCCAGTTCGCGCTGGCCCTGCGGGAGTACGACGTCATCAAGCACCAGCCCCATCCGCCGGGCTACCTCCTCTATGTCGTCCTCGGCCGTCTCGTCAATGCCTGGCTCGACGATCCGACGGCGGCGTACGTCGCGCTCGCGGTCGCCTTCAGCGGGCTCACAACCTTCGTCGTCTACTACCTGGCCCGCGCCGTCTACGACCGTGCGACCGCGCTCGCCGCCGCCGCGCTGCTCGCGGTGAGCCCGCTCTTCTGGTTCTACGGCTCGGTCGGCCTTACGTACGCCGGCGAGGCACTGTTCGCTTCGCTCGTAGCTTACTTCGCGTACCGTGCGCTCAACGGGAGCCGGACCGACGCCTGGCTCGCCGCCGCGTACCTGGGGCTCGCCGGCGGCATGCGCCAGTCGCTGCTGATCCTGTTGTTCCCGCTCTGGCTCGGCAGCGTCGCGGTGGGCGTCCCACGATTGAGCGTGGTGGCGGTCGGGCTCGCCATTCTCGGCGCGACGACGCTGACGTGGTTCCTGCCGATGGTCTGGCTCACCGGCGGCCTCGACCGCTATCTGGCGGCGTCCATCGAGCTGGCCGAGTCCGTGGTGCGACCGACCTCGATCGTGGGCGGGACCTTCGAGGTGACGCTGCGCATGTCGCGCTATCTCCTCGAGTCCGTCCTGGTGGCGCTCGGTCCGCTCGCGGTGGCCGCGCTGCTGTCCGTCTGGTACGTTCGCCGCCGGGGCTGGGGCTCGCGCGAGTGGTTCCTGCTCGCGTGGACGGCTCCGCCCGTTCTCGTCTACACGCTCGTGCACTTCGGCCAGGCGGGCTACGTCCTGACCTTCCTGCCGGCGCTGGTCATCTTCCTGTCGCGCGTGATGGTGACCGCCCTCGGGCGCGCCAGCGAGTCGCTGCCTTACCCGCGGGCCCGCGTCACCCTCACCGCCGCGGTCGTTGTCCTCGTCGTCCTGGTGAACACCTCCTTCTTCGTGTCGGCGCGACCGGCGCCGCGCGATTTTGACACGCCCCGGGCGGACTGGATCCGTCAGGCGCAGGACGAGGCGTTTGATTGGATCTTCAGCCGCACTGCCGCGGCGCTGCGGGAGCACGAGGAGGTCGTGGAGACGTTCGTGAGCTCGATCCGCGGGCTCTATGTCGCCCAGGGGACCGTCGTGATCACCGAGCAGGGGAATCAACGGTCGTACCCATGGTTCCGTCACGCGATGTTCTACCTGCCAGAGTACTCGGTCTACGAGCTGCACGTCGGCGGTCTGGTGTCCGGCTTTCGCGCGTCGCGACTGTCCACGACCATGACGACGTTCCCCGACACCGAGATCCACCTCCCCCCGTCGGCGGAGCGCCTCGTGTGGTTCGTCGACCACTGGAGCCCGATGACCGTGAAGCCGAAGGGGCTGGTCGAGATCGAAATCCCGCACGGCCGCTTTCTCTACGTCCTGCCGCTCGGCCGGAAGCCCGTCGAGTACGAGGAGTACACCTTCATTCGCGCGCAGCCGCCGCATCGCCCCTCCGGCGCCGCTCGCGGCTGGGTGAGGTGAAGGTCGCGCGACACGTCGGGCGGTGGGGGGATGATCTCGTTGTCGCCGCCGCCGCGCTGATCCCTCTGGCGATCTTCACGCTCCGCGAGCGTCAGATCGCCGGCGCTCCCGGGTTTCCGCTGGATGACTCGTGGATCCACCTGCACTTCGCGCGCAACCTCGCCGAGGGCGCGGGCTTCTCGTTCAATCCCGGCACGCCGGTCGCCGGGTCGACCGCGCCGCTGTGGACCCTGCTGCTCGCGGCGGGCACCCTGGTCGTCGGGTCCTCCCTCGCGATGGCCAAGACGCTGGGCGTCTGCGTGACGGTCGGCGCGGGGCTCCTGACCCGCCGGGCGGCGCTCGCCTGGGGCGCGCGGCGCGAGGTCGCGCTCGTCGCGGCGATCGCGCTCCTGTGGACCGGAGCCCTCGCCTGGGGCGCACTGTCGGGCATGGAGGTTTCGCTCGCCGCGCTCCTGACGGCCGGCGCCCTCCTCGCCCACGCCCGTGACCATGTGCTGGCGACTGCATCGTGCGCGGCGCTCGCGGTCCTGGCCAGGCCCGAGGCGTTCCTCCTCGTGGTCTTCTTCGTGCTCGCGCGCCCGCTGACGGTCCGCCGGGTCGCGGTATTCGTCGCGGTGACCGGCGTCCTCCTGGCGCCGGTGGTCCTGTTCAGCCTCGCGACGGTCGGCGCGCCGTACCCCGCCACCGCGGCGGCCAAGGTCGAGGGCGGCCTCGTCGGCTGGCTCGGCGGCATCAACGAGCCAGCGACGCTGACATGGGTCCGACGGCCGCTGGCGTTCCTCCGCGAGTGGATCGTGTGGCTCGCAGCCACCCACTGGCTCCTGCCGGTCGCCCTGTGTCCTGCCCTCGTGCTCGCTTGGCTGCGCGCCGGGCGCGCGCTCGGCCTGGTCGCGCTGGCGCTGCTGGCGCACCCGCTCGGCATGGCGATCCTGGCGCCCTACCGTGGCCCCGCGTTTCAAGAAGGCCGCTATTCGATCCATCTCCTCCCGCTCGCGGTGCTCACGCTGGCGGTGGCGGTCGGTACGCGGCCGCCTCGCGAGCGCCCCGCTCGGCTGCGCGCGCTCGCCGCGGCAGCGTGGCTCGGCATTGCCCTCATCACGCTGATCCCGGCGGCGACGAGATACGGGTGGGCCGTCCAGAACATCAACGCGATGCAGGTCCATCTGGGCAGGTGGGTCGACGAACACCTGCCGAAGACCGCGCAGATCGCCGTGAACGACATCGGGGCGATCGCCTACTTCTCACGACGTGAGGTCATCGACCTGCAGGGCCTCGTGACGCCCGAGATCATTCCCTATCGACGGCAAGGTGAGCGCGGTGTGATCCAGTTCGTGACCCAGGTGTGCCCCCCGTACCTGATCGTCTTTCCCGCCTGGTTCCCGCAGCTCACCTCACGCACGGACACGCTCCAGCCCATCTATCGCGTACGCCTCGAGCGCAACGAGGTCGCCGGCGCGGCGGAAATGGTCGTGTATCGGCTGGCGCGGTGTGCGGTATGATCTCGTCGTGATGCGGGCGGTGATTGTTCTTCTGGCCATCGGGCTCGCGCTCTGGCGTCCGATGCCCGCCGACGCTCAGATCTACCGCTGGGTCGACGAGAACGGGGTGCCCCACTTCGCCGACGGCCTCGAGAGCGTTCCCGAGCGTCATCGCCCGACCGCCGTCCCGCTGGGGCTCCGGAACGCGCCGGCGCCAGCGCCGTCCGGATCGGAGGGCGCCGCGGGTGGGACGTCCTCCGCATCGGGAAGCACGACGATCACGTTCCCGCCCGGCCAGCGGATCATGGTGGGCGTCAAGATCAACGGATCAGCCGAGGCCACCCTGATGCTCGACACCGGCGCCGACCGGACGCTGATCAGCCACCGCGCGCTCCAGGCCGCCGGCGTGCGAATCTCGGCGCCCATCGCGTCGGGTCAGATCACGAGCGCGACCGGGACCGAGCGAGTCCAGTTCGTCGTCGTCGACAGCCTCGAGGTCGGCGAGGCGAAAGTCGGACGCATGCCGGTGGGCGCCTTCAACTTGCCGACCACCGATGTGGGCGACGGCCTGCTCGGGCGCGACTTCCTCGACCAGTTCAAGGTCAGCATCGAGTCGGCCAAGGGGACAGTGACGCTCTCACCCAAGTAGGTCCGCTGCTCCGCTGTGCTACCATGCCGCTCCGGGTCATGGACTACAAGGCCACGCTGAATCTGCCCAAAACGGCCTTCCCGATGAAGGCCAACCTCCCGAAGAGCGAGCCCGAGATGCTCGCCTGGTGGAACTCGTTCGGGATCTACAAGCGCCTGCGCCAGGCCGCGGCCAGCCGGCCGCTGTGGATCCTCCACGACGGGCCGCCGTACGCCAACGGCAACGTCCACTTGGGGACCATGCTCAACAAGGTCCTCAAGGACGTGATCGTCAAGTCACGCTCGATGCTCGGCTTCAACGCCGTCTATGTGCCGGGGTGGGACTGCCACGGCCTTCCGATCGAGCACCAGGTCGACAAGGAGCTCGGCCTCGACAAGCCCGGCGTCGACGTCCGACGCGCGATGGACCCGGTCGAGAAGCGCCGGCGGTGCCGCGAGTACGCGCTGCGGTTCATTGACGTCCAGCGCAGCGAGTTCAAGCGCCTCGGGGTCTTCGGCGACTGGGAGAATCCCTACGTGACAATGGAGCCCGCCTACCAGGCGGTCATCGCGCGCGAGTTCGGCCGCTTCGTCGGCCGGGGCCTGGTCTACAAAGGCCTCAAGCCCGTTCACTGGTGCATGTACTGCAAGACCGCGCTCGCCCAGGCCGAGGTCGAGTACGAGGATCAGAAGACGCCGTCGGTGTGGGTCAAGTTCCCGCTGACCTCGGTACCCGCCGAGTTCCAGCCGGCGCTCGCCGGGCGTCCGGCCTTCGCAGTGATCTGGACGACGACGCCGTGGACCTTGCCAGCGAACCTCGCGATCGCGGTCCATCCGAGGCAGGAGTACGCGGCGGTCGAGGTGGGCGGCGACGTGTACATCGTGGCGCGCGCGCAGCAGAACGACTTCCTCGGGCTCTTCAGCGCGGGAGGCCACCGCGTGCTCGCGTCCGTCGTCGGCGAGCGCCTGGTCGGCCACGGGTACCGGCATCCGTGGATCGCGCGCGAAGGCAAGATCGCCGCCGCCGAGTTCGTCGGGATGGACCAGGGCACCGGGCTCGTGCACATCGCGCCCGGCCACGGCGAGGAGGACTACGAGCTTGGTAAATCGCTCGGGCTCCGGATCTACAACCCGGTCGACGACGACGGGCGATTCATCGCGGAGGTCGAAGGCTTCGAGGGGCTCACGGTGTGGGACGCGAATCCGAAGATCATCGAGCGCCTCAAGGCGGTCGGCATGCTGATCGCACAGCGCCCGCTCGACCACACGTATCCGCACTGCTGGCGCTGTAAGAACCCGACGCTCTTCCGCGCCACCGAGCAATGGTTCATCGAGCTCGACAAGAAGGGCTTCCGCGCCAACGCGCTCGAGGCGATCAAGCGGGACGTCGAGTGGATTCCGCCGTGGGGCGAGGACCGAATCTACAACATGGTGGCCCACCGGTCGGAGTGGGTCATCTCGCGCCAGCGGGTCTGGGGCGTGCCCATCGTGGCGTTCTACTGCACGGCCTGCGGCGAGCTCCTGCTCGAGGAGCGGATCGTCGAGCACGTCTCCGGAATCTTCCGGAGCGGCCGGGGCGCCGACGAGTGGTTCGCGCGCGAGGCCCGCGACCTCCTGCCGCCCGGGACCCGGTGCGCCAAGTGCGGCGGCGACGGGTTCCGCAAGGAGACCGATATCCTCGACGTGTGGTTCGACTCCGGCTGCAGCCACGCGGCGGTGCTCGAAGCGCGACCCGAGCTCAGGTGGCCGGCCGAGATGTACATCGAGGGTTCGGACCAGCACCGCGGCTGGTTCCAGTCCTCGCTGCTGGAGTCGATCGGGACACGCGGGGCGCCGCCCTACAAGGCCGTCATCACCCACGGGTTCTTCATGGACGCCGAGGGGCGGAAGATGTCCAAGTCCCTCGGCAACGTGATCACCCTCGAGGAGCTCCTCCCGAAGTACGGTGTCGAGATCCTGCGCCTGTGGGTGACCTCGGAGGACTACACGCAGGACATCCGCGTCTCGATCGAGATCCTGGAACGGCTCGCCGACGCCTACCGGCGCATTCGCAACACGTTCCGGTTCCTGCTGGGCAACCTCGGCGACTTCGACCCGGCGCGCGACCGGCAGTCGTACGCGCGTATGGACGAGGTCGACCGCTGGATCCTCGACCGGCTGGCGCGTCTCATCGGCCGCGTGCGGCGCGCATACGAGGAGTACGAGTTCCACACCGTCTTCCACGGCGTCCACAACTTCTGCGCCGTCGACCTGTCCGCGCTGTACCTCGACGTGATCAAGGACCGGCTCTACACGTCGCTGCCCGACGACGCGCGGCGCCGGGCCGCGCAGACGACGTGCTACGAGATCTTCGCGGCGCTGACGCGGCTCATGGCGCCGATCCTCACCTTCACCTCGGAGGAAGCGTGGCGGCACCTGCCCGGCACCCGGTCGGAGAGCGTGCACTTCGAGCGGTTTCCGGACCCGCCGCGGGAGTGGCTCGACGACACGCTCCAGCGCGACTGGGACCGTCTCCTCGAGGTGCGCCGCGAAGTCGCCAAGGCGCTCGAGACGGCGCGCGCCGAGAAGCTCATCGGGAGCGCGCTGGAAGCCGCCGTGCGGATCCCACGCGCGCCGGAGGATCTGCCGGCGTTGCTACAGGCCAAGCGCGATCTGCTCCCGACGCTCTTCCTGGTGTCGCGTGTGGGCCTCGAGCGCTCCGCGTCCCCGTCGACCGTCACCTACGAGAGCCAGGACATCCCGGGTCTCGTGATCGGCGTGGACCGGGCGCGCGGCGAGAAGTGTGAGCGCTGCTGGATGCGGAGCGAGCGCGTCGGCGAGAACGCCGCGCATCCCACGCTCTGCGAGCGCTGCGTCCCGGTCGTCCTCGCCAGATCTCGTGCGAGCTGAGCGGCGCCTCGTCCCCGTCATCGCCGTCATCGCGGTCGTCGTGGTGATCCTCGATCAGCTCACCAAGCTCGCCGCACTGGACCGCCTAGCGCCGGGGGCGCCCCTGACGGTGGTTCCCGGCCTCGTCGCCCTGACGCTGGTGATGAATCCGGGGCTCGCCTTCGGTCTCCTGTCCGGCGTTCCGCCAGGCTGGCGCTGGATCGTGGTGCCGCTCTCGCTGGTGGCGCTCCTCGTGCTGCTCAGGGTGGCGCTGCGCATCCTTCCGAGCGGCGGCCGCCGCGAGCGGTCTGCCATCGGTCTCGTCTTCGGCGGCGCCGTCGGCAACCTGATCGACCGCGCGCGGTTCGGTGCCGTCGTGGATTTCGTCGACGTGTACTTCCGCGGCTACCACTGGCCGGCGTTCAACGTCGCGGACTCGGCGATCACGATCGGCGTGGCGATGCTGGCCCTCGCCGCGCTCGCCGATCGATCACCGTCCACGCCCGCCTGAGCCGTGGCGCCCTTTGTTCACAGCCGCGCCTCGGCCGACGGGGCCCCAGCCCCGCGACGGCCTGCGGCGCGCACCGCCACGGTCGAGCCGGCGTCGGCCGGCGACAGGCTCGACCGCTGGCTCAGCGACCGGCTGACCGATCTCTCGAGAGCGCGGCTCCAGGCGCTGATCCGCGCCGGGCTGGTCCGGGTGGACGGCGCCGTGGTCAAGGCGGCATATCGACTCCGCGGAGGCGAGACGATCGAGGTCGAGGTCCCACCCCCGGCGCCCGAGGAGCTGGTACCCGAGCCGGCAACACTCTCGATCGTCCACGAGGACGAGCACGTCATCGTGGTCGACAAGCCCGCCGGCATGGTCGTCCATCCGGGCGCCGGTCACGCTGGCGGGACCCTCGCGGCAGCCGTTCTCGCGCACGCGCCCGCCACCGCCGGGGTGGGGGGACCGCGACGTCCGGGGATCGTGCATCGCCTCGACAAGGACACGTCGGGGCTTCTCGTCATCGCCAAGACGGCGGCCGCATACGCCGGGCTGGTCACCCAGTTGGCAGCCCGGACGGTGACGCGGCGCTATCTCGCGCTGGTTCATGGGCGCCTCAAGGCGAATGCGGGTGTCGTCGACACGCCGCTCGGACGCCATCCGCATGATCGGGTGAGGATGGCCGTTCTTCCCCCCGGTCGAGGCCGGCGGGCCGTCACCCACTATCGGGTTCTCGAGCGGTTCGCCGACTTTACCCTCCTCGAAGTCACGCTGGAGACGGGGCGCACCCACCAGATCCGTGTCCATCTGGCGTCCCTCGGCCACCCGGTCGTCGGCGACGCCGTCTACGGCAAGGCGCGCTCGCGCCCTCCGGTCGGTCTCGACGGCTACGCGCTGCACGCGACCGCGCTCGCCTTCGTCCATCCGGTTTCCCGGTGCCGGATCGAGTGCTCGGCTCCACTGCCCGCGAGAATCGAACAGCTGCTGTCTCATCTGCGCAACAGCCGGTGAGCTCGGGCTGCAATTTTTTCGGGGGATCGAGAGGCGAAAATCGCTTTGTAATGCCCCATATCGGGGATCCACCTGATACGCGGATCGGGCCTCTCGATGTAGAATGAGTTTCACCCGATGAACCGACTGACCGCCATCGTTCTCGCCGCGGGAGAAGGCAAGCGCATGCGCTCGCGGCAACCCAAGGTGCTGCACCCGCTCTGTGGCCGCCCATTGATCGCGTATCCGTTCCGCACCGCGGTGGCGCTCGCCGATCGCATCGTGCTGGTCGTGGGGCCGAACGCTGACGACGTCGTGAAACTGGCGCCCCGCGATGCTCGCGTGGTCGTGCAGCGCGAGCGGCTCGGCAGCGGGCACGCCGTCCTGGAGACCAAGCCCGAGTGCGGCGAGGGGACAATTCTCGTGCTGCCCGGCGACATGCCACTGCTGTGCGTCGAGACCGTCGAGCGTCTCGTCAACCACCATCGCAAGAGCCGCGCGGCGGCGACCGTGCTCACCGCGATCGTCGCCGAGCCTCAGGGCTACGGCCGCGTCCTCCGCCAGAGCGGACGGGTGAAGCGGATCGTCGAGGACCGCGACGCCAGCGACGCGGAGAAGAAGATCGCCGAGATCAACACGTCCGTGTACTGCTTCGACTCCCGGCGGCTCTGGTCGGCGCTTGGCAAGGTCCGTGCCGACAACGATCAGGGCGAGTACTATCTGACGGACGTGATCGGCATTCTGTGCCGAGCCGGGGCGCGCGTCGACGCGATCCCGGTCGTCGATCCGGCCGAGGCCATGGGCGTCAACGATCGCAAGCAGCTCGCGGCGGTCGCGGTCGTTCAGCGGCGGCGCATCCTCGACCGGCTCATGGAGGCGGGCGTCACGATCATCGATCCGGCCAGCACCTACATCGAGGACACCGTCACGATCGGCCCGGACACCACGATCCAGCCTCAGGTGCTGATCGAAGGACAGTCCGTGATCGGCGACGAGTGCGTCATCGGCACCGGCTGCCACGTGAGCTCGTCCCGGCTCGCCGCCCGCGTGGAGCTCAAGCCCTACTGTGTGCTCACCGAGTCGGTCGTCGACACCGCCGCGATCCTCGGTCCGTTCTGCCACCTCCGGCCGCTCTCGCACGTGGGCGCGGGCGCGAAGATCGGCAACTTTGTCGAGCTGAAGAAGTCGAAGATCGGCCGTGGGTCGAAGGTTCCGCACCTGTCCTACGTCGGCGACGCTACTGTCGGCACACAGGTGAACGTCGGGGCCGGCACGATCACCTGCAACTACGACGGCGCCGCCAAGCACGAAACGAAGATCGGTGATCGCGCGTTCATCGGTACCAACACGAGCCTGGTCGCTCCGATCACCATCGGCGAGGGCGCCTACATCGGCGCGGGCTCGACGGTCACCCAGGACGTGCCGCCCGGGGCGCTCGCGGTGGGGCGGGCCCAGCAGGTCGTCAAGGAGGGCTGGGCCGCCCGGAAGGCGAGAACGCGCGAGGAGCATCGAGGCTAGCCATGTGTGGAATCGTCGGGTACGTCGGCGGGCAGAGCGCGGTCGGCATCATCGTCGAGGGGCTCAAGCGGCTCGAGTATCGCGGCTACGACTCCGCGGGCGTCGCGGTCCTCCACGACGGGACGCTCAACGTGCGGCGTGCCGCCGGCCGCATCAAGGTGCTCGAGGGAATCCTCGGCGAGCGACCGCTGACCGGCTCGCTCGGCATCGGCCACACGCGCTGGGCCACCCACGGCCGGCCGTCCGAGGAGAACGCTCACCCCCACACGGACTGCCAGGGCTCGCTCGTCGTCGTCCACAACGGGATCATCGAGAACTACCTCGAGATCAAGGAGCGGCTGCGCGCCGAGGGCCACCGATTTAAATCTGAGACCGATACCGAGGTGCTTGCCCACCTCATCGAGCACCACCTCAAGCTCACGGGACGCCTGGACCGCGCGGTGAAAGCGGCGCTGCTCGAGGTGGCCGGCTCGTACGCCATTGGAGTTGTTTCCACTGCCGCACCTGACAGGCTGGTCACCGCAAAGCAGGGTGCCGGCTCCGTCGTGGTGGGGCTCGGGCAGGGCGAGATGTTCGTCGCCTCCGATATCCCGGCGATCCTCGTCCACACCCGGGACGTGCTCATCCTCGAGGACAACGAGGTGGCGGTCGTCACGGCCGACGCGGTGGAGCTGTCGACGCTCGAGGGCGAGCCCGTCCGACGCGCGCCGGTGCGGATTCTGTGGGATCCGATCATGGCCGAGAAGGGCGGCTACCGGCACTTCATGCTCAAGGAGATGCACGAGCAGCCGCGAGCGATCACCGATACGTTCCGCGGCCGGATCGCGCCCGAGACCGGCAACGTCGTCCTGCCCGACGTGAACCTCGCCCCCGACGTGGTGAAGGGCATCGAGCGGGTGGTCCTCGTCGCCTGCGGGACGGCGTTTCACGCGGCCATGCTGGGCCGCACGATGATCGAGCGGCTGGCGGGGCTTCCGGCGGAGGTCGACATCGGAAGCGAGTTCCGCTATCGGGACGCGCTCATCGGCCCGGAGACGCTCGTCGTCGCGATCTCGCAGTCCGGCGAGACCGCCGACACGCTCGGCGCCGTCAAGGCGGCGCGGCTCAAGGGCTGCCCGATCCTGGCGATCACGAATGTCGTCGGCTCGGCGCTGGCCCGCGAGGCGACCGGCGTCCTCTACATGCACGCCGGGCCGGAGATCGGCGTCGCGTCCACGAAGGCGTTCTCCACCATGATCGTCGCCTCGTACCTCCTGGGCCTGTGGCTCGGCCGCCAGCGCGGCGCGATCACCGCGGAGGACGTGCGGAAGCGGATCCACGATCTCGTCGAGATCCCACGGCTGGTCGAGAAGACGCTCGACCTCGACAACCAGGTCTCGGCGATCGCCCGCGAGCTGGCCGGCGCGCACGACTTCCTCTACCTGGGGCGCGGTCTCCAGTACCCGATCGCGCTCGAGGGCGCGCTGAAGCTGAAGGAGATCTCGTACATCCACGCCGAGGGATACGCCGGCGGCGAGATGAAGCACGGCCCGATCGCGCTCGTCGCCGATCGGCTGCCGGTCGTCGCGCTGGTGCCCCGCGACGGCTCCTACGACCGGATGCTCGGCAACGTCGAGGAGGTGCGTGCCCGCGACGGCCAGGTCATCGCCATCGTCCACGCGGGCGACCGCGCGATCGCCGCGAAGGCCCAGCACGTCATCGAGGTGCCGGCGTGCGCCGACCTGTTAGCGCCGCTGATCACGGTCATCCCGCTCCAGCTTCTCGCCTACCACATCGCGGTGCGGCTCGGCTGCGACGTAGACCAGCCCCGGAACCTCGCGAAGAGCGTCACAGTCGAGTAGCGCCCGGGCCGTCGACGAACGTCGGCGGCGGCTCGGTGTTGGCGAGGCCCCGATCGCTCGGTACAATCGTCCGATGCATCTCGGGCTCGAGCGCCTCCTGGACGACCTGAACCCGCCGCAGCGCGAGGCCGTCACCGTGGGCGACGGGCCGCTGCTCGTACTGGCCGGCGCCGGGAGCGGCAAGACGCGCGTCATCGCTTACCGGATCGCCTGGCTCACCGGCGGCCAGTCCATCTCGCCGCGGAACGTCCTGGCGGTCACGTTCACCAACAAGGCGGCAGGGGAGATGGCCCGGCGGGTCGAGGCGCTCCTGCTGCCCGTGGGGATCCGGGCCCCGCTGATCGCCACGTTCCACTCGATGTGCGTACGCGTCCTGCGCCAGCACGGCCGCCACATCGGGCTGCCGCCTCACTTCGTCATCTACGACGAGGACGACCGCGGGAGCCTCGTGAAGGAGTGCCTGAAGGAGCTCGAGGTGACCGAGCGCGCCGCGACCCCAGGCTCGGTCGCCCAGCGCATCAGCTACTGGAAGAACCACATGCTCGGCGTCGACGACGTAAAGCGCCAGGCCCACGGGCCGTGGGAGGACAAGCTGGCGCTCGTCTTCGGCCGCTACGAGGAGCGGTTGCGCGCCTCCGGCGCGGCGGACTTCGACGATCTGCTGTTGAAGACGGTGAAGCTCTACGAGGAGGTGCCGGAGGCGCTCGCCTATTATCAGGGGCTCTGGCGCCACGTCCTGGTCGACGAGTACCAGGACACCAACCGCGCCCAGTACCGGATCATCCGCCAGCTCACCGGCGAGCACCGCAACATCTGCGTCGTCGGCGATCCGGACCAATCGGTCTACAAATGGCGCGGCGCCGACATCCGGAACATTCTCGATTTTGAAAATGACTATCCCGGCACGCGGGTCATCAAGCTCGAGCAGAACTATCGTTCCACTCAGCGCATCCTCTCGCTCGCCTCGGCGGTGATCGACCACAATCGCCAGCGCAAGGACAAGACGCTGTGGACCGAGAATGCCGAGGGCGACCGGCCGAAGCTCTATCGGGCCTGGGACGAGCACGAGGAGGCGAACTTTGTCGCCCAGTCCACGCTCGGGCTCCGCGGCGAGGGCGTGCCGTGGGACGGCATCGCCGTCTTCTACCGCACCAACGCGCAGTCCCGCGTGCTCGAGGACGCGCTGCGCCGGGCGCGCGTGCCCTACGCGATCGTCGGAGGGGTGCGCTTCTACGAGCGCCGGGAGGTCAAGGACGCGCTCGCCTACGTCCGCCTGGCCCTCAACGCGACCGACGACGTCGCCTTCCGGCGAGCCATCCAGGCGCCGGCCCGCGGCATCGGTGCGGCCACGATCGAGCGTCTGAGCGAGACCGCGACACGGGCCGGCCAGTCCCTGCTCGCCGTCGCCGCCGATCCTCCAGCCGTGGTCACCGGCAAGCCGCGCCGCGCGCTGGAGGAGTTCGCCGCGCTGATCCAGCGCCTGGCCGCGCGGCGAGCCGAGGTGACGCCGCCGGCGTTCATCGACCACGTGCTCAACGCCACCGGCTATCGCGAGGCGCTCCGCGCGGAGCGCTCGCCCGAGGCCGAGACGCGCCTCGAGAACCTCGAGGAGCTGATCCACGCGGCCGAGGATTATCTGCACGCCGATTCCGCGCCGACGC
Source organism: Candidatus Rokuibacteriota bacterium (assembly GCA_003220435.1). Lineage (GTDB taxonomy): Bacteria > Methylomirabilota > Methylomirabilia > Rokubacteriales > CSP1-6 > AR31. The sequence continues at coordinate 12,496 of QHSL01000094.1, read as the reverse complement.
TCGAGGGATTCCTCGACGGGGTCGCGCTGATCGCCGACATCGACGAGCTGAAAGACGAGGGATCACGCGTCACGATGATGACGCTCCACTCGGCGAAGGGGCTCGAGTTCCCGGCCGTCTTCATGACCGGCATGGAGGAGGGGGTCTTTCCGCATGCACGCTCGATGAGCGACGAGGAGGAGGTCGAGGAGGAGCGCCGGCTGTGTTACGTGGGGCTGACGCGCGCCCGCCAGCGTCTCTACCTCTCCTATGCGCTGCACCGTCGGATCCACGGCTACGGCGTGGGCGAGCCCTCGCGGTTCCTTCGCGAGATGCCCCAGGACCAGCTCGCGTCGCTGAACACGCGCCGCGAGGCCCCCCCGAGCTGGGCCGCCGACGCCGTTGCCTACGCCGCGGCCGCCGACACCGTCGGCGACGAGCTCCCGCTCCGCGTCGGCGCCCGGGTGCGCCACGCGCGCTTTGGTGAGGGGCTCGTGGTCGGCATCGAGCGCGAGGGCGCCGATTTCGTCGTGACGGTGGGGTTCGCCAGCGTGGGCCGCAAGCGGCTCTCGCTGCAGTACGCGCACCTGGAGGAGCTGTGAGCCGATGATCGACCGCAACGACGTCGAGCACGTGGCGCGCCTGACGCGGCTCGCGCTGACCGAGGAGGAGCTCGAGCGCATGCGCGAGCAGCTGAACTCGATCCTCGCCCACCTGGACACGCTGCGCGGGGTCGACACCGAGGGGGTCGAGCCGACTTCGCACGCGGTGGATATCGTCAACGTCATGCGCGAGGACGTGGTCGAGCCGTGCCTGCCCCAGGAAGCGATGCTGGCCAACGCGCCGGACCGCAGCGGCGAGCTCTTCCGGGTGCCGCGGATCATCGAGGAATGATCTACCAGCCGATCCACGCGCTGGCCGACGCCTACCGCCGGGGCGACCTGACGCCGCCTGCGGTCGCCGAGGCATACCTGGCGCGTATCGACGCGGTCGACGGCCGGGTGGGCGCCTACCTCACGGTCGTGCGGGAGCAGGCGCTGGCGGCGGCGCGCGAGTCCGAGCGCCGCTGGCGGACCGGTACCCCGCTGGGCCCGCTCGACGGCGCGCCGATCGCGCTCAAGGACGTGCTGTGCACGCGGGGCGTGAGGACGACGTGTGGCTCGAAGATCCTCGAGGGCTTCGTGCCGCCGTACGACGCGACGGTCGTCGAGCGGCTACGGGCCGCGGGGGCGGTGATCCTCGGCAAGACCAACCTCGACGAGTTCGCGATGGGCTCGTCGACGGAGCACTCGGCGTTCCATCCGACGCGGAATCCCTGGGACCTCACGCGAGTGCCGGGAGGGTCGTCGGGGGGATCGGCCGCGGCGGTCGCGGCCGGGATCGCCGCCGGCGGATTCGGAAGCGACACGGGCGGCTCGATCCGCCAGCCCGCGGCGTTCTGCGGCGTCGTGGGCCTGAAGCCGACGTACGGTCGCGTCTCGCGCTACGGCTTGGTCGCGCTCGCGTCCTCGCTCGACCAGATCGGCCCGTTCGCCCAGGACCTCACCGACGCGGCGCATCTGCTCGGCGTGATCGCCGGCCACGACCGTCGCGACGCGACGTCGATCCAGGCGCCGGTGCCCGACTACGTTGCGGAGCTGGCGAGGGGCGTCGCCGGGCTGACGCTCGGGCTCCCCGACGAGTACTTCATCGACGGCATGGACCCGGACGTGGAGCGCGCCGTCCGCGCAGCGATCGAGGTGCTCAAGAGCCTGGGCGCCCGGGTGGAGTCGGTGTCGCTGCCGACGACCAAACACTCGCTGGCCGCCTACTACGTGATCCTTCCGGCCGAGGCGTCGTCGAACCTCGCGCGGTACGACGGCGTGAAGTTCGGGCTGCGCGTGCCCGCCCGCGACATCGTCGAGATGGAGAGCCGGACCCGGGCCGCGGGGTTCGGCGCCGAGGTCAAGCGCCGGATCATGCTGGGGACCTACGCCTTGTCGGCCGGCTACTACGACGCCTACTACGGGAAGGCCCAGAGCGTCCGCACGCTCGTGCGTCGCGAGTTCGCGGCCGCGTTCGCGCGCGTCGATCTGATCGTCGCACCCACGACGCCCAACGTCGCGTTCAAACTCGGCGAGAAGGAAGATCCGCTGTCGATGTACCTCAACGACGTGTTCACGATCCCGGGCAACCTGGCCGGGATCCCCGGGGTCTCCGTGCCCTGCGGCTTCAGCGTGTCCGGGCTGCCGATCGGACTCCAGCTCCTCGGCCGACCGCTCGACGAGGCGCGCGTGCTGCGCGCCGCGTACGCCTACGAGCAGGCCACGTCCTGGCGCACGCGCCACCCGGAGCTGCCATGACGGAGCCGGGTCGCATCTCTCGAAGGCCACTCCCGGACCGAGCCGGGCTCACGGACCCCGCTCCAACAACCTACGACGTCGTCATCGGGCTCGAGGTGCACGCCCAGCTCCTGACGCGCTCGAAGATGTTCTGCGGCTGCCCGACGACGTTCGGCGCGGCGCCCAACTCCCAGACGTGCCCCGTGTGCCAGGGCATGCCCGGCGTGCTGCCGGTCGTCAACCGGAAGGCGGTCGAGCTCGCGATCCGCACCGCCCTGGCGTTCGGCTGCCGCGTCAACCCGGCGTGTCGCTTCGCGCGCAAGCACTACTACTACCCGGACATGCCGAAAAACTACCAGATCAGCCAATATGAAGAACCGCTGGCCGAAGACGGCCACCTCGAAATCGACATCGATGGTGCGCCTCGCACCATCGGGATCCAGCGCCTCCACCTCGAGGAAGATGTCGGCAAGCTCGTGCACGAGGGCTCGCTCGAGACCGCGCAGGCGAGCCTGGTCGACTTCAACCGGTCGGGGGTCCCGCTCATGGAGACCGTGTCGAAGCCCGATCTGCGCTCGCCCGAGGAGGCCGCGACGTACCTCAAGGCCTTCCGCTCGGTGCTCCTCTTTCTCGGCGTCTGCGACGGCAACATGGAGGAGGGCTCCCTCCGATGCGACGCCAACGTCTCGCTGCGCCCGCGCGGGAGCACGACGCTCGGCACGAAGGTCGAGATCAAGAATTTGAACTCGTTCCGGAACGTCCAGCGGGCGCTCGAGTTCGAGGTGCGGCGGCAAGCGCAGGCCCTGGACGCGGGCGAGCGCATCCGGCAGGAGACCCGGCTGTGGGACGCCGACCGCGGCTACACGCGGTCGATGCGGTCCAAGGAGTACGCCCACGACTACCGGTATTTCCCGGAGCCCGATCTTGTTCCGCTGCGGATCGACCCGCGCTGGGTCGACGAGATCCGGGCGGGGCTGCCCGAGCTGCCGCGCGCCCGGCGCCAGCGGTTCGTGGCGCAGTATGGGCTGCCGGCCTACGACGCGGACGTCCTCACCCAGTCGCGCGCGCTCGGCGATTACTATGAGGCGGTCCTCCGTGAGCCGGCGGCGTCGGCGGGCGCGGACCGGCCGAAGATCGTCTCCAACTGGGTCATGTCCGAGCTCCTGCGCGTGCTCCCCGGCGACGACGAGCGAGCGATCGAGACCTCGCCGATTCCGCCGCACCATCTGGCCGGTCTGCTCCGGCTCATCGACGACGGGACGATCAGCGGCAGGATCGCGAAGGACGTCTTCCAGAAGATGTTCGACTCGCGCGAGGACGCGCCGACCATCGTCGGACGCGAAGGGCTCACGCAGGTCGCGGACGCGACGGCGCTCGGAGGGATCGTCGACTCGGTGATGGCCGCCAATCCCAAGGCGATCGAGGACTTCAGGCGGGGCAAGACCGCCGCGAAGAAATCCCTCTTCGGGCAGGTTATGAAGGCCACGGGCGGTAAGGCGAATCCCATGCTGGTGGATCGCCTCCTGGAGGACAAGCTCTCGAAAATCCAGCGCTGACGGCTATAATCTAAGCGCCCGCCATGATTGAGGTTCACCGCGTTTCGAAGGTGTTCTCGGTCGGGCCCGTGAAGGTCCCTGCGCTGCGCGAAGTGTCGTTCCGGGTCAGCAAGGGCGAGTTCGTGGTTCTGAGCGGCGCCAGCGGCGCCGGCAAGACGACGCTCCTCCGGCTCCTCTATCGCGACGACCTGCCCTCCGAGGGCGACATCGAGGTCCTCGGCCACGATCTCGTCCCGATGCGCCGCTCGCAGGTGGCGCCGCTCCGGCGCTCGATCGGCGTCGTCTTCCAGGACGCCAAGCTCCTCCCGATCCGGACGGTCTACGAGAACGTCGCCTTCGTCCTTCGCGTCCTCGGGGCGCCGCGCCGCGAGATCACCGCGCGCGTCTTCGACGCGCTCCGCGTCGTCGGCCTCTCCTCGCGCGCCCAGGCGTACCCCGCCCAGCTCTCGCAGGGGGAGGCGCAGCGCGCGGCACTGGCCCGGGCCATCGTGCGCCGGCCGCCTTTGCTCCTGGCTGACGAGCCGACCGGCAACCTCGACGACGCGATGGCAGCCGAGATCATCGACGTGCTCAAGGACATCGGGGCAGGCGGGACCACGATCGTGCTGGCCACCCACCAGGCGCGGCTGGCGAGAGCGCTCCACCGGCGCATGATCACGCTCGACGGTGGTCGCGTCGTGAAAGACGAGGGCTGAGGCCCCGTGCTCGGATTCCTCGTCGGCGAGGCGCTACGGGATCTCCGGAGAGCAGGGCGCGTGGCGATCAGCGCCATCGTTCTGATCACGCTCTCGCTGGCCGCTCTCGGGGGCTTCTGGCTCGTTTCTTCCAACCTCGGTCGCGCGGTGGCGCAGTGGCGCGACCGGGTCCGCATCGTGGTGTACCTCAAGCGCGAGCCTCCGGCGCCGGAAGCGGTGTTGGGCCGTGTCCGCGCGATCCCCGGCGTCTCCGGTGTGACCTACATCGCCAAGGCGGACGCGCTCCGCGCCCTCAAGCAAGTGCTCGGCAAGGATGCCAGCGTCGTCGACCAGCTCCCGGCGAATCCGCTGCCGGCCTCGCTGGAGGTGACGCCCTCGGCGGCCGCGGCGACTCCTGAGGGCGCACGCGATCTCCTGGGACGCCTGGCCGCGCTGCCGGAGGCGGACGAGGTCGCCGGCAGCGCCGACTGGATCGAGCGCCTCTCGCAGTGGCAGCGGCTCCTCACCACGATCGGGCTCGGCGTCGGCGCGGTGTTGTCGGTCGCGGCGATCCTGACCGTTACGACCGCGACGACGTTGATTCTGCACGCCCGGCGCCACGAGACCGAGATCATGCGGCTCGTGGGCGCACCCGAATCAACGATCCGGCTGCCCTTGCTGCTCCAGGGAATGATGCAGGGGCTGGCCGGCGCGGTCCTCGCACTGATCGCGCTGATGATCGGGTACTCGCTCGTGGCGCCCCGTCTCGAGCCGCTCGTGAGCCTCACGCTCGGCATTCCCGACCTCATGTTCTTCACCCCAGTCGGCATCCTGACCTTGCTGGGCGCCGGGACCCTCCTCGGGGGACTGGGTGGCTGGCTGGCACGGGCCGGGCGCGAGCCATGAGCGCTCGCCCGGCACCCCTGCTCGTCATGGCATTGCTCGCGCTGGCGGTGTCGGGACCGGCCTCCGCGCAGCCGAGGCGCGAGGACCCCCTGCAGGCGGAGCAGCGGAAGCTCCAGCAGACCCAGAAGCAGCTCAAGGAGGAGAAGGAGCGCGCGGCGGCGGCCCGCGCCCGCGAGACGTCGCTGCTGGCCGAGATCGAGGAAAACGAGCGCCGCCTCGCGGCCAAGCAGCGCGAGGTCGCGCGCCTGGAGGAGCGGATCAAGCGAGCCCAGGCCGACGTTCAGCTCTTCCGCGGCGAGATCTCGAGGCTCGAGGGCCAGCGGGCCGGCCAGGAGCACGCGCTGGCGCGTCGGCTCCGGGCGATGTATCGGGTGCACGCTCAGGGCGGCGCGCTCCCCGTCATCCTCAGCAACGACGACCCCATCGCGCGGACCAACGCCGTGCGGCACCTCACGAGCCTGGCCGCCCTGGACGCCCGGCTGATTCAAGAGTATCGTGGTACTTCTGAGAAACTCGCGGACCGCAAGGGCCGAGAGGAGAGTCGGCAGCGAGAGCTGGCGGGGCTCCACGAAGAGGCCACGCGAGAGCAGGCGGAGGTCGATCGCGAGGCCGCAAAGCGGCGGACCCTTCTCGCAAAAGTGCGCGACGAACGCGCCTACCACGAGCGGATGGTGGGCGAGCTCACCGAAGCCTCCAAGCGCCTCGAGGCGTTCATTGGGGAGCTTCAGGCCAAGCAGCGACGGTTGGCCAAAGTGCCGCCACCCAAGGGCGGAATTGAGCCTCCGGCCGTCGGGTTCGCGAGCCTCAAGGGACGCCTGCCGTGGCCGACCGAGGGCCGGATCGTCACCGGCTTCGGCGCCCAGGTGCACCCCCGCTTCGGGACGCGGACATTCAGGAACGGGGTTGATATCGAGGCGGCCGAGGGGCGCGATGTTACCGCCGTGCACCCCGGCCACGTGGTCTACACCGGGTGGTTCAAAGGGTACGGGAACCTGATCATTCTGGACCACGGGGGCGAGTACTATACGTTGTATGCCCACATCGCCGAGATCGAGGCGAAGGAGGGCGAGGACGTACGGCTGGGACAGCGGATCGGGACGGTGGGAGACACAGGCTCTCTGGCTGGACCCCGGCTCTATTTCGAGGTGAGATATCAGGGCAAGCCTCAGGATCCCGAGCAGTGGCTTCGCCAGCGTGGCTGAGGGCGTAATCAGGGGGAATCCATGAAGAAGGCGTTCGTGATCGGCTCGTTGCTGGTCGTGCTCACGCTGTCCCTCGGAGGGTCCGTCGCCAGCAAGAGCACGGACAGCAGCGCGACCTACGAGCAGCTGCGGCTCTTCACCGAAGTCCTGTCGATCGTGCAGAACCAGTACGTGGACGAGGTCCCGCCGAAGGACCTCATCTACAGCGCGATCAAAGGCACGCTGCGAGGGCTCGACCCGCACAGTTCGTTCCTCGACCCCGACAGCTACAAGGAGATGCAGGTCGAGACGAGCGGCAGCTTCGGCGGCCTCGGAATCGAGATCACGCTGCGGGACGACGTCCTGACGGTCGTGTCGCCGATCGAGGGAACGCCGGCCCACCGGGCCGGGCTCCAGACCGGCGACCGGATTGTGAAGATCGACGGTCTGGTCACGAAGGACATGCAGCTGCCCGACGCGGTCAAGCGGATGCGCGGCAAGCCCGGGACCAAGGTGACGATCACCGTGGTGCGCGAGGGATGGACCGAGCCGAAGGACTTCGAGATCACGCGCGAGCAGATCCGGGTACAGTCCGTGCGCGCGCACGACCTCGGCGGCGGCATCGCCTACGTCAAGCTGCGGCAGTTCCAGGAGCAGTCGCCGGGTGACATGGCCGCCGCGCTCGAGAAGGCGGCGAAGGGCGGCATGAAAGCGCTCCTCCTCGATCTCCGCAACAACCCCGGGGGCCTCCTGACCGCCGCGGTCGAGGTCACGGAAGAGTTCATCGACGACGGTAAGCTCGTCGTCTACACCGAGGGGCGCGTGCGGAACCAGAACATGCGCTTCTCCGCCCACGCGAAGAAGTCGTATCCCAACCTGCCGATGGTCGTGCTCGTCAACCAGGGCAGCGCGTCGGCGTCGGAGATCGTGGCGGGCGCGCTCCAGGACTGGGGCCGCGCGATCGTCGTCGGCACCCAGACCTTCGGCAAGGGCTCGGTCCAGACGATCATCCCCCTCTCGGACGGCTCGGGGCTGCGCCTGACGACCGCGAAGTACTTCACGCCCAAGGGCCGGTCGATCCACGGGAAGGGCATCACCCCGGACATCGTCGTCGAGATCCCGAAGGATAAGGATACGGCGGCGAAGGAGCGGCCGCCGTCGCTCGATCCGTTGGAGGAGCTGCGCAAGGACATCCAGGTCCAGCGGGCGCTGGATGTGATCAAGACGATGCGTATCATCGAGCAACAGCGACCGGGAGCGAATCCGCAGGCTCAGGCCCGGCCGCAGTAGCCGCGACGCGCGAACGAAGGGCGATGCCAGGCCGGGCGCGCAGTGAGCCGGCCTCATCGCCCTTTTCGTCTGTGGGGTCCGTGACAAGGGGACCAGGCATGGTCGTGCTCGGGATCGAAAGCTCGTGCGACGAAACCGCGGCGGCGGTGCTCGCCGACGGCCGCCGTGTGCTCTCGAGCGTCGTCGCCTCGCAGGAAGCGATCCACGCGCCGTACGGCGGCGTGGTGCCGGAGCTCGCCTCGCGGCGCCATCTCGAGGTCATCGTGCCGGTCGTTCGCAAGGCCCTCGCCGACGCCGGTCTCCGGCTGTGCGACCTCGACGGGGTCGCCGTGACCCAGGGCCCCGGGCTCGTCGGCTCCCTGCTCGTGGGCTGCGCCGTCGCGAAATCGCTCGCCTACGTTCAAGGGCTCCCCCTGGTCGCGGTGAACCACCTGGAGGGGCACATCTACGCCTCGTTCTTGACCGACGATCCGCCCGAGCACCCGTTTCTGGCGCTCGTGGTGTCCGGCGGCCACACGGCGCTCTATCACGCGCGGGCGCCGCTCACGTATTCGCTGGTGGGGCAAACACGCGACGACGCGGCGGGCGAGGCGTTCGACAAGGTCGCGAAGCTCCTCGGCCTCGGGTTTCCGGGCGGCCCCGTCATCGAGCGCACGGCCGTCGATGGCGATCCGAAAGCCATCACGTTCCCGCTCGCGCAGATGACCGACGGCGCGGCCGACTTTTCGTTCAGCGGCGTCAAGACGTCGGTGTCTCTCTACGTGAAGCGTCGCGGCCCGCTCGGGCGAGCGGAGATCGCGGACATCGCCGCCTCGTTCCAGGCGACGGTCGTCAAGATGCTGGTGCGCAAGACCGTGAAGGCCGCTCTGCACCACGGGATCAAGCGCATCGTCCTTACCGGCGGCGTCGCGGCGAACGGTCCGCTGCGCGCGGCGCTCGAGACCGCGGCGCTCGAGCACGGGCTGCGTCTACACATCCCACCGCGCCACCTCTGCACCGACAACGCGGCGATGATCACGGCCGCCGGCTCGGCGCGCCTGGCCGCTGGCGAGCGCGCCTCCCTGACCCTCAACGCCGTCCCCGACCTGACGCTCGCGTCATGAACTTCGAGGTGGTGCTCGCCGGCCTCCCCGACGCCGTGATCGCGGTCGACGCGGAGCTCCGAATCGTCTTCTGGAACTCTGCGGCCGAAGTCCTGACCGAGCGCTCGGCGCGGCGCGCCGAGGGGCGCTTCATCAAGGAAGTCTTCTCTCCGGACGCCTCCGTCGTCCGCCGGCTCGGCGAGACGCTCGCGACCGGCGAGAGCCGGTCGGAGGCCGAGAGCTTCGTGGAGCGCGGCGAGGGCCGGCGGGTGCCGGTGTCGATCGTCACCGCGGCGCTCTACGCGCGAGACGGCCGGGTCGAGGCCGCGGTCGCGGTGCTCCGCGATCTCTCGCGCATCCGCCAGCTGGAGGCCGAGGTCCGGCGGGGCGAGACGCTGGCGGCGGCGGGGCGGATGGCCGTGGGGCTCGCTCACGAGGTGCGCAATCCGCTCGGGGCGATCCGCGGCGCGGTCCAGCTCCTCAAGCGCGAGCTCGGGGCGGACTCGCGGCTCGGCGAATACACGGACGTGCTGATGACCGAGGTCGACCGCGTCAACCGGATCATCGAGATGCTGCTCGATCTGTCGCGTCCGGTCCAGCTCCGCCCGGTGCCGCTCAACCTCCACCAGCTGCTCGAGCGGGTGGCGGTGCTGAACGAGGAAGGCGCGCGGGAGCGGCGCATCGCGCTAGTCCGCCGGTACGACCCGAGTCTCCCGCCCATCCTCGGCGACGAGGACCGGCTGCTGCAGGTCTTCCACAACCTCGTGCGAAACGCGCTCGACGCGATGGGGAACGGTGGGCGCCTGACCCTCGCGACGCGGGTGAGCCTCAACCCGCTCTTCGGCAAGATCGACCTCGGCGGCGGCCAGCGCAACATGGTCGAGGCGCAGGTGGCCGACGAGGGCGCGGGCATCCCCGCCTCCGTCCGCGCCAAGATCTTCGATCCGTTCTTCACGACCAAGGACAAGGGCCTCGGGCTCGGCCTGGCAATCTGCCACCGGATCCTCGAGGAGCACCGGGGCGCGATCCAGGTGGAGAGCGCCGAGGGGCGGGGCACGATCGTCACGTGCTTCCTGCCGATCGCGAAATAGCGCCATGGCTGTCGACAAGTCCACCAAGACCCGGATCCTGGTCGCCGACGACGAGGACAGCCTGCGCTGGGTGTTGGAAAAGGGGCTGCGTCAGGCGGGCTACGAGGTCAGCTCCGTCAAGGACGGCGAGTCCGCGATCCGGGCGTTCGCGGCCGAGCCATTCGACCTGGTCTTCCTCGACGTGCGGATGCCCGGCGTCGATGGCCTCACGGCCCTCGCCCGGCTGCGCGAGGTCCACGCCGACGCGTGCGTCGTCGTGATAACCGCCCACGGCACCATGGACACCGCGATCCAGGCGATGCAGCGCGGCGCCTACGACTATCTCGCGAAGCCCTTCGACCTCGACGAGGTGCTCCTGCTGGCCGAGCGGGCCATGGCGGCGCGCCGCCTCAGCCAGGAGGTGACGCGCCTCAAGAGCGGCCTGCTGGAGGTGTGGGAGTTCGGCGCCATCATCGGCCGCCACCCGCGCATGCAGGACGTCTACAAGATCATCGGACGCGTCGCGGCCAGCGACGTGACCGTTCTGCTGCGCGGGGAGTCGGGCACCGGCAAGGAGCTGGTGGCCCGTGCGGTCCACCACTACAGCCGACGGGCCGGGCGGCCGTTCGTGGCCGTCTCGTGCGCCGCGATTCCCGGGACCCTGCTCGAGTCGGAGATGTTCGGGCACGAGCGCGGCGCGTTCACCGACGCCAAGGAGCGGAGGCTCGGCAAGCTCGAGCTCGCCCATGGCGGCACCCTCTACCTGGACGAGATCGGCGACATGCCGGTCGAGCTGCAGACCAAGCTGCTCCGCGCCCTGCAGGAGCGCACCATCGAGCGCCTGGGCGGCCAGGAGCCCATCCACATCGACGTGCGCGTGCTGGCCGCCACCAACCGAGACCTCGAGACCCTGATGAAGGACGGGCGCTTCCGGGAGGACCTCTACTACCGGCTGAACGTCGTGACGGTGAGCCTGCCGTCGCTCCGGGAGCGGAGGCGCGACATTCCGCTCCTGGTCGAGCACTTCCTGGCGAAGTACACGCACGAGCTCGGCGAGCGCGGCGTCGCCCCCGACGCGCTCGATCGCCTGGTCGGCCACGACTGGCCCGGCAACGTGCGCGAGCTGGAGAACGTCATCCAGCGCGCGATGGTGATGGCGACGAGCGGCGTCATCTTGCCCGAGCACCTGCCCATCGGGCCCGTGTCGGCCGCCGCCTCGGTCGCGGTGGACGCGCCGCTCGAGGAGATCATCGAGCGCAAGCTCATCGAGTGCGTGCGCGGCCTGCGCGAGCACGCCAGCGCGAACCTCTACGACCTGATGATCGGGCTGGTCGAGAAGCCGCTGCTGCGCGCGGTGCTCCGCGAGACCGGCGGCAACCAGGTGCGCGCCGCGCAGATCCTGGGTATCAACCGCAACACCCTGCGCAAGAAGCTCGTCGAGCACGGCATCGACCCGGGCGGCATCGAATGAGATGGGGGGCCTCGAATGGCCCCCCAAGCCCCCCATTTGGCGGCTCGGAAGCGTCCCGGGGGACCCGGGACGCTCCTCGATCTTGAATCAGCCGCGGCGGTAGATCTCGCCGCCGCCCTTCCTGAACTCCTCGGCCTTCTCGCGCAGGCCCTGCGCGAGCGCGGCGGTCTCCTCCGCGATGCCGTGCTTGGCGGCGTAGTCGCGGACGTCCTGCGTGATCTTCATCGAGCAGAAGTGCGGACCGCACATCGAGCAGAAGTGCGCGATCTTCGCGCCCTCGGCCGGCAGCGTCTCGTCGTGGAACTCGCGGGCCGTCTCGGGATCGAGCGAGAGGTTGAACTGATCCTGCCAGCGGAACTCGAACCGCGCCCGCGACAGCGCGTCGTCCCAGTCGCGCGCGCCGGGATGGCCCTTCGCGATGTCGGCGGCGTGGGCGGCGATCTTGTACGCGATGACTCCGTCCTTCACGTCCTTCCGGTTGGGCAGGCCGAGGTGCTCCTTGGGCGTCACGTAGCAGAGCATCGCGGTGCCGTACCAGCCGATCATGGCGGCGCCGATCGCCGAGGTGATGTGGTCGTAGCCGGGCGCCACGTCGGTGGTGAGCGGCCCGAGGGTGTAGAACGGCGCCTCATGGCACACCTCGAGCTGGCGGTCCATGTTTTCTTTGATGAGGTGCATCGGCACGTGGCCGGGGCCCTCGATCATCACCTGGACGTCGTGCTCCCAGGCGATGTTGGTCAGTTCGCCCAACGTATCAAGTTCAGCAAACTGGGCTTCATCGTTCGCGTCCGCGTTCGAGCCCGGACGGAGGCCGTCGCCGAGCGAGAAGGCGACGTCATACGCCGTCATTATTTCGCAGATCTCGCGGAACCTGGTGTAGAGGAAGCTCTCCTGGTGGTGGGCCAGGCACCACTTGGCCATGATCGACCCGCCGCGCGAGACGATCCCGGTCACGCGCTTGGCGGT
>QHSL01000022.1 GCA_003220435.1 Candidatus Rokuibacteriota bacterium | reverse complement strand
GGGCTTGGCGGTCATGAGCTCCGCCGGCTCGATGCCGAGCCGGGCGTAGCTGCGCGGCCGCTGGTTGCACGCGAATACGTCGACCCGCAGCCCGATGATGAGCTGGCGCAGCAGGGCACGGCCTTCGGGATCGCCGAGGTTGAGGGTGATGGCCTCCTTGCCGCAGTTGTTCGGCAGGAAGTAGCTGCGCATCGCGGGCTCACCGAGGACGTCGTGGCCCACGAACCGGTTCGGGTCGGGCCGCTCGGCGTTCTCGACGCGGATCACCCGGGCGCCATCGCACGCGAGCCGGTACGTCAGGAACGGGAGCGTGGTGGCCTGCTCGAGGCTCAGGACCGTGACGCCCGCGAGGAGACCGCTCACCGTCGCGGCCGGCGGTCGACCACGCGCACCGCCTTGCCCTGCGGCCGCTCGATCTCGCCGTGCGCCCGCAGCCGGACCTCCGGGCTCAGCGCGAGCATGTCGCCGAGCTCGCGACGGATCCGCGCGGCGATCGACGGATCGCAGCCGGGCTCCGTTTCGACGTCGATCGTCATCCGCTCGCCGCCGCCCTCGGCGTCGAGCACGATCTGATACTCGTGGCTCACGCCGGCGTGTCGCAGGAGCGCCGTCTCGATTTGACGCGGGTAGAAGTTCACGCCCTTGTAGATCACCATGTCGTCGGTGCGGCCGCGCAGGCGATCGAGCCGGAGCGCGGTGCGTCCGCAGTCGCAGCGCGCCCGCGAGACGATACGGGTCAGGTCGTGGGTGCGGTAGCGCACCAGCGGCAGCCCCTCGCGGGTCAGCGTCGAGACGACCAGCTCGCCCTCGGCGCCGTCCGCCACGACGGCGCCGGTCCCGGGATCGACGATCTCGACGTGGTAGTGATCCTCCCAGACGTGGATCCCGCCGCGCGCGGCGCAGTCGATGCCGAGCCCCGGCCCGCCGGTCTCCGTCATGCCGATGATGTCGTGGGTGCGGATGCGGAGCTCTCGCTCGATTCTCACGCGGAGCTCGTCGGACCACATCTCGGAGCCGAAGATGCCGACGCGCAGCGAGAGCGACGCGAGGTCGAAGCTCTCATCGCGCGCGGCCTCCAGAAGCCGCAGCGGATAGGTGGCGATCGCCGTGACGACGGTCGCCTTGAGATCGCGCATGAGCTTCAGCTGCAGCGTCGTCCGCCCGGCGCCGGTCGGAATCACCATGGCGCCGAGCCGCTCGGCGCCGTAGTGGAAGCCGAAGCCGCCGGTGAAGAGGCCGAACGAGGGTGTGATCTGGATGACGTCGCGCGGGCCGACGCCGGCAGCGACGTAGCAGCGCGCCATCACCTCGCCCCACTGCGCGACGTCGGCGGCCGTGTACGGGTTCAGGATCGGGTTCCCCGTGGTCCCGCTCGACATGTGGATCCGCTGGTACCCCGCCTCACCCGCGCACGCGAGGCCGTACGGGTACGCGTCGCGCAGCTCTTCCTTGGTGAGGAACGGGAGCTTCCGCCAGTCCTCGACGCGCACGATGTCCTCGGGTCGGACGCCGGGAAGGCGCCGGGTCCAGGTGGGCTGGGCCAGCACGCGCGCGAGCGTCGCGCGCATGCGCTCGAGCACGAGCCGCTCGAGTGGCTCGCGCGACAGCATCTCGAGCTCGGGCTGCCACATCACCGTGGTCACGGGGGTCGAGTCTAGCAAGATCCCGGGCGGGGCCGCTGGCGTGCGGACGCCGCGCCGAGTAGGGTGAGGGCGCGCGTGTGATGGCGGACCCAGGAGGGGCGCATGGCGAAGACGATCCAGCAATCGGTCACGTTCCGCACGACTCCGGAGCGCCTCTATGACGTTTACATGGACTCGAAGAAGCACGCCGCCGCCATCGACGCGACGGCGTCGATGGGCCGCCGAGCCGGCGGGCGTTTCTCGGCGTACGGCGGCATGCTTCGCGGACGAATCCTGGCGCTGGTGCCCGGGCGAATGATCGTCCAGTCCTGGCGCGGGGCCGACTGGAGGAAGGGCGAGCTCGAATCGATCCTGATCCTGACCTTCAGCCGGGCGCGCGGCGACGCGCGACTGGATCTGGTTCACGCGAACATTCCCGACCGCCGCGTCGCCGGCGTCCGGCGCGGCTGGTCCACGTACTACTGGAGACCCTGGCGGATCTACCTGCGCCGAGCTCGGCGTCAGCCGGCGGCGCCGCCGCGCGCGCGGTCGAGCCCAAGGTAGGCGGTCCGCACGCGCGGATCGGCCGCCAGCGCCGCGCTTGGTCCCGCGACGACCAGGCGGCCGGTCTCGAGGACGTAGCCGCGCGCCGCGAGTGCGAGCGCCCGCCGCGCGTTCTGCTCGACCAGCAAGACCGCGACGCCGCTGTCGTTGATCCGCTGGATCACGCGGAAGATCTCGCGCGAGAGCAGCGGCGCCAGGCCGAGCGAGGGCTCGTCGAGCAGCAGCAGCCGGGGCCGCGGCATCAGCGCCCGCCCGATGGCGAGCATCTGTTGCTCGCCGCCCGAGAGGGTGCCGGCGAGCTGCGATTGCCGGCGGCCGAGCACCGGAAACAGCTCGAACGCCGCGTCGACCCGCTCGCCAACCTGGGATCGCCGCACGGTGTGGCCGCCGACGAGCAGGTTCTCGAGCACCGTGAACTCCGGGAAGATCTCGCGGCCCTCCGGGACGTGGCCGACGCCGGCGGCCACGATCGCGTCGGCCGGCGCCTGCGTGATGTCCCGTCCCTCGTAGACGATGCGCCCGCGCTCTGGCCGGACCAGCCCCGACACCGCACGCAGGGTCGTCGACTTGCCGGCGCCGTTGGCGCCGAGCAGCGTCACGATCTCGCCACGCCCGACGGTCAGCGACACGCCCTCGAGCGCGCGCCGCTTGCCGTAGTAGACCGTGAGGTCTTGCACGTCCAGGACCGGTGTCACGCTCCGTCTCCGCTGCCCAGGTACGCTTCGACCACCGCCGGATCGGCGGCGATCTCCCGCGGCTTGCCCTCGGCGATCTTGCGGCCGTAGTCGAGCACGGCCACGCGGTCCGAGATGCCCATCACGAGCTCCATGTCGTGCTCGACCAGCAGGAGCGTGAGCCCGCTCTCGTCGCGCAGCCGCTGGATCAGCTTCATCAGCGTTTGCGTCTCGGTCGGGTTGAGCCCGCCCGCCGGCTCGTCGAGCAGCAGGAGCCGCGGCTCGGCAGCGAGCGCCCGCGCGAGCTCGAGTCGCTTCTGGTAGCCGAGCGGGAGGCTGCCCGCCTCGGTGTCCGCGACCTCCGCGAGCCCGAGCCTGGCGAGCAGTCGTCGCGCGAGCTCGCGTGCCTCTGCCTCCTCGCGCCGAACCGAGGCCAGGCCGAAGGCGCCGCGCAGGACGCCCGAGCGCAGATGGGCGTGGCGGCCGACCAGGACGTTGTCGATGGCCGTGAGCTGTCGAAACACCTCGGTGTTCTGGAACGTGCGGCCGACGCCGCGCCGGGCGATCTCGTGGGGCGCCAGCGCCAGCAGGTCGTCGCCGCGAAACGTCACGCGGCCGCGCGATGGCCGGTAGAGGCCCGTCACCACGTTGAACACCGTCGACTTGCCGGCCCCGTTGGGACCGATGAGCGCGAAGATCTCGCGCTCGGTGACCTCGAGGCTGAGCCCGCTCAGCGCGTCGAGACCGCCGAAGCTGATGGAGAGATCTTCGACGCTGAGCACCGGCTACTCGGACTTGAGCCAGTCCGTCAGCGGCTTGAAACGCCCCTTCTCGACGCGGACCCAGAACCCCTGCTTCTGCGTCTCGTGATCGGCACCGATCGTGAGCGGCGGCAGGATGCCGCTCTCGTAGCCCTTGATCGACTCGAGCGCCGCGACCAGCGAATCGCGCGTCAAGTTTCGTCCGGCGCGCTTGGCGCCCTCCGCGAACAGCATCCCCGCGAAGTACCCGGCGATCGAGTACCGGTTCGGCTCGTTCTTCGGAAAGTGCTTCTGCATGTGCTCCCGGTAGAGCCTGACGCCCGCCAAATCGGACAGCAGCGGATCCGGCCAGAGCGACAACCCCTCGACGCCCTCGGCCGCGTCGCCGGCCAGTGCCAGGTAGCGCTCGTCGGTCAGCGGCCCGGTCGAGACCATGAGCGTGCCCGTCCAGCCGATTTTCTGCCGCTCGCGCAGGGCCTGCGCGGCCGGCCCCGGCACCAGCACCAGGAACGTGACCTGCGGCTTCGCCGCCTGGAGCTTAGCGATCTGGGCGCTCACGTCGGTGACGCCACGCTTGACGGACTCGGCGGCGACCAGCTTGAGGCCGAACCGGCCGAGGTCCTTCTCGAACGCGGTCAGGAACGACTTGCCGTACTCGTCATCCTGGTAGAGCGCGGCGAACTTCTTGAGCTTCCGCGGCCCGGCGAGGTAATCGATCATCATCTTCGACGAGCGGTCGCTCAGCGTCATGCCCTGGAACACGTAACGCTTGCTCCGCGTCACCGGCGAGCTCTGATATGGGAACAGGAGCGGCACCTTGTTCTCTTCCAGGTAATCCAACGTCGCCACCACTGGCGGCGAGCCCTGCGGGATGATGACCGCGAAGATCCGGTCCTGCTCCACCAGCTTCTTGGTGTTGGCGACCGCGTCCTGGGGACGGTAGCCGTCGTCGTAGTAGATGGTCCGGATGGTTCGGCCGTGGATCCCGCCGGCGTCGTTGATCACCTTGAAGTAGAGGTCGACGCCGAACTTCGTGATCTGCTCGCCGGTGAAGGCCAGCGGCCCCGAGAACGAGTTGGAGCTGCCGATCAGGATTTCCTTGTCGGTGACTCCCGGCTGCTGTCCGGACGCTGGAAACGCCGTCGAGACCAGCGTCAGGAGGAGCAGGAGCGCAGCACGAAGAGTCATGGATCGTCTCCTTGTCGGGGCTTCGCCGCGGGCGGTGCGGTTCCGGGATAGCCGGCCGCACCGGCGACCGACAGCTTTCGCAGAGCGCTCGCAATACCGCCGGGCATGAATAGCATGGACGCGATCAGGATGGCACCGAAGATCAGCGGCCGGTAGTTCTGAAAGCCGGCCAGCGAATCGTTGAGCGTGGTGATGACGGCCGCACCCAGCACGGAGCCGGGCACCGAGCCCAGCCCGCCCACGATGATCATCGCGACGAAGTCCACCGACAGGAACACGTCGAAGGAATCCGGCGAGAGGAATCCGACGACCAGCGCGAAGAGCCCGCCGGCCACGCCGGTGTAGAAGGCCGACAGCACGAACGCGAGCGTCTTGTAGGCGGCCAGGTGCACGCCGCTCGCTTGCGCGGCAATCTCGCTCTCGCGCACCGCCAGGAGCGCCCGGCCGGTCCGCGTCCTCGCGATGTTGAGCGCGGCCAGGATCAGGAGCGCCGCCACCGCGACCGTCAGGTAGTAGCGCGCGGTGTCGGTCGCCAGGGCGATGGGGCCCAGGCGCGCCGCCGGCACGCGGAGGCCATCGTTGCCGCGGGTGATCCAGTCGAGATTGAGGATCGCCTCGACCACCACGAAGCCGAAGGCAAGCGTCGCCATCGCCAGGTAGAGGCCCTCCAGGCGCAGGCACGGGATGCCGAGCGCGAGCCCGACCGCCGCGGTGACCAGCCCGGCGACCAGGAGCGCGGCGGGGACCGGCAGCGCGGGCGCGTGAATCGTGAGCAGCGCCCCCGTGTACGCGCCGATCGCCAGGAACCCCGCGTGGCCGAACGAGAGCTGGTTCGTGTAGCCGGACAGGAGATTCAGGCCGATCGCGACAATCGAGTTCACGACGATCAGGCTAGCCAGGAACACGAAATAGCGCGGCACCGCCCATGGCAAGCCCAGCACCACGACGGCGCCGGTCGCCAGTGCGGCGCGCCGCATCAGACCTTGCGCCGCGCGACGCGGCCGAGCAGGCCGCTCGGCCGGACGAGCAGGATCGTGATCATCACCAGGAACGGCACCGAGTGCTTGATCGACGACGGCAGGTAGAGCGGCGCCAGGTTCTCGAGCACGCCGAGCAGCATGCCGCCGACGACCGCGCCGGGCATCGAGCCGAAGCCGCCGAGGACGGCGGCGGTGAACCCGTTGATGGCGACCAGGCCCATCTTCGACGACAGGAACACGACCGGCGCGATCAGCACGCCGGCGACGGCGCCCACGACCGCGGCGAGAACCCACGATCCGGAGTAGACGCGCTCTACGCTGATGCCCATGAGCCGCGCCGCGCGCTGGTTCTGGGCGACGGCGCGCATCGCGCGGCCCATCCGCGTCCAGCGGAACAGCGCGTAGAGCGCCAGCATCAGCGCGAGCGAGGCGCCGATGATCCCGAGCGACACCGGCGCCAGGCGCACCGGGCCGATCGCGAGCGGCCGGTTCCCGAACAGCGAGGGGAACGGGAACTCGTCGTGGGTCCACACGAGGCCGGCGGCCGAGCGCAGCATCAGCGAGAGGCCCAGCGTGATGATCAGCACGTCGAAGTGGGTCGCCGAGATCGCGTGACGGATCACCAGGCGCTCCAGGGCCCAGCCGAGGCCGGCCGCCGCGGCCACGGCCACGATCAGAACGACGACCAGCGGCGCCCGCAGCACCTGCATGGCCGTCCAGCCGACGAATGTCGAAACCATCAGGATCTCGCCCTGCGCGAAGTTCAACGTGCGGGTCGCGTTGTAGATGATCACGAGGCTGATCGCCATCAGCGCGTAGATCGAGCCGGTGGCGAGACCGCTGACGACGACGTGGACGAGCGCCGCCGTGGTCATTGTAACGGGGACCGTGAGGCCGGCTTGGCCCGAGGGTGGCCGGAGCGAGGCGCGACCCGGCTCTGGTCCGCAGTCATGCCGCGGTTTCGTGCGACGTAACGAAGCGGCAGGCAGGGTGGCCGGTGGCGGCGCATGCAGTCTCGATTACCGTCGGCGAGCCGCCCAGGACGGCGGCGGCGAGCGATTCGAGGACGCCTCGGATCAGGTGGCATACGGGCGACGCGGAGGGACCGTAGGCTTCGGCGATCGGCGAGCGGCGCACGACGACAGCGAGCTCCGTCGGCGTCAGCCGCTCGAGCGCGAACTCGCCCCAGCCGATCTCGCCTCCGATTCGGAGCAGCCGGCGTACCCGCTCCTCCGCGGTCCCGCCCAGCGACGCCGCCGCCCGCGCGCCGCCGGCCCGGCCGCCGGCGACGATGCAGGCACTCGCGCGCTCGCCCACCGCCTGCTGCACCGCCTTCTGCATCGCGACGAGCGTCTCGGGCCTGATCAGGAGATAGCGCGCGCCCTCGAGCGTGAGCCCGCCACGTCCGTCGGCGTCGAGCCCGGCCGGCGCGCTCACCGGAGCACCTTCCCCCACAACGGCGACTCCCAACCCTCGCGCAGGAACACGCGGATCTCGCGCCGGCTGTAGTCGCCGAGCCCCAGGTGCTCGAGCGCGCGCCCGCGGCCGGACAGCGTCTGACCGAGGAGGACGCGAAAGATCAGCAGCAGCCCCGAGACCGCCGGGGTGTCGACGCCCGCCGCGCGTCCGGCGGATTCGAGGAGCGAGAGACCGAGCACCACGTCCTCGGTCACGTACCGGTGGTCGAACGTGAGGACCTCGCCCCAGAGACCGCTGGCGACGAGCTTGCCCCTGGCGCCCGCGCCATAGAGTCCCGCGGCGGCGTGCGCCTCGTCGTAGTACGTGGCGAGCTCGTAGTGCGGCGCGGGATACCCCCAGCCGACGCGCATTGCGACGCGCTCGGCGTCGACCGCGTCGATCAGTCGCCGCACGCTGGAGGTCGTCCCCGAGGCATGAACGTCGAAGCGCCCGCCGTCGATGGGGCCGGCGTTCAGGAGCACCAACGGCGGATGGATCACCGGGCCCGCGTTCGTCAGCGCGACGTCGAGCGCGTCGGCGCACGGCCGCACGGCTGGGAAGAGCTCGGCGATCCGCGCGACGGTCGGCTCGCTGCGAGAGGCGGGAAAGACGCCGAGGGGCAGGTTGGCGGCCCGCACCGGCGCCGACACGGTCGCGGGGCCGGTCTTGCGCGCCAGGTACGGCAGCGTGCCCGTCTCGGCGATCGCGTAGGGCCGCGCGTCGCCGGCGCGGGCGAGGTCGCGCGCCATCGCGTAGCTGCCGAGCGTGCCCGGCGTGAGCAGGATGATCTGCCGATCGTTCACGTGCGGGGCCAGCCGCTGGGCCAGGTCCGCGTGGCCCGTCGCCGGAAGCGGCGCGATCACGACCTCGGCGCCGTCGACCGCGTCGGCGATCTCGGTCGCGGCGCGATCGAGCCGAGCGCTCCTCTGCCGCCCCTCGGCGACGAGCGTGAGCGCAGGCTCGCCGACCAGCGGGCCCAGCGCGGACGCCGAGCGGCTCCAGAGGCGCACGCGGTGGCCGGCCAGCGCTAGGTCCGCCGCGGTCGCAAACCCGCCGTTGCCCGCGCCAAGGACGGCGACGTTCATGCGCCGGCGCTCGTCACGCGATGGCGCCGGTTGCCCGGAGCTCGGCGATCTTGACGTTCGAGTACTTGAGCATCTGGGACAGGATCTGGTCCGTGTGCTCGCCGAGGCGGGGCGGCGGGGTCACGTCGAGACCCATCGCGCCGTCCAGCTTGACCGGCGTCCCGAGCGTACGCGTCTTACCGTGGAGCGGATGTGACATCTCCACGACCATGCTGCGCTGAGTCACCTGGGGATCGCCGAGCACGCGGTCGACGCTCTGGATCGGCGTGGCCGGAACGTTGAGCGCCTGGAGGCGCTCGAGCCAGTCCTTCGTCGTCCGGGTCCGGAACGCAGCCTCGACCAGCGGCATCAGGATCTCACGGTGGACGACGCGATCGCGGTTCTTCGCGAAGCGCATGTCGCGCTCCCACTCGGGGTGGTCGACCGCGCGGCAGAACGCGCCCCAGAACTTCTCCGCGAAGATCGCGACGATCAGGTGACCGTCGCGCGTCTTCAGCGCCTGGTACGGGACGACCGAGGCGTGACCCGAGCCCATCGGGACGGGGATCTTTCCGTTGGTCCAGAAGTATTGCGCGATGTAGGTGAGCAGCGAGACCTGGCAGTCGAGGAGCGAGAGATCGATCTGGCCGCCCTCACCCGTGCGCTCGCGACGGAAGAGCGCGCCGGCGACCGCGAAGGCGCCGAACATCCCGCCGGCCAGGTCGGCCATCGGCAGCCCCATGCGGACCGGGCGGCCGCCGGGCTCGCCGGTGACCGACATCGCGCCGCCCATGGCCTGCAACGCGAGGTCGAACGCGGGCCAGTCGCGGTACGGTCCTTCCTGGCCGTAGGCGGAGATCGAGCACACGATGATCCGCTGGTTGAGCGACCAGAGCTTCGAGTACGAGAGGCCGAGGCGCTCCATGATGCCCGGACGGAAGTTCTCCCAGACGACGTCCGCCTGCCGGACGAGATCGTAGAACACCTCGCGGCCGCGCTCGCGCGCGAGGTCGAGCGCCAGCGACTTCTTGTTGCGATTGATCGCCAGGAAGTACGCCGACTCGCCGTCGGGCAGGAAGGGCGGGCCCATGCTCCGCATCGGGTCGCCGCCGTCCGGATCCTCGATCTTGATCACGTCGGCGCCCTGGTCGGCGAGCAACATCGTGCCGTACGGTCCCGCGAGCATGCGCGAGAGATCGAGGACGCGAATGCCTTCGAAGAGCTTCATTTCGCCTCCCATCGCGGGTGGTGCGAGGCGGCCCACTCGCGATCCACCCGTCCATCGAGCATCCCCCTCAACGCGGGCCGCGTCGAGGGATGGACGGCCGCCAGGTACACGTGGGCGGCGACCGGGATCAGCACGAGGAGCGTGAGCCAGCGGTGCGCATCGCGCACGATGCCATCGATGCCGAAGGGCCACAGCGCGACGCCGGTCGCCAGCAGCAGCGCCGCGGTCACGAGCGTGAACAGCGCGTTGATCTTCTGTCCGGCGTTGAAGCGGCCGACGTCGCGGTCGAGCCGGGCGCGCTCCCGCGACGCCGCCACGAGCCAGCGCGGGAAGCTCCGCAGCCACCGCCGGTCGCCCGGCTCGAGCCGCGCGAGCTCTTCGAGTGTGCGCTTGACGCGGCGGCGGTCGCCGAGCGCCAACGCCGCGATCATCGCCAGTACCCAGAAGATGGCGCAGGCGATGTGCAGTCGCTCGCCGATCAAGGGGCTGTACCCACGGATCCCGCTCTGCAGCGCGGGCATCATCAGCGGAAGCCCGCTCGCCAGAAGCAGAAGATACCCGAGGGCGAGCGCCCAGTGGAGCGCGCGCTCGCTGACCGTGAACCGCTCCACGCCGGCGCTCACGCGGCTCCCAGCGCGGCGCGCACCCGCTCGGGCGTGAGCGGCAGCTCGTGGAAGCGTACGCCGATGGCATCCTTGATCGCGTTGCGCACGGCCGCGGCGACGGGAATCACGCCGGACTCGCCGAGGCCCTTGGCGCCGAACGGTCCCTCGGCGTCGATCGACTCGATCAGCCGCACGACGATCTCGGGCATGTCGTCCGCTTTGAACAACGCGTAGTCCATGAACGTCTGGCTCACCACCTGCCCCTGCTCCACCACGAGCTTCTCGGAGAGTGCGTAGCCGAGCCCCATGTGGATCCCGCCGTGGACCTGGCCCTCCGCGGCGGCCGGGTTGAGGGCGCGGCCCACGTCGTGGGCGGAGACGACCTTGCGCACCGTGACGCGGCCGGTCTCGGGATCGACGTCGACCAGCGCCGCCTGGAAGGCCGAGGTGTAGGCGGCCGACACGTTGCCCTGAAAGTCCTTGTCGAGCATGACCGTCGGCGGATCGTAGAACGCCTCGGCCACCAGCACACGGCCGCCGTCGCGGAAGTGCCCGGCTCGGGCGACCGCCTCGTACTGGAGCCGACGCCGGGGATCGCGCTTCACGAAGACCCAGCCGCCCTTCACGTCCAGCAACGCCGCCGGCTCCTCGAGCTGTCCCTCGGCGATCGCCAGCAGCTGGGCTCGCACTTTCTCTGCGGCCAGCCGCGCGGCGTTGCCGGCGACGAAGGTGGTCCGGCTCGCGTGAGTCCCCACGTCCCACGGGCGCACGCTCGTGTCCGAGTTGACGACGTCGACGCGCTCGAGCGGCACGCCGAGCGTTTCGGCGACGATCATGGCCAGGACCGTCTCCGAGCCCTGGCCGATCTCGCTGGCGCCGGTGATCAGCGTGACCTTGCCGAAGTCGTCGAGCTTCACGATCGCGCCGCACCCGTCCGACCGGTAGATCCGGGCGCCGCCACCGACGTGGAACATTCCGGCGTAGCCCACGCCGCGCTTTTCGCCCGGCCGCGGCGGTGGTGGATCCCTCCGGATCTCGTCCGCGACGGCGTCGAGGCATTCGCCCATCGCGAACGACGTGAGCACGAACTGCTGTGGATTGACGTCGCCGGGCTTCGACAGATTGCGCCGCCGCAGCTCGAGACGATCGATCCCCAGCCGGTCGGCCAGGTCGTCCATCTGCGACTCGACGGCGAACGTCGACTCGGGGTTGCCGTAGCCGCGCATCGATCCGGAGTAGGGGTTGTTGGTGTAGACGATCGTGGTGTCGAAGCGCACGTTCGGCACCCGGTAGAGCCCGGCGACCGTCGAGAGCATCACGTACGGCGTGGTCGACCCCCATGACGTGTAGGCACCCCCGTCGATCGTCACGTGCGCCTCGCGCGCGAGCAGCCGGCCGTCGCGGTCGGCGGCGGTGCGCAGCCGGATTGCGCAGGGCTCGCGGGTGGGACAGGCGATGAACTCCTCGAGCCGGTCGAACTCGACCTTCACCGGACGCCGCGCCGCGCGCGCGAGCAGCGCGGCGATGACGTCGATCGGGTAGATGTCCAGGCCGCGGCCGAAGTTGCCGCCGACCGGCGGCTGCATCACTCGCACACGGTCGCCGCCGATCCCCAGGGCCTCCGACAGATCGCGCTGGTAGAGAAACGGCACCTGGGTCGTCGTCCACATCGTGAGGTTGCCAGCCGGATCCCAGTCGGCGATGGCGACCATCGTGCCCAGGCACGCCGGCGTGACGAAGTTCAGCCGGTACGTGTCCTCGACGACGGCGGCGGCGCTGGCCAGCGCACCCTCGACGTCGCCGTGGCTGAAGCGGTAGCGGAGATCGTGGAGGTTCGTCGAGCGCTCGTCGTGCACGAGCGGAGCGCCCGGCTCGAGCGCCGCCAGCGGATCGAACACCGCCGGCAGCTCCTCGTACTCGACCTCGATCAGCGCCAGCGCCTCCTCGGCGATCGCCGCGGTCAGGGCCGCGACGGCGGCGACCTCGTCGCGGATGCAGCGGACCTTGCCGCGCTTGAGAGCGATCTGATCTTTGGCGAAGCCGAAGGGCCGAGGCTCCACGTCGGCGCCCGTCAGGACCACGAGCACGCCGGGCAAGGCGCGCGCGCGGCTGGTGTCGACGCTCACGATCCGCGCGTGCGGCAGCCGCGTCCGCAAGATCTTGCCGTGGGCCAGGCGCGGCAGCTCCACGTCGTGGAGGTAGCGTGTCCGTCCCGTGACCTTGTCCGGACCGTCCCGCTTGGGGGTGGACTTGCCGACGACGTCGAAGCCTCCGGCCATCGTCAGAGCTTCACGGCTTCCTTGTGCTCGCCGAAAACGTCCTTCATAGCCCGCGCGATCTCGCCGAGGGTCGCGTACGCCTTCACCGCCTCCATGATCGGGTACATGAGGTTCCCGCCACCCCGCGCCTCGTCCCGGAGGCGGCTGAGCGCCGCGTGGACGGCACGACCGTCGCGCCCGGCGCGCGTGCGCTCGAGCCGCGCCAGCTGCGCCTCGGCCACTTTGGCGTCGAAGGAATAGAGCTCGACCTCGCGGTCGGCCTCCGCCGGCTTGTCGCCGACGTGGCAGTTGACGGCGACCTTCGGGATCTCGCCGGAGGTGATCCGCTGCTCGAAGAGATAGGCCTGACGCGCGACCTCGGCCTGGATCGCTCCGCTCCTGATCGCCTCGACGATGCCGCCCATCCGCTCGACGCTGGCCAGCTCGGCCGTGATCTGCTTCTCCATCGCGTTGGTGAGCGCCTCTACGTAGTAGGAGCCGGCCAGCGGATCGACGGTGTCGGCGGCGCCCGACTCCTCGGCGCAGATCTGCATCGTGCGCAGCGCGATCAGCTGCGCCTTCGACGACGGGATCGTGTAGGCCTCGTCGTAGGTCGGCAGCGCCATCGTCTGGGCGCCGGCCAGCGCCGAGGCCAGGGCGATGTAGGCGCCGCGCACGATGTTGTTCTCGGGCTCCTGAACCGTGAACGCCGAGCCGCCGCCGCCGATGAGGCTCCGGAACATCCACGATTTGGGGTTGGTGGCCTTGAAGCGCTCGCGGAGCATGCGCGCATAGAGTCGGCGGCCGGCGCGGAACTTCGCGACCTCCTCGAAGATCTTGCCCCACGCGGTGAAGTTGAACGAGATGCGCGGCGCGAAGTCGTCCACCGCGATCCCACGCCCGAGCATCAGCTCGACGTAAGCCGCGGCGATCGCGAGGCCGTACGCCATCTCCTGCGCGGTCGTGCAGCCGGCCTCGCGGATGTGGTAGCCGCACACCGACACCGGGTTGGCCCGCGGGTAGTGGCGCGCCGAGAACTCGATGAGGTCGCCGACCAGCCGCAGCGACGGATCGACCGGATAGACCCACGTGCCGCGCGCGATGAACTCCTTCAGGATGTCGTTCTGCGGCGTCGTGACCACCCGGTCGGGCGCGGCGCCCTGCTTCTCGGCGACCGCGTAGTACATCGCGGTGATCGGCGCCGCCATCCCGTTGATCGTGAGCGAGACGCTGACCCGGTCGAGCGGGATCCCGGCGAACGCGTCCTCCATGTCGGCCAAGGTGTCGACGGCCATGCCGACGCGGCCCACCTCGCCTTCGGCCTTCGGATCATCGGAGTCGAACCCCAGCTGGGTTGGCAAATCGAAGGCGACGTTGAGGGCATCCTGTCCATGGGCCATCAAGTATTTGAAGCGGGCGTTCGTCTCCACCGGCGTGCCGAAGCCGATGTACTGCCGCATCGTCCAGACGCGGTCCCGGTACATGTGCTTGTGGATCCCGCGGGTGAACGGATATTCGCCGGGCCGGCCGATGTCGCGCTCGACGTCGACGCCGGCGAGGTCCTCGGGCCCGTACACGGGCTCGATCGCGAATCCGGCGTTGGCTCTCAGGTCTTTCATAGGTCTCCTCCCTGGCGCTCGAGAAACCGCGCGATGAGCGCCAGGCTTTCGGGTCCCCGCTCCTCCGGCGGCGCGTGGCCGCAGTCCGCCAGCTCGACCACCTCGGCGCGCTCGAAGACCTCGCGCCAGCGTGGGAGGTAGCGGCCGAAGGCGGGGTCCTTCATCCCCCAGATCAGCAGCGCCGGGATCCTCGCGATCCGGTCTCGGCGCCGCCAGAGGTCGTCATACCACGCGCTCGAGCCCAGGAGCTCGCGCGCGTAGATCCAGGTCGCGTGGCCGTCGAGCGCACGCAGATAGTGGCGGTCGACCGCAGGCGTGTAGCGCCGCCGGTCGGCGATCGCGTGCCGGAGCATCACCCGCACCGAGAAGCCGAGGCGCTCGTAGAGAAAGCGCCCGAACCGCCCGCCGAGGATCCGCGCGAACCACTCGAGATGCGGGTCGCCGGCGCTCGACCACATCCACGTGTTGAAGAGCACGAGGCGACGCACGTTCTCCGGGTGCTCGATGGCGTAGGCGAGGCCGATGGGTCCGCCGAAATCGTGGACGACGAGCGTGAGGTTCTTGAGTCCGAGCGCGTCGATGAGCCGGGCCAGGTTCTTCGCCTGGTCCTCGGGACGATACGACCAGGCGGCCGGACGCTCGCTCAGGCCGAAGCCGAGGTGGTCGGGCGCCACGCACCGGTACCGCGGCGCCAGCCCTTTGATGAGATGCCGATAGAGGAAGGACCACGTCGGCGTGCCGTGCACCATCACGATCGGCGCGCCCTCGCCCTCGTCGACGTAGCTCAGCCGCCCCCCGTCCGCGTCCAGCGCGCGGGGCTCGAACGGGTACTCCGTTCGATCGACCCACGTC
>QHSL01000133.1 GCA_003220435.1 Candidatus Rokuibacteriota bacterium | reverse complement strand
GCGGTGAGCGGAATGTAGGGAAGGCGCACGCCGGCGTGGATCGTGAAGTAGTCCACGCCCTGCTCGGCCTGCTCGATCAGCGTGTCACGATAGATCTCCCAGGTCAGCTCCTCGGCCTTGCCGCCGACCTTCTCGAGCGCCTGGTAGATCGGCACCGTCCCGATCGGCACCGGCGAGTTCCGGAGAATCCACTCGCGGGTCTCGTGGATATTCTTGCCGGTCGACAGGTCCATCACGGTGTCGGCGCCCCAGCGCGTCGCCCACGTCATCTTTTCGACCTCCTCCTCGATCGAGGAGGCGACGGCCGAGTTGCCGATGTTGGCATTGATCTTCACGAGGAACTTCCGCCCGATGATCATCGGCTCGGTCTCGGGATGATTCACGTTCGACGGGATGATCGCGCGTCCCCTCGCGACCTCGTCACGGACGACCTCGGGGGTCATGCGCTCGCGGACCGCGATGAACTCCATTTCCGGAGTGATCTCGCCCCGGCGGGCGTAGTGCATCTGGGTGACGCGCCGGCCCGCGCCGGCCCGCAGCGGCCGCCGCACGCTGGCGAACCTGACCCCGCCGAGCGCCGGGTCCTCGTCGCGGCTTCGACGGTACATCGACGACGGACCGGGCAGCTCCTCGACATCGCCGCGACCGAGGATCCAGGCGAGCCGGAGGGGCGGCAGGCCACGCTTGAGGTCGAGATGGGCGTCGGGATCGGTGTACGGCCCGCTCGTGTCGTAGAGGCGAACGGATGGGTTGTCGCCCGAAAGCGCGATCTCGCGCATCGGAACGCGGAGGTCGGAGCGGGACCCGGTGACGTAGACCTTACGGGACATAGTGAGCCTCCCTTCGCTGGCATTAACCAGGTCAGGTTCATGCGGTCGGCGGCGGTGAGCCGCCCTCTCAGCCCGGTTCCCCGAGCTCCCGCGGTGACGGGCAATCGAACCGGGCCCTAGGCTACGCCGGATTCCCTCGATGATCAAGCACGGCGCTGCGCACTCTCATGCACCTCGATGTGAAAAATCTTTCACACATCCAAAAATCTTCACTGCGCAGAGACTGCGCATTGAAAGTGGTTCTCGATTCACCTACGCTCGATTGTCACGTAATTGAAACACACAACATTTTGACGACGCAGAAAACGTCGACGCGTGAATTCCGAGCGCGTCGAGTGTGCTGAAGCGCAGCTCGAGTCGATTGGGGACTTATGTGACGCGAGGACGTCCGCCCGTGACTGACATCACCAGACGAGCGCTCACTCATCCAGCAACATCGTCGGCGATCGGTGTGCTTGCGCTTTTCGTTCTGCTCACGGGAATCGTGGGCGTCTCGACGGTGCCGGCGAGCGCGCAGACGTCGGGGTTGGTGGCGGCGTACGGGTTCAGCGAAGGGGCGGGGCCGACGGTGGCGGACGGGTCGGGGAACAACAACACGGGGACGCTGGGCAGCGGGGTGACGTGGACGGCGGCGGGGCGGTACGGGAGCGCGCTGGTGTTCAACGGGGCGGGGTTCGTGACGGTGCCGAACGCGGCGGCGCTGCAGCTGACGACGGCGATGACGCTGTCGGCGTGGGTGAACCCGACGACGGTGAGCAGCGCGTGGCGGGACGTGATCTACAAGGGCAACGACAACTACTACCTGTCGGGGACGTCGACGAACGCGAGCCGGCCGGCGGGCGGGGGGACGTTCGGCGGGACGACGATCGAGACGTACGGGACGGCGGCGCTGGCGGTGAACACGTGGACGCACCTGGCGGTGACATACGACGGGGCGACGGTGCGGCTGTACGTGAACGGGGCGCAGGTGTCGAGTCTGGCGCGGACGGGGGCGCTGACGACGTCGACGAACGCGCTGCAGATCGGGGGAGACAGCATCTGGGGGCAGTACTTCCAGGGGATGATCGACGAGGTGCGGGTCTACAACCGGGCGCTGAGCGCGGCGGAGATCGGCACGGACATGAGCACCGCGGTGGGGGGCGGGGGGAACACGGCGCCGACGATCACGCCGATCGCGAATCAGACGATCAATGAAGACACGGCGACGGGGGCACTGAGCTTCACGGTGGGCGATGCGGAGACGGCGCCGGGCAGCCTTACGGTGAGCGGGAGCTCGTCAAACCTGGGGCTGGTGCCGAACGGGAACATCGTGTTCGGGGGGTCAGGGGCGAACCGGACGGTGACGGTGACGCCGGCGGCGAACCAGAACGGGACAGCGACGATCACGGTGACGGTGAGTGACGGGCAGCTGAGCACGCCGACGAGCTTTCTGCTGACGGTGACGGCGGTGAACGACCCACCGACGATCACGAGCATCGCCAACCAGACGACGACGGCGGGGACGGCGGTGGGGCCGCTGAGCTTCACGGTGGGGGACGTGGAGACGCCGGCGGGGAGCCTGACGGTGAGCGGGAGCTCGTCGAACCTGACCCTGGTGCCGACCGGGAACATCGTGTTCGGGGGGACGGGGGCGAGATCACGGTGGCGGTGAGCGACGGGCAGCTGAGCACGCCGACGAGCTTCCAGCTGACGGTGACGGCCACGAACACGGCGCCGACGATCACGCCGATCGCGGATCAGACGATCAACGAGGACACGGCGACGGGGGCGCTGGCGTTCACGGTGGGGGACGCGGAGACGGCGCCGGGCAGTTTGACGGTGAGCGGGAGCTCGTCGAACCCGACGCTGGTGCCGAACGGGAACATCGTGTTCGGGGGGACGGGGGCGAACCGGACGGTGACGGTGACGCCGGCGGCGAACCAGAACGGGACGGCGACGATCACGGTGACGGTGAGTGACGGGCAGCTGAGCACGCCGACGAGCTTCCAGCTGACGGTGACGGCGGTGAACGACGCGCCGACGATCACGAGCATCGCCAACCAGACGACGACGGTGGGGACGGCGGTGGGGCCGCTGAGCTTCACGGTGGGGGACGTGGAGACGGCGGCGGGGAGCCTGACGGTGAGCGGGAGCTCGTCGAACCCGGGGCTGGTGCCGAACGCCAACATCGTGTTCGGGGGCTCAGGGGCGAACCGGACGGTGACGGTGACGCCGGCGGCGGGGCAGACGGGGACGGCGACGATCACGGTGGCGGTGAGCGACGGGCAGCTGAGCACGCCGACGAGCTTCCAGCTGACGGTGACGGCGACGCCGGCGGGGTTGGTGGCGGCGTACGGGTTCAGCGAAGGGGCGGGGCCGACGGTGGCGGACGGGTCGGGGAACAACAACACGGGGACGCTGGGCAGCGGGGTGACGTGGACGGCGGCGGGGCGGTACGGGAGCGCGCTGGTGTTCAACGGCGCGGGGTACGTGACGGTGCCGAACGCCACGTCACTCCAGCTCACGAACGGGATGACGCTGTCGGCGTGGATCTATCCGACGGCCGTGCCGACGAACTGGGCGACCACGGTCATGAAGGAACAGCCCAACGAGTTCGTGTACGTGCTGTACGCGGGCTCGCCCGCGAACCGACCCAACGTTTACATCAATCAGGGCCCGGGAACCAGCACGGAGCACGGCTTCGCGGGGCCCTCGGCGCTCCCCCTCAGCGCATGGAGCCATCTGGCGTCGACGTATGACGGCACGACGTTGCGCCTGTACGTGAACGGCGTACAGGTGGGCAGTCAGGCGGTCGGCGGGCCGATCGCAACCTCGACGGGGGCGCTGCGCATCGGCGGCAACGGCGTGTGGAACGAGTACTTCCAGGGACGGATCGACGAGTTGCGCGTGTACAATCGCGCGCTGAGCGCCGCGGAGATCACGACCGACATGAACTCCGCGGTGGGTGGCGGCGGTGGCGGCGACACGACACCGCCGGCCGTAGCGGTTACCTCGCCGGCCGGAGGGTCGACGGTCTTCAATTTCGTTTCGGTGGCTGCCACCGCGTCCGATAATGTTGCCGTTGCCGGTGTGAGTTTCTTCGTCGATGGCTCGCCCATCGCCGCCGAGGTCACGTCGGCGCCGTACTCGGTCGTCTGGGACTCGACGACGAGCTCGCCGGGCAGCCACACCGTCACGGCGGTGGCCCGCGACTTCGCCGGCAACACGACGACGAGCGCTCCCGTCTCCGTGACGGTGGTCGCGACGAGCCCGTCCAACATCGGCCAGTTCGGCCCCGTGACCGCCTGGCCCTTCGTGGCCGTCAACGCCGTACTGCTGCGGACCGGCGAGGTCCTGGCCTGGGACGGCCAGACCTTCGGCGGCAAAGACGCACGGATCTGGAATCCGTCGACGAACGTCTTCACGCCGGTCCCCATCAGCCAGACCAACCTGTTCTGCACCGGCCAGTGCGCGCTGGCCGACGGGCGAATTCTTGTCGCGGGCGGCCACGTCGACGCCGCTCACGTGGGCGTCACGGACACTAACATCTTCGACCCGGCGGCGCGCACGTGGACGAAGGTGGCGTCCATGACCTACCCGCGCTGGTACCCGACCACGACGACGCTTCCCGACGGGCGCGTGCTGGTCGTCGCCGGCGAGATGAACTGCGACAAATGCGACGCCCTCATCCCCGAGATCTACAACCCCCAAACGAATACGTGGATCCAGCTGACCAGCGCGAGCCTCCTGTTCCCGTACTACCCGCACATGTTCGTGCTCCCGAACGGACGCGTGCTCGTCGCCAGCACCGCCGAGGATCCGATCGTCAGCCGAGTGCTCGATCTCCAGAGCCAGACGTGGACGGTCGTCGATCCCGCCGCGGTCGACGGCGGAAGCGCGGTGATGTATCTGCCGGGCAAGGTGCTGAAGGCCGGAACGTCGACCGATCCCGACATGCCCACGGTGCCCTCCGCAGCGACGGCGTACATCATCGACATGACGCAACCATCGCCACTCTGGCAGGCCATCACCCCGATGACGTTCCAGCGGACGTACGGGACGCTGACCCTTCTGCCCGACGGCTCGGCGCTGATGGTCGGAGGTGGCGTCACCACCAACGCGATCGACGCCAGCGGCGCCATCGCGCCGCTCGAGCTATGGTCGCCGCTCACGCAGAAGTGGACGACGATGGCCGGCCTCGGCGCTCCCCGGCTCTACCATTCGACGGCACTCTTGCTGCCCGACGGTCGGGTGCTGATCGCGGGCGGCGGCCGATTCTTCGGCAGCCCGGATCAGACCGACCAGCTGAGCGCCGAGATCTACTCACCCCCGTACCTGTTCAAGGGCGCGCGTCCCACGATCACGTCGGCCCCGACCACGGCGACCTACGGAGGGACGTTCACCGTGCAGACCCCGGATGCCGCGCGGGTCACGGCCATCAATCTCGTCAAGCTCGGCGCGGTGACCCACGCGTTCAACATGGACCAGCGCTTCCTGCCGCTATCCTTCTCGCCGGTCAGCGGCGGGTTCACCGTCCAGGCGCCGGCCAACGGCAACCTGGCGCCGCCCGGCTACTACATGCTGTTCCTCATCGACACGAATGGGGTGCCGTCGGTCGCGGCGATGCTCAAGCTTCAGTAGCGGCAATGGTCTGGCGGTGTCCGGCAGTCGCGACGCTCGGTCTCGTATCCTGGGCGATGCTGGGCATCGCGCCCGCCAACGCGCACGACCCGATCCGCTTCGACACGCGTCGCGCTACGCCGGGCGCGTCCATCGAGCTCATCGAGGTGGCTCCGGCGACTGGAGAGGCCCCCGTCAAGTACCGGCTCCGCGTGAGCGGTCTGCCTCCCGGGCAAGTCTACGGAGTGTGGACGAACGAGTTCGGTCACGGCTTCCACGAGCAGGCTTCGGGTTTTCGACTCGACGAGTCGGGAACGCTCGTCTCGAGCGAGCTCGACGTCGCCGGGCGGCCGCGGCGGCTGGACCAGATGACCTTCGAGCCGGGCCCGCTTCCGCGCGGGGCGGGCTGGCAGGTGGCGATCGTATCCTCCGACCGGAGAGTCACCGCGTTCGCGAAGGCGATTCCCCGACCGATCGCGGCGACGCACGGCCCCTGCACGGTCTCACTGGAGCTCGCCTCTCGCCGCGGTGACCGCTTCATAGCGTCGGGGAGCGGGTTCATGCCGGGCGAGGACGTCACCTCCGAGCTCACGTACGCCGGACGGACGGGCCGGAAGACGCATCGAGTCTCGCCCGAGGGACGTTTCCTGTCGGATTTCATCGTGCACGGCGGGGGCGGCGGCGATCAGCGCGCCCGTTACGCGGTGAAGAGCCGCGCGTGCGAGGTGACGGTGGAGTACGAGTGGGGTGAAGGGGCGCTCAGCGAGCGCTGAGGGACGCCGGGCCGTCCGCCGCCGGCGTGCTATCATCGACGCCACCCGGAGGCCCCATGAAGATCTGCTTTTTTCACCTCATGCCGTATCGGTTCCTGCCAGAAGACTTCGAGCACAAGTACCGGTCCGTCTGGGTCGATCCGCCGCACTCGCTGTTCGATCCCGAGAAGTGCGCGGGGCTCTACCAGGAGTTCCTGGACGAGCTGGAGTTCGCCGAGAAATCTGGCTTCGACGGCCTCTGCGTCAACGAGCACCACAACAACGCCTACGGCCTCATGCCCTCGCCGAACCTCATGGCCGCCACGCTCACGCGGCGCACGTCGCGCGCCGCCCTGATCGTGCTGGGCAACAGCCTGGCAGCCTACAACCCGCCGCTCCGCGTCGCAGAAGAGTTCGCCATGCTCGACCTGATGAGCCGCGGCCGGCTGGTGGCGGGCTTTCCGGTCGGCACGTCGATGGACATGAACTTCGCGTACGGCATCGATCCGGCGACGCTGCGCGAGCGGTACTACGAGGCGCACGATCTCGTCGTCCAGGCGTGGACGCGCCCGGAGATGTTCGCGTTCAACGGCAAGTACACGCAGGTCCGCTACGTGAACATCTGGCCGCAGCCGCTCCAGAAGCCGCACCCGCCGGTGTGGATCCCCGGCGGCGGCAGCGTCGAGACCTGGGAGTGGACCGCCCACCTCGACTACGTCTACTGCTACCTCTCCTACTAC
>QHSL01000093.1 GCA_003220435.1 Candidatus Rokuibacteriota bacterium | reverse complement strand
GTCTTGGCCTACCTCATGCGCTTCAAGCAAATCTGCAATCACCCGTCGCAGTGGCTCGGCGACGGCGCGTGGGACGAGCCGGGAAGCGGCAAGCTGGCCCGGTTGCGCGAGATCGCCGAGGCAATCGCCGCCAAGCAGGAGAAGGCGCTGGTATTCACCCAGTTCCGCGAGGCCACCGAGCCACTGGCGGCGTTCCTGGCGAGCGTGTTCGGGCGGCCGGGGCTCATCCTTCACGGCCAGACACCCGTCAAGGATCGCGGCGGGCTCGTGCGGCGCTTTCAGGAGGACCCGGCGGTGGGATTCTTCGTGCTGTCCGTGAAGGCGGGTGGCTTCGGGCTCAACCTGACTGCCGCCGCTCACGTCGTGCACTTCGACCGCTGGTGGAATCCCGCCGTCGAAAACCAGGCAACCGATCGCGCCTATCGCATCGGACAACACCGGAACGTGCTCGTTCACAAGCTGGTGTGCCGCGGCACGGTCGAAGAGCGGATCGATCGCCTCATCGAAGGCAAGCAGTCGCTGGCGCGCGGCCTGCTCGAGGGCGGCGGCGAGGCGCTGCTGACGGAGATGAGCAACGAGGAGCTGATGGCGATGGTGGCGCTCGATCTGGCCCGGGCGACCGCCGAGGCGTGAACGCGGGGCGCGACGAGGAGACGCGATGGCTTGGTACGGTTACGGTGGCTGGAGCCCTCGCCCGTACGTCTCGGTGGCGGAGAAGAAGGCGCGCGCCGCCAAGGCGATCGCCAGGGTCGCCAAGAAGCGCGGACGGGCCGCCGAGCCGGTCGTGATCCCGCGTCGCGGGCGGGGCATCGCGACCACCTTCTGGGGCAGGGCCTGGTGCGACAACCTCGAGCGCTACATGGACTTCGCCAACCGGCTGCCGCGCGGGCGCACCTACGTGCGCAACGGCTCGGTGGTGGATCTGGCGATCGCGAAGGGCAAGGTCGAGGCGCTCGTCGCGGGGAGCGAGCTGTACACGGTGACGGTCCGCATCGCTCAAATGAAGCGGGCGCGCTGGCGCGGCGTCGTGAGCTGCTGCACGGGCCGAATAGGGTCTCTGGTGGGGCTCCTGCGGGGGGAGCTGTCCGCGGAGGTGCTGGCGGTGCTAGCCGACGCCAAGGAGGGGCTGTTCCCCGAACCGCGCGAGATCACGATGGAGTGCTCGTGCCCGGACTGGGCGGGCATGTGCAAGCACGTGGCGGCGGTCCTGTACGGCGTGGGCGCGCGCCTCGACCAGAGGCCCGAGCTGTTCTTCACCCTGCGTCAGGTCGATCAGGCTGAGCTCCTGAGCTCGGCCACGGCCGGAGTCATCTCACGAGCCGACGCGGGCGCGGGGAAGCGGATTGCCGTCGGGAAGCTGGCGGACGTGTTTGGGATCGAGATCGAGGCCGAGTCGCCCGACGTCACGAGGGCCGGGAAGCAGAGACGAACGCGAAGCGAGCCGCTCGGAAAGCGCGGCGGAGCGCAGTCTGAGACGGGCAGAACTCGGCGCGGCAAGCCGTCAGCAGGGTCGACGCGGCCAACGACCCGACGAACCCGACCACAACCTCAGCGGTAGCTGCCGTCGCTGATGCCGGGGCGTGGGTCGACGTGAAGCGCGATGTCGGCCATCCCGCTGAGGCTCAGCGCGGTGATCGCCCTGAACTCGCTGCACCCACGATGTCGCGCGGCACGTATCGCTCGAGACGGTGGCAGTAGATCGTGGTGTCCGGGCTGCCGCGCCGCCGGTAGACGTGAGAGTGCCGGCAGAATTCCGCGTTCGGTGACAATTCCGGTGACACTTTCGGTTACAGCACGGAGAGGGCGTTCGTTAAGTCGCTGAAACCTGATGGGGCGGGAACCCGCCGACACCAGGATTTTTCGTCCAGTGCACGATGGCGCGTAAGTAATTGGAATGGTGGGCAGGGACGGGATTGAACCGCCGACACCAGGATTTTCAGTCCTGTGCTCTACCAACTGAGCTACCTGCCCACCAGACGCGTGAGGATAGCAGACGCGCGTGAACGCGTCTACTTTCGACGCGGCTGAAGACGACGTGGAGGCTACTCGACCGACGAGACGACGCCGAGCGCGCCGTACTTCTGGAAGAACAGCGTGACGATGACGACCTCGCCGGCCTTGAGCTCACGCGTCAGCTCCGAGAGCGCGACACGCTCGCCGCTGGCGTGCAGGCGCACGAGGCTCGTGCCGGGCACGGTGAGCTTGGAGAGCTGGCCGCCGTTGGCGCCCACGAGCTGGGCGCGCTTGGCGATGGGCGTCTCCACGCGCACGAGCACGTCCTCGAACATCCCGGTGCTGTTGAGATCCACGAAGAAGAGCGCCCCCTCGCCGCTGCGGACCACGCGCCCGTGCTCGGGCTGGATGCGGACGCCGCCGACATCGGCCACGGTCGGGTAGTAGACACAGCCGCCCGCCAGGAGAAACAGAGCCAGGCCGATCGCGACGCCCCCGACGGCGCGGCGCCGGCGCGCGTGCGTCATGCGCCCTTGAACGCGCCCTCGGCGACCATCGCCTGGAAGGCCCGCTCGTAGCCTCGCAGGGTGCGCTCGAGGTCCTCGTCGTTGTGGATGGCCGAGATCCAGCCGTGGTTCATCGAGGAATCGACGCCGTTGTTCATCAGGGCGCAGCGCAGCAGATGATAGAGACTCGAGCGCCGCGGCCGGTCGTGGCCGGCGAGGCCGGGCTTGCCCTCGAACGACACGTGGTAGATCGACGCCTCGCCGTAGCACACACCGGGGGCGCCCGTGCGCTTCATCGCCTCGCTGAGGCCGCGCCGTAGCTCCTCGCCCTGCTTGTTCGCGCGGGTCTGGTGCGCATCGTCCGCGACCAGCTCCAGCGTCGCGATCGCCGCGGCGGCGCAGAGCGGGTTGGCGTTGAACGTTCCGGCGTGGGCCACGCGCTGGCTGCGGTCCCAGTCGGGATCGCCCCGGAACGCGAGCTGGGACATCAGGGGACGCTTGCCGCAGAGGGCGCCGCCGGGCAGCCCGCCGGCGACGATCTTGGCGAGCGTCGTCAGATCGGGCATGACGCCGAAGTACGCCTGGGCGCCGCCCGGCGAGTAGCGGAAGCCGGTGATGACCTCGTCGAAGATCAGCACGACACCGTGGCGCTCCGTCAGCGCGCGCAGCTCTTGCAGATACCCCGGGAGGGTCGGCGTCGTCCCCGCCTGCCCGCCGGCCGGCTCGAGGATGACCGCCGCGACGTCGCCGCGCTCGAGCGCGACTTGCACTGCCTTGATGTCGTTCGGCGGACAGATGACCACCTGGTCGAGCATGGCGCCGGGCACGCCCGCCGACATCGGCACTTCGTACGGCGGGTTCACGCCGGCGACCGCGCCGTCGTGCCAGCCGTGGAAGTGTCCCGTGAACTTCACGATCTTCGATCGCCCGGTGTAGGCGCGCGCCACCCGCATCGCCAGGTGCGTCGACTCGGTCCCCGACATCGTGAACCGCACCTGCTCCGCGCACGGGATGAGCTTCGTCACCAGCTCGGCCCAGCGCACCTCCAGCTCGTGGCAGGCGCCCAGGTGAGTGCCGCGCGCCACCTGATCCTGGACGGCCTTGACGACCGCGGGGTGGCAGTGACCCAGGAAGAGCGCGCCGTGCCCCATCCAGTAGTCGACGTACTCGTTGCCGTCGACGTCCCACTTGCGCGTGCCGGCCGCGCGCTCGACGTAGGTCGGAAACGGGACCAGATGACGGATGTCGTGGGTGATACCGCCCGGGATCGAGCGGCGGGCCCGCTCGTAGAGCGTGAGGGACTTGGCGTGCTTAGCGCGGTATTCCTCGTGGATCGTCATGTTCTCGTTCCTCTCCCCTGCCGGCTGCTTTCCAATATACCGGAACGGGACGCCAATCGAAGAAGCTCGACGACGGCGGCGTGCACCTCGGCCCCCAATCCGTCTACGGTCGGCTCGCGGCGCCGGGTGATCCCGTCGCAGGCTCCCGCCGCCACGCACGCCGCGATGAGCCTCCGCTCGATCTCGGGCGTGTGCAGGAGGTCGACGCCGGTGAGCCGGGCGAGCGCCGCGACGACGCCGTAGCTACCCCAGTTGGAGACTCCGGCCACGACCAGATGGTCGACCCGCACGACCGTGGCGATCCGGGCGCGCAGCGCGTCGATCCGGGCGAGCTTGGCCCGCATCGCGCCCATGCCGATCTCGTTGCCGCCGTCGCCGATCCCCACCGTCACCGGCCTCCTGAATCGGCTCGCCCCACGACGGTTGTCCGCGGACCCGGAGCCGGCTCGCGCCTTTCTCAGGCCACCCTCGGCATGCGCCGGCCTCACGGCCCCCGCTACAACGGCCCTCGCTACAACAGCCCCCGCTCCAACAACCCCCGCTACAACAAACAGCTCGTCGATTCGCGCGTTGAACGCGGCGACCGAATCGCCACGCATGTTCAGGTACTCCCCCGCGCGGTTCCGTCCTGGGCGTTCGATCGCGACGAGATGCGTCGGCCGCTCGCTGACGAGCAGCCGGCGGGCGCCGTCGGCTTCGCCCGGGTAGATCGTGACGTCCAGCGGCTCATCGAGCGTCTTGAGCGCGGCCTCCACCAGCGGCACGTTGGCGGCATCGGTCACGTAGCGGACCTGCGCGCCGACCCGGCGCAGCGCGCGGCCGAGCACCGCGGCGCCCGGGGGTCCGTCGGTCTCGGGCATGCCGGGCTGGACGGTGAAGCCCGTGACGATCAGGACGCGCCGCGCATCTCGCAGCGCGCGCGCGGCCGCGGCCGCGGCGCGGGGCGTCGAGAACGCCGCGATCGCGCGATGCGCGGGGTCGAGGGCCAGGATCTGGTCGATGAGGTCCGGAGGGCGGCGCGGCACGGTCAGCGTTGAGCTTCTAAGAGCAGACACTGGTACGGCGCCAGCGGGGCCGCGGCACCGGTCCCGCCGAAGCTCTCGGCGTCGCTGTCGAGCACCACGCGCCAGGCCGGCGGGGCGAGGGGCGGCATGAACTGCGTCTTCGGCGTGAGGTTCGCGACCAGCCTCAGCTCGTTGCCGTCGGCGCTCGCACGGATCACGGTCAGCACTCCGGACGCGTCGCGCGTCACTCGTGTCAGCTCCTTGCCCCGCGTGCCGAGCGCGGGGTGCGTCCGGCGCAGCGTCAGCCAGCGCCGATAATACTCGCGAAGGCCGCGACGGCGCGGGGCCGATGCGAGCGAGTGGCTGAGCCGCGAGCTCACGAACGTGTTCGGGGAGTCCGGGTCAGACATGGGCCCGCGCCACGCGAACCGCTTGAACTCCTCGGCCCGGCCGCGGCGCACCGCCTCGGTCAGCCGCTTGTCGAGGAACGAGGTGAAGAACTGGAAGCGCGCCGTCTCGGCATATTCCTCGCCCATGAAGAGCAGCGGCACCGCCGGGCTGACGAAAAGCAGGCCGGCGGCGAGCTTCAGCGCGTCGAACGGCACCAGCGTGCCGAGCCGATCCCCCTGGGAGCGATTGCCGATCTGGTCGTGGTTCTGCAGGAAGACCACGAACCGGTCGCCGGGCAGATCGGCGCTCGGCGTCCCGCGTGGGCGCCCCCAGTATTCCGACGGCTCGCCCTGGAACGCGAACCCCTCGGCGATCGCCCGCTCCAGGTGGCGATCGGCGCCGAAGTCCACGTAGTAGCCGGTCGTCTCGCCGGTGAGCGCGCGATGCAGCGCGTGGTGGAAATCGTCCGACCAGACCGCGTCGAGGCCGAGCCCGCCCGCGCTGACCGGCAGCACGAGCCGCCGGTCGTTGTCGTGCGATTCGGCGATCACGTGCACGCGCCGGCCGATCTGGGCGGCCTCGGAGCGGACGGCCTCGGCGAACTCGGTGAGGATGTGCCGGGGGCTCGCGTCGCGGATCGCGTGGATCGCGTCGAGGCGGAAGCCGTCGATGTGGAACTCGCGAACCCACATGCGCCCGTTCTCGACCACGTGACGGCGCGCGCCCTCGCCGCCGGGCCCGTCGTAGTTCACTCCCGGGCCCCAGGGCGTCGAGTGACGGTCGGTGAAGTACGGCCCGTACTCCGCAAGGTAGTTCCCTTCCGGGCCCAGGTGGTTGTACACGACGTCCAGGAACACCGAGAGGCCGCGCGCGTGGCAGGCGTCGACCAGCCGGCGCAAGCCGCGGGGCCCACCGTAGGTCGACTGCGGCGCGAACAGGTGCACCCCGTCGTAACCCCAGTTGCGCGAGCCTGGAAACTCGGCGACCGGCATCAGCTCGAGCGCGGTGACGCCGAGCTCGACCAGGCGGGCCACGTGGGAAATGATCCCCTCGAAGGTGCCCGCCGCCGTGAACGTGCCTACGTGGATCTCGTAGACGATGAGGTCAGGGGCGGCGTGGCCGGGAAACTCATGATCGGTCCACACGAACCGGTTGGGGTCGATCACGACCGACGGGCCGTGGACGCCCTCGGGCTGGGAGCGTGATGCCGGGTCCGGCCGGTAGCGCTCGCTGTCGAGCCGGTACCGGTAACGCGCGCCCTCCGCCACGCCCTCGAGCGTCGTCTCGAACAGCCCGGACCCGCGTAGGGCGAGCGGCTCGGGCGGCCGGCCGTCGACCGTGACGTCGACCGAGCGGCAGCGAGGCGCCCACACCCGGAATGTGACGCCGTTGTCGAGAAGGCTTGCACCGAGAGCGGTCATACGGTCCAATGAAGCAAGCCCCATGGCATCACCGTTCGCCCTCGTACTTCACACTCATCTTCCGATGGTGGTCAATCACGGCCGCTGGCCCCACGGCAGCGACTGGCTCTGCGAGGCCACCTTCGAGTGCTATTTGCCGCTGCTGGAGACGGCGCACCGCCTCATCGCCGACGGCATCTCGCCCAAGTGGACCCTCAACCTCTCACCGGTGCTGACGGAGCAACTCGCCTCGCCCGAATTCCAGCAGGAGCTTTCTTATTACCACGACAATCTGCGGCGCGCCTGCGCCGAATCGCGCGACTACTTCGCCCGCGAGGGCGAAAAGGAGATCGTGCGTCTCACCCACTTCTGGGAGGAGTTCTTCGAGCGGATGTGGGAGATGCACCGGCGGATCGGCGGTGACATTCCCGGGACGTTCGCCGATCTGCAGCGGGCGGGCCACGTGGAGATCATCACCTGCGCGGCGACCCACGGCTATCTACCGTTGCTGGCGCGCGACGAGTCGATTCACCTGCAGCTACGCACCGCGGTCGAGACGCACCGCCGGCACTTCGGGCGGGCGCCGCGCGGCATCTGGCTGCCGGAATGCGCCTACCGGCCCCGGTACGAGTGGACGCCGCCGACCGGGCGCGACAGTGGCCGCGACCGCCGCGTCCGGCCCGGCGTGGAGGAGCTGCTGGCGCAGCACGGGATCGAGTACTTCGTCGCCGACTCTCACCTGGTCGGCGCGGGCCAGCCGGTCTTCCTCTATCGCGACTACATCCCGCTCAAGCAAGGCCGGAGCGAGCCGATCGCGGCGATGCCGTCCCCCGAGGGCCGCTCCCCCTATGCACCCTATCGCGTCGCCTCCCGCGGGGGCGCCGGCCACGCCGTCGCCTTCTTCCGCGATCCGCGGTCGACCCTCCAGGTGTGGAGCCGCGAGCACGGCTATCCCGGCGAGTACGCGTACCTCGAGTTCCACAAGAAGCACTTCCCGGGCGGACTGCGGTTCTGGCGGATCACGGACAACCTGGGCGATTTCGGCACGAAGGCGGTCTACAACCCGGACGCCGCCGCCCAGAAGGTTGGCCAGCACGCGCGTCACTTCGTCGAGCTGGTGACGGACACGCTGGCGCGGGCGAGCGGCAGCGGCCCGGCCGTGGTCTGCTCGCCGTACGACTCCGAGCTGTTCGGCCACTGGTGGTTCGAGGGACCGCTGTGGCTCGAGCACGTCGCCCGCGAGATGGCCCGCGCCGACGTCCTGCGCACCACGCTCGGCGAGGCGCTCGAGGCGGTGCCGCCGCGGGCGACGCTCTCGCTGCCCGAAGGCTCGTGGGGCGAAGGCGGCGACCATCGCGTGTGGCTCAACCGCGACACCGAGTGGACGTGGGACCGAATCTACAGCGCCGAGGCCGAGTGGGTCGCGCATCTCGCGCGCCTCGGCGGTGGGCCGCCCGAGCTTCGCCGCGTGCTCGTCCAGGCGACGCGCGAGCTCCTGCTGCTCCAGTCCTCCGACTGGCAGTTCCTGATCACGACGCGCTCGGCCGCCGACTACGCCGAGCGGCGAGTCGCCGAGCACTACGCCGAGTTCAAGCGGCTCTGCGAGATGGCCCGCTCGCTCGAGACGGGCGGCGCGCTCTCGCCCGACGCGGAGCACTCGCTGCGCCGCCTCGAGCGCGAAGACTTCTGCTTCCCTGACCTCGACCCGGCCTGGGGTCTGGGCGCCGCCACCCCGAGCTGAGCCCGATGCCGCGGCGCGCCCGCCTCCTCGCGATGATCATGGCCGGCGGCAAGGGCGAGCGCCTGCAGCCGCTCACCCGGGAGCGCTCGAAGTCGGCCGTCCCCTTCGGGGGTCGGCATCGCCTGGTCGACTTCGTGCTCTCCAACTTCATGAACTCCGATCTCCCCTCGCTCTACGTCCTCGTGCAGTACAAGTCGCAATCGCTGATCGAGCACCTCCGGCTGGCCTGGCGGACGAGCGGGATGCTGCCGGACTTCTTCGTGACGGTCGTGCCGCCGCAGATGCGGTTCGG
Organism: Candidatus Rokuibacteriota bacterium; assembly: GCA_003220435.1. GTDB lineage: Bacteria > Methylomirabilota > Methylomirabilia > Rokubacteriales > CSP1-6 > AR31. Next base: position 34,270 of record QHSL01000093.1, on the reverse strand, counting down.
GACCGGGTGGTATCGCGGCACCGCCGACGCGGTGCTGCAGAACCTGAACCTCATCGACGATTTCAACGCCGACGTCGTGGCCATCTTCGGCTCCGACCACGTCTATCGGATGGACGTGAACCAGATGCTCGCGTTCCACCAGGAGGCGGGCGCCGACGTGTCGATCGCCGCCCGACCGGTGCCGATCGGTGACGCCCACCAGTTCGGCGTGCTCAGCGTCGATCGCACGGGGCGGGTCGTCCACTTCGAGGAGAAGCCCGCCAAGCCGACGGCGCTGCCGGGCGACCCGCAGCGCGCGCTGGTCTCCATGGGCAACTACATCTTCTCGCGCCAGCCGCTGGTCGACGCGCTCGTGGCGGACGCGCGCCGCTCGACCGAGCACGACTTCGGTCGCTCCATCATCCCCGAGCTGGTGCCGACCGGCCACGTGTTCGCGTACGACTTCCAGCACAACGAATTGCCCGGGGTGAAGCCCTACGAGGAGCAGGCCTACTGGCGCGACGTCGGCACCATCTCCAGCTACTGGGAGGCGCACATGGACCTCCTGGGCGAGTCGCCGCGCTTCGACCTGGACAATCGCTACTGGCCGATCCGCAGCGAGCACCACGCCGGACCACCGGCCCGGTTCCTCGGCAGCGATGTCGACAACGCCCAGGTCGGCGAGGCGAGCCTCCTCAAGCGCGCGACCATCCGCAACTCCATCCTCGGCCGGTCGGTGTGGGTCAACGAGGGCGCGGTGATCGAGGACTCGATCGTCATGGACCACACCACCGTCGGCAAGGGCGCGCGCCTCCGGCGCGCCATCGTGGACCGCTTCAACATCATCCCGGCCGACGGCGAGATCGGATTCGACGCGGTGGCCGACCGCCGGCGGTATCACGTCGACGCGTCCGGGCTCGTGGTGGTGCCGCGCGGCGGGCGTCGCGAGTTCCTCCGGGGCCTCGACGAATTTTGAATCGCGCGATCGTCATCCACGGCCACTTCTATCAGCCGCCGCGCGAGAACCCATGGCTCGACTCGGTGGAGGTGCAAGACTCGGCGGCGCCGCACCACGACTGGAACGAGCGGGTGACCGCCGAATGCTACGCGCCGAACACCGCAGCGCGGCGCGTGGACGACAAGAACCGCGTGCTCGACATCGTCAACAGCTTTGAAAAGATCTCGTTCAACGTCGGGCCGACCCTGATCTCCTGGCTCGAGCGCCACCGGCCCGACGTGTACGAGAAGATCCTCGAGGCCGACCGGCAGAGCGTCGCGGCGCGCGGCGGCCACGGCAACGCGCTCGCGCAGGTCTACAACCACATGATCATGCCGCTGGCCACGCGCCGGGACAAGGTCACGCAGGTGCGCTGGGCGATCGAGGACTTCCGCGCGCGCTTCGGCCGCGAGCCCGAGGGGCTCTGGCTGCCGGAGACCGCGGTGGACGACGAGACGCTCGAGGTCCTCGCCGAGGCGGACGTGAAGTTCACGATCCTGGCGCCGAGCCAGGCGCGGCGCGTGCGGCCGCTAGGCGCCGAAGCGTGGGAAGACGTCGGCGACGGGATCGACCCGAGCCGCGCCTATCGCTGGCGCAGCGCCCGCGGACTCGGGCTCGCGGTCTTCTTCTACGATGGGCCGATCTCCCGCGGGATCGCGTTCGAGCGGCTCCTGGAGCGCGGCGAGCATCTGGTGGCGTGGCTGAATGCCGCATTCTCCGACGGACGAGACTGGCCGCAACTCGTGCACTGCGCCACCGACGGCGAGTCCTACGGTCACCACTTCCGCTTCGGCGAGATGGCGCTGGCGGCGGCGGTGCAGCAGATCGACGCCGAGGACGCGGCGACGCTCACGAATTACGGCGCGTTCCTGGCGGCGAACCCGCCGACCCACGAGGTCGAAATCCGGCCGCGGACCTCGTGGAGCTGCGCCCACGGCATCGAGCGGTGGCGGTCCGACTGCGGCTGCCGCACCCGCGCCGACTGGCACCAGCGCTGGCGCGCGCCGCTCCGGGAGGCGCTCGACTGGCTGCGCGACCAGATCGACCCGTTCTTCGAGGCGCGCGCGTCGTCGTATCTCAAGGATCCGTGGGCGGCCCGCGACGCCTACGTCGCGATCCTCCTCGACCGGGGGCCGGAGCGGCTCGACGCGTTCTTCGCCGCGCACGCGCGCGCGCCGCTCGACGACGCCGCCCGCGTCGAGGCGCGCCGGCTGCTCGAGATGCAGCGCAACCGGCTCCTCATGTACACCTCCTGCGGCTGGTTCTTCGACGAGATCTCCGGGCTCGAGGCCGTCCAGATCCTCCGCTACGCCGCGATGGCGCTCCAGTACCTCGACGAGCTGGGCGGCAGCCGGCTCGAGGACGAGTTCGTCCGCCGGCTTGCGGCGGCGCCGAGCAACCTGCCGGAGTGGCGCGACGGCGCCGAGGTCTACCGGAGGGTCGTCCGGCCGACCGTCGTCGACATCGGCCGCGTCGTGGCGCACTACGCGATCACCGGTTTCCTCGAGGAGTACGAGGCCGACGCCCGCGTGTACGCGTACCGGGTCCGGCGCCTCGACGAGGCGCGCGAGGCGTCCGACGGCACCGCGCTGCGGCTCGCCCGCGTGCGGGTCCACTCCGAGGTGACCGGCGAGACGCACGACGCGGTGTACGCGCTGCTGCACTTCGGCGGCCACGACTTCTCGTGCGGCATCGGCGCCTGGCGCGACCAGGCGGCCTACGACGCGCTGAAGGCCGACCTGCTCGGGCGCTTCGCGCGCTCGAGCGTCGCCGACCTCGTCCGCGGCCTCGAGGAATACTTCCCGGGCGAGCTCTGCTCGCTGAGCCACCTGTTCCTGGAAGAGCGCCGGCGGGTGCTGACCAGCGTCATTCGCGCCCTGCTCGAGACTCACGAAGAGACCTATCGGCGTATCTGGGAGGAGAACCGGAGGCTCATGCACTATCTCCGCGAGGTCGACGCGCCGATTCCCGACGCGCTGGCGCTGGCGGCGCGTCACGTGCTGGAGCGACAGGCCTCCGACGGGCTCGAGCGGCTCTCCGATCTCGGTGAGATTCCCGAGCGCGTCTTCGCCGTCGTCGACGAAGCCCGCCAGCTCGGGCTCGCGCTGGACCTCTCGCCGAAGCGGTTCCTCATGCACCACGCGGTCGTCGCCGCCATCGAAGCCATCGCCGCGGCGCCGACCGGCCAGCGCGTCGCCCGGGCGGTCGCCCTCATCGAGGGCGCGCGCCGGCTCGATGTCCGCTACGGCCACTGGGTGACCCAGAACCGCTTCTTCCAGCTCTGGCGCGAGCACCCCGACGCGCGCCGGGTCCTGTTGCCGCTCGCCGAGACGCTCGCGTTCAACCTCGAGGCGTGAGCCCCTCGTGACCGTCGGGCTCAGCGACACCCCGCGGCGCACCGTCGTCATCGAGGCCATGGCGCCCGCGGTGGACTGCGGACGCTATCCCGTCAAGCGGGAGGTCGGCGCCATCCTCGAAGTTTCCGCCGACATCTTCAAAGACGGCCAGGACGTGCTGGTCGCCTACCTGAGATACCGCCGCGCGGGCGAGCGCGGGTGGCGCGAGACCCCGATGCGCCATGTCGACAACGACCGCTGGGCCGGCGCGTTCACGCTCGAGGTGAACGGCCGATACCAGTACACGATCGAGGCGCTCCCTGATCCCTTCCGATCGTGGCTCGTCGACCTCGAGAAGCGTCGCGCGGCGGGCCAGGACCTCGCCAGCGCGCTCCTCGAAGGCACGGCGTTGATCCGGGCCACCGCCGAGCGCGCGACGGGGGCCGATCGGGGTGCGCTCGCCGCCGGCGCCGACCGTATCGAGCGCGCGCCCGGCCCGGCGGCGGCCGCCGCGATCGCCGGAGACGCCGAGCTCGGCGAGCTGATGGACCGCCACCTCGATCGGTCGGAGGCGACGTGGGCCTCGCACGAGCTCGAAGTGGTGGCCGACCGCGAGCAGGCGCGCTTCGCCGCGTGGTACGAGTTCTTCCCGCGCTCGGGGGCGAGGGCTGACCGGAGCGCTACCTTCGCCGAAGCCGCGGCCCAGCTCGAGCGCGCCGCCGCGATGGGGTTCGACGTCGTTTATCTGCCCCCGATCCACCCGATCGGCCGCGCCCACCGCAAGGGACCGAACAACACGCTGCTCGCCGCGCCCGGCGACCCGGGCAGCCCGTGGGCGATCGGTGGCGCCGAGGGCGGCTTCACCGCCGTCCACCCCGACCTCGGCACGATCGACGACTTCGACCGGTTCGTCGCGCGGGCGCGGAGGCTCGGCCTCGACGTCGCGCTCGACTTCGCGATCCAGTGCTCGCCGGATCACCCATGGGTCCGTGAGCATCCGGAGTGGTTCTTCCACCGGCTCGACGGCACCATCAAGTACGCGGAGAACCCGCCCAAGAAGTACGAGGACGTGTATCCCGTGAACTTCCAGACCCGGGACCCGCGCCCGCTCTGGGAGGAGATGCGGCGGATCCTGGAGTTCTGGATCAGCCACGGAGTCCACACCTTCCGCGTCGACAATCCTCACACCAAGCCCGTAAAGTTCTGGGAGTGGCTGATCCGCGCCGTGCAGCAGCAGCACCCGGAGGTGATCTTCCTCGCCGAGGCGTTCACGCGGCCGAAGATGATGCGGGCGCTCGCGAAGTCGGGCTTCACGCAGTCCTACACCTACTTCACCTGGCGCAACGAGAAGCAGGAGCTGATCGACTACCTCACCGAGATCACCACGCCGCCGGTGGCCGACTACCTTCGCGGCAACCTGTGGCCGAACACTCCTGACATTCTCCACGAGACGCTGCAGCGCGGCGGTCGGCCCGCCTTCAAGACGCGCCTCGCGCTGGCCGCCACGCTGTCGTCGCTGTACGGGATCTACTCCGGCTACGAGCTCTGTGAGAACGTGCCGCGCGAGCCCGGGTCGGAGGAGTATCTGAACTCCGAGAAATACGAGTACAAGGCGCGCAAGTGGGACGCGCCCGGGAACCTCGTCGACTACGTGACCCGCATCAATCGGATCCGGCGCGAGAACCGCGCGCTGCAGCACTACACAAATCTGCGGTTCTACCCCTCGGACGACCCGCACGTCCTGTTCTTCGGGAAGATGACGCCCGAGCGCGACAATCTCGTGTTCGTGGCCGTGAACCTCGACCCGTTCGCCACCCACGCGAGCCTGGTCGACGTGCCGATCGCCGAGCTCGGCATCGGTGAGCGCCAGCCGTATCGCATGCGCGAGCTGATCAGCGGCCGCGAGTACGAGTGGCAGGGCGCGCGCGGCTACGTAGACCTTTCCCCCGACATCGAGCCGGCGCAGATCTTCGTCCTCCAGCGCTGACGCTTCCGGGCGGATCTCCTCCCCTCAGCGTTGCGGCGACGGCGGCGCGGTCCCGTCGGACAGCGGCTGGGGCGGTGTGAAGGTCATGGAGAGCGCGATCTCTCCGTCCTTGTCGAAGTAGACCAGCAACCCCGCACGGTAGAGGAAGAACTCGTTGTCGGCCTGCTTGCCCGCCCGGTCGGGCGGACCCCAGCCGTCCAGGACGAGCTTCCGGTTGTAGATGCCGCGCTTGGGCTCGAGCGTGAACGTGCGCACGACGTCCTTGTTATAGCCCGAGGGGGCCTTGAGGCCGAATTCAAGGGTGACCCTCACCATTCCCACCAGCGCCTGCGCGCCCTCGTAGACCCACTCCGTCGTGTCGAATCCTTCGACCTTCACCGGCGTCGCCTTCGTCGGCGCGCCGAAGCGCGCGCGGATCTCGGCCATCGGAGTCTCACCAGGCTTGATCTCTCGCCACTCGGCCGCTGCCCCTGGAGAAGCGAGGGCGACCAGGAGCGCCAGCGCCGCCGCTATCATAGGCTCGCCTCGGACGGCGGGCCCCCAGCCCCGCGACGTCCTGCGGCTCGCACTGCCTCGCGGCATCATGACAATCCCAGCGCGGCGCCGTCGCCGCGAGGGTCGGCGCCGCCCATCAGCGTCCCGTCACGGAGCGCGATCCCGTGCGCCTGGCCGCACCGCCAGAAGAGCTCGGGGGCCAGCTTCAGGCGGTGGCCCTTGGCCTCGAGCGCCGTCAGCACGTCGGGGCCCAGGCGCGACTCCAGGTGCGTCGTGTCGTCCGGATCGCCCGGCAGGAACGCGCCGATGAGAAAGCGTGGGCGCTCGATGGCCTCCTGGATGTCCAGGCCGTAGTCGAACAGGTTCGTCAGCACCTGCAGGTGGAACATCGCCTGCCCGTTGCCGCCCATCGTGGCGAAGCCCAGCACCGGCCGGTCCTCGCGCGTCGCGATGGACGCCATCAGCGTGTGGAACGGCCGCTTGCGCGCCGCGAAGGCCGACGGGTGCGTCGGGTCCACGCTGAAGTGTCGCCCGCGATTGTGCAAGACGACACCCGTGCCCGGCGCCACCACGCCCGAGCCGAACGCGTTGAAGAGGCTCTGGACCACGCTGATCAGGTTGCCATGCCGGTCGGCGATCACGAAGCCCGTCGTGTCTCCCTGGGGATCACCGAAGGTATGCGGCCGCGCCTTCTCGGGGTCGAACTCGCGCCGGCGACGCGCGGCGTACGCGCTCGACAGCAATTCGGCCACCGGCAGGCGCGCGTGGGCGGGATCGCCGATCCAGCGGTCACGATCGGCGTACGCGAGCTTCGCGATCTCGATGAGGAGATGCAGGTGCTCCACCGAGTGGAGCGGATAGTTCTTGAGGTCGAAGCCCTCGAGCAGGTTCAGCCCGAGCAGCGCGGCCAGCCCCTGCGTCGGCGGCGGCGTCTCGTAGATGCGCACCCCGCGATACATCGTCGAGATCGGCTCGCCCCACTCGCCGGAATGCCGCGCGAGATCCTCGCGCGTCAGGAACCCCTCGGCCTCCATCCGGTGCGCGATCGCCTCGGCGACGCGACCCCGGTAGAATCCGTCGGGGCCCTGCGCGGCCACCTCGGTGAGCGTGCGCGCGAGATCCAGTTGGATCAACAGCCCGCCGAACTCCGGGCCCCGGCCGGCCGGCGCGAACACCCGATGCCACTCGGCATCCGGGGTCACCGAGGCGTACTCACGAATCACCTGGCTCACGAACGACGTCGTCGGGAACCCGCGCGCGGCGTAGTGGATCGCGGGCTGGAGGAGATCGCCGAGCGGCCGGGTTCCGAACCGCTCGAGCAGCATCGCCCACGCCCGCACGCAGCCGGGGACGCTGACCGTGGGCGGACCGACGACCGGAAGCCGCTCGATGCCGCGACGGCGAAGCTCGTCGAGGCCCGCGCGCGACCCCGAGCGCCCGCTGCCGTTGAGGAAGTGCACGCGCCCCGTCGCGGCCTCGTAGTAGAGGCAGAAGAAATCGCCGCCCACGCCGCAATCCTGAGGCTCCGTCACTCCGAGCACCGCGTTCGTCGCCACCGCCGCGTCGGCGGCGGTGCCCCCGGCCTTCAGCACGTCGACGCCCGCGAGCACCGCATAGGGATGCGCCGCTGCCACCATCCCGCCCCGTCCGAGCGCGACCGATCGATGCGAGTAGCCGACCTGGGGCACGAGCTCAGGCGCCCTGAAAGAGCCGCGAGATCTCGTCCTGGGCGAACACCGGCATCGGCTCCTGCCGGCTTCCGCTCACCAGCGTCACGCCCTGCGCTCGCGGAACGACCTGGCCGATGAAGTGACAGTCGATGGACTCGCGCGCGAGCGCGTGGATCACGATGCCGGCGTCGGCCGGCGTCAGCGCGATCAGCAAGGCCCCCGAGGCGATCGTGCCGAGCGGGTCGAGCCCGAACGAGTCGCAGAGCGTCTTTCCCTCCGGCAGCACCTTGACCCGATCGCGGTCGATGCGCAGCCCGACCCCGGCCGCGTCGGCGAGCTCGACGAGCGCCGTCGCAATGCCCCCTTCGGTCGGGTCGTGCATGGCGTGGACCGTGGCCAACTCGCACGCGATCTCGGCCTCCGGCAGCACGCTGAGCCCCGGCGTCTTGAGAAAGCCCTTCGCCTTGCCGATGAGGGCGGGCGGCACGCCGCGCGCGCGCAGCTCAGCCTCTTTCTCGCGTGCGATGATCGCCGCGCCCTCGAGCGGAACGCCCTTGGTCATCACGACGGCATCGCCCACCCGTGCTCCGCCGGTTGTCACGAGCTTGTCCTTCTCGACTTCCCCCAGCATCGTGCCGACCACGATCGGCCGGTCGAGGCCATGCGTGACCTCGGTGTGGCCGCCGACCAGCGCGACCTCGAGCTCCTCGCACGCCTCGTGCAGCTCGGCGAACAGGGCCTCCACCGACGCATCGGTGGTGGCGCCGACCGGGAGCAGGAGCGTCGCCAGGAACCAGCGCGGGCGCGCGCCGCGGACCGCGACGTCGTTGGCGTTGACGTGGAGGGCGTACCAGCCGATCTCGGCGGTCGCGAACGTGATCGGATCGGTCGTGGCGACGAGATAGCGGTCGCCCATGTCGATGATCGCGGCGTCCTCACCGACCCTGGGACCGACGACGACGCGGGGATCCTTGGAGTGATACTTGTCGAAGATCGCCTGCAGCGTCCCGGCACGGAGCTTGCCGATTGGCAGGGACTGCATGCCGACCGGTAGTATACACCGCATGCCGCGCCCACCCGTCGCGTCGGCCGTCCGCCACGCGTGAGATCGCGGCCGCCGTGCGCGCCGGACGGCGGCGGTTCCAGGCCACGGGAGTGCTGCTCGACAGCTATTGCACCTTGTCGCGGGCGTTGCGGGGCCAGTCGAGCACGAGCCGCGTCCATCGCTTCTCGACCACGTGCTCGCCGGCGTTCGGCGCATACGTCGCGTCGATCGGCAGCGCACGGATACGGAGCCCGCTGGAGGTCGGGCGCCCGGCGGCGTCCCACGCTCGCGCGTGTTGTCGCAGGCGATCGTCGAGCGCCCCGTCCCCGAACCCGCGCACGTAGAGCTCGAACGGCTTCGGCTCCGGCTCCGGCTCGCTGGGGTAAGCATCGCTCGGGGGCCGCATGAAGAAGCCGGCGCTCGTGCCCTCGAAGACGCCGGCGGCGCTTCGGTATTTGCCGGCGACTCCGTAGAGATAGGGCACGGCGCCGGCGTCCGCCTCCGCGCCCGTCGCTTCGAGCCAGCAGAACTCAGACTCGCGAAGCGCCGTCCATGGCACGAGGCCGGCGTAGACCTCGCTTCCGGTCGCGCGCACTCCGGTGGAATGGTCCGCGGGCGCACCCTTCACGAGAGTGTGGGCCGCGACCGGGTCGACGCCGGCCGGATCGCTGACATACAGATGGAGCCCAGGGCCGTCGCCGAGGGCCACGCGAGGGGGTGAGGCGGCGAAGGCGCCCCGAAGCGGCATGAAAAGGCACTCTCTGACCGAAAGGCTCGCGAGCCCGTCCCCGGCGTGAGCAAAGGCGATCGATTTCTGCGTGCCGGCGACTGCGAGCGGCAACACCAGCCGGCCGTTACGCCCCAGCTGCCGGCGCCACGCCGGCGAGATGTCCCAGGCTCCGACCGTGAGGATGATCCGGTCGAACGGCGCGGCGGCCGGACACCCGAGCGCGCCGTCGCCCAGCTCGACGCGCACCCGATCGAAACCAGCGCTGGCGAGATGCGCTCGGGCTCCATCGACGAGGTCCTCGTCGAGATCGATCGTCGTGACCTCGCCCGCGCTGCCGACGAGATGGGCCATGAGCGCGGCGTTGTAGCCGGTGCCGGCGCCGATCTCGAGCACGCGATGTCCGGGCTCGAGGCCGAGCTGCTCGAGCATCGTCGCCATGATCTCGGGTTGCGACGACGAGCTCACCGCCTCGCCGTTCACGAGCTTCGTCGGGATGGCCACGTTTCGGTACGCCTCTTCCGGGGCCAGGCTCGGGAGGAACAGATGGCGTGGCACGGCGCGAAACGCCGCCTCCACGCGCGGGTCGGTGATGCAGCGGCGGCTGATGAGCCCGTCGACCAGCGCACGATGCAGCGCCTCGGCATCGGCCATCCGCGTTCCCGGTCAGGTCAGGAGCTTCAGCAGATCGGCGGTCAGGTCGTAGAGCTGGGCGCAGCCGCTCTCACCGCCCAGGTGGCTCCCGATGCGACGGCGAAGGCCCTCGTCGGCGGTCTCGCCGAGCAGCGCGGCGATCTTCCGCTGAGGCTCGGAGCAGATACCCATGTACGGCAGGCGCGGCGTGATGTGCTCGGCGCGCACGATCCGCCCGGTCGCCAGATCGATCTCGTAGGTGAGCTCGAACCCGTGGACATTGTCGTACATGGAGTGGAAGAGCTTGAGCCGGCCGGCCGCGCGCTCGAGCCGCGCCCGCTTCGTGCGCGCGAAGACCCGTCGCTGGCCTGGGCGCGGACTGTACAGGTCGGGTTGCATCGGCGTCACAATCGGCCGCGTGCCGAAGAGGCTCCGGCCCGCGTCGCTGTAGGTGAAGCACGAGTTCGGCAGATCGACCCAGCCGGTCATGTCGAGCTGCCAGCATTCCCACGCATCGCCGCCGGCCGTGCGCTCGGCGCGCTCGCGCGGGAGCTTGGCCGCCTGGCGGGCCAGCCGCGCCACCTCGATGAGGGCGGCGAGGACGAGCTCGGAGCCGGCGCCGTTCCCGGTCGACTCGGCGACCCGACGAGTCAGCCCGCCGACCATTCGCGCACCGCCGAGCGTCTCGACGCCCGCGACGACGGTGGCGTCGAGCACGCCCGCCAGCGACCGACAGCGCGCCTGCCGGATCTCGTAGCTCGGGGACGGGAGCGCGACGACCGACAGCTCGATCGCGCGATCGTCGTCGCGGAGCGTCACGGTGTGGGTGAACGCGTCTTCGTGAGTGTTGTCCACCCACCCGTCCATGACGCGCTCGTAGCGATCGCGCTGCCGGAGCAGCGCCGGCGCGATCATCGACTCGACGGCTCGGCGACGTACTTCTCGGGTGCCTTGTCGAACGTCTGCTTGCAGCTCACGGCGCAGAAGTAGTAGGTCTGGCCGCGGTACGTCGACTGCGCCGCCGCCCGGGGAGGGTCGACGGTCATCTTGCACACGGGATCAACCGCCATCGCAGGTCTCCTCACTCTTTCTCGTACTGCCACCGCTTCAGCCTGAGGCTGTTGGTCACGACGGAGACGGACGAGAAGGCCATGGCGGCCCCGGCCAGGATCGGCGAGAGCAGCACGCCCCAGAGCGGATAGAGCACGCCGGCCGCCACCGGAATCAGCACCACGTTGTACCCGAACGCCCACACGAGGTTCTGCTTGATGACACGGATCGTCCGGCGCGAGAGGTCGAGCGCCGCCACGACACCGTGCAGGTCGCCGCGCAGCAGCGTCACGTCGGCGGCCTCGATCGCCACGTCGGTGCCGGAGCCCATCGCCATGCCGACGTCGGCACGCGCGAGGGCCGGCGCGTCGTTGATGCCGTCGCCGACCATCGCGACGCGGCGACCCTCGGCCTGGAGCCTCGCGATCTCGTTCGCCTTGTCCTCGGGAAGGACCTCGGCGAGGACGCGATCGATGCCGGCCTGGCGGGCGATCGCCTCGGCGGTCGGCCGGGTGTCGCCGGTGAGCATCACGACGGCGACGCCGCGACGCTTCAGCGCGGCGACCACGCCCGCCGCTTCGGGCTTCAGCACGTCGGCGGCGGCGAGAAGGCCGAGTGGTCGCCCGGCGAGGGCGAGGTAGACCACGGTCTTGCCCTCGGCGGCCAGCGCGTGGGCGCGCGGGGCGAGCGTGCCGACGTCGACCCCGCGCGCCTCCATCAGCGTGCGGTTGCCGAGCAGCACGCGGCCTTCCGCCGCCATCGCGTCGATCCCCTGGCCCGGCACCGTCGCGAACTCGCCGATCAGCGGCAGCGCGACTCCGCGCTCCTTGGCGCGCGCCACGATCGCCTCGCCCAGCGGGTGCTCCGAGCCCTGCTCCGCCGCCGCCGCCAGCGCCAGGACGTCGTCCGATCCCGGGCCCGGCTCCGCCGACGTCGAGCCCACGGGGGTCACGTCGGTCACGATCGGGTGCCCGACGGTGAGCGTGCCGGTCTTGTCGAACACGATCGTGTCGACACCGTGAAGCAGCTCGAGTGCCGCCGCGCTCTTGATGAGGACACCGTACTCGGCGCCGCGACCCGCGCCGACCATGATCGCGGTGGGCGTCGCGAGCCCCATCGCGCAGGGGCACGCGATCACGAGCACGGCGACCGCGTTGGTGAGAGCGAACAGCGCCGCCGGGTCGGGCCCCGCGGCCCACCACACGAGAAACGTCAGGGCCGCGAGGCCCAGCACGATCGGGACGAAGACCGCGGCGACGCGGTCGGCGAGCCGCTGGATCGGCGCGCGTGAGCCCTGCGCCTCGGCGACGAGCGCGACGATCCGGGCCAGAGTCGTCTCGCTACCCACGCGCGAGGCCCGAAAGACGAAGGTGCCGGTCCGGTTGACGGTGCCCGCGAAGACGCGCGACGAGGGCAGCTTCGCCACCGGCAGGCTCTCGCCCGTCAGCATCGACTCGTCGACCGTCGAGGCCCCTTCGGTGACGACGCCGTCGACGGGTATGCGCTCGCCCGGCCGGATGCGCACGTAGTCGTCCACCACCACCTCGGCGGTCGGCACGTCGACCTCGACACCGTCGCGAATGACGCGCGCGGTGCGCGGCGCCAGGTTCAGGAGCCGCCGGATCGCCTCGGAGGTCCGCCCGCGCGCGCGCGCTTCGAGCCACCGGCCCAGCACGACCAGCGTGATGACGACCGCGCTCACGTCGTAGTACGTCATGGCGCCGGGCTGGTGGAACGTCTCGGGCCACAGGGTGACCGCGACGCTGAAGAAATACGCGGCGCTCGTCCCGAGCGAGACCAGCGTGGACATGGACGCCGTCCGATAGCGCAGGTCGTGGAGGAACCCGCGATGAAATTGCCAGCCGACCCAGAACTGGACAGGCGTGGTGAGCGCGAGCAGGAGCCAGGGGTTCTGGAGGGCCGCCGGCACCCACGGCAACACGTGCGACATCCCGCCGAGGAGCACCGGCACCGAGAGGACCCCGCCGACCACGAACTTGATCTTCTCGGAACGCAGCGCAGCGTCGCGTGAAGCCTGGTCTGCGTCGTCCATGGCGCCGGGCATCGCGGTAGCGCGGGGCTCGGCGAGCTCGTAGCCCGCCCGGGCCACCGCCGCGCGGAGCGCGTCGACGGTCGTCAGCGCCGGATCGAACGAGACGGCCGCCTGCTCGGTCGCGAGGTTGACCGAGGCCGCGTGGACGCCGCCGACCGAGGTCAGCGCGCGCTCGACCTTGCCGACACACGCCGCGCAGTGCATGCCCCGGACCGGCGCGACGATCTGCGTCGTCGCCATCACTTCCCTCGGAAGCGCGCGAACACATCGATCAGCTCGTCGATCTTCTGCTGGCGCTCGCCCTTCGAGCCCGTGCGCAGCGCGTCGGCCACGCACGACTCGATGTGCCGGCCCAGCAGGAGCTTCTCGACCTGCTCCAGCGCGCCCTGCACCGCGGAGATCTGGAGCAGGATGTCGACGCAGTACGCCTTGCCGTCGATCATCCGCTGGAGCCCCTGCACCTGCCCCTCGATCCGCCGCAGCCGTCCCAGCGCCTTGGCCTTCGTCTCCTCGTTGATCACTCTATACCCCCTGGGGGTAGTATCCCCTCCCCCCGCCCCGCTGTCAAACCCGCGCCCCCGGCCCTCGGCCGTCCTCGTTGCGGGTGCTCGTCGAGAGGCTGCGCAAAAGGGTCCAGATGCGAGGCGGCGCCCGTCGGCTGCACGCGAGGCGTACTCTCTGTACGTTGAGCGCGCAGCCGAGGGCGCCAACGAAGCAGATGGGCCCTTTTCCGCAGCCTCCTAGCGGCGGAGGAGCAGGGCGCCCGGGCACACGCTGAACGCCACCGGACCCTCCGCCGCCGGCTCGCCATCGAGATGCGTCGCCAGCCGCGCGCCAATCGTCACTCGGCGGGCACGACGCGCCGTGACCCTGGGGTTGGCGAGGTGGGAGCCTCGATAAACCGACGGCAGCCAGCGGAGCAGCTGGCCACGGCCGAGGTCGCCGACGCTGACGAGGTCCAGGGCGCCGTCGGTGGGATCCGCGGCGGGCGCGATCCGCATCCCGCCCCCGCAGTACGCGCCGTTCGCGACCATCGCCGCGGTGAGGAGGCCGGGCGCCGGGGCGCCGTCGACCTCGAGCGCCGCCGCGGTCGCTCGATGCGACCAGAGGCTCTCGACCACCGCGCGCAGATACGGGAGAGTCCCGCGGCCGCCCCGCGAAGCGGCCCGCCGGGCGACGACGGCGTCGAAGCCGGCGCCGGCAATGCTGACGAAGTAGCGCCGCGTCCCGTCGGGCCACTCGGCCACGCCGAGGTCGAAGCGCGTGTCGGTGCCGGCGACGAGGCGGCTCGCGGCGACGTGCGGGTCGGAGGCGAGGCCGAAGTTCCGGCACGCGTCGCGACCCCGCCCGGTGAGGATCGCGCCCGTGGTCGCCAGCGACGCCCCACGCGCATCCGTCACGCCGTTGATCACTTCGTTGAGCGTGCCGTCGCCGCCGACGGCGACCACGAGCGGCCAGCCGGCGGCGGCCGCCCGGCGCGCGAGCTCGGTCGCGTGGCCCCGGCTCGTGGTTTCGCCGGTCTCGAAGGAGAGGCCGAGGCGCGCCAGCTCGTCACGGAGGCGGCGCCACATCCGTCCGGTCCGGCCGCCGCCGGCCGCCGGGTTCACGACGACGAACGCGCGCGTCATCGCCCCCCGGAGGCTCGAGACCTCAGAGGTCGAACAGGGACGGCTGCTCCATCCCCGACCCGGCCCGGCGCCGCCGGCCGGCCTTCGCCCCCTTGCGCTTCGACGCGCTCGGCTTCGCGGGCCGCTTCGGCAGCTTCCATCCCTTCTGGTAAGCGATCCGGTCGCCCTGCTTGATGACCAGCAGGTCGACGAGTCGCGCCAGCGGATTGGACAGCAGCGTGAAGTACCTCGCCCAGTAGCGCGGCGAGTGAGCGAGCGTGCGCATCTGGTCGAGCGCCAGCGAGAGCGCGGTGCGATCGCCCCGCTTCGCGGCGAGCCTGAGGTCGCCGAGCACCTTGGACTGGCTGACGCGCGAGGGCCGCGTCGGGGTGCCCGGAGTCTGGCGGCTCACGGGCCGCCGCCACGCAGCCGGACTTCGAAGCCTTCGCGGTCGGGGAAGTTCGGCTGGACGGTGATCTTGCGGTCGAGCAGCCGCGCCAGGCGCTCGAGCGCTTCCTGGCCATCGCCCTCGTAGTACCGCGCGAGGTCGGGATGCACGCGGACCGCGACCTCGCGGTCGAGCCCGTCGTCGGCGGTCCCGACCTTCGCCTGCACCGCGCGGAAGATGTCGGCGGCGATCGTCGCGTCCGACTTCGTGACGCCGCTGCCCTTGCAGGAAGGGCACCGCGTCGAGAGCAGCGCGCGCAGATCCTGGCGCACCCGCTTGCGCGTCATCTCCACCAGGCCCAGCTCGGAGATCTCGAGCACGTTCGTGCGCGCCTTGTCCTCGGCCAGCGCGCGCTTGAGGGCCCGGTAGACCTGCTCGCGGTGCTCGGCGGATTCCATGTCGATGAAGTCGATGATGATGATTCCGCCCAGGTCGCGCAACCGGATCTGGCGGACCACCTCGCCGACCGCCTCGAGATTGATCTTGAGCACGGTCTGCTCGAAGTCGCGCTTGCCGACGTACTTGCCGGTGTTCACGTCGATCGAGACGAGCGCCTCGGTGTGGTCGATCACGATGTAGCCACCGGACTTGAGCCAGACGCGCCGCCGGAGCGCCTTCTCGATCTCCTTCTCGACCCCGAGTGCGTCGAAGATCGGCTGGCGGTCTTCGTAGAGCCGGACCCGGTCGGCCAGCGCGGGCACGAGCGCGCCGACGTAGCCGGCGCACTTGTCGTAGACCTCCCGTGAGTCGACCACGAACTCGTCGACCTCGGGTGAGAACAGGTCCCGCACGACGCGGAAGGTCAGATCGCCCTCCTCGTGCAGCGCCGCCGGCGCCCCCGCCTGCTCGAACCGAGCCTGGATCTGCGCCCACAGGCGGGACAGGAACTCCACGTCGGCCGCGAACTCGGCCGCGCTCTTGCCCTCGGCGTTCGTGCGCACGATGAATCCGCCCGACGGCAGGTCGAGCGAGCGCAGCGCGGCACGCAGCCGGTCGCGCTCGCGCTCGTCGCGGATCCGCCGAGAGACGCCGATGTGGCGGACCTGCGGCATATAGACGAGATAGCGGCCGGGCAGCGAGATGAAGGAGGTGATCCGGGCGCCCTTGGTCCCCAGCGATTCCTTCGAGACCTGCACGAGGACGGTCTGGCCCTTGTGCAGCATCTCCTCGATCGGGGGCGACGGCTCGCGGCGCTGCGCGAGCTCCTCCACGTCGACGTCGGCCTCCGCCGCGGCCTCGGCCTCGCTCTCGCCCTCGGTCTCGCTCTCCTCGTCGCTCGCCTTGAGCATCGCGCGCGTGAAGTCGCCGAGGTTGGTCGTGTAGTCGCCGGCGTAGAGGAAGGCGTCCTTCTGCAGGCCGATGTCGACGAACGCCGCCTGCATACCCGGCAGGACGTTCGTCACGACTCCCTTGTAGACGCTCCCGACGATCGAGCGGTGGTGGTGCCGCTCGACGTAGAGCTCGGTGAGGAGGCTACCCTCCTGCACCCCGACGCGAGTTTCGGTGATCCCGGCGTTGACGACGATTCGTTTGCCCACGGCAGCACCTCGCCGACACGGCGGCACGCAGCATGGTGTCGCGCCCCCCGTGTCTCATTGGAACTGCCGCATTCGTACCGAGAGGAGGAGGCCCAGCATCATGAAGGAGGCGACCATCGAGGAGCCGCCGTAGCTCATCATCGGCAGCGGGATCCCGACGACGGGCAGCAGTCCGGTCACCATTCCCACGTTGATCAAGACCTGCGCGGCGATCAGGGACGTGGCGCCGAGCGCCAGCAGCCGCCCCACCGGTTCGCGCGCGGAGGCCGCGATGTCGAAGCCCCGGAGCAGGAGCAAGACATAGCAGAACAGCAGGACGAGGCAGCCGACGAACCCCCACATCTCGGCGAATACGGCGAAGATAAAATCCGTGTGACGCTCCGGGAGGAACGCCAGCCGGCTCTGCGTCGCGCCGGCCACGCCCTTGCCCAGGAGCTGACCCGATCCGATCGCGATCTTGGCCTGGATCACGTTGTACGCGCTCCCGAGCGGGTCGCGGAACGGATCCAGGAACACGAGAATTCGTTCGCGCTGGTACTCCTTCAGCGCCAGCCAGGCCAGCGGCATCGCCGCCACCGCCGCGAGCGCCAGGCCGCCGAGGAGCTTGAGACGCATCCCGGCGCCGATCAGCAGGATTCCCAGCACGGGGACAAGCAGAAGCGCGGTGCCGAGGTCGGGCTGCTTGATGATCAGCACGATCGGCACGGCCAGTATCGGCAACGTGATGGCGAGCGTGGTCTTGCCCACCGGTTGCGCCCAGCGGGACGTGATCGCCCACACCACCATGAGGAGAAAGCATACCTTGAAGATCTCGGAAGGCTGAATCGACAGCGGGCCGAGCACCATCCAGCGTCGCGCGCCCGACACCGTGCGCCCGAGCCCGAAGACTGCAGCCAGCCCGGCCAGGCCCAGCAGATAGATGGCCGGCGCCGCCCGCACCAGCCGACGGTAGTCGAGGCTTCCGAGCAGGATCAAGGCGATCAGTCCGACCAGGAACCAGATGAGCTGGCGAAAGACGACGCTGCCGCCGGCGCGGCCCACGTGGAGGCTGGCCAGCGTGATTGCGCTCATCACGACCAGCCCGAACGAGACGGCGATCAGCGCCCAGTCCACGTTCTGCAGCAGGCGCCGATCGATCCCGGCCACTTACCCGTCGACCTCCACGGCCGCCACCTTCTCGTAGAAGATCGCGTTGAGGATCTTCCGCGCGATCGGGGCCGCGACCTGGCCGCCCTTGCCGCCGCGCTCCACCAGCACGACCACGACGACCTCGGGGGCTTTCGCCGGCGCGAACGCCGCGAACCACGCGTGGTCCTGGCCCTTGTCGGCTCTCGACTTGGCGATCGTCTGCGCGGTGCCGGTCTTGCCGGCGATGTCGAGGCCGGGGATCCGCGCCCCGGCGCCAGTGCCGCCCTCGTTCACCACCGCCCACATGCTCTGGCGAAGGAAGGCCCAGACCACTGGCGAGAGTTCGACATGGCCGCTCACCTGGCCCCGGTCGGCCCACACGACGCCGCGCTCGGAGCGCTCGACCCGCTGGACCAGGCGCGGTCGCCACAGGACACCGCCATTGGCGACCGAGGCCATGAAGCGCGCGACCTGCATCGGCGTGACCAGGACGGCGCCCTGGCCGATCGACATGTTGACCGTCTCGCCCGCGGGCCACGTCTTGGCCTGTCGTCCGCGCACGCTCTTGGGCTGGGGCAGGAAGCCGAGCTTTTCACCAGGCAGGTCGACGCCGGTCGCCTGGGCGAAGCCGAACGCGCTGGCATACTTGACGATCGTCGGCGCGCCGATCTTGAGCCCCGCCTGATAGAAGAAGATGTTGCAGGAGTGCACGATCGCCTGGTGGAGATCCACCGATCCGTGCCCACCTTCCTTCCAGTCCTTGAACGCGAACGTGCCCAGTTGGAACTCGCCGTTGCAGTACGTGCGGTCGACGGGCGTGAGGCTCCCCTCCTGCAGGCCGGCCGCGGCGACGAGGATCTTGAACACGGACCCGGGCGCGTACTGGCTCTGGATGGTGCGGTTCAGCAGCGGGAAGTTCGGGTCCTGGACCACGCGCAGCCACGCCTCGCGCTCGATGGTCCCGGTGAAGCGATCGATCTCGAAGGCCGGCGTCGACACCATCGCGAGCACGTCGCCGTTGCGCGGGTCCATGACGACGACCGCGCCGGCGTGTCCCTCCATCGCGCGCTCCGCGGCCTCCTGGAAGCCGCGATCGATCGTGGTGATCACCTGCGCGCCGGCGTGCGGCTCCGTCTGCTGAACCCGGCGGACCTGGCGTCCCATCGCGTCGACCTCGATCCGCTCGCCGCCGTCCTGGCCGCGCAGATACTCGTCGAGGAGCCGCTCGAGACCGCTCTGCCCGACCATGTCCCCGCGGCGGTAGCGTCCCTGCTTGAGTTGCTCGTCGTTGGCCTCGCGGACGTAGCCGAGCAGGTGGGCCGCGAACCGGCTCGTCGGATAGACGCGCTGGGGCTCGACCTCCGTGATCACGCCCGGCAGCTCGAGCTTCCACTCCTCGACCTTGGCGACGTCCGCCAGGGTCAGGCCGCGGCGCACGCGCACCGGCAGGAACGAGTCGGGCTGCACGCGCGCCACCGCGTCGAGCAGCTCCTGATAGGGGACGTTCAGCAGCGACGCGACCCGGCCGAGCACGGCGTCGCGGCTCTCGACCTCGCGGGGCAGCTCCCGAGGAATCAGCGACAGCGTGAACGCCGGGCGGTTGTCAACGAGGGGCGTGCCGTTGCGATCGAACAGGATGCCGCGCGGCGCGGCGATCGGGCGGATGCGGATGCGGTTCTTGTCCGACGCGTCGAGGAACCGGCCGCCCTCGAGCACCTGAAGGTACCAGAGCTGTCCGATCAAGACGACGAAGCCGAGGATCACCGCCGTCGCGATCACCATCACGCGCTTGTGCCCGGGATCGCGGCGGCCCGGCAGCGACCGGTGCCTGACGCTCACGACTGCTCACCCTCGAAGCGCCCGCGGAAGGTCTGCGCCCACGCGAGGCTCAGCACGACGGCGGCGCCGATGAACCCGTTGAAGAGCGCCTGCGGAAGCACCACGTAGGCCATCAGCTCGCCGAACGGCGCCGGGAAGCGAAAGATCTGCAACAGCGCGAAGCGCGCAATCCCCTCCGCTAACGTGAGCACCACGAGCCCGGGCACCTGCACCAGCGGCTGACTCACGCGCAGCCGGCCGCCGGCGACGCCGATGCCGAAGCCGATCAAGCCTTTCGTCAACGCCTGCACGCCGATGAGCCCGCCGCCGGCCGCGTCCTGCAGCAGGCCGGTGACGAACCCGGCCGCGCAGCCGAACTCGGGACCGCGTCGGAGAGCCAATAGAATGACCATGATCAGCGGCAGGTCGGGCGTCACCCCGGCCACGCTGATCAACGGAGTGAGCGTCGCGTGGGCGACCGAGCCTCCGACCACCGTCAACGCGAGCAGCCCCTTCATCTACCCACCGCTCGGGAAGAACGCGGTGACGTCGCGCTGCGAGCTGTCGGTGACCAGCAGCACCTCGTCGACCCGCGCGAAGTCCACGGCCGGGGTCACCTCGGCGTAGTGGAACAGCGCCGCCCCGCGGTCGTCGATCGACCGGACGATGCCGATCGGGATCCCGCGCGGGAACACCCCGCCCTGGCCCGCCGTCACCAGGGCGTCGCCTACCCGGATCGAGGCGCCGTCGCGCGCCATGAACTTGAACCGGATCGTGCCCCGCGGATCGCCCTCGACGATGCCCGGGGTGCGCGTGCGCACCACGTGGGCGCCGACCGTGGAGGCCGGGTCGGTCAGCACCTGCACGATCGACGCGCCCGGTCGGACGTCGACGATGCGGCCCACGAGGCCGTTGGGCGAGATCACCGCGCTCAGACGGGGCACGTTGTCGCTGCGGCCGCGATTGACGGTGAGCGACCTGATCCAGCCGCCCCACTCGCGGGCGATGATCTCGCCGGAGAGTGTCGTGAGGGGCAGGCGCTCCTGCAGCGCCAGCAGCCGCCGGAGCCGGCGGTTCTCTTCGTCGGTCTCGGTCACCCGCAGCGACTGGACACGCAGCTGCTGGACTTCTTCGCGCAGACGGTAGTTCTCGGCGCGGACGTTCTTCCAGTCGAGGTAGGTGGCCCAGAGGCCGAACGTCGCGCGGCTCGCCCTCGCCAGCCCCGCGGAGATCGGCGTGGTCACGATCGCGAACGCGTCGCGGGCAGGCGCGCCGTAGCCGCGCGTCTGGAGCGTGAGAATCAACAGGCAGACTGCCACGAGGGAGGCGAGTAATGCGACCTTCCGAATCTTCACGGTTCGACCGACCCCCCGGAGCGAACGCGGCAGCCCGCTAGGCGGGGATGGCCACCTTCTTCAAAAGATCTAGCTCGTCCAGAACCTTCCCGGTGCCGAGCGCGACGCACGATAACGGATCGTCGCCCGGCGTCACCGGGAGATTCGTCTCCTGGCGCAGAAGGTGGTCCAGCCCGCGCAGCAAGGCGCCGCCGCCGGTGATCACGATGCCCTTGTCGACGATGTCGGCCGCGAGCTCCGGCGGCGTGCGCTCCAGACACGTGCGCACCGTCTCGACGATGGTCATCACGGGCTCGCGGAGGGCCTCGCGGATCTCCTCGTCGGTGATCACAATCGTCTTTGGGATCCCGTCGATGAGGTCGCGGCCCTTCACTTCCATGGTGCGGCGGTCCCCGCCCATCGGGTACGCGGACCCGAGCGTGACCTTGATCTCCTCGGCGCGCCGCTCGCCCACCAGCAGGTTGTAGTGCTTGCGAATGTACTGGACGATCGCCTCGTCCATCTCGTCACCCGCGATGCGGACCGACTTCGAGTAGACGATTCCGGAGAGCGAGATCACGGCGACCTCGGTCGTGCCGCCGCCGATGTCGACGATCATGTTGCCGCCCGGCTCCTGGATCGGCAGGCCGGCGCCGATCGCCGCGGCCATCGGCTCCTCGATCAGGTACACCTCGCGAGCCCCCGCCTGCATCGCGGAGTCGCGGACGGCTCGCTTCTCGACCTGGGTGATCCCCGAAGGCACCCCGATGACGATACGCGGCCGGACCAGGGTGCGGCGGCGGTGCACTTTCGAGATGAAGTAGTGGAGCATCTTCTCGGTCACGTCGAAGTCGGCGATCACGCCGTCCTTGAGCGGGCGAATGGCGATGATGTTGCCCGGCGTCCGTCCGAGCATTGCCTTGGCTTCATGCCCGACCGCGAGGACCGAGTGGTCCGCCTGGTGGATCGCCACGATCGAGGGCTCGTTGAGCACGATCCCCTCGCCCCGCACGTACACCAGCGTGTTCGCGGTTCCGAGGTCGACGGCCAGATCGTTCGAGAACATGCCGGCCAGCAGGTTGTAGAACATCGCTAGCTCCATCCCAGCTCCGATTGAACGCCCGCGTCGGGCTTCGAAGAGTAGCACAGTCCATGCCACCGGAAAAACAAAAACTCCATTTTTCCAAGGCTTTAGATCACAACGCCCCAGCCGAAGCAACCGCCGCCCGATCGAGGCAAAAAACCGACTATTTTTCAGAGAGTTCCGACCGTCAGGCGGTCCTTCGTGCTCGCCCCGGAACCCCTCGGCACGCGGCCGTCCCAGGCCTTGCAACGGGCCTCGCAAGGCGGTCCAAAAATGTCCGCGGTGTCCAGGATGGCACCATCCGGTGACAGCTAACGTCATGGACGAGTCGAGGGGATGAATTGTCGGAAATCGATGCCCGGTATAGGATTCGCCGGCGCCGACATGACAGACGACGACCTCGAGATCTGGTTCGAAAAGGGTGTGAGCGACGGTCTTCCGGTAATTCCCCCGACGCGGGAGCGCGTCGAGCGGATGCTGGCGGGAACAGGGCGCGCGCGCGATGAGCTCATCGGAGCGATGCCCCCGAACTACGGCCGGCTCACGGTCGAGAAGGCGGCGATCAACGCAGTCCTGGCCGGATGCCGGCCCGAGTACATGCCGGTCGTCATCGCCGCCGCGGAGTGCGCGTGCGATCCCGCGTTCAACCTGCACGGGGTGGCGACCTCGACACACTTCTCCGCGCCGCTCGTTCTCGTCAACGGACCAATCCGTCCACGCATCGGCCTCAACAGCAGCTTCGGGGTCTTCGGGCCCGGGTACCGGGCGAACGCGACCATCGGCCGCGCGCTGCGCCTCCTGATGATCAACATCGGCGGCGTGCGCCCGGGAGAGATCTCGATGTCCACGTTCGGCCACCCCGGGCGCTATACCTACTGCATCGCCGAAAACGAGGAGGCGAGCCCATGGCCTGCCTATCACGTGGGCCGTGGGTTCCCGCCCGACGCGTCGACAGTCACGCTGTTCGCCGGCGACGCGCCCCACGGGATCTCGGATCATTCCAGCCGCACCGCGCGGGAGCTCGGCGGGTCACTGGGCTGGTCGATGGCGGGCCTCTGGAACAGCAAGCACTTTCCCCTCTATTCGCACACGATGCTGGTCGTCGGGCCCGAGCACGCACGCACCTTCGCCGGTGACGGATGGTCGAAGGCGGATCTCGCCCGCCATCTCTACGAGACCGTGCGGCTCCCGTATCGGGACCTGGTGCCGGGCGCCGACCATGGAGAGGGCACCAACCTCAGATTCGGAGCGAGCCCACCCCCACCCGACCAGATGATCGCCAAGTTCCCGTCGACGGAGGAGCTCCACGTGGTCGTCGCCGGAGGCACCGCGGGCCGATTTTCGGTCGCCATTCCCGGCTGGCTCGGCACCCGGAACGGCTCGCGGCCCATCACCCGTGCAATAAATTCAATTGACTTGCCGGCGTGAGCGTGTCATCCTTCGGGCTGCTTCTGGCACACACGGAGTCAGGTACCGATTGTGATAGATCGAGACACACGCCGCGCGGGCCTAGTTCGCGCGGCGGTTTTGTTTGCCCTCCAATTCCGGAGGGCAACCCCGCCACGATGGCGGGAGCACGGGGCTTGAAGACCCCCCTAAAGAGAGGTTCGAGGTATGGCTCAGGGACAGGTGAAGTGGTTCAACGACGCTAAAGGGTATGGATTCATCACTCAGGAGGGCGGTGAGGATGTGTTCGTGCACTACAGCGCGATCCAGGCCCAGGGCTTCAAGAGCCTGGCCGAAGGTGACCGGGTCGAGTTCGAAGTGACCCGCGGCCCGAAGGGTCTTCAGGCAGCCAACGTCCGGAAGGTCTAGCAACCCCACTTCTGCTCACTCCGCCCGGGCCGCCCTCGGGCCCGGGCACGCCACAGCAGACACCGAAAGGCCTCCTCATTCTATGATTCGTGCATTCACAGATCTCCCGCTCACCCCGGCGATGCTCGAGGCGATCGACCGCGCCGGCTATTCCACTCCGACACCCATTCAGGCTCAATCGATCGGCCCGATTCTCGAGGCCCGTGACTTGATCGGCTGCGCGCAGACGGGTACCGGCAAGACCGCCGCGTTCGCGATCCCAGCCATCGAGCTCCTCGCGGGAGCGGGCGAGCGCCTCGCCGGAACCCCGGCGCGGCTCGGACGCTCGGCGCCGGCCGCGCTGGTGCTGGCGCCCACACGCGAGCTCGCGCTCCAGATCGCCGAGACCTTCAGCACGCTCGGGCGCGCGCGCGGCATCGAGACCGTCGTGCTCATCGGCGGAGAGTCCATGGCGCCGCAGCTCGCCGGACTACGGACGAGGCCCGCGGTTGTCGTCGCGACGCCCGGACGGCTCATCGACCACCTCGAGCGGGCGACGCTGAGTCTCGGCGGCGTCCGCCTCGTCGTCCTCGACGAGGCCGACCGGATGCTCGATATGGGCTTCGCGCCTCAGGTCGAGCGCATCCTGCGCGCCACGCCGCTCGACCGCCAGACGCTCTGCTTCTCGGCGACGATGCCGCCGGAGGTCGAGGCGCTGGTGCGCCGGCATCTCGTGCGGCCCATCCGCGTGGACGTCGGCGTCGTCGCCAAGCCGGTGGCGAAGGTCACGCAGGTGCTCTACAAGACGCCGATCCAGGAGAAGACACCGCTGCTGCTCAGGCTCCTCGGCGAGGAGCGCGGGCAGACGCTGGTCTTCACGCGCACCAAGCATCGCGCCGATCGGGTGGCGCGCGCCGTGGTGGCCGCGGGCCATCGCGCCACCCGCCTGCACGCCGACCGCTCGATGACGCAGCGCCGCGAGGCGCTCGACGGATTCCGGAAAGGCCGGTATCGCGTGCTGATCGCCACGGACATCGCGGCGCGCGGCATCGACGTGCCCGGCATCGCTCACGTCGTCAACTTCGACCTCCCCCACACGGCGGAGGACTACATCCACCGGATCGGCCGCACCGCCCGCGCCGAGGCGAGCGGCCGCGCCACGAGCTTCGCGGCTCCCGAGGAGCATGAGCAGCTGCGCACGATCGAGCGGCACCTTGGGCACTCGGTCCCGCGGAATTAGCCCCCCGGCCACAGTGGCCGGGATTACCGGAGCGTGAGGCTCCACAACACAGAAACAGAAAGAGGAAACGTCATGGCACAGGGAACAGTGAAGTGGTTCAACGACGCGAAGGGCTTCGGCTTCATCACGCAGGAGGGCGGCGAGGACGTGTTCGTTCACTTCAGCGCCATCCAGGCTCAGGGCTTCAAGAGCCTGTCCGAAGGGGACCGCGTGGAGTTCGAGGTCACTCGCGGCCCGAAGGGTCTTCAGGCCGCCAACGTCCGCAAAGCCTGACCGGCTGTCCGTAAGGAGCACCGGGGGAGTATGAGGGGGGGCCGTCCCCCCTCATCCCTACAAATGAAAAGCCCCGACGGTGGCTGCGGCGCGTTGTGTCTCTTCACTCGCGCGTCGCGCCGCCCCGCTGGTGAAAGCGGGACCGTCGGGGCCGGTGGCGCCTGGACTCCCAGGCGTTCCACCTAGAGCTAGCGTGGACCCTGCCTAGGAGGCAACCACCTCACAGATCACCGTAGGGTTACACATCGGCTGGATCACCTCCTATTCTCGGCAAGGCCGCCACGCGGGCCCAGTTCCCACCTACCCAGAACCGGATGCCGACTCCCGGCCCGGGGCTCGACCACGTCGGCCGCCGGCGGAATTGTCGGCGGGGACGCTGCTGGGGCGCTGTGACGCTCCCGGTCGATTTGCCCCAATCCTACACCGGGCCCGGCAGGCTCCCAAGCACAAAGTGCCGCCCGCGGCTACTTGATGACGATGCGCGTGCGATTGCGCTCCCACAGCCCGCTCCCGATGCCCTCGACCTTCCGGAGCTCTTCCGGCTTCTTGAACGGGCCGTGGCTGTCGCGGTATTCGACGATCTTCTCGGCGACGTGGCGACCGACGCCGTCGAGCTTCATCAGCTCCTTGACGTCGGCGGTGTTGATGTTGACCGGGCTGCCGACCGCCATCGGCGCCTGACTCGACTCCGTGTGCGACGGCGGCGCCGCGGCGGCGGGCCACGGAGCGAGCCACGGCAGCGCGGCGAACGCGAGGACGAGAGCGGGACGAATGCGACTCATGGAGTTCCTCCGATCGTGTTGGGGGTTCACGGCATGCACTCGAGCGCTCGCGAGCACTGCCATTGAACCTGTCGACGAAGGAACGCGTCAACGTCCAATGTCCGATACAACGTCTGAACCCGCGCAATGATGCGGGACACGAAGTTGCAGATCGCTGCAGATCGCGGCGCCACGCGCAACCCAGACGCAACCAACTTGCGGCCGCGCGTCGCCGAACGACACGACGAACACCTACCTCACCACGGTGTCGCCCGCACTCGCTAAAACCTGCGTCCACGAGCGTCGGAATCGTCCAGGCGTGGCGATCGGGCTCAAGGAAGGGTGTGTGCTGCGGCACGCACGCCTCTCGCATCCTACGGGCGTAGTGCAACGCGAGGACGAACGTCCCGAAGAGGAGTTCGGTGGGTAGGCAACAATCACAGAGGCCGTTGATGCGCCCGAGGTCCAGGCCGCTCCTGGGCTCGCGCGCCCGCGTGAGGAACTCGAGGGCGCCACAGAATCGGCTCAGGGATGGTTCGTGGGACCACGCGCTCGCCGAGCGCTACGTCGCGATGGCCAGTGCCGCACTCCTTCAGGCGGCGGAGGACTACACGGCCCAGTGCCTGGTGATCGCAGGTGTCGCGACCGTTGAGCAGCTACCGACCGAGACAGGCGTCATGGCCGCGGTCGCGTGGAGCCAGGGACTTGGGCGGCTGTTGAGGAACTTCAACATCGCGGTCAAAGGGAGACCACACGGTAGTCTTGACGAAGAGCCGGCGGACGTCACGGATTGTTTGCGGCGCGTCGCTGAGCGCGCCGCCCTATATCGGCTCGGGGAGATGAGGTAGGACGATGCCGAACAAGAAGCGCAGGACTGCTGCGAGCTCGTC
Organism: Candidatus Rokuibacteriota bacterium; assembly: GCA_003220435.1. Classification (GTDB taxonomy): domain Bacteria; phylum Methylomirabilota; class Methylomirabilia; order Rokubacteriales; family CSP1-6; genus AR31. The sequence goes on along the minus strand of QHSL01000093.1, from coordinate 7,383 downwards.
ACGAGCGCCCAAGGAACGTCGGCAGACCAATCCCGATCCAGCGTGCAGCCCCATAGGCGCCACGGAATCTCCACAGGGCGCGACTGGGTGGTCAATGAGTGGCGCGGAGCCAGACCGCAAGAAGATTTCTCAGCCTCACGGAGGCGCTCTGACGCCGCACGCTCCGGGATCAAATGGCGGGGTGCACCGCGGCCCGGACAAGGGCATTCGCCGCAACGTCGTGCGGGCCATCTTCATGGGAGCGCTCACCGATGAGGGGGTCAGTCTTGAGAACCTTCGGCGCCGGCGGAAGCACCGCAAGGGGGAGACGCTAGTGCCGATGCTGATGGTCAACTACTGCAAGCTCGCGTACAAGAACATCGCGGCCGACGCGGCGCTCGGCATCCAGGAAGCGTACGGTCCCTACCTGCGCATGATGGCCGACGGGCACATGATGTTCCAGCCCCAGAAGGACGAGGCGGCCGAAGGCAAGACGCCGACGCCGGCCATGTTCGTCTACTCCGACGACCTGCAAGCCAGGCAGGCGATTGTTGCTACCGCCCCCGGGGAGCCGGATGGCGCCGTGCGCGACGCCGACGGCCAGGAGTACGTGTGACCCGTTCTCGACCGCCCGCTACCGCCGCAACCCGCGCCGCCGATCAACATCGACAGGCCGTCAGCGCTCTAGAACTGCGAGCCAGCGAGCAATAGCAAAGTTCTCAACCCTCCTTCGGCGGGAGGGGTGCCTGAGCGGTTCGAGGTCCTCGTCCGAATCGGCGCCGGCCGCTCCAGGTAGGAGCCCCGAAGCCACGGGGCGCGAATGGCCGGGAACTGGTCGGAATCCTCCTCGAGCCGATGCCCCAGGCGCCTCGCACCCGGGCTGGGGACTTCCCGGTACCCAGGGGACTCTCAGGTCCCCAGCGAGGGGCGCTCCGGGGCGAGGACGCGACGGTGCGAGTCCCCAGTCCAGTTCACTCCTAGTCGCCGTCGCGCTCGTGGGCGAGTGTTCCATGCCGGTCGTGTAAAAGGTCGCGCGCCAGCTCCCTGCGGACTGTTTTTATTGACTGGGCGCTACCTGGCCTCCGACGCGGGAGCTGAGGGCGCGCGGAGGATCATCCCTGTTGGCGCGATCCCCGCCCGTCAGCCTCGGTTGTAACGGAGCGAGGACTGAATCAGAATTTCCGGAAGCGGAGCTCCTGATTTCAGGACGCGCGCATTGGAGGTATTTACCGAGACCACCCTTAGGTTACTTCCGGATCGACGCGAACGCCGGCGCGGCCGGACACTATGAACGCAACGAGAGGGGAGGGCTGAGAGCCGTGCCGAGGCACGTGGTGGTTACGCTCATCGCAACGATCCTCTTCGCTCTCAGCGTCGCGTTCCGCGTCTGGGGCCAGGAGGAAGAGCTCCGCGGTCTCGAGGTCAAGTCGGTTTCGATCTGCCGGAGTGTGCTCGGTCACGCCCGCGCGCCCTGCGTCATCCTTGCAAACCACGAGGAAGCGGACGTCATTTACATCGCCGTCTTCGATTCCGACGGCACCGAGGTGCACACCATCGTCCGCCACGACATCGCCACTGGAAAGCAGGTGGTCGTGTGGCCGAGAGCCGTCTCAGCGGATCCGTCGGCTTCGCACTATCCACAAAGGAGGTAGCGGTGTGCGATTTCAAGCGCTGCGCCCGCTGCCGGACGCACACCGTTCACGCCTACCCCGACTCCGGGCTGCTCAAATGCTCCGAATGCGGGTCCGAGTCCCAGTTTCCAAATGCCGCTGCGATGCCCGGCGCCGACTGAGCAGCGAACAGACTGGAATTTCGGGACAGGAGGACGGGCACCGCAACGAGGGCCTTCAACGCATATCTGCAGAGATGCGCCACCCGGTGCGCCTCTTGCACTTCTGGAAGTCGATGCGTTTCGACCTCTGGCCGTCGGAAAGCCCCGAAGAGGCGCGGCAGCGGCGGCTCTGCCGGAAGATGCTCATGCTTCCGCCGGAGACCGAGTACCACCACGTGCTGCCGGGCTTCGCCACGCTCGGCGCGCTGGGCTTGCTGCTCCTCGCCGTCGTCGCGTGGCGCCTCGGTCGCCTCGGAATGATCGCGCCGGCGCTCGCCACCGGGCTGGCGCTCACGATCTTCGCGGCCGGAGTTCTGTGGTTCCGGCGCGGCTATCGACACGCCGTCGCCGGCGTGCTGATCCTCGTGCTCCTGGTCGGTCTCCTCGCCGCCGCAGTCCACCGCAGCGGCTACGTAGCTTCAGTCATCAACGCCGCCGGCCCACCCCTCTCCGCCTTCGCCGACTCCCCCTCCCGCTGACGCGCGACCCGCACCATCGGCAGTAGTCGCAGTCCAAGATAAATCCGGCCCGTCGAAGGCGAAGGGCTTGGCCCCGAAGCTGGCTGATGGCAAGGGCCGCATCGCTTGGACGTGGCGGGTGAAAGCGATGCGCGAGCTGCGGGCCTATCGGAAGATCCGGAGCCTGGAGGAAGCGATCACTCAGGCGGGACTTGCCCGACGGCCTGACGGCGGTCTCGAAGACTCCTCCGAATCGGTATCACCGCCGTCTGAAGGGCGCGTTGCCGCCGAGGGGGAAATTGGCCGATCAATGGCCGATAAGCAAGGGGTCGAGTGGCCGGCCGCGAATCTGGTCAGGCATCCGTCGCGCCGGAACGGCGGGGTGCCTGAAATCACACCAGTCAGCTCGCTACCGAGTGCGTTGCCAGCTCGCAGTTTTCGGATCGGCGGCATCGCCTTGGCGGTGATGGCTGGCGCCACGCGTTCGGCATGAGCGCGGCCAAGCTCGTCACGGATCGCCCGCAGTTGGCGCTGCTCAAACTCACCGACGGTGATCCCGCGCCACCGCTCAGCCGCGCGGATGACGGCGGCGTACATCAGCTTCAGCACCGGGCGCTCGCCGAACGCGTTGGGAATGATCTTTGTCCGCCGCCGCTCTTCGAGAAAGAGTCGCTCGAGCAGGTTCGTGGTGCGCGCGCCGCGGCGATGCCGAAGCGGGAAGCGGAGATGGGCGATGCACGCGGCGAAGTCGTCAGAGAAACACTGCACCACCGCCGGCAGCTCCCGCTCGTAGGTCTGCACGAAGTCCTCGCGCAGCACCGTGGCGAGGGCCGGCGACGCGGCCTCGTAACACCCGCGCGCCCGCAGCGCGATCTCCGGCCACCGGCTCTCGGGGGCTTTGCTCCGGAGATTGCGGAGCCGATGCGCCAGGCAGCGCTGGCGCAGCGCCCGTGGGAAGCATATCTCCACAGCGCGGATCAGCCCGGGCGCCCCGTCGGTGACGACGAGCAGCGGGTCGGCCAACCCGCGGCGCTTGAGATCCTCGAAGAAGGCCGTGCAACTCGCCGTGTCCTCCTTCGTGCCCGGCGCCAGGTGCAGCAGGGCCTTCTGGCCGTCGTCGGTGATGCCCCAGGCACAGCGCACCGCTTCTCGCGGCAGCCCGGCGTGCAGCCGCTCCGCCACCCCGTCCACGAACAGATAGGCGACCGAGAATTCGCTGAGGTCCCGCCCGGCGAAGGCTTCGTACTCCTGCCAGAGCCGCTCGGTCACCTGGCTGACCGCCGTCCGGCTCAGCACGCTGGCCCCGCTGGCGTCCCGAAACGCCGCTTCGATGTCTCGCGTGCTCAGCCCGCGCGCGAACATCTCCACCGCCAAGCGCTCCAGCTCCGCCGTGCGCCCCGCCAGGCCGGCCCGCACGCGGGAGACAAACGGCTCGGCGCGATCGGCGACTTGCGGGACTCCATACTCGATAGGTCCCTCGGCGGTGGCGAGCCGGCCGCGGCGATAGCCATTGCGGTAGCCGGCGCCGGGCGGCGCCCCGCTCTCGTAGTAGCCGCGCCCCACGGCCTCGGCGACCTCTGCTTCCAGCGCTTCCTCCACGATCTTGCGCACCGCCAGCTTGAGCAGCTCGGCGCGGGCGTCGCCGTCGGCCACACCCTGGGTCAGCAGCTCATCAAGCTTCTGGCTCGTCCGCTCCGATGCCGGTATTCTCGTGGGCACGGGGATGCCTCCTCTTGCCGCCGGCGCCAACCGGCGACGCTTGGGTTTTGGATTCCAAGCAAGAGTGCATCCCCGTCTCGTTATCCAGCAAGCTTAGGACTTCGCCGTAGGAAAACAGCGCACCTTGTTCCACCCATTCCCTGCGGTGGCCCTGGAGCGGCAGGTGTCTGTTGGAGGCAAGCTCTAAGATGAGCGCTAAGAACCTGGTGCGGAGGTCAGGTGAGCTGATGAACACGCCGTCGACATCGCCTGGCTTGATCGCGGCGAACACGCGCTCAATATCAGCCCGCGTCGCCGTTTCCCGCTCGACCAACTCACGTTTGAGTTTGGTCGCGGCTTGCCGGACATCCGCGAGCCAGCGTGATGACGCCGGATCGCCCGCAGATAACACGAGCAGCCGCTTAAGTCGCGGGACGAGCTCTTTGAACAGTTCAACTTCCTTAGACGGGTTGTCCCCGAGCCCGGCGAGACCCGTGAAATTGCCGCCAGGGTGAGCGAAGCTCTTGATGAAGCCGTTTTCGACCGGGGCAGTGACGTGCAACATGACGACAGGAATTTCGGTGGTGGTGGCTTTCACAGCTCGCACCGTCTGATTCTCAAACGCTATGATGAGATCGACTCGGTCACGCACAAACGCTTGCGCAGTAGTGCGTGCTGCGTCTTCGTCGGCGAGGTTGCGCCAGTCGAAGTGGATATTCTTCCCCTCTTCATAGCCAAGAGCCGTCAGGCCCTCGCGCAGACCGTCGAGTGACGGAGGGACGTGATCGAGACCGACATGGAATAGACCAATTCGCCAGACCTTCCCCGCTGGCTGCGTCTCGGCGGCGAGCGGCGTGACCAGGATGCCGAGGCCAAGGACGACCGCAAGCGCCGCGCGTACGATCATCATGCCGCCACCGCCGTGTGCTGGCTGAGCACAGAGGCGATCTTCCGCCAGCCGTCGATCCTCCGCAACCTGATCTGCCCGCTCGCCACGAGGCTGAAGAGTAGGACGACAGCGGCTGTCCTTCGCCAAAACCTCATCCCACTCAGTGGACGACGACGGCCGACGCTCTCGCGACAGGCCAAGGAATGTTTAGGAGACTGTAGACAGGAGGGGAGGCAAGCAGTGCGGGCCCGTCGGGCCGCCACTGAAGGACGCTGGACCTTTAGGGGGTGGGGCGGCGAGCAGCCTAACGGAAGGACGGGCCCGATCGTGGCGAACCGAGTGAGCTGGATCAGGCCGCCCGTCGGACGTAGCGATGGTGGAGGCCACCGACTTCGCAAATCGGGATGACCTTGCCGAGTTCCGGCCGCTCAATTGGGCGGCCGTGGGGCGCATCCTTGTCGAGCGAGAGGTGAGTACGCGCCCGGTGGTAGTACGCGAAGTAACGGGTCAGGAGGCGGCGCAGGTGCCGTTCGCCAAGGACGACGACGTGATTCAGACACTCGCGCCGGATGGAGCCGATGAGCCGCTCCGCGAAGGGGTTCTGCCACGGGCTGTGAGGCCCACGATGGCGAAGATATGGCTCCGACGAAACGGGTTGATGTGGGGAGACGAATGATGGTGTGAGTCTGCGGCGACCACGCGAAAAGGCAGACGGACTACCATGACCAGGCCCCGCCGTTGAACGGCGCAGCGCTTTCAGATATGGGGCCACCACAATGGTTGGCACAGGATCTCACCTTCAAGGTCCGCGGCTTCGCTAGGGCCGCGTCTGTCCGTAGACGATCTCTTCGAGCGCCAGTGACCCTTCGCACCTGACCTCCGAGGGTGATTTTGATATCTCAAGTATCGGCCCGCATGAGATCGAGGATGTCGACGACGTCCATCAAGGTACTTCTTTCTGGTACCCGGTACGGCGCGCGCCGTCTGCGCGCGATTCGCGAGTTGATCGCGCGCGACCGGTTGGAAGGCTGTGTGACAACGCCATCGAATTGAGCATCTCACCCGTGGCTGCTGAGTTTTTCGCCACGTAGATCCGGCCAGCAAACAGGGAGTACGCTCCTAAAGCGCCGCTTTGAAAGAGTTTTCGACGACCGCACCTCACCAAGAATCTGGCACGCCGCTTGAGCCCTGAGCTTCGCGTGATCTGAGAGTCCCACGTCGGACTCTCGGAAAGGCAAGGGTGCCTTTCCTCAATGGGGAGGGTGCCCTTTTTTTGTTCACGCGCCGCCGGCGCGAAGGGAGATCGCTGTGAACAAGATCGAACAGATCAAAGCGGAGAAGGGCGGCCTCGAGGTCGGTCGAGACATTCCCCGCTACGCGGAGCTCGGGGTCGAGGCGATCGAGGAGGGCGACCTGGAGCGGCTGAAGTGGTGGGGGATCTTCTTCCGCAAGCACACGCCCGGTCACTTCATGATGCGGATCCGCATCCCGAACGGGATCACTAGCGCTGCGCAGCTCCGTACGATCGGCCGCATCGCCAACCGCGTCGGGCGCGGGATCGCCGACATCACCACGCGACAACAAATCCAGCTCCGCTGGATCCAGATCAACGACGTGCCGCCGATCCTCGAGGAGCTCCGCAAGGTCGGGCTCGTGACGCTCCAGACCGGGATGGATAACATTCGCAACGTCGTCGGCTGCGCCGTCGCCGGGCTCACGCCCAACGAGCTGTTCGACGCCTCGCCGGTCGCGCGCGCCTTCACCGACACGTTCGTGGGCGACGTGGCATACACGAACCTCCCTCGGAAGTTCAACATCACGATCACCGGTTGCCGCGACAACTGCACGCACGCCGAGACGCAGGACCTCGCCCTCGTGCCAGCGACGAGATCGCTCGGCGGCGAGACCGACCATGGCTTCAACGTGCTCGTCGGCGGCAAGAACGGCTCCGGCGGCTACCGGATCGCGACGCCGCTGGACGTCTTCGTGCTCCCCGGCGAGGCGGTGGAGCTGTCGAGTGCGATCGTGTTCCTCTATCGCGACCACGGCTCGCGAGACGCGCGCAACAAGATCCGCCTGGCGTTCCTGCTTGAGGAGTGGGGCGAGGCGAAGTTCCGCGATGCGCTCGAGGGGCGACTGGGGCGGCCGCTCGAGCGGGCGGGCGTCGACGAACGCGCACCGGCGGGGACCGACCACGTCGGCGTCTTCCGCCAGAAGCAGCCCACGCTGAGCTGGGTCGGCTTGCTCGTCCCGGTCGGGCGGATCACCGGCGATCAACTCGCCGAGGTCGCGCGGCTGGCCGAAGGCTACGGCACCGGCGAGGTGCGACTGACGGTGGACCAGAACGTGATCGTCCCACACGTGCCAGACGCCAAGCTCGGCAACCTGACCGCCGAGCCGCTCCTCAAGGTGCTCCGCTACGACCCCTCGCAGATCATGCGCGGGCTGGTGAGCTGCACCGGTATCGAATTCTGCAACCTCGCCGTCATCGAGACGAAGAGCCGCGCGCTCCAGATCGCGCGGACGCT
>QHSL01000134.1 GCA_003220435.1 Candidatus Rokuibacteriota bacterium | reverse complement strand
GCGGACGCCGGGGCTGAAGCTCGTCGCCACGCGGACCAACGGGGTCCTCTTCCTCGACTTCGCCGAGCAGTGGGACCCGAAGTCGCCGTGGCACGACCAGCGGGTGCGGCGCGCCGCGAGCCTCGCCATCAATCGGAAGACGATCAACGAGGCCGAGCAGCTCGGCTTTGCGGGGATCACCGGCAACATCGTCCCGCGGGCGATGGAGTTCGCGCTCCCCATCGATCCGCACCCCTACGACCCCAAGCGCGCCAAGCAGCTCCTGGTCGAGGCCGGCTACCCGAACGGCTTCGACGGCGGCGATCTCACGCCTCAACCACCCTATTTCTCCATGGCGGAGGCCGTCGCCAACTACCTGGGCGCCATCGGGATCCGCACACGCGTGCGGACGCTCGAGCGCGCCGCCTTCCTCTCGACGTGGGGAGAGAAGAAGCTCCGCGGTGTCATCATGGGGGGAACCGGCGCGGGCGGTAACGCGGCCACCCGGATCGAGCTGCTCGCGACGCGGGGCGGCCGGTACGCGTACGGCGTGGTTCCCGAAGTCGAGGACCTGTTTCAGCGCCAAGCGACAGAGCTCGACCGCAAGAAGCGCGAGGAGCTACTCCACCAGATCCAGCGGATCCTCCACGATCGCGTCGTGTTCGCTCCGATCTGGGAAAACGGATTCATTCGGGGTGTGGGACCGAAGGTCGACGAGCCGGCCCTCACCCTGATCCCCTCCTACCCGTACTCGGCGCCGTACGAGGACGTCCGGCTCAAGCGGCCATAGCGCGTCCGCTCCATTGCGAGGTCACGCCGTAGGCGTCGACGGTTCCTTGGGCCCCGCTGGTCCTCCAAGGAGACCCCTGGCGAGGCGTCCTGCCGCCGCTTTACCCTTGCCCGTCACGACACGGAGCGCTGAATCCCACACCGCCTTCGTGACGGTCTTCGTGAGTTTCGCGACGACGCTCCCGAGCATCACGGTCGCTTCCCGTCCGGCCGCCTTCCGTACGAGCTTGGCGCTGGGTAGAGGCATCCCAGCGCTGTAGCGCTTCGCGATGCAGCCAATCCGGAACGTGAGCAGCGCGTTCACCGTGCCTTGAAGCAGGGAATCCGCGAGCACCGTGGCGACCGGCGCAAGGACCACGGTGGCACAGATCCGTATATCGCACGTGCCCTGTTTGCAGAACAGCAAGAGGCGGAGGATGGGCGGCCGCGGCGACCCCTTAGCGCCCGGCGCCCTGTTGCGGATCCAGCCAGTCGCGGAGGCCGTCGGCCAGCATGTTGAAGCCGAGGACGGCGGCGAGGATCGCAAGGCCGGGGAACACGACGACCCACGGCGCCTGCAGCATGAAGCCGCGGCCGTCCGACAGCATCAGCCCGAGCGACGGCGTCGGCGGCCGCACGCCGACGCCGAGGAACGACAGCGCGGCCTCGACCAGGATCGCGATCGCCATGAGCACCGAGGCCTGGACGAGCAGCGGCGTGACGCAGTTGGGCACGATGTGACGGAGTACCAGCCGCGGCGCGGCGGCGCCGACCGCGCGGGCGCCTTCCACGTAGACCTCCGCCTTGGTCGCGAGCACCGCGGCGCGGACGACGCGGGCGACAATCGGTACGTAGACGACCGCCAGCGCCAGCGACACCAGCACGACGCCGGTGCCGAACACGCTGGTGAGCGCGATCGCCAGCAGGATCGCCGGAAACGCCATCAAGATGTCGAGCGGTCGCATGATGAGATGATCCGTCATGCCCTCGGCGTAGCCGGCGAGCAGTCCAAGCGGCAACCCTACCATCACCGCCATCGCGACTGCGGCCAGCGCCACGCCGAGCGAGACGCGGTAGCCGTGGACGACGCGGCTCAGCACGCTGCGGCCGAGGTCGTCCATGCCGAAGGGCTCGCCGAGCGTAGGCGCCCGCAGTGCCTGGGCGCTCGCGATCGCGGTGGGGCTCCCCGGCAGGGCGTGCGGCGCCCCGACCGCCAGGAGCGCGAGGAAGGCGACAATGGCCAGACCCGCCATCGCGATCGGCGACCGGCCGCGGGTCATCGTCGTCGGAGCCGCGGGTCGATCACGCCGTAGAGCAAGTCGGTGACGAGGTTCACCACCATGAACATCGCCCCGACCACCAGGAGCCCGCTCTGCACCACCGGATAGTTCCGCTCGAGCACGGCGTCGAGCGTCATGCGCCCGAGACCGGGCAGCGCGAAGATCGTCTCGACCACGATGGCGCCACCGAGCATGTAGCCCACCTGGAGCCCGATCACGGTCACGATCGGGATCGCCGCGTTGGGCAGCACGTGGCGCACCAGGATGGCGCCCTCGCCCAGTCCCTTGGCGCGAGCGAACTGCACGAACGGGCGGTGCACCACGTCGAGCACTGCGGCGCGCGTGAGCCGCCCGAGCGCCGCCGCGCGGCTCGCGGCCAGGGTCAGCGTCGGCAGCACCAAGTATTGAAAGTTCTCGAGCGGGCTCTCAGCGAAGGCGACGAAGCCGCTCGATGGCAGGAGCCCGGCGGCCAGCGACAGCACGAGGATCAGCATGATCCCGAGCCAGAAGTCCGGGATCGAGATCCCGACGAGCCCGAGGGCCAGCGAGGCGCGATCGGCGACGCCGCCGCGACGGGCGCCGGCCAGGAGGCCGAGCGGGACGCCGATGAGCGCGGCGGCGAGCGCCGCGAGCACGGTCAGCTCGAGGGTGACCGGCAGTCGATCGAGGATCATCCGGCCGATCGGCTCGTTCTGGCGGTAGTCGATGCCGAAGTCGCCGCGTAGCACGCCGCCGAGCCAGCGAAGATACTGGCGCGGCAGCGGCTCGTCGAGGTGGAAGGTCTCGCGCAGCGCGCGGACGGACTCGGGCGTCGCCTTGTAGCCGAGCACGACGACCGCCGGGTCGCCGGGAATCACACGCATGAGCCCGAACACCAGAAGGCTCATGCCGAGCAGCAGCGGCGCCGCCAGGGCTAGCCGCCGCGCCACGTGGATCAGCGACGACAATCGCCCGCCGTCGCGATCAGGCGATCCAGACGTCCTCGAAGCGGAGCTCCAGCGAGGACAGCGGCACCACGCCGTTCACGTTGGGCTTCGTCCAGTAGCGCTGGATCTCGTTGCTGAAGATGATCAGCGAGCCCTCCTCCTGGAACCAGCGGACGATCTCGGGATACATCTTCTTGCGCGCGGCCGCGCTCGCGGTGTAGCGGAAGGCGTCCAAGCGCTTGTCGGCCTCCTCGGACTTGAAGCCGGTGAAGTTCCAGGCCGACGTGGAGTGCTGGAGCGGGTTGTAAAACATATCGGGGTCGACGGTGACCGACCACCACGCGCCGGCGACGTCGAACTTCTTGCCCACGAGCGACTCGAAATATTGCCCGGACTCGAGCGGCTGCACCTCGAGCGTGATGCCGACCTTCTTGAGCTGCTCGCGCAGGATCTCGCCGGTCTTGACCAGCACGGGCACCTGCGACTTCACGAGATAGGTCAACGTCAGCCCACCGCCCACGCCGGCGTCGCTCAGGAGCTGCTTGGCCTTCGCGAGATCGGGCCCGGACTTGTGCGCGTTCGCCCCGGTCCCCCACACGCTCGGCTCGGGCGTGGGCTCGGCCGTGACGACGTGGCTGCCGAAGTAGACGAGCTTCACGATCTCGCTACGATCCAGCGCCCACGCGATCGCCTGGCGCACGCGCTTGTCGTTGAGCGGCGGCTTGGACGCGTTGAGCATGAAGAAGAACGGGAAGTACGGGCGCCCGGGCGAGGATTTGATGTCGCGCGCCTTCTCGAGATCGGGGATGCGCTGGGGCGGGACGGTCTGGATCCAGTTGAACCGTCCGGTCTGCAGCCCGGTGAGCCGGACCGTGTCGTCGGCGGGCGCGTAGAAGATGACCCGGTCGAGGTACGGACGCCCGGCCCGATGGTACTTGTCCCAGCGCTCGAGCGTGATGTGATCGTCCTTTACCCACTCCACGAACTTGTACGGCCCGGTGCCGATCGGGAAGAGCTTCGGGTCCTTCTCCTTCAGCGCGTTCTCGTTCACGATCTCGGTCGCCGACGACATCACCGCCAGGAGCGGGCCGAACGGCTTGCTCAGATGGAAGCGAACCTGATGCGGCCCGGTCGCCTCCACGCCCTCGATCGGCGAGAAGAAGACGCGCATCGGCAGCTTGTTCTTGGCGTCGAGCAGCCGGGTGAACGTGAAGACGACGTCCTTGGACGTCATCGGCTCGCCGTTGTGGAACACGGCGTT
>QHSL01000092.1 GCA_003220435.1 Candidatus Rokuibacteriota bacterium | reverse complement strand
GAGGCTGGAGACTATTCCGCTGCCTACAGGGTCTCCCACGGCAATGATGACGATAGGGATCGTTGATGTTGCCCGTTTGGCGGCCAGGGCTCCTGGCGTGTTCGGCGTAACGAGCACGTTCACGTTGAGTCGAACAAGTTCGGCTGCAAGAGCCGGATAGAGCTCATAGTTATCGGCAAGCCGCCACTCGATCGCGATGGTCTTGCCGTCGACATAGCCGAGATTTTGAAGAGCCTCGCGGAAGGCGCGGAGATTTTCGGCGCGTGGATCGTCTTCGGAAAAGCTGGGGCCGAGAAAGCCTAGCCGCCCCACTTTGGCTGCTGGCTGCGCCTCGACGACGAGCGGCGCAAGAGTGAGGCTGAGAATGACCGCGAGCCCGATCAGTCGCATGCTGCCGGGAGTCTAGCCGAAGGCCTCCAGACGCACCAGCGCCCCGGCCAAGGGCACCGGGGCGCGGGCCAGCACGCGCTACTGAATCACTTGATCTGCCCGCCCCAGCACTGACGGCGAGATCGTGATTCCCAGCGCCTTCGCGGTCTTGAGGTTGATCACCAACTCGAACTTGGTGGGCTGCTCCACTGGAAGATCGGCGGGTTTGGCACCCTTCAAAATCCTGTCCACGTAAAGTGCGCCCCGTCGAAACAACTCGGGGAGGCTTGCTCCGTAGGCTATGAGGCCCCCGGCGACCGCATTCTCCGGCACTTGATACATTGCCGGCAACCGCCTCTTTGCCGCGAAGTCCACGATCCACCGCACGTGAAGCTGATGGATGGGGTCAGCAGTCACTATGAGTGCGTCGGGGCGCTCGCTCATCATCGCGGCGAAGGCGCTCTCGAACTGGTCCGGACTACTCACTTCCACTGCTTGCAGCGTCACACCTAGCGCCGGGGCTCCTACCTGCAATTCCTGAAAATTAAGGGCATTGGAGGGATTCGCCGGGTTGTAGAGAAGGGCGACCCGGGAGAGCATGGGAACAGCCTCCCTGAGCAGTTGCAGCCGTTTGGTGACGATCTCCGGGCCGAGAATTGTGTTCCCTGTGATGTTCCCGCCTGGGCGTGCGAGGCTGGCGACGAGCCTGGTCCTCAGAGGGTCGCCGGTGCCCACCATGACGATGGGGATCGTCGTCGTCGCCTGTTGGGCCGCAAGGGTTGCCGGCGTCCCATAGCTCACGATGGCGTCCACCTTGAGCCGGACCAACTCTGCGGCGAGGTCGCGTAACCGCTCACTTCGTCCCTCAGACCGCCGATACTCAAAGGCAATGTTCTGACCTTCCACGTAGCCGAGGTCGCGAAGCCCTTGCCGCAAGGGGCTCCAGAAGGCTGCGTAATCGAGGAGACCGACCCGTGGGATCTTCGTCGTCTGCTGCGCTTCGCCAGCGAGCGGCGCCAGAATAAGGCTGAGAGCGAGAACGACCGCGAGCCCGATCAGTCGCATGCTGCCGGGAGTCTAGCCGAAGGCCTCCAGACGCACCAGCGCCCCGGCCAAGGGCACCGGGGCGTCGGTGTTCTCGCGCGAGAATGACGGGCTACGCGGCCACGGCCAGCGTACCCTCGAACCTGATGCTCAGGTCAGGGGTGGCAACAGGGGTCTTTGTCGCCCGTCGAGGCCCCCCAACTCACGGGGGGCTTGGGGGGCCCGTCGAGGCCCCCCATCTCACATTAATTGGATCCCGGGTAGAACGCGTCGCGGCCCCGCTGGTAGGTCGCCTGCCGCTGCGCTGGATTGCGGCTCACGAGCGGGCGCATGAACATCGGATGAGTCGCGCTGCGCACCTCGTGCTCGATGGTGAAGAGCACCTTCGAGGTCTCCGGGTCGACGATGTCCTTGAACCGGTACTGCACCGGGTTCGACTCCTCGCTGACGAGGCCGCGCTCCTTCAGCCACCGGTGCGGCCCCGAGAAATTCACGACGTAGACCGCGATGTGGTGACCGTCGTACGGCACCTCGGGCTCGGCGGTCTCGCGGAAGATCAGATGCTGCTTGGCCCCGACCTGGACCTTCGCCGCGACGTTGCCGTTGAACGACACGCTGGCGGGCGCGCCCATCGCGGCCTGGTAGAACTTCGCGATCCCGACCGCGGCGCCCGGCCGCACGTTGAACTCGACGTACGGGATGCCGAGGGTCATGTCGCCGAACTCGGGACCCGGGGCGTGGAAGCGCAGGCGGTTGCCCCAGGGACAGGTCACGCTGATGTACTTGTCCTCGGCGGCGCACGTGAACTTCGTGCCCGCGAGCTTCTCGCGAGCAGTCCCCAATCGCATCTTCAGCCCTTCGAGGTCCGGAATGACGAAGCCGACGACCCCCCGGAGCACTTCCGGCTTCCCGGTCGGCATGTGGAACTGCTGCTGCCCCGCGTTGATCCACATGTTTTCGGTGCCGGTATTCATGTACGGGTCGCGGGTGAGCCCGAGAGCCGTCACGTAGAAGTTCGTCGCGACCACCTGGTCCGGGATCTTCACGTTGACGTGCTCGAGCAGCAAGATGTTGCCGATGTCTTCAGCGGTCCGATCGAACACCCTATCCCCTGGCATTATTGACCTCCCAATCTTGGCCCCCGTCACGGGATGCTCACGCGTAGGATAAACCGAATTCGATCGGGAGGGTGGAACGGAATTCCGGGCCCTGGAATCGCCCCCGCGGCGGTTCGCCCCTAATCCCAGAGGCGGGTGGAAAAGTAGCGCTCGCCCAGGTCGTTGAAGATCGTCACGAAGCGCCCGCGGCCGAGGCGACGAGCGACGCGCGCGACGCCGGCCATGTAGGCCCCGGATGACTGACCGACGAAGAAGCCCGCCCGACCCAGCCGCACGCACATCGCATACGCTTCGTCGACGGTCACCGGCAGGCGCTCGTCGATCAAGTCCTGGTCCAGGATGGCCGGGACGATGTCCTCTGCGCGCCCGAGCGGCTTGAGCCCCTCCACGCCCGGGAAGGCTTCGGGAATGACGCAGATCACCTGGATCGAGGGGTCGTGCTCCTTGAGGCGCCGACCGAGGCCGGTCAGGGTGCCGCCGGTCCCGACGCCGACGATCACGTGGGTCAGCCGGCCCCCGGTCTGCTGCAAGATCTCGGCGGCTGTCGTCTCGTAGTGGGCCCGCCAGTTGTCGGCGTTGCTGTACTGGTCGCAGAAGAAGTAGCTGCCGGGCTCGGCCTCGTATCGGCGGCGGACTTCGCGCAGCGCCTCGTCGTAACCGAGCAGCGCGTCCGTGAAGGTGAGCTTCGCCCCGTGGGCGAGCATCCGCTTCTTGCGCTCTGCGCTGGCGTTGTCGGGGATCACGATCTCGACCGGCACGCCGATGATCCTGCCGATCATCGCGTACGCGATGCCAGCGTTGCCGGACGAGCTGTCCAGCACCGTCTTGCCCGGCTTGAGCCGTCCGTCGTCCAGGGCGCCCAGGAGCATACGCAGCACCGGCCGGTCTTTGAGCGAGCCCCCGGGGTTCAGAGACTCCATCTTTGCGAATACTTCCACGTCGGGCAGCTCGCCGCGGAAGATCTCGACCGGCACCAGGGGGGTGTTGCCCACGGCTCGCAGGACGGGGTGGCGCTCGACGAGCGCCTGGATATGGGGGGCCCAGGGCATGGCGGGTCCTTACCTCACGACCACGACCGTATCACGGAGCGATTCTATCCTCACCCTCACGGGCTAGACTGGTGAAGGCGGGTGAGGGGCCCGCCGACCATGACCCGACTGCGACAGCGGTGGATCCAGCTCGCCCTGATCGGCGCCCCTGTCGTCCTGGCGCTCGCGATCGGTGTCCTGATCTCCAACCGGTTCGCCGGCCCGCTGCCTCCCCGGCGTCTCGTCATCTCGACCGGCCCCGTCGATGGCGCCTACTATCGGTACGCCCTGGAATACAGACGATTGCTCGCCCAGCAGGGATTCAAGCTGGAGATTCGACCCGGCCCGGGCTCCATGGCGACACTGCAGAAGCTGATGGCTGGCGAGGTCGACGTCGGATTCGTGCAGGGTGGCACGGTCCCGGAAGGCGTGACCGGCCTGACCGCACTCGGCAGCCTCTTCTATGAGCCTCTGTGGATCTTTCACCGAAAGGGCCTCGGCGTGACGTCCCTGTCCGAGCTGCATGGCCGCAGCCTGGCGGTGGGCGAAGAGGGCAGCGGCACGCGGGCGCTCGTCCTTCGCCTGCTGACCGACAACGGCGTGACGGAAGACGGCACGTTCCTGCTCCCGCTGGGGAACGTCGAAGCCGAGCACGCCCTGACGAGCGGACGGGTCGACGTCGCCTTCTTCGTGCTGGCGCCGCGCGCGTCGCTGGTCCAGCGGCTGCTCTCGAATCCCCGCATCGAGCTGATGGCGGAGCGTCGACTTCCCGCCTACGCCGGGCGCTACCAGTTCATGGAGACGCTGCGCATCAGCGAGGGCGTGCTCGACATGGCGCACAACATTCCCCGCGAGGATCGGACGGTGTTCGGCGTGACCGCGGCGCTCGTCGTGAGCGCCCGCATCCACCCGGACCTCGTCAGGCTCCTGCTCGACGCGGCCGATCGGGTGCATCGCAAGGGTGGTCAGCTCGAGCGCGCCGGCCAGTTTCCGTCTGAGGCGAACCTCGAGCTCCCGCTGAACGAGCAAGCTCGCCGGTACCTCCGCAGCGGGCCCTCGTGGCTCGAGCGCACGTTCCCGTTCTGGCTCGCCGGGCTGCTCGATCGCACCGTGCTGGTGATCCTGCCGGCGGTCACCCTGCTGTTCCCGCTCCTCGGCTGGCTGCGGCCGACCGTCGAGAACATGTATCGACGTCGCATCGCGCGCCGCTACGTCGTGCTGCGCGAGTCGGAGGAGCGCGGCGAGACGCTCTCGGCCGAGGAGCTGAAGAGTGAGATCGATCGTTTGCGCGTGTTGCGGCGACAGGTGATCGACGAGACCGACGTCCCGCTGAAATACTCCGGCGAGATCTTTCACCTGACGATGCACATCGATCTGCTGCTGGAGCGATTCGAGCGCCGGCGGCGCGAGCTTCTCGAGTCGCCGGTCGGCCGGGGGTAGGGCGGATCGCGTGCGGCCGTCGGACGGCGGCTTCTACCCGAGAGTGTTCGCTCTCGTCGCCGCCGGCTTGCTCGGGGTGGCCCTCTACTGGATGGTCCAGCCCTTCGTGGGCTCGATCCTGTGGGCGTTCCTCCTGGCCTTCCTGCTGTCGCCGGTCAACGAGGCGCTCGGCCGCGCGCTCCGAGGCCGGCGCGGGCTCGCGGCCTTCCTGATCACGCTCGCGAGCGTCCTGTTGATCCTGCTGCCGGCCGCGCTGCTGGCGCTGGCCTTCGTCGGCCAGGCCACCGAGCTGGTCGGCCGTCTCGAGGCGCTCGCCCAGAAACACCACATCACCAAGATGAGCGACGTCCTTCGCGTGCCGCTGCTCCAGGGAGTCATCGATCGCATGCTGGCCCATCTGCCGGTGAGCGCGGAGCAGATCCAGGACTGGCTGCTGCAGAGCGGTCAGAGCGCTCTGCGAACCGCGGTGGGCATGAGCGGCGCGTTCGTCGTCGGCGCCCTCGGCGTCGTGGTCGGTTTCGTCCTGGTGCTCTTCCTCCTGTTCTTCTTCCTGCGTGACGGCGCGGACATGGTCCGGCGGGCCGTGCGCCTGATCCCGATGGACCCGGCGCGGAAGGCGACGCTGCTCGCTCATCTGTCCGCGGTCACGCGCGCTGTCGTCCTCGGCACGCTCCTCACCGCGGTGGCCCAGGGCACGCTCCTCGGGATCGGCTTCGCCCTGGTCGGGCTGCCCTCGCCCGTGGTGTTCGGGGTGCTGAGCTCGATCGTGTCGCTGGTGCCGATGGTGGGCACCGCGCTCGTCTGGATCCCGGCCGTCGCCGTGCTCCTGGTGCAGGAGCGGCTGGGGGCGTCGGTCTTCCTGCTGATGTGGTCGCTGGCGCTGGTCGGCACCATCGACAACTTTTTGAAGCCCCTCGTCGTCTCGGGCCGGGCTCAGATCTCGACGCTCCCGGTCTTTCTCGGCCTCATGGGCGGTCTCTCGACGTTCGGCGTGATCGGGATGGTCCTGGGCCCGGTGATCGTCGCGCTCGTGATCGCGCTGCTCCGCTTCGCCGACGAGTCGCGACCGAGCGAGGACTAGACGCGCCGGGACCGTCGAGCCGGAGCACTTCCTGGCCCTACGGCCGCGCGATCTCGTGCAGATACCACTCCGTGTAACGGATCACGTTGTACTCGCGCTTCGTGGAGTAGGGCCCGGGCGTGAACGCGGACGAGTTCACGCCCGCCTGGTTCTTCTCGCACAGGGTCCAGTCCTGGACGCTCGTCAGCTCCCAGAAGGGCAGCAGCGCGTCGAGCTCGTAGTCCGTGCCCTCGACGGCGTCCTCGTGCACGAGCCACTGGACCTGCACGCGCGTCGTCTGTGGACCGGCCGGGGCCAGGCGGGTGGACACCGCGTGATCGCTGCTCGCATGGTTCCAGAAGTTCGGCATCGTGCGCATGCGGAGCGTGCCGACGTCACGCGTCGAGTAGCTGCCCATCAGGGGCGCGACCGGCTTGCCGTCCATCGACTCGGTGACCCAGCCCGGGACCAGCGGCGTGCGGTTGATCGACCACCAGCAATCGGGCGCCGGGAAGGGCGCCATGCCCGCCTCCCGATAGTCGATCAGGAGGCCATCGGCCTCGAGCCGTGCCGAGGTCGCGTGGGCCTGCGCCTCGATCTCACGCCGGAGCGCGGCGTCGTCGATCGGCGCGTTGTCGTAGTTGGCCTTGACGTACTGGGGATGGTTCGCGTTGCAGTGCCAGCACTCGCGGTTGTTTTCCCACACGAGCTTCCAGTTCGCGCGCACCTCGTAGTCGCGCGCCGCGGCGACCCTGGCGCGCTCGAATCCCTGCGGGCCCAGCAGCGGGGCGAGCGCCTGCGCGGCCGGCTCGAACGGGATCGGCTCCGCGGCCAGGCAGACGAACACGAGCCCGCCGACCTCGCGGGCGTGGACGCGGTGCAGGCCGTAGTCGCGCCGATCGAGATCACCGTCCCGGTCCATCCCGCCGCACGCCACCAGATCGCCGTTCCGCGCGTACGACCATTGGTGATACGGGCAGACGATGCGGGCGGCGTGGCCGGATTCCCTCTGGCAGACTTTCATGCCGCGATGGCGGCACGTGTTGTGAAGCGCGTGGATCCGCTCGTCGTCGCCGCGGATCACGATGACCGAGTCGGTGTCGACGTCGAAGACGAAATAGTCACCCGGACGCTTCACCTGACACGCGTGGCCGGCGAAGAGCCAGCCACGGCGCCAGATGCGATCGACGTCGAGCTGGTAGATGCCGGGGTCGGTCTGGAACTCGCGCTGGAGGGCGTGGCCGGCCTTGTGCTCGGTGATCAGCCGGTCCAGCAACGCGCGGGCTTCGACATGCGCCATCGTCAGCATTATAGGCGAGAGATCTAGAGGCGGAGGCGGGCGCCGGCCGGATCGTACAGCACGTCGGGCGCCACCTCGGCGGCGTGCCGCACGCCGAACGCTTCGACCTCGAGGGGCGTGCCGACGGCGCCGAGCGCCGGCGGCAAGTAGACGAAGCCGATGTGCTTGCCGACCGTGTAGCCCCAGCCTCCGCTCCGGAGCCGACCGATCACGCGACCGTCCGCGTAGACCGCTTCGCCGCCGTAGAGATCGGAGTCGTGCGGGAGCGCCGCGGTCAGCGTGATCGTGCAGAGCTTCCGCTGGACGCCCGCGGCCTTGATCCGGCGCAGCGCATCGCGCCCGATGAAGTCGGACTTCTGCAGCCGCACGCAGAAGCCGAGGCCCGCCTCGTATGGGTTCTCGGCCGGCGTGAGGTCGCTGCTCCAGTAGCGGTAGCCCTTCTCGAGCCTCAGCGAGTCGACGGCCTTGTAACCGGCCGGCTCGACGCCGAAGGGGCGGCCGGCGCTCAGCAGCGCGTCCCACACGGCGACGCCGCGCTCGTTCTGGACGTAGAGCTCCCAGCCGAGCTCGCCCACGTACGTCACGCGCTGGGCCTGGACGCGGACGCCGGCCAGGTCGATCCAGCGCGCCGACATATAAGGAAGCGCCTCGTTGGACACGTCGCCCGCCGTGGCCATCGCCAGCACGCGGCGCGCCGCGGGTCCCCAGAGGCCGATGCACGCGAGCTGGTCGGTGACGTCGCGCACCTCCACGCCCCCGGACGGCATGTGCATCCGGATCCAGCCGAGATCGCTCGCGAGGAAGTTGCTGCCCGTCGTCACCCGGAAGTGATCCTCGGCCCAGCGGGTGATGGTCAGATCGCTCTCGATCCCGCCACGCGGGTTCAAGAACTGCGTGTAGATGACGGTGCCGGGTGGACGGTCGACGTCGTTGTCGGCGAGCCGCTGGAGCAACGCCAGGGCCCCGGGCCCGCTCACGTCGAGCTTGCCGAACGAGGTGAAGTCGAAGAGCCCGGCCCGCTCGCGCACCGCTCGATGCTCGGCGCCCACGCGCTCGAAGAACTGCGGCCGCACCCAGCCCCACGCGCGCTGGTCCACGCCAGCGCGCCGCCCCCTCGCGCCCGGCACGAAGTAGTTCGGCCGCTCCCAGCCGTTCTTCTCGCCGAACACGGCGCCGGCCTCGGCGAGGCGCGCGTCGAGCGGGCTCGGGCGGCGCCCGCGGGCCCACTCGTTCTCGTCGTGAGGGTAGCGGAGCATGTAGTAGTACTTGTACGACTCGCGCGCGCGCTCGGCGGCATACGCGCGATCGGCGTACACGGGGCCGAAGCGCCGCACGTTCAGCTCCGTCACGTCGTAGGGCGGCTCGCCCTCGACGAGCCAGTCGGCGAGGATCGCGCCGATCGCCCCCCCGGCGCCGAACCCCGTGTGGGAGAGGCCGGCCGCCATCCAGAAGCCCGGCACGCCCGGCAGGGGTCCGAGCAGGGGACGGCTGTCCGGCGTGATGCCCTCTGGACCGTTCACCAGGTGCGCGAGCTCGGCCTGGGCGAGCACGGGCACCCGGCGGATGGCGCCCTCGAGGATCTCGTTGAACAGCTCCCAGTCGGAGGGCAGGAGCTTCTGCGTGAAGTCCCACGGCACGCCGTCGATCGACCACGCGACCGGGCTCCGCTCGAAGCCGCCGATCAGGAAGCCGCCGACTTCCTCGCGCATGTAGGCGAGGTTCTCCGGGTCACGCAGGCACGGCGTCGCGCGGCCGAGCTCGTGCCCGGGGATCGGCTTCGTGGCCAGATGCTGGTGGATCAGCGGCGTGATCGGCAGGCTGCTGACGCCGACCATCGCGGCGATCTGCGCGGCCCACATGCCGCCGGCGTTGACCACGCACTCGGTCCTGATGGCGCCGCCCTCGGTCTCGACCGCCGTGACCTCGCCGCGCGCTCCGCGCGTGACCCCGGTGACCCGCACGCCAGTGACGATCTCGACGCCCAGCCGGCGCGCCCGCGCGGCCAGCTCCATCGTGGCGCCGCTCGGATCGATCCACCCATCGCCGGGCAGGTACATCGCGCCGTACAGATTTTCGGGGGACATGAGGGGAAAGATGCGCAGCGACTCGGCCGGCGAGATCGTGTCCACGCATCTGGTCCCGGCTCGACGCGACGCGCAGGCTGCCGACCTCGTGCCAGTGCTCGACCGATCCCGGCTCGGCCTGCAGGCGCCGGTAGAGCGCGATCGAGTACTGCCGCATCCGCATGAGCGTCGGCGAGGTGTGGAAGTGGGTGACCATCCCCGCCGCATGCCACGTGGTTCCGCTGGTGAGCTCGCCCTTGTCGACCAGCACCGCATCCGTCCACCCCTTCTCCGCCAGGTGAAACGCGACACTACACCCCGCGATCCCGCCACCGATGATCACCACCCGCGCCTGATCTCTCATCTTCACGCTCGCGCCTGTGAAAGGGCGCCACCGACGGTGGGCGGAGGTACGAGGAATCCGCCCATGCTCCGGCAGAGGATCAACTTGAGATTGTCGCAACGGGAGGCGGCGGTGGTGGGCGTGTGCGGGAGGGGTCGACGGGACCCGTTCCCTCCAACCGGCGGCGGGCCGACGCGCGCCCAGATGGAGCCCAGCCGCCGCGGAGCAGCGCACGCGTGCCGCGTGGTAGCCGCGACCCCTCCCGCACACGCCCGCCGCCGCCGCCGGCACGTCGCGGAGAATGTGAAGTTCATCGGCGGCGCCAAGCTTGGGTCCGGTGCTCGAGCCAGCGAGCGAGCAGGAGGTGGAGGCCGCGAGCCGCGGTGTTGGTGTAGAAGATCATCATCGCCATCGCGGCGGCCGAGGCGATCTCGCCGGTGTCGTCCATGTTGAGCACGGAGATCGAGGCCAGCTCGGTCCTGGGACCGTAGATGAAGACGACACCCGAGACGGTCGTCATCGCGTTGACGAACATGTAGATCGCGATGTCGAGCGTGGACGGTAGGCACACCGGCACCGTCACGCGCCAGAAGGTCCGGTAGAAGGGCTGCTTGAGCGACGCCGACACCGTCTCGAACTCCGGGTCCATCTGGCGGAGCGCGGTGAGCGCGGTGAGGTGGCCGACCGTGTAGAAGTGGACGACGGTGTTGACGACCAGGATCGTCATCGTGCGGTAGAGCACGTTGAGCGGGTTCGCCGGCGCGTTGAAGAAGAAGATGTAGGCGAGCCCGAGCACCAGGCCCGGCACCGCCATCGGGAGCATCGCCAGGAAGTGGAACAGCGCGCGGCCCAGCGCGAAGCCGCGGGTCTTCTCGACCAGGTACGCGCCCACGAACACGATGACCGTGCCGACCATGGCGGTGAGGAACGCCAGCCGGATCGAGTTGTAATAGGACGCCCAGCCGCCGCCGCCCTTCGTGTCGAAGTCGTAGTGCGCCCAGGTCAGCGTGAGGTTGTAGGGGAAGAACTTCACCAGGGCGGCGAACTGCGAGACCGCGACGATGCTGAGGATGGCCATGCCGATCAGGGTGCAATAGGCGAGCATCGCGAGGTCGAGGACGCGCTTCGGCGTGGGCTCGTACACCACCGCCCGCGCCGACAGCAGCGCTACTTGCCGGCGGCGGACCGCGCGATCGACCAGGAAGGCGAAGATCGCCGGCATGAGCAAGATGACGCTGACGACCGCGCCCATTTGGAAGTTCTGCTGCCCGATCACCTGCTTGTAGACGTCGGTGGCCAGCACGTTGTACTGGCCGCCGATCACCTTCGGCGCGCCGAAGTCGGTGATGACCGTCGTGAACACCACGAAGGTCGCGCTGATGAGGCCGTAGCGCGCCCCCGGCAGTGTGACGGTCCAGAAGATGCGGGCCGGTGACGCGCGGAGCGCCACCGCCGCCTCGTAGAGCCGCGCGTCGGCGAGCGCCAGCGCCGCCAGGATGATCAGCAGGGCGTGCGGGAAGGTCGTGAAGACCTCCGCCATCACGATGCCGATCGGTCCGTAGATGCTGTGCCCGAGCAGGAGCCCCTTGATCAGTCCCTGGTTACCGAAGAGGTAGACGAGCGCGAGGCCGGGCAGGAGCGACGGCACCAGGATCGGAACCAGCGCGATGGTCTTGAAGAGCCCGCGGAGCGGCATGCGGGTGCGGGTGAGCGCGTAGGCGTAGGCGAACGCCGACGGCACCGTGATCGCGGTGCTGAGGATCGAGACCCACAGGCTGTTGCCGATCGATTGGAATAGAGCGGGCGTCGAGAAGTACCGGACGTAGTTCGCGAGTCCGACGAACTCGTCCTTCGAGCCCTGGAGGCTCTTGCCGAGCATGAGTCCGAGCGGCAGCGCGAGCGCGACGACGAGGTAGAGACCGATGACCCCGATGAACGCGCGCATGAGCCGGTCGTCGCGGCTCGACTCGGGCCGAACGGCGGCGGCGACCTCGGCCCCGCGCGCGAGGGCGGCGTCAGCGATGGATCGTGTCTCCGGGGTAGATCCGGATCCGCTCCGGCGGCAGGAGGGCCGACAGCTCGCTCTTCTCCGCGATCGATCGTCGGCGAACGAGGTCCACCGGGAGATCGGCGCGAAGGAGCACCCCGTCCATCGCGTCGCCCACGAGGTCGGCCCGGAAGAACGAGCCCAGGAACGCGAGAGCGTCCACCCGGACCCGCACGACGTTGCCCTCGCCGCCGCGGGCGTCGTGGACCAGGATGTCCTCCGGCCGGATGGCGAGCGTCACCGGCGTGCCGGGAGCGAAGCCGTCCACCTCGCAGGCGAGCTCCGTCCGCCCGACCCGCACCGCGCGGTCGCGCGCCACGGTCCCGGCCACGAAGTTCATCACGCCGATGAAGTCGGCCACGAACGGCGAGGCCGGCGCGCGATAGATCTCGAGCGGCGTGCCGATCTGCTCGATCGCCCCGTGGTTCATCACCACGATGCGATCGGCCATCGTGAGCGCCTCCTCCTGATCGTGCGTGACCATGATCGTGGTCACGCCCAGGCGCCGCTGGAGCTGCTTGATCTCGTGGCGCAAGTACACGCGCACCTTGGCGTCGAGGGCCGACAGCGGCTCGTCCAGCAGCAAGAGGCCGGGCGAGGTCGCCAGCGCGCGGGCCAGCGCCACCCGCTGCTGCTGGCCGCCCGAGAGCTGCGCCGGATACTTGGCGGCGTGCTCGACGAGGCCCATCATGTCGAGCAGCTCGTGCACCCGCTTGACCACGTCGGCGCGGCGCGCCCGGGTGTTGTCGAGCCCGTAGGCGACGTTGCGGGTGACGGTCAGGTTCGGAAACAGCGCGTAGGACTGGAAGACGATGCCGAAGTCGCGCTTGGTCGCCGGCAGCGCCGAAATGTCTCGGCCGCCCTGCTCGATGCGGCCGGAGGTCTGGACGTCGAGGCCGGCGATGGTCCGCAGCAGCGTCGTCTTGCCGCAGCCCGACGGGCCGAGGAAGCACACGAACTCGCCCTCGGCGATCTCCAGCGAGAGGTCATCGAGCGCGGTGAACGCGCCGAACCGCTTGGTGAGGCGCTGGATGCGAAGGTACGGCGCCGCCGCTATTTCTTGGGCTCCGACTTCGCGCCGTAGCGCTTTTCCCACTCGGCCAGAATCTTGGCGCGGTTCACCGCCGCCCACTGGAAGTCGTTCTTGATCATGTGCTGCAGCATGTTGTCGGGGAGGAACTCGATCGGCTTGGACATTTTCGAGATCGCCACCACCGCGTAGCCCTCGTTGTAGAGCTTCATGGCCTTGTCGCTGACCGACCAGTCGAGCAGTGTCTTGGCGGCCTCCAGGTTCTTCGTGCCCTTCACGATCGCCGTCGCCTCCATGTCCCAGCCCGAGCCCTCCGACGGGAACACGATGTCGATCGGCGCGCCCTGCCGCTTCTGCCGCGCCGCACGGAACTCGAAGGACACCCCGATCGGATACTCGCCGGCGCCGGCCATCGTGCACGGCTTCGAGCCCGAGTGCGTGTAGACGCCGATGTTCTGGTGGAGCGCGTCCATATACTTCCAGCCCTCCGCCTCGCCGAAGAGCTGGAGCCAGCTGGTGACGTCGAGGAACCCGGTGCCGGATGACGCCGGGTTCGGCATCACGAGCGTGCCCTTGTAGACCGGCTTGGTCAGATCCTTCCACGAGGCGGGCTTGGGCAGGTTCTTCTTCTGCGCTTCCACCGTGTTGAAGCAGAGCGCGGCGACCCAGGCGTCCATGCCGACCCACGCCGGCGGGTTGTCCTTGTCGCGGAACTGGGCGTCGAGGCGCTCGAGCCCCTTCGGGGCGTACGGCAGCAGCAGGCCCTCGGGCTTCAGCACCAGGAGGCTCGTCGCGGCCAGGCCCCAGATGACGTCGGCCTGCGGGTTGGCTTTCTCGGCGAGGAGCTTGGCGGTGATGACGCCGGTCGAGTCACGGACCCACTTGATCTCGATGTCCGGATGGTCCTCGTTGAAGCGGGCCGCGTACTTCTTGAGATCGTCCGCCTCGACGGCCGTGTAGACGTTGAGCGTCGCCTTCGCCGCGCGGACGGTGGTGGAGGCGAGGCCGATCGCCGCCACGACGATCGCGACGCACAAGAGAACGGAGCCGAGCCTTACGAGTGTCCCGTGAGCCATGAGGCCCTCCCTATATACGCGCGCCTCGGGGGCGGGGTCCCAGCCCCGCGACGACCTGCGGCGCGCACGACCACCGCGAGGTGGACGCGATTCTAGCCCAGACGCCTGGGCTTTGTCAGGGCCGCAACCGAACCGTCACACCAGGCGATCCCGCAGCCGCGAGCTGATCGCGTCGACGACCATCACCATCGCGACCGTGACCAGCAGCACCGTGGACGCCGCGGGATAGTCGATCAGCCGGAGATAGGTTTGAAGATAAAAGCCGATACCGCCGGCGCCCACGAAGCCGAGGACGGTGGCGGCGCGGATGTTGGACT
This sequence comes from Candidatus Rokuibacteriota bacterium, assembly GCA_003220435.1. Classification (GTDB taxonomy): domain Bacteria; phylum Methylomirabilota; class Methylomirabilia; order Rokubacteriales; family CSP1-6; genus AR31. Next base: position 55,136 of record QHSL01000092.1, on the reverse strand, counting down.
CGAGGCGATAGAGGACGTACGACAGAAAGAGCGGCAGCACCTGCGGGATCACCGCGTATCTTAGTATTTGAAGACGCGTGGCGCCGGTGGCGGTGACGGCGTCGACGGGGCCGGGATCGATGCCCTCGACCGCCTCGGAGTAGAGCTTGGCGAGCGAGGTCGTCGTGTACGCCACGACCGCGAGCACGCCGGGGAAGGGGCCGAGGCCGACCGCCGCCACGAAGATCAGCGCGTAGACGAGCGTGTCCACGCTCCTCAGGAAATTGAGCACGGCGCGCGCGGGATAGAAGACGGCCCCGGGCGCCACGTTGCGCGCGGAGAGGAAACCGAGCGGCAGCGCCAGGAGGGCGGCGACCGCGGTGCCGAGCAGCGCGATCTCGACGGTCTTGAGCGCGCCGGCGAGCGCCGCCGGCAGCACACGCAGATCCGGCGGCATCATGCGCCGGAGGAAGTCGAGGATCCACGGAACGCCGCGGGCCAGCCTCACCGGGTCGGCGCCGGTGTCCCAGACCAGCCACGCTAAGACGACGAGCGCGGTGAAGACGATTGCGCGGGTTATGAGCCATCTCCGTAGATCATGCGCGCAACACTTGGCGTGACACCGGACGGCGGGCCGTCGAAGGTCACGCGGCCCTGGCGGAAGCCGACGATGCGCGTGGCGTAGGCCAGCGCGGTCTCGAGCTGGTGCTGGCTCACCACCAGCGTGAGGCCGTGCTCGACGTTGATCGCCTTGAGGATGTCCATGATGCTGCTGGTCAGCGAGGGATCCAGGCTCGCGGTGGGCTCGTCGGCCAGGACGACCGCCGGCCGCTGCGCGAGCGCGCGCGCGATCGCGACCCGCTGCTGCTCGCCGCCCGACAGCGTGTCGGCGCGGCGATCGGCGAAGTGCGCGAGCCCGACCTGGGCCAGGCACGCGAGCGCCTGCTCACGATCGGCGGCCGGAAAGCGTCCGAGCACGCTCGGGACCGCCGGCACGTAGCCGAGCCGTCCGGCCAGGACGTTCTCCAGCACCGAGGCGCGGCGCACCAGGTTGAACTGCTGGAAGACCATGCCGATCTGCCGCCGGATCTCGCGCAGCTCCGCCGCACCCGCGCCGGTGACGGCGCGGCCGGCGACGCGGATCGTCCCGGCGGTGGGCTCGACGAGGCGGTTGAGCGAGCGGAGGAACGTCGTCTTGCCGGCACCGCTCCGGCCGAGCACCGCGACGAATTCGCCGCGGCTCACCACCAGGTCGATTCCGTCGATCGCCGCGGTCGCCGGCGGCAGGACGACTCGCAGCCCCGCGACCTCGATCATCGCCCGAGAGTCGGAAGGACTCAGCGGGGTCGGACGCCGAGCAGCTCGATCGCTGCGCGCACCGGATCGTAGTCACGGTCTTCGGCTGGCGCGAACCCGTCGATCTCGTAGAGGCGCTTGAGCAGCGCGGCATAGGCGGGCGCGCGAATCTGCAGGAGGGCCGCCCGCACCTTCGCGAAGGTCGCCGCGTCGAGGCCGTCGCGCGCGGCGATGCCGGCCTCCGGGATCTCCGGCGTCTCTGCGACGAAGACGATCCGCTCGCGCTCGGCCGGATCGCTGAGGTACTGCTCGCGGGCCATGTCGAACGAGGCCAGCGCGTCGACGTGGCCGTTGAGGAGCGCGCGCATGCCCGCGTCGTGGGCGCCGGCGAAGACGACCTCGCGGAAGAACGTCTTGGGGTCGCGGTTCTTCACGAGCCCGCGCTGGATCAGGAGCACCATCGGGTAGATGTAACCGGACGAGCTCGCCGGATCGATGAACGCGATCGTCTTGCCGCGCAGGGCCTCCAGCGTCTTGAGCCCGGCCTCGCGGCGCACGTAGATGCGCGAGGTGAACGAGCTCTTGCCGTGCCAGAGATTCCTCACCACGATCCTCGCCTTCGCCTCGCGGCTCGCCAGCACGTAGCCGCCGGGGTGCACGAACGCCAGATCCGCGGTGCGGTTCCGCAGCGCCTCGATCACCGCGGCGTAGTCCGACGCGACCGTCACCCGCACGGGGATGCCGGTGAGCTGGGCGATGACCTTGCCGAACTCCTCGCCGGTCGCCATGAGATCGGTCGGCTTCTGCGAGGGCGTCAGGACGAGGTGCAGTCCGTCGGCGCCGCGCGCCGGGCGCGCTGCTCCGCCGATCGACGCGAGCGCGCACAGCGCGACGAGCCCGAGAATACGTGGGATCACCGGCGGTGAGTGTACCATCGGCCGTAGTGCGCGCCGCCGGTCGTCGCGGGGCTGGGGCCCCGCCGGCCGAGGCGCGCGGCTATGAACAGTGGAGGTCATAGAGCGTGCTGCGCCCCGGATTCATCTGGGCTCTGCTCCTCGTCGCCGCGGGCGCGGGGGGCGTCTATCTGGCGGACCGGCTCGTCCTGGCGCCAGGGCGCGAGCACCAGCGACAGATCGCGGAGCGCGACGCGCAGATCCGCGCGCTGACCGAGCGCAACCAGGCCCTCGAGGCGGCGGTGCGACTCCTCCGGCACACCGAGCGGCGGGCGCGACTCGTCGTACTCGACCAGGCGCGCGGCCCCGAGGGCCACGTGCGGACCCGCGTCCGGTTCACCGAGATCGACCCCCAGGGCGACATCGTCGGCGAGCCGCGCGAGCTCACGCTCGAGGGCGACGAGGTGTACGTCGACGCGCTCGTGATCAAGTTCGAGGACAACTTCGTGACCGCGGGCGACGCGCTCAAGGGCAAGGCGTTGCTGCTCTTCCGGCGGATCTTCACCGATCGCCGGCGGCCCGCCGAAGGCGACGTGCTGGACCGCGAGGGACAGATACCGCAGAGCTACGCGGCGGAGCGAGCGCCGACGGCGTTCGAGCGGGAGCTGTGGGCGCGGTTCTGGGAGCTGGCCAACGATCCCGAGGAGGCGCGGCGGCGCGGGATTCGGGCCCTGCACGGCGAGGCGGTCTCGACCCGGCTCGGGAAAGACCGCGCCTACGCCATCACGCTCCGCTCGACAGGCGAGCTGACGATCCAGCCGACCCGGTAGCCCCCCCGGCCATAGCGCCAGGTATTCTCCTCGCTCGGTTACGGTATTGACCTTGTTTCCGGAAAGTGCTGGGGAGCATAGGCTATGTGGGCACTTGTCTGCGGTCGCGGGCTCAGGTGGTCGAACCTTCGGCGCAGGGACGCGCCGGCGTGGCGCCCGGGCCTTACGTTGAAGCCAGGGCTCGGAGACGGCAACCGTAGCGGAGGCAGTTGTGGCCAGGCTCGTCATCATTGTGTCGCAGAAGGAACCCCATCGGTACCCGTACCTCAAGCACGTGTTCGCCAGCGAGACCATGGAAGTGATGCTCGACCGTCGGCTGGAGGAACGGCGTCAGCGCCGGGTGCCCTCGGCGGGGGACAAGCGCCGCGCAGATCGGCGCGTCCGGGACGTCAGCAAGGATCTCCAAACCCACGGCTGGGCGCTCGTGCACCGCTAGACAGGGGGCCGTAGCCACGGGGGAGTCGACCACCGCCGTTTCCCTTCTAACATCGGTGGTGCGAGACACGGCACCGGAGGAGCGACACATGGCAAGCAGCCTCATCGGCTCTCGATACGGCGTGACGGAAGATGAGATCAGAGCGCTCGAGTCCTTCGTCAAGATGAGCCGGGCGACCGAAGATCTCGGCGCCGAGCTTCAGCGGAGCATCAGCGAGACGGGACTCAGTCCGGCGCAGCTCTACGAGCTCAGCGGCGTCCTGGAGCGTGAGCCCGTCGGCGAGCGCGAGGTCGAGGCCGCGGCGCTCGCCACGCTGGAAGAGCGCGGGCTGCTCCGCCGGCAGCGGAGCGACGACGATCACCGCAGCGTGGTGGTGTCGACCACGGATAGCGGCCGGCGTCTGATCCAGAGTGCTTACGACGCCTATACCCAGCGGCTGACGGAGATGATGTCCGTCCTCAGCGGCGCGGAGCGAGAGGACCTCGGGCAGCTCTGCGAGCGGTTGAGCACGGGGATCACAGCCCCGAGGTAGTTCCGCCCGTCCCTCGCGCTGTGCCTGGCGCGCGCGCTCGGCATCGATCCCTCCATCGGGGCGCGGCGATGAAGGTCGCGCGGTCACCCGAGCGGTTCGCTGACTCGCTCGCTCCACCGCCGTCGTGGGTTATGCTCGCCTCGAAGCTGCGCGGCGCAGAATTCCAGGGGATGGAGGATGCGAATGAGCGTGCGGACCGCGGAGGTCGTGATCTGCGGCGCGGGCATCGCCGGCGTCGCGGCCGCGTATCACCTGGCGGTCCGCCGCGGCGTCTCCGGCGTCGTCCTGGTCGATGAGGGGTCGCCGCTCTCGCTGACCAGCGACAAGTCGGCCGAGTGCTACCGGAACTGGTGGCCCGGCCCCGGCGACCAGATGGTCGCGCTCATGAACCGGTCCATCGACCTGCTCGAGGAGCTGGCGCGGGAGAGCGGCAACGTGTTCAGGCTCAATCGGCGCGGCTACCTCTTCGCGACGGCCGATCCCGCGCAGGTGCCGGTCTTCGTCGAGCGGGCGCAGGAGGCGGCGACGCGCGGCATCGGTCCGGCTCGCATCCACAGCGGCGGGCCCGGCGGCTACCGCCTGGCGCCCGCCGACGGCTTCGAGGATCAGCCGACCGGCGTGGACGTCATCACGGATCCGGCGCTGGTCCAGCGCCACTTCCCATACCTCGCGGAGGATACGCTCGCCGTGCTGCACGCGCGCCGCTGCGGATGGTTCAGCGGCCAGCAGCTCGGCATGTACATGCTCGAGCGCGCCCGCGAGCGGGGCGTGCGCCTGGTCGAGGGGCGCGTGGAGCAGGTCGACACGACCGGCGGGCGCGTCCGCTCCGTCCGGGTGAGCGCCCGCGGCCAGGCGCTGGCCATCGACACCGGGCGCTTCGTGGCCGCGGCCGGTCCGTACGTGGCGCGCGTGGGGCGTCTGCTAGGCGTGGACGTCCCGGTGTTCTGCGAGCGTCACGCGAAGGTCGCCTTCAACGACGTCCTGCGCGCGGTGCCCCGCTCGGCGCCGCTGACCATCTGGACCGACCCGGTCACGCTGCCCTGGTCCGACGAGGAGCGTGACGAGCTGGCGGCGTCGCCGCCCCATCGGCGTCTCGTCGAGGAGTTCCCAGCGGGCATACACGGCCGCCCCGAGGGCGCGGGTGAGAGCCCGGTCGTGCTGATGATCTGGACCTACGACGTCGAGCCGGTGGAGCCGAGATTCCCGATCGAGTTCGATTCGGCGTACGGCGAGATCTGCCTGCGTGGGATGTCGCGGATGATTCCGGCGCTCGGGGCGTACCTGCCCCGACTGCCGAGAGTTTTCGTCGACGGCGGTTACTACACGAAGACGCGCGAGAACCGGCTCCTGGCGTGCCCGCTGCCCGTCGAGGGCGCCTACTTGCTGGGCGCGCTTTCAGGCTACGGGCTCATGTCCTCGAACGGCGCCGCGGACCTGTTGGCCGACCACATCGCCGGTAAGCCCCTGCCGCCCTATGCCCCGGCCTTCGCGCTCTCCCGCTACGACGATCCTCAGTACCGTGAGCAGCTCGAGCACTGGGGCGATTCCGGGCAGCTCTGAGCCTCGAGCCACTCACCCCGACCCGATCGAGAGGAGACCGATCATGGCGAAGATCGAGAAGTACTGCGCGGCCGGCGTCTACGACCCGCCGGGGTACAGCCAGGCCATCAAGGTGACGGGCGTCCAGACGATCCTCTTCCTCGCCGGGCAGGTGCCCTATGAGATGGACGGGACCGTCAAGCACCGGGGTGACTTCCGAGGCCAGGCGCGCGCGGTGTTCGCGGCGGTCAAGGCGCTCGTGGAGGCGGGCGGTGGCACCCTCGCGAACGTCGTCAAGATCACGACCTACGTCACCGACGTCCGCTACCGCCTCGACTTCCGGGCCGTTCGCGACGAAGTGTTCGGCGCCAAGGGCCCGGCCTCGACGATGGTGCAGGTCGCCTCGCTCTCGCATCCCGACTACATGATCGAAGTCGAAGCCCTCGCCGTCGTCTAGCCCGCAGTGGATCCTCGTCGCCCAGGCGCGGCCGTGAGGCGGTGCGGCGGCGAGTTGTCGCTGAGCCCACAACGGTGGATCGGAGGGGCGGCGTGGCGGTGGGCTCGAGGGGTCAGCGGGACCCGTTCCCGACAAGCGTCAGCGGACGACGCGCGACCAGATGGAGCCCAGCCGCCGCGGGATAGCGGACGCGTGCCGCGTGGTCCCGCGATCCCTGGAGCCCATCGCCACGTCGCTCCTCCGCCTCCCGCGACGGAGCTACGAACGCGAGATGACGGTGACCCCCCCTTTGACGACGTGCTTGATCCGCCGAGGATCCTGAAGCAAGCGAATGTCCTTGAGCGGATCGCCGTCGACCAGGATGAGGTCGGCCCGCTTGCCCTTCTCGATCGTGCCGATCTCGTGTTCGAGCCCGAGGCACGCCGCGGCCCGGCTCGTCGCCGCCTGGAGCGCCTGCATCGGCGTCAGGCCCGCCGCCACCAGGTGCTCGAGCTCGAGGGCGTTGTTCGGGTGGCCGTGGCCGCCGGCGTCGGTCCCGGCGACGACGTTGACGCCAGCCGCCAGTGCCCGGCCGACGCTCTCGAGGTGGTGGGTGCGCAACGCGCGGGCGCGCTCGCGCACGTGGGGCGCCTGCGACTCGCGGTGGTACTCGTAGACCGTCAGGGTCGGGACGAAGGCGATCCCGCGCTCGGCCATCATCGGGATCAGCTCCCGGTCCTCGTCGAGGTAGCAGCCGTGCTCGATCGAATCGACGCCGGCCTCAATGGCCACGCGCAGCCCGGGCCCGCCGACCGCATGGCACATGACGCGGCGTCCCAGCAGGTGGGCCTCGTCGACGAGCGCCTTCATCTCTTCGAGCGTGAACGCGCGGTCCCGCGGGCCGTGGCCGGCGCGCGAGCTGGCGCCGCCGGTCGTGGCGCACTTGATCACGTCCGCGCCCGCCCGGACGATGGTCCGTACCGTCGTGCGCACCGCCGCGACGCCGTCAGCGACGCTCGGCGGTAGGCTCGGATCATGGCTGCCCGGCGGCGTGTGGCCGGACGGGCTGACGCGGTCGCCGAGGCCGCCGGTCGGCGAGATGATCGCGAGCGACACGACCAGGCGAGGTCCCTTGATGAGCCCGTCGCGGATCGCGAGCCCGAAGCCGGCGTCCAGACCGCCGGCGTCGCGCACCGCGGTGTAGCCCGACTCGAGGATCTGGCGCGCGATCGTGGCGGTTCGCAGGTGCCACGTGCTCTGCGGCTCGTCGAGGCCCCAGCGCTTCGCCAGCTCGTAGCCGTGGAAGGACAGATGGTCGTGGCAATCGATGAGCCCGGGCAGCGCGGTGAGGCGGGAGGCGTCGATCACATCCGCTCCGCTCTCGGCGCCCGCCGACCGGCGGCCGCTCGGGTCGGCCGTCGTGACCGCCTCGATCCGTCCATTGTCGATCAGCACGCTCGCGTCGCGAACGGGTGGCGCGCCGCTGCCGTCGATCAGTGTGCCGACTCGGATGACCTGCATGGAGTGCCTCCTAATTTAGTTCTTCACCGAGCCCGCGGTGAGCCCGGCGACGTAATATTCCACGAAGAACGAATAGATGATGGCGACCGGCACCGAACCGAGCAGCGCGGCCGCCATGAGCTGGCCCCAGTAGAAGACGTCGCCGCGGATCAGCTCGGTGATGGCGCCGACCGGCACTGTTCGCACCTCGCTCTTGGCCAGGAAGATCAGCGCGTAGAGGAACTCGTTCTGGGCGAGCGTGAACGAGAAGATCCCGGCCGACAGCAGGCCCGGCGTGCAGAGCGGCAGCACGATCCGCGTCATCGCCTGGAGGCGGCTGGCGCCGTCGATACGCGCCGCCTCCTCGAGCTCGCGCGGCACGCTCTTGAAGTAGCCCATGAGCAGCCACGCCGAGAACGGGATCAGCAGGGTCGGGTACGTCAGCATGACGGCCGTCAGCGTGTTGCCGAGATCCAGCCGGTTGATGATGTCCGACATCGGGATGAACAAGAGCGGCTGCGGGACCAGATAGGTCGCGGCGACGCCGATCGCCACGACCGCCGCGCCAGGAAACCGCATCCGCGCCAGCGGGTACGCCATCATCGTGCCGAGCACCACCGAGACGAGGGTCGTCACGACCGCGACCAGCAGCGTGTTGTAGGTCCACGTGAGGAAGTTCGTCTCGTAGAGCAGATCGATGTAGTGCTTCAGCGTGGGCTGGTGGACGATCAGCGGCATGATCCGGGCGTTGTAGAGCTCGCGGTTGGGCTTGATCGAGGTGATCAGCATCCAGTAGAACGGGAACAGCATCAGCACGAGGAAGACCGCCAGCGGCAGGTATAGCCGCCGCAGCCGCCCGAGGAAGTCTCGCCCGTCGACCATTATGTTTGCCGTCGGGGCGCCTGCGCAGAGCCTCCGACGCCCGACGTTCGGCGAGATTTGCGTTGCCGGATTGTCACCGTCATTCTCGTCTCAGGTAGATCGTGAGCGCGACGATGAGGGCGGCCAGCGCCGGCAGGATAGCCAGCGCGACGGCGGCGCCCATCCCGAGCAGGCCCGCCGACATGCCGATGTCGAACGCCCAGGTCGAGAAGACGTGGGTCGCGTTGGCCGGCCCGCCGTGGGTCAGCGCGTAGATCAGCTGGAAGTCGCCGAAGGTGAAGATCACCGAGAACATCGTCACGATGATCAGGACCGGCTTGATGATCGGCAGCGTCACGTAGCGGAAGCGCTGGGTGGTCGTCGCGCCGTCGATGGAGGCCGCTTCGTAGAGATCGGGCGAGATCGTCTGCAGCCCGGCCAGCAGCGTGATGCCGTAGAACGGCATGCCGCGCCACGTGTTCACGACGATCAGCGATCCCATCGCGAGCGTGGCGTTGCCCAGGAACGAGTAGCCCTTGGCGACGACGCCCGTGTGCACCAGCAGCCAGTTGACGACGCTGAAGGTGGGATCGAGGATCCACATCCACGCGACCGTCGACAGCGCGGTCGGGACGATGAACGGCAGCAGCAGGAACGCGCGAGCCAGGTTCCGGCCGCGGAAGCGCTGGTTCATCACCAACGCCATTCCCAGGCCGCCGGCCAGCTTGAGCACGGTGGTGGCGGCGACGTAGACGAACGTGTTGCGCGTGACCTGCCAGAACACCGCGTCGCCCATCAGCGTCTGGAAGTTGGCGAGGCCGACGAAGACGCCCGGGCTCGCGACCCGGCGGTCCTCGAGGCTCAGGAAGATGCCGTAGAAGAACGGGTACGCGATGAACGCGAGCAGGAAGAGGACGCCGGGGCTCAGCATGAGCCAGCTGAAGACCCCTTCCCGCTCGAGGACGCCCTTGAGCGTGAACGGTCGGCCGGCGACGGGGTGCGCCAGCGATGCCGGCCCGACCGCCATCGCGCTACTTCGCTTTGTAGATCTGCTTCAACTGCGACGCGGCGGTGGCGATGACGTCCTTGGTCGCGTCGCCCCGGCACGCCTTCGCGAACATGTCGACCAGCACGTACTTGGCGACGCTCTCCGCCAGCGCGTGGCCGGCCGGTCCGGGCCACCCGTGGAGCCGCGACGTCTTGAGCGACTCCTTGTAGGGCAGGTATCGCGGCTCGGAGTTCCACATCGGGTGGTTGTCGTAGCCGGCGAGGAACGGCGCGTAGTAGGCGTCGCCGGACGCGAGCCAGCGCGACATCTGCTTGTCGTCGTAGAGCCAGCGCACGAACGCCTTGGTCGCGGGCTGGTCGGGGGCGTGGCTCATGATCGCGTGGGAGACCGCGTTGATGATGTGGTAGCGGCCCTTCGGCCCCTGGGGATTGAGGCCGTGGTCGGTGACCCTGGCGATCTCGGGGAAATCACGCTTGGCCACGACGAGGATGGACGAGGCGTTGTTGGTGCAGGAAATCTGCTCGCCCAGGTACGCCTTGTTGTTGTTGACGTCGGTCCAGCCGAGCACGTCCTCCAGCATCGTCTCCTGGTAGAACTTGCGGCAGAAATCGACGGCCTTCGCCGTCTCACTCGAGTCGATCAGCACGGTCTTGCCGTCCTTGTCGACCTCGCGGCCGCCGTACGACCACAGCAACGGATAGAGCCAGCCGTGGTTGTCGCCGAAGCCGTGGCCCAGCTCGAAGCCGAACGGATGGCCCTTCTTCTTGAGCAGGCGGCCGGCCGACAACAAGTCTTCCCACGTCTCGGGGAACTTCTTCACGCCGACCTCGGCGAACCAGTCGGTGCGATAGACCTCGAGTTGGCCGATGTTGCCCCACGGCAGCGCCTTCCACTTCTTGTTCACGACGACTGCGTCGAGGACGTTGTCGTGCCAGGGCCCGAGCTTCTTGCCGATCTCGGTCGCCAGGTCGGTGACGTCGACCAGGCTCGCGTCGAAGAGGTGGGGCCAGTTGATCGCGGTCATCGCGACCTCGGGGCCCGACTTGGTCTCGGCGATGGTGGTCAGCCGGGTGAGCATGCCGCCGACGCTCACCGCCTCGTAGCTCATCTTGATCCCGGTGAGCTTCTCGTACTCCGGCAGCAGCGTCTTGGCGAAGTAGTCGTCGAACGCCTTGATGAAGGAGCTTTCGCGAACGGTCGTCAACGCCTTGGGGGCGGCGGCGACCTGGCGGGAGCCGAGGGCCGTGGTAGCGACGGCACCGGCGGTCAGGGTCAGGAATTCGCGACGAGTCCTCATGGCGTCCTCCGGGTCCCGAACGAGTGTGCAGCGGAGCGCGATTTCGGGACAGTAGGCGCGCCGGCCGAGGTCTGTCAAGGCCCGGCGGCCTTGACACGCGGCAGGGCTCGCGCGTATCACACCCGTCGTACCGACCGGCGATCCGGCCCCAGTCGTGCGCGCCGCAGGCCGTCGCGGGGCCGGGGCCCCGCCGGCGGGAGGCGCGGCTATAACGGCGATACATTGAGGAGGACACCATGCGAGCGACAACGCGGCTCCGCCAGCTCCTGACGTCGGGCAAGCCTCTGCTCGTACCCGGCTGCTACGATGCGCTCAGCGCGCGAATTCTCGAAACGGTCGGCTTTCCCCTGCTGTACATGACGGGCTACGGGACGTCGCTCGCGCTGCTCGGGCTGCCCGACGCTGGTCTGGCGACGATGACCGAGATGCACCTGAACGCGCGCTACATCGCCGGCGCGGTCCGGGCCCCGGTGATCGCCGACGCCGACAACGGGTACGGCAACGCCATCAACGTGATGCGCGCGGTGCGCGAGTACATCGGGACAGGGGTGGCCGGTATCCACATCGAGGATCAGGCGATCCCCAAGCGGTGCGGCCACGTGGCCGGGCGTCGGGTGATCCCGCTCGAGGAGGCGGTCGGCAAGTACCGCGCCGCCGACGCGGTCCGCCGCGAGCTCGATCCCGACTTCGTCCTCATCGCCCGCACCGACGCTCGCGGCGCGCACGGCGGCTCGCTCGACGAGGCCATCCGCCGGGCCAACGCCTACCTGGCCGCCGGTGCCGACCTCGCGTTCGTCGAGGGCCCGACGAGCGTCGACGAGGTCCGGCGCGTCTGTCAGGAGGTGAAGGGGCCGATCTTCTACAACCAGACCGGCGTCTCGCCCCGCTTCAACCTCGCCCAGATGCAGGAGCTCGGCATCGCGGTGACGATCCTCCCGGGCGCCACCTTTCGCGCGGCGATCGAGGCGGTGTACGACCTCGCCGTCGCGTTGCGCGACGAAGGTCCGCTGGCCGAGGAGCGGTTCGCCGACCGCTTCCAGCGCCACCCGCTGGGCGACCTGCACACGTTCGCCGGCTTCGATCGCATTCGCGAGTGGGAGGCGCAGTACCTGCCGCCCGAGGAGCTCGACAAGTACGCGGACTCGGTCGGTCACCACGGTCGACACCGAGATCTGCACGCCGATCGTGACCTGCCCGTCCACGCCGTCGGCGTCTCCGGTCACGGGACTGCAATCGTCATCCACCCCGAGCACCAGGTTGAGGTGGGCGACGCCGAAGCTCTTCATTGCCGCTTGCTTCAAGGCGCTGAACTGAATGTCGAAAGTGACGCTTCCAGTCGTGGTCGCTCCGCCCGACGGAGGCGTGCCGCTGACGTTGGCGATGGCGCCGGCGACCCCCCGGGGCGTGAACGGGTTGGGCGATCGCAAGGTGAGGCCGCTGAAGATGATGTTGCAGGAGGCCGAATAGTGCAGCGTGACCGTGATGGTCTCGCCCGTCGTGTAGAGGACATATTTCACGTTGTTGTCGGCCGTGATCGTGTTGGACCCGACGGTCACGGTGGTCTGGCCGCGCGAAAACTCTACGGCAGTTGCGGCAGCAGGTTCCGAGGAGAGCAGCAAGCCACTCAGCACCGCGATGATGAACGCCAAGGACTTCATCGGTCCCCCCGGTATGGCGTGTGCGCCGCGCGGGGAACGATAGCACAACGTGTGCCAGGCGCAAAGGTCAGGAATATCCAAGCAGTGCGCAGACCCGTGATGTACGACGTGTCATCCCTGCGACCCGCTGTCGAGGTGTCGACATGGACCACGTCGGTGCCGGGCCCACGGAGTCACCGGACGTGACGGCGGTGCCGGTACGGAGGCAGATCGTCGCGATGGGCGGCGGCAGCTTCAGCGTGGAGGCGAACGGCTCTCGTCTCGACGCGTACGTGCTCGAGCTGTCCGGCAAGCCGCGGCCCAAGATCTGCTTCCTCCCGACCGCGAGCGGTGACGCGGCGGTCTACATCACGAAGTTCTACGAGGCGTTCGGCGAGCGCGCCGAGGCGATCCACGTCTGCCTGTTCGGCCGGCCGCGGACGGACATCGCGGCGGTCCTCACGAGCCAGGACATCGTCTACGTGGGAGGCGGCAACACGGCGAACATGCTGGCGGTGTGGCGCGTGCACGGTGTCGATCGGATGCTGCGCGAGGCGTGGGAGCGCGGCGTGATCCTCACCGGGGTCAGCGCCGGCATGATCTGCTGGTTCGAGGCCGGCGTCACCGATTCGTTCGGACCACTCGCGGCGCTGCGCGACGGCCTCGGCCTTCTCTCCGGCAGCGCGTGCCCGCACTACGACGGCGAGACGGACCGCCGTCCGACCTACCAGCGGCTGGTCCGCGCGGGCTTTCCCGCCGGCTACGCCGCGGACGACGGCGCCGCCTTGCACTTCGTCGGCACCGCGCTGGAGGCGTGCATCGCCGCTCGGCCGACGGCCCGCGTCTACCGGGTGGGCGCCGAGGGCGAAACGGTCGTCGAGACGCCGCTCCCGGTCCGCCTTCTGAGCTGACCGCTCCGCGCCGCGGCGTACGGGCCGAACGGCGACGTCACGAGCCACAGTCTGGGGCCGGCCGCGGCTGTCCGCACCTCGCCGAAATAGTCGATGACGTGGTCGATGCGTCGCCTCGAGTCCCGCTTCGTGAGCACTGGTTGAGTCACCGTGATTCCCCTTCCACCCGGTGAATGTCCTGCCGCCCGCCCGTGGAGACTCAACTTCTGTGCCGCGACAGAAGCGTGAGTTTGCGGCTGGTTGTGCGCGGCCGGGCGCCGATCGCGTTTCAAAAGAGAACGAGCGTTTCGCTGGGGAACACGGGGATTCCCCAAATGACGCGACCTCTTTGAAGAACGGAGAGGTCCGGAGAGAGAGATTACGCGCGACGCCGCACAGGCGTCGTCAGCGCGGCGCCTCGCGGTCGATCCCGTACTCCTTGAGCTTGCGCCACAGCGTGGTGCGGCCGATGCCGAGCGCCTCGGCGGCGCCGGAGTGGTTGCGGCCGAAGCGCTCCAGCGTCTGGAGAATGTGGGCGCGCTCGGCCTCGGCGAGGCTGATCTGGCGGGGTAGCGCCGGCGAGGGACCCAGCTGGATACCCGCCGACACGTGCGGCGGCAGATCGTCGGGCTCGACCGCGTCGCCCCGGGCCAGGATCGCGGCGCGCTCGATCGCGTTCTCGAGCTCGCGCACGTTGCCCGGCCACGGGTAGCGCAGGAGCCGCTCGAGCCCCTCCGGTGACAGACGCAGCCGCCGGCCGAGTTTGCCCGCCGCCCGTGCCAGGATGTGCTCGGCCAGCGCGGGAATGTCCTCGCGACGGTCCCGCAGGGGCGGGAGCAGGATCTGGATGACGTTGAGGCGATAGAAGAGATCTTCGCGGAAGGTCCCCTGGCCGATCAGCGCGGCGAGGTCGCCGTGGGTGGCCGCGATCACCCGCACGTCGATGGTCGCGGGCTGGGTCGCGCCGAGCCGGCGCACCTCGCCGCTCTGTAGCGTGCGGAGCAGCTTCACCTGGAGCGCCGGTGGCATCTCGGCGATCTCGTCCAGGAACAGCGTGCCGCCGTCGGCCTCCTCGAAGAGGCCGAGCTTGTTGACGGTGGCGCCGGTGAAGGCGCCCCGCATGTAGCCGAAGAGCTCGGACTCGAGCAGCGTCTCCGGTACCGCGCCGCAATTCACCGCCACGAACGGGCGGGCCGCCCGCGCGCTGGCGTGATGCACCGCCTTGGCGATGACCTCCTTGCCGGTCCCCGATTCACCCTGGATCAAGAGCGTGGCGTCGGTCGGCGCCACGCGCTCCACCAGGTCGAGGACGGCGTACATGGCCGGCGATTGTGCGATCAGGCCGGGCAAGCCGTAGCGCTCGCGGAGCTGGGCGCGCAGGTTCTCGTTCTCGCGGCGCAGCGCGCGCCCGGCCAGCGCGATGTCGATGCGGCGAAACAGCTCCTCGGGCTCCTGTCCCTTCTCGAAGTAGTCGAGGGCGCCGAGTCGGATCGCCTCCTTGGCCGACTTCCACTCGGCGTAGGCGGTGAGGAGGATTACCTCGGTCGCAGGCGCGTGGGCCTTGGCCGCTCGCAGCACGTCGAGCCCGTCGCCGTCCGGCATTCTCAGGTCGGTGACGACGAGGTCGAAGACTTCCTCGGCGAGGCGCTTGGTCGCCGCCGTTACGCCGTCAGCCTCGAGCACGCGGTGGCCGCGCTTGCGCAGCAGCAGGGCCAGCGTGGTCCGCGCCGAGAGCTCGTCGTCGACGACCAGGAGGTGGGCCATCGTCAGGTCGCCGCGAGCGGGAACAGGAGCGTCACGCGCGTGCCGCGGCCGGGCTCGGAGTCGATCTCGATGCGGCCCCCGTGGGCGACCACGATGCGCTCGGCGATCGTGAGCCCGAGCCCGCTGCCGTTCGGCTTGCCCGTGTAGAACGGCTCGAAGACCCGCGCGAGACGCTCGCGTGGGATGCCGGGCCCGGTGTCGCTGACCGCGAGCGCGACGTCGTCGTTCTGGCGGGCGACCTCGAGCGACAGGCGACCGCGCCCGTTCATCGCCTCGACGCCGTTGAGCGCGACGTTCCACAGCACCTGAGTGACCTGGTCGCGGTCGAACGCGAAGCGCGGCACCGTCGGGTCGACCGCCACCCTCACGTCCACCCGGGGCGCGCGAGAGCGGTCGTCGCGGATCAGCGCGCTCACATGCTGGACCACCTCGCGGATGTCGCCGGTGGCGCGCTGCGCCTGCTGGGGCCGCGCGAGGCGCAGGAAGTCGGAGAGGATCCGGTTGAGCCGCCGCGCCTCGGTGCGGAGCGCCGCCAGCGTCGACGCGCGCTCGTCGGCGGTGAGCCCGGCCTCGTCGGTGAGCAGCGCGGTCGCGTTGACGATGGCCGCCAGCGGATTGCGGATCTCGTGGGCCATGCCGGCCGCGAGCTCGCCCGCGGTCGCCAGCCGCTCGGCCTCGCGCAACCGCTCGTGGAGCCGCTCGCTCTGGCTGCGCGCCCGCTCGAGCACCATGATGATCACCGCGAAGGTCGAGAGGAAATAGAGCGTGATGAACACGCCGTGCACCGCCATGTAGCTCGTCGACCCGGGCACGATCGTCACGAACTGCGTCCCGATGCGATGGACGCCCCAGAGCGTCAGGAGCCCGGCCAGAAGCCGCTCGCCTCGACACCGGGTGACGCCGACACGGGACGGCCAGAACAGGACGCCGGCCGCCATCTGGACGACGCCGAGCGCCACGCCGACGGCGTGCCCGCTCGGGTCGCTGCCTTCGGCGCTCGCGAGCGCCAGCAGCACGGCGGCGCCGGTGCCCAGCAGGATGTCCCGCGCACGGAGCCGATAGTCCCACCGGTGCGCGAACGCCGCCGCCAGCGTGAAGGCGACGGCGGCGACGGTGACCACTTCGGTGGCGAAGCTCGGATGGTCGATGTCCAGGAGGAACACGTCCATCAGCTTGAGGCCCTTCGACAGCGTGTACGCGCCCCACGCCACCAGCAGGTACTGGAAGAAGCGCACGCGGTGCGAGGAGTAGAGGTACGCGAAGATCAGCAGCTGGATCGCGAAGGCGACTGTCGAGACGAACGTCAGGATCAGCGGCGCCGGCACCAGAATCCTCCCGTCGAATTCAGTCTACGCTCGGGGGCAAGTCGCGTGCCACGCGAAGGCCGCGTGGAATCGACGCAAATTCCCGAGCGCGCGTTCCACTTCGGAACGCCGTTCCAATGCGGAACGTCGACGGGGAACCGCGACGGTCGCTCGTGTGGTTTCAGCCTGAACTCCGAGGTTTCGGCTTGAAACCGACTGCGGCGCTGGCCACGAGCGCTTCCTCAACGATTTCGGTGAATTGGAATTTGGCACGCGCGCTGCTGTGCAGACATCGGCTGGCGGCGAGATCATCGGGACTTCGACCGCCGGCGCGATCGACAACGTCAACAAGGAGAATGACGACATGAAGCTCGTATCCACATTCGCAATCGCTCTGGCGACCGCGCTGATCGCCACCGCCGCGAGTGCCGAGTGGACTCCGCGCGACGACATTCAGGCGCCCCGTGGCCAGGACGTGCAGGCGCCCCGTGACCGGACGGACGAGATCCAGGCGCCGCGCGGCGACCACCAGGACGAGATCCAGGCCCCGCGCGGTCCCGCGCAGTCGACGCGCGGGTGACGTCGGCGGCCGGGTGGGGGAGGCTCGCGCTCTCTCGCCCGGCCCGGCAGTTGAGGTAGACCGGGTCGTTGGCGGCCTCACCATCGTCTCCAGAAGGAAGACCGTCTCTGCGATAATGCGGCGCTGAGGAGAGTGCCGCCCTGTCCACGCCGCAGACCATGTTCGAGAAGATCTGGGCCCGGCACGTGGTGGCCGAAGGCCCGGGCGGGCACGTCCTGCTCTACGTCGACCGTCATCTCCTGCACGAGGGCACGACCGCCGCCTTCACGCGCCTGGCCCGGAGCGGCCGGCGCGTCCGTCGCCCCGACCTCAGCTTCGCGACCGCGGACCACTACGTGCGGACCGCGCCCGGATCGCCGACGCCCGACGACGAGATCCGGAACATGGTCGAGTCGCTCGCGCGGCACACGGCGCTTCAGGGGGTCGTCTACTTCGGCGTGGGCGACGCCCGGCGAGGAATCGTGCACGTGATCGGGCCGGAGCAGGGGCTGACCGTCCCGGGTATCACGCTCGTGTGCGGCGACTCGCACACTGCGACGCACGGAGCCTTCGGCGCGCTCGCGTTCGGGATCGGCTCGAGCGAGGTCGAGCACGTGATGGCCACGCAGACGCTCTGGCAGAAGCGCCCGCGGACGATGCGGATCACCGTCGACGGTCGCCTGGCGCCCGGCGTCGAGGCCAAGGACGTCATCCTCGCGATCATCGCGACGATCGGCGCCGGCGGCGGCGTGGGACACGCCATCGAGTACGCCGGCGCGGCCATCCGCGCCATGTCGATGGACGAGCGCATGACCGTCTGCAACATGTCAATCGAGGGTGGCGCGCGTGCCGGCATGATCGCGCCGGACGACACGACCTTCGCGTACATCGAGGGCCGGCCCTTTGCGCCCCGCGGCCGGGCGCGGCAGCAGGCGCTCGCCTACTGGAAGACGCTGCCGAGCGATCCCGCCGCCGTCTTCGATCGCGAGGTCCAGCTGGCCGCGGACGAGATCGCCCCGACCGTCACCTGGGGCACGAGCCCGCAGGACGCGCTGCCCATCACCGCGCGTGTGCCGGATCCGGCGACGGTCGGCGACGCGGGACGGCGCGAGAGCATGGCGCGCGCGCTCGCGTACATGGGCCTGCGCTCGGGTACGCCGCTCAGCGAGATTCCGGTGAATCGCGTGTTCATCGGGTCCTGCACCAACAGCCGCCTCGACGACCTGCGCGCCGCCGCGCGTGTGGTCAAGGGGCGACGCGCGGTCGTGCCGGCGTGGGTGGTGCCGGGCTCGGGGCTCATCAAGCGCGCCGCCGAGCAGGAGGGTCTCGATCGGATTTTTCTCGAGGCCGGCTTCGAGTGGCGGGAGGCGGGCTGCTCGATGTGCGTCGGGATGAACGGCGAGACCGCGCGCGAGAGCGAGCGTGTCGCGTCGACCTCGAACCGAAATTTCGAGGGGCGCCAGGGCAAGGGCGCCCGCACGCATCTCATGTCGCCCGCGATGGCCGCGGCGGCGGCCGTCACGGGCCGTCTCACCGACGTCCGCACGCTCCACGCCTGAGATGCAACCCTTCACGCGCCTCACCGCCATCGCGGTGCCCATCGACCTGCCGAACGTGGACACCGACCGGATCATTCCGGCGCGCTTCCTGCGCCGTGACAAGGACGTGCCCGAGTACGCCAGCTTCCTCTTCCACGACGTGCGGTTCAACGCCGACGGCTCGGAGAAGGCCGAGTTCGTCCTCAACCAGCGCCCGTATCGCGGCGCGCGGATCGTCGTCGCCGCCGAGAATTTCGGCTGCGGCTCCTCGCGCGAAGCGGCGGTGTGGGTGCTGGCGGCCTACGGCGTCCGCGCGGTGATCGCGCCGAGCCTGGGCGACATCTTCCATCAGAATTGCTTCAAGAACGGCGTGCTGCCAGTGATCCTGCGGGCCGACGTCGTCGCCGGGCTCCGGGCGCAGCTCCACGCCCAGCCGGGCGCGTCGCTCACGGTCGATCTCCAGTCCCAGACGGTGGCGGCGCCCGGCGGCGCGTCCCACCGCTTCGAGGTCGATCCGTTTCGCAAGGAGATGCTCCTCGCCGGCCGTGACGAGATCGGGCTGACGCTCGGCTTCGAGACGAAGATTCGCGAGTTCGAGGCGCGCCACGCGCGCGAGATGGCGTGGGTCGTGCCCCCACGCGCCGGCGCCTAAATTCAGGAGGGAGACATGGCCACGCTCAAGGTGGAGTACCCGAAAGATCTGCTCAAGCTCGTCGGCAAGGAGCTCGGCCCCTCGGAGTGGGTCACGGTGGATCAGGCGATGATCGACAAGTTCGCCGACGCCACCGGCGACCACCAGTGGATCCACGTGGACGTCGAGCGCGCAAAGCGCGAGATGCCGGGGGGCAGGACGATCGCCCACGGCTACCTCACGCTCTCGCTCGTGCCCCGGATGGCGTCCACGCTGCTGGAGGTGACCCATCGGAGCCGCGGGATCAACTACGGCTCGAACAAGGTCCGCTTCATCAGCCCGGTGCAGGCGGGCGCCCGCATTCGCGTGCGGCAGCGGATCGTCGGCGCCGAGGAAGTGTCCGGCAACGGCGTGCGCGTGACATCGGAGATGTCGGTCGAGGTCGAGGGGCAGGAGAAGCCCGCGCTGGTCGGCGAGATCATCGGCGTGCGGTATGCCTAGCAGCGTGGCGGTGCGCGCCGCAGGCCGTCGCGGGGCTGGGGCCCCGCCGGCCGAGGCGCCGCTACAAAAAAGGAGCATCCCATGAAGTTCGTACGGTACGGACGACCCGGCGTCGAGCGCCCCGGCGCGATCGACGCGGACGGAAAGCTCCGCGATCTCTCCCGTGTCATCAAGGACGTGACGCCGGAGGTGCTGGCGCCGGCCCGGCTCCAGCAGCTCCGCCGCCGCGACCTGTCACGTTCGCCGCTTGTGCGCGGGCGCCCGCGGCTCGGCTGCCCGCTGGCCGGCATCGGCAAGATGGTCTGCATCGGCCTCAACTACACCGACCACGCGGCCGAGGTCGGCATGGCGTTGCCGAAGGAGCCGACCGTCTTCATCAAGCCCCCGAGTGCTCTGTGCGGACCTGACGATCCCATCGTGCGCCCCCGCGGCTCGGTGAAGCTCGACTACGAGGTGGAGCTGGGCGTCGTGATCGGGCGCGACGCGCGCTACGTCGGCGAGGCCGACGCGCTCCGCTACGTCGCCGGCTACTGTCTGATCAACGACGTCTCGGAGCGCGAGTTCCAGATGGAGCACGGCGGCACCACGACCAAGGGCAAGAGCGCCGACACCTTCGGCCCGACGGGTCCGTGGCTGGTCACGCCGGACGAGGCGGGCGACCCGCAGACCCTGGCGTTGTGGACCACGGTCAACGGCGAACGGAGGCAGGACGGCAATACCGGGAAGATGATCTTCTCGGTCGCGTTCCTGATCGCCTACGTGAGCCGCTTCATGTCGCTGCGCGCCGGCGACGTGATCTCCACCGGCACCCCCGCCGGCGTGGGACACGGGGCGAAGCCCCCGCGCTACCTGCGGCCGGGCGACGTCGTCGAGATGGGGATCACCGGGCTCGGCACCCAGCGGCACAAGATTGTCGAGGCCAGGTAAAATCTGCCGTCGAGCCCCCGTCGTTCTGTCAGCCTCCGATCGCAAGGGTTTCCACTGAGCGCCCGCTCGAGCGGCGTCGAATCGCGTAGTTCGCGCGCACGAGCGCCTGGCGCGCGTCTTGCTCGACGCGTCGGCAATGTCGATTGCAGAACGCCGTCATGGACATACCCGAGCCTGGGTTCTGGGGCTCGCGCTCGTGGCCGCGGCCTGCTGGACCGGGCCCGTCGCGGCTGAGCCGCACGGTCCTGACGATCGGGATCGCAGCGCCGACTTGGAGCGCCGACGTCACACGACGGCGAGCATCGCGAAGCGGTTCATCGGAGTCCCCTACCTCTGGGGCGGCGAGAGCGCGGACGGCTTCGATTGCTCGGGGCTGGTCAAGCGCGTGTACGCCCTCGCCGGCATCGCGATGCCTCACAACGTGGCCCTGCAATACAAGTACGGAGTTCCAGTCTCGCGGGACGAGCTGAGGCCAGGCGATCTGGTGTTCTTCGATCAGCTCCGTCACAACGGCATCTACATCGGCGACGGCCGGTTCGTGCACGCCGGCAAGACCGGCGGCAACGTCGCCGTCTCGCGGCTGGAAGACTCCTGGTTCCGGACCCGCTGGTTCGGAGCCCGACGACTCACCTCCGACGGGATCGCGCGCGCCGGGGCCGATCCGCGAACGTGAGGAACGGGCAGGGTCCCGAATGGCCCGCTGACTAGACGTCCGCGCGCCAGAGGACCATGCGGCGATAGGACTCGGCGTGCGTGACCCCGGCGCTCCGGCCGTCGCGCAGGGCCCAGCCGCGCAGCAGCCCGTCGACCCATTCGCCCGGACCCACCTGAGAGACGTGAGCACGCAGCGCGGCGCACTTCAGCTCGAGCGTGTCGGTGATATCGATCCACGTGTCGGGCGGCTGAGCACCGGTGATGAAGACTTCCTTCACCTTGTGGGGCCCGAGACCCTCGGCCAAGAGCTCCGGGAAGATGACGCGCGTCTCCGCCGACGGAAAGACGGCGTCGAGCGCCGCGCTGGCCACCGCGCGATGGTCCGGGTGGTTGAGGTACTCGTTGCCGTAGTAGCGCACCGTCGGGTCGCCGCACACCACGACGTCGGGCCGGGACCGGCGGATCACGCGGGTCAGATCGCGTCGCAGTCCGATCGTGGGCTCGACCACGCCGTCCTGATAGCCGAGGAACACCACGTCCTTCACGCCGAGGATCTTGGCGGCATCCCACGACTCGCGCTCGCGGATGGGTACGAGGCCTGTGTTGTCCTTGGTGTGCTCGTTGGTCCCGGCGCCGCCGGTGGTGACCAGGCAGAAGACGACCTCGCGTCCCTCGCGTGCCCACCCGGCGACGGCTCCGCCGATCGTGAACTCGTTGTCGTCGGGGTGCGCCGAGATGCAGAGGATCCGCCTGAACGCGGGGTCGAGCACGTGCGGTCGGGGCGCCTGGTCCGCCATCGACGGCGCGCCTACGGCCGCATCTGGTGCGTCGACGGCCCGGGCCGCCGCAGCGGCGCCGTCAGGTTCGCGAACTCGCAGAGGAGCGGCCGGGTGTCGCGCGGGTCGACGATCTCCTCGATCCAGAACGTCTCGGCGGAGCGGAACGGAGAGCGCAGCTTGTTGAGGCGCTCCTCGATCTCCGCCATCTTCGCCTTCCGGTCCGGGGCGGCATCGAGATCGGCGCGATACGCGGCCTCGATCCCACCCTCGAGCGGCAGTGAGCCCCAGCGGCCGGACGGCCACGCGTAGCGCATGCAGTAGCGGCTCTGGTTGCGATGGGCGGCGCCGGCGACCCCGAACGAGTTGCGGATGATCACCGCGCACCAGGGGATCGTCGTCTGCCACATCGCCGACATCGCGCGCACACCCTGCTTGATCGTCCCGGTCTTCTCCGCTTCGAGGCCGATGAGGAAGCCGGGGCAGTCGACCAAGTAGACGACCGGCAGGTGGAAGGTCTGGGCGATGTCGATGAACCGCTCGACCTTCTGGCAGGTGTCGGCCGGCCAGGCGCCGCCGTAGAAGTACGGATCGCTCGCCATCAGCGCCACCGGCCAGCCGTCGAGGCGGGCGTACCCGGTGATCACCGAGCGGCCGTAGAGCGCCGCGACCTCGAAGAACGATCCCTGGTCGACGACCGACTCGACGATGCGGCGCATCTTGTACGGCTTGCGCGGGTCGTGCGGGATGGCCTCGAAGAGCCAAGGGTCGCGGCGCCGCGGGTCGTCGTCGCGCGGGCCGCGCGGCGGCAGGTCGTCGATCGACGACGGCATGTAAGAGAGGAACCGCCGGGCGCGCGCGAACGCTTCGTCCTCCGTGTCCACCGCGTCGTCGACGGCGCCGGCCCTGAGCTGGATCTCCCAGCCCCCGAGCTCGTTCTTGGTGAGCTTCTGGCCGAGGCGCTCGACGACCGGCGGCCCGGCGACGAAGAGCGCGGAGAGGTTCTTCACCATGATCGAGTAGTGCGCCGCAGCGAGATGCGCCGCGCCGAGGCCGGCGACTGAGCCCAAGCCCAGCGCTACGCGTGGGATCGTGCCCATGTTGTTGACGACCCACTCCCAGCCGTCGACGCCCGGCACGTTGGCCCGGCCGGTCGTCTCGATCGTCTTGACCGAGCCGCCACCGCCCGAACCCTCGACCAGCCGGACGAGCGGCAGCCGGAGGTCGTGCGCCATGCGCTCGCACTGGTTGTGCTTGCCACGGATCGTCGCATCGGCCGAGCCCCCGCGCACGGTGAAGTCGTCGCCGCCGACCACGACCGGACGGCCGTCGACCTCGCCCCGGCCGAAGACGAAGTTCGAGGGCGTGAAGGCGACGAGGTCGTTGTTGGCGTCGTATTGCGCGCGCCCGGCGATCTTGCCGACCTCGTGGAAGCTGTCCTTGTCCAGGAGCCTGGCGATCCGCTCGAGGATCGTGAGACGCCCGCCGTCATGCTGCCGCTTGACCCGCTCGGGCCCGCCGAGCTGCTCCGCGAGCTCCTCGCGGCGCCTCAGCTCATCCAGCTCCTTCTGCCAGTCCATGCGCCCTCCGTCCGACATTCCCGCGCGGCGGTGAAACGGCCCGCGGTGTGAGACGAGAGTAGTCCGAGGGCCGACGCGCGGTCAATGAACCGGCCGGCGACATGAAGGCGGCGCTGGCGGCGGAACCAGGGGACGAGCTGCTTAGGCTGGATCTACGTCTCCGAGTAGCCGCTACCCCGCGTCTCGACGCCCCGGCCCCGCGCCTCGGTGATCCAGCCGAACTCCTTGAGGATCTGCTGGCTGTACGTCACGCGGCCGCTGATCTTCTCGAACGGTTCGGTCGCCAGCAGGAGCGCCGCCTTCGCCATCAGCGCGGGCGGCTCGCCGCGCGGGTCGTCCAGACTCTTCACGAGGCGGTGGTGGACGGTGCCCGGGGTCGGGACGATCTGCGACGGGGATACGCACGTCACCGAGACGCCGTGCTGGTAGACCTCGGCGGCGAGGCCCTGGGTGAACCGCTCGAGCGCCGCCTTCTCGGCGCCATAGCACGTCCCGCCCCGCGCGCCGACGGTCGGATCGCGATACGGCCCACGTCCGGGGCCGATCGCCGCGCCCGACGAGATGTTGACGATCGCGCCCGAGCGCCGCGAGATCATGTCGGCGAGCGCCAGCTGGCTCAGGACGAAGGGCGCGTGGAAATTCACCGACCACGAGCGCATCCACTTGTTCAGCGGGAATTCCTTGGTCGGAAGGTAGTACGTCAGCGCCGCGTTGTTGACGAGGACGTCGACGGGGCCGTAGGTCTCGCGCGCGGCGCGCATCAGCTTCTCGCACTCGGCGGGCTCGGCGATGTTGGCGGTGAGGGCCTGCGCCTCGCCGCCGGCGGCGCGAATCGCCGCCACCGTCGTGTCGAGCGAGCCCGCCAGCGGGTGCTCGCCCTCCCGGAGCGTGCGCGCGGCACAGATCACCCGCCCGCCCTCGGCCGCGAAGAGCCGCGCGATCTCGGCGCCGATGCCGCGGGAGGCGCCGGTCACCACCACCACCTTGCCGTCGAGTCTTTTCATCGATATCGCTGATATCGCTCGCCAATCAATACCGCCGCGCGCCTCCCGGCGCAAGCCGTGTTTCGAAGGGCCCCTCGAACGGGGGCATTTCCTGGAACCGATTCAGGCAAAGCCCCGATGGCCGTAGATCTTCACGGCCCGTACCGTAACCGGAGTGATCAGAGGAGGCCTGCCATGACGGTCGTGTGCGCATGGTGTCAACGCCTGGGACGCGCCGCGGTGCTCGGAGAGAAGGAACCTCTGGACCAGGCCGTCATCACGCATGGCATCTGCGATGAGCATGCCCTCGTGGTGCTCGCCGAGGCTCGACGGCTGGAGATTCCCGTGAGAGCCGTCGACTCCCGCGCTCCGTAACTCCCTCGGTCTTCGCGATTTTCTCACCGCCGACGCCTCGGGGAATCTCCGCGCACCATCTCAGGTAAATACCTGATGGGATCATCGGGCACTGACCCCTAGAGTCGTCCTGTCGAGCCGCCGCAGCCGCGGCGATTTCCACTGAGTTGGACAGGAGGACCTGATGAGCAACACCCAGGAGCTCGCGACCGCAACGGAAGCCCGTCTGGAGACCACCGCCTCACGACTACGCGAGCTGGTGTCGCACCTCCGGCAGCAACGCGCCCAACTCCGTGAAGAGTGGGCTCGGCTCATCACCGAGGCCAAGCTGCTGACGGCGATGACAAAGGAAGAGATCTTCGCCGAGGCGACGTCCGTGTACGATAACTACGTCGAGGCCCTCGAGACGGGAACGTACGAAGCCCTGCAAGCCTACGCGCGGAACCTCTCGGAACGCGTCATTCCGAGAGGCGTCGAGACGCACGAGGTCGTCGGGATCGTGCTCCTGCTTCGCGACGTTCTCGCCCGGTCCCTGTTCGCGAAGTATCGCGAGGACTTCAACAAACTGAACCGTATCCTCGACGCGTACGAACCCGCCGCCAACCGAATCGCGGCCACGGTCGCCGTCGGCTTCGTCCAGGAGCGCGAACGCATCATCCGCGAGCAGCAGGAGGCGATCCGCGAGCTGTCGACTCCAGTGCTCCAGGTCCGCGAGCGTCTCCTCATCCTGCCCATCATCGGCGTCATCGACCCCCAGCGTGCCCGTCAGCTGACCGAGCAGCTGCTCCGCGGCATCCGGACCAACCGCGCCAAGGTCGTCGTGCTGGACATCACGGGCGTCCCCTACATCGACTCGCCCGTGGCGAACCACCTTGTCCAGACCGTCGAGGCCGCGCGGCTCCTCGGCGCGATCGTGATCGTCACCGGGCTGTCGCCCGAGATCGCCCAGACCCTTGTCAACATCGGAGTGGATCTAGGGAAAATGAACACGGTCGGTGACCTCCAGGGCGGTATCGAAGAGGCCGAGCGCCTGCTGGGCTACAAGGTCGTCCCGGTCTCGGAGACAGCCGCACAACCCGCGTAGCGGCGGGGGGAGAGGACCATGCAGGTTCCGATCCTCAAGCAGGGCGCGTATCTGATCGCGACTGTTCAGTCTGCGCTCACGGACGAGGACCTGAAGCAGCTGCGCGATGCGCTCGTCGGGCAGGTCAGCAAGGTCCGGGCCCGGGGGGTCATCGTGGACGTGACGGCGCTCGACGTGATCGATTCGTTCGCAACCCGAACCCTGCGCGACGTCGCCCACATGATCAGGTTGCGCGGGGCGGAGACGGTCATCGTGGGGATCCAGCCGGAGGTGGCCTTCTCGATGGTCAAGCTGGGGCTCACGCTGGCGGGCGTGTCGACCTCGCTGGACCTTGAGGAAGGCCTCGCGTACCTTAACCGCAAAGGATGAAAAGTCCCGGGCATGGGGTCCGCGCTCATCGGCGATGAAATCCGGGTGTCCATAGACTGCGATGCCGCCATCGTCACCGCTCGCCAGAAGGGGCGGGCGCTGGCGTCACAATGCGGCTTTCCGTCCACCGATCTGGCGGTCATCGCCACCGCGATCTCCGAGCTGGCGAGGAACATCGTCCGCTACGCGGTGCATGGCGAGATCATCCTCCGACTGCTCGACGACAACGGCAAGCGAGGGGTCGAGGTCGTGGCCGTCGACGAGGGCCCGGGCATCCCCGACCTCGCGCTGGCGATGCAGGACGGGTACTCCACCTCCGGAGGCCTCGGTCTGGGCCTGCCGGGCACCCGGCGACTGATGGACGAGTTCGAGATCGTCTCCGACTTCGGCAAGGGCACGACGGTGACGGTCCGTCGATGGAAACGCTGAGAGCCGGACTGATCGAGTGGGCTGTCGCCGAGCGGAGCCGGGCCGGCCAGTCCGAGTCCGGCGACCGGTACCTGGCGATGGCGACCCCGGACAGTGGGCTCGTCGCGGTCGTGGACGGGCTGGGCCACGGCGCCGCGGCCGCCGATGCGGCCAAGATCGCCGTGGGGTCGCTCGAACGCCACGCGCTGCAGCCGGTGATCGCGCTCGTCCGGGCCTGCCACCGCTCTCTGGTCGGCACGCGCGGCGCCGTCGTCAGCGTGGCCGCGTTCACGGCGCGCGACGAGACGATGACTTGGCTCGGCGTGGGCAACGTGGAAGGCGTGCTGCTGCGCACGCAGACGACGCTCAGCCCGCGCCGGGAGGTGCTCCTGGTGCGGGGCGGTGTCGTCGGCGTGCATCTGCCCGCGCTCGCCGCGTCGATCGTGCCGGTCACGGGGGGCGACACGCTGGTCTTTGCGACCGACGGCGTCCGAAGCGACTTCGTCAACGAGGCGCTCCCCTTGCGGGATCCACCTCAGGTGCTGGCCGACTACATCCTCGCCCGCTGGGGCACGCAGACCGATGACGCGCTCGTCATGGTCGTCCGTTACCTCGGGACCACGACGTGAACCCGGAGCTCCGCGAGCTGGCGCAGCGCTACGCGGGCGCGCTCCACGACTACCTGGTCGGGCGAGGTGAGGCCGCCCTGCAGGAAGCTTACGACCTGGGCCGGAAGGCGCTCGGCCAGGGTCTGGGCGTGCACGACCTGGCGACGATCCAGCACCGCGCCCTGCTGAAGGCCCTCCTGACCGCGAGGACGCGGAAGGAAGCCTCACGCACGATTCGGGGGGCCAGCAAGTTCTTCGTCGAGAGCCTGCTGGCGTTCGAGATGTCCCATCGCCGCAGCCAGGAGGTCAACGCCGCCCTCCGCGAATCCGAGCAGCGTTACCGGGGCCTGGTCGACACCGCGCGCGACGTCATCTACACGCTCTCGACCGACGGAACGATCAAGTCCTTGAACCCGGCCTTCGAGACGATCACCGGGTGGTCCCGCACGGAGTGGATCGGCAAGCGCTTCTCCCCGCTCGTGCATCCCGATGACCTCCCGCGCGCAGCCGAGCTCCACCGCGCCGTCCTCGAGGGCCAGGTGCCCCCCAAGTTCGAGTTGGGCATCCTCACCAAGTCCGGCGCCTGGATTCCCGGGGAGTTCGTCGCGACGCCCCTCGTGCAGGATGCGCGGGTCGTGGGCGTGCTCGGCGTGGCGCGCGACATCACCGACCGCAAGCGCGCCGCGGAGGCGCTGCGCCACCTGAACGAAGGGCTGGAGGAGGAGGTCAAGCGGATCGCCCACGCGCTCCACGACGAGGCGGGACAGCTGCTCGCCTCCGTCCACATCGGGCTGGCGGAGATCGCGCGCGATCTGCCGTCCCATACCGCGCAGCGCCTGGAGGACGTGCGAGGGCTCCTGGACAAGATCGAAGAGCAGCTGCGACACCTGTCCCATGAGCTACGCCCGACGATCCTCGACGATCTCGGTCTCCGGCCCGCTCTCGAGTTCCTCGCCGACGGTGTCTCCAGGCGGACCGGACTCAAGATCGCGGTCGAGGGCGCTCCCGGCAAACGGCTGCCCGCGCCGACCGAGACCGCCCTCTATCGCATCGTCCAGGAAGCGCTGACGAACGTGACGAAGCACGCCCAGGCGACCGGCGTGTCCATCCGATTCACGCGCAGCCGTCGCCTCCTCCGCTGTGTCGTCCAGGACAACGGCGTGGGGTTCGACGTGTCGGCCGTGAGCGCGCGGCGCGGGGCGCGTGGCCTTGGGCTCACGGGGATCCAGGAGCGGTTGCACGCGATCGGCGGGACGCTGGACATCGTCGCCGCGCCGCGGAACGGCACCGAGCTGATCATCAACGTACCGGTGGAGGCGGACAGTGCCGAATCGGATTCTCCTCGCGGATGACCACGCGATCGTCCGGCAGGGCCTGAAAGCCCTGCTGGAGCGGGAAGGTTTCGCCGTTGTCGCGGAAGCCGGCGACGGCCAGGAGGCGCTCCGTCAGGCGCGCGCGCGCTGCCCGGACGTGGCGGTCCTGGATTTCTCCATGCCGCTGCTGAATGGACTGGACGCCGCCCGGGAGATCCTTCACGCCTGCCCGCGGGCCAAGGCGATTCTCCTCACGATGCACACGGACGACCATTACGTCCTGGAGGCGGTCCGGGCGGGCATCAAGGGGTATGTCGTCAAGACCCAGGCCTCGGCCGACCTGGTGCGTGCGATCCACGAAGTGCTGAAAGGCATGATGTACTTGAGCCCCGGCATCTCGCAGGCGGTCGTCGAAGCCTACCTGTCCAAGTCGGATATACCGCGCGACCCGTTGACGTCCCGAGAGCGCGAGGTCCTGCAACTCGTCGCGGAGGGCAAGTCGACGAAGGAGATCGCCGGCCTCCTGGGCATCAGCTTCAAGACCGCGGAATCCCACCGGACACGGATCATGAAGAAGACCGACATCCACGAGACCGCCGGGCTCGTCCGGTACGCCGTCCGCCGTGGTCTGATCCAACCCTGATCCGTAGGCCCGCCCCGGGGCCGGCTCGCCTCCCGAACGTAGCCGCTTTTCAGGTGTATCTCGTGCGGTGCCTCCCTGATCCACCCGATGTTGATTGTTCACCGTCGAGACGAGGCTGTGGCAGGGTCGCGCCGCGCGAGCCTGGAGCAACGCGCGCATATCGCGACACGAGGTGAGACGTGATGGCCACCGCTCGACGAAGCGAGTGCAGGGCTTGACCCTCAAGGCCGATCTGCACCTTCATACGCGGGAAGGCGAGGCTTTCATCGCCTACGGTGCGAGGGAGCTCATCGACCGCGCAGCCGAGCAGGGGTTCGATGTCCTGAGCATCACGAACCACGACACCCTGACCTTCGACCGTGAATTAGCCGACTACGCGCGGGAGCGAGGGATCCTCCTGATCCCGGGGGTGGAGGCGACGGTCGAAGGTAGGCACGTTCTGATCTATAACCCGGACGTTCACCCCGGGCAGATTCGGAGTTTCGCCGCCCTGCGGCGCTATCGCCGGCCGGACTGGCTCGTCGTTGCGCCGCATCCGTTTTACCCCGGCTCCATCTGCCTGGGACGACGCCTGCTGCGGGAGATCGACCTGTTCGATGCGGTCGAGCTCAGCCACTTCTACACGCGGCGGATCGACTTCAACCGCCCGGCCATCCGGCTCGCCCGCGACGCTAGGCGCCCCTTGCTGGGGAGCTCGGACGCCCATCTCTCCGAACAGCTCGGGACGACCTATTCGCTCATCGAGGCGCAACCGACCGTCGCGTCGGTGTTGTCGGCCATCCGCGCCGGGCAGGTGCGCATCGTGACCCGCCCGCTGGCGCTGTGGGAGTTCGTGGCCATCGCCACCCGCCTGGGACTGGCCACCGCGCACGAATCCGCCAGGCGAGCGTGCGCCCGGTGGGCTCCCGCCGGGCGGGTGCAGCGCCGTGACTGGGAAAGTCACGGCGGAGGCGCGATCGCTGGCCTCGAAGCGCACGAGTCGGAGGAACGCGCTGCCAAGGTGCCGGCAACCCCGTCTATCGGGTAAGGATGTCCCCGCACATGCGCTGCCCAGCCCCCGGGGCTTTCCCTGGGCCACTTTGCGTGGCTTCCCGGATTTCCCCCGTCTCCACCGTGGCTAGACTGCGTACGATGCCAGCGCGAATCTTGGTCGCTGACGACCACGCGATCGTCCGGCAGGGTGTGAAGCTGCTCATGCTCCGGGAAGGATTCGAGGTCGTCGATGAGGCGGGGGACGGTCAGGAGGCCGTCCGGCTCGCGCGCGCCCATTGTCCGGACGTCGCCGTGCTGGATTATTCGATGCCGCTCCTGAACGGCCTCGGCGCGGCACGAGAGATCATGCAGGCGTGCCCGCAAACGAAGGTGATCCTTCTCACGATGCATGCCGACGACCGGTACGTGCTGGAAGCGCTGCGGACCGGCGTCAAGGGTTACGTCGTCAAGAGCCAGTCGGCGACGGATCTGACCCTGGCAATCCACGAAGTCATGCGCGGCATGGTGTACCTGAGCCCGCGCGTCTCGCGCGCCTTGGTCGACGCCTACCTGGTGAAGTCGGAGCTGCCACCCGATCCGCTGACGCCGCGGGAACGCGAGGTGCTGCAGCTCGTCGCGGAGGGAAAGACCACGAAGGAGGTCGCCCATCTCCTCGGGATCAGCGTCAAGACCGCGGAGTCTCACCGGACACGGATCATGAAGAAGCTGGACACGCCGAATACCGCGGGCATCGTCCGGTACGCGATCCGCCGGGGCCTGATCGAGGTCTGAGACAGCTGTAGTCGGGGACCCTCCTGGCCCGCAGCTCCTTGCGGGATTCTTCTTTCTCCGTTTCCGGAAAACTACGCATTGTAACCCCAACCGCGGCACGGTCTACTGCCTCCAACGATGCCTTTCGCCTACCAAAACGCTGAACCGCTCGGGGTTCTCGTCGTCGAGCACAGACCCTCGGTGGCGGATCGCCTGAAGGCACAACTGGAGAGGTTGGGTCATCACGTGCTCGGACTGGCGCGAGACGGGTGGGAGGCGGTCGCGGCGGCCAAGAAGCTCCGCCCGAACCTCATCCTCATGGAGACCAGCCTCCCCGGGCTCGACGGCATCGACACGGCCCGGGCAATCGTCAGCGGCCAGCCGGTGGCCGTGATCCTCCTCACTGGCTACGCCGGCGCCGAGCTCGTCCGACGGGGCAGGGAGGCGGGTGTCGTCGCGTACCTGACGTCCCTGGACCAGAGGCGTCTCCTCGAGGCGCTCGCGATCGCACGGGAACGCCTCGCAGAGTTCGAGATCATCCGGAGGGAGGGGCGTGACCTGAGTGAGGCATTGGCGATGCAAAGGCTCGTGTCCCACGCCAAGAAGGTGCTGATCAGGCGGCTCGGGCTCTCCGAGGCTGAGGCTTTCAGGCACATTCTGGAACGCAGGCTGAGCACACATCGGAGTCTTCCCGAGACTGCATGGACCATCGTCGAGGCGGAGAGGGTACTGGCGAGGTTCGACTTCGCAGGCGGCCTTCAGCTGGTATCGCAGGCCGTCAGCGGGGGCCGCAGGCGGGGTCGATCCGCCGAGAACGACAAGTCCCCTGCTCGAAGCCGATGATGGCGGAGTTCATCCCCACATTCCTCATGACTGTTCTCGGCCTGAGGGAGGGGGAACGACACAATCCAGGCAAAATGCGCCTCATCGTCCGCAGGCCCTATACCTATCTCGAGAATCGCATACGTCAGGCGTTCGCCGGGCACGACGACGTCGAGGTCATCCTCGATCGGCGCCGTGGAGAGCGGCGCGTCCGCGACCGAGCGCCTCGGGACGAACGGCGGCGGGACGCGCGACGGAAAACCACGGAAGAGATTCTGGAGGTCGTAATCGAAGGCGATCCGCTCACGATGTTTCGGACTACCGCGCAGAGATAGTTCCCCACCTCCACTCACGCCGGCACCACCTCGAGTTCGACGCCTCCCGAGCCTTGCCTGACGGCAACGTGCCCGAGCTTGACCGGTGGTAGAAACCGGGTCGGCCCCTACGGGAAGTTCCCGATGGCCATTCAGGGGTTCGCTGAATTGAGCCTCGTCCAGGGCCGCCATACGGTGAACGGCAGCATTGAGCACGTCAAGCAAGGGCGCATCGGGCCGAAAACGCAGAGAAGGGAACGCAAGGATCGTGTGCGATGTGGACCAGCCCAGGAGTCTCGCGAAGAGCGTCACGGTGAACTAAGCGGTCGGGCTGGTTCGCTCGGCGACCCTGACGGTGGGGATGACACGCACGGGGCTGTGTGGTTCGGCCCTGACGACATGAACGGAAGGGGGCGAAGCCCATCCAATGAACGCGGCGACGATGGTCGAGTTGGTTTCCCCCGCTCAAGCTCCTGCCGTTGTGCGCGCCGCCGCCGTGTCTACGTCACCGACGTGGCACGCGCTGTGGACGCGGAGCCACTGCGAGCAGCTGGTCCACGATCAGCTGGCCGCGAAGGGATTCGACCTGTTCCTGCCGACGATCGACCAGTGGTCGCGGCGCGGCGGTCTCCGGCACTTGATCCGCACGCCGATGTTTCCCGGCTACGTCTTCCTCCACAGCGCGATGGACAAACCGACCTACCTCGAGGTCGTGAAAGCGCGGGCGCTGGTGCGGATCCTCGGCGAGCGCTGGGACCGGCTGGCGACGATCCCTGAAGGGGAGATCGCGGCGATCCGGCGGATCGTCGATGCCAGGGTGCCCGCGCTGGCGCACGCCTATTTGCGAGAGGGCCAGCGGGTGCGGATCACCTGCGGGCCGATGACAGACATGGAAGGCATTCTCGTTCGCACCAAGCCGAACCGGGGCCTGCTGGTGGTGTCGGTCGACCTCTTGCGGCGCAGCGTGGCGGTGCACGTGGACTGCACCTGGGTGGTACCGGCGTGAGTCCACACGAGGAGAAGCACAATGACGCGGGACGCGTCGCGAGTCTCCGCGCATGGCCTGGCCGCTGCCCTGGGCCTGCGGCGAGGGCCTGACCGATGTATCTGGACTTTTACGGGCTCAAAGAAAGGCCGTTCAACGCGACACCCGATCCGAGGTTTCTCTATCTCACGCCGGGACACCGCGAGGCCTTGGCCCAGCTCGTGTACAGCGTGCGGGAAAATCGCGGTGTTTTCGTGTTGACCGGCGAGGTCGGAACCGGCAAGACGACCCTCCTCAACGCACTCCGCCAGCGACTCGACGGCAGGGCCGCGGTCGCCTTCGTGTTCAACTCGACGCTCCGCTTCGACGCGTTGCTCGAGTGTGTGCTCGAAGAGCTGGGAGTGCCGACACCCGCGAGCTCACCGGTTCAGCGATTCTTCGCCCTCCGGCGCTTCATGCTCGATCGGCGAAGCGCCGGCCAGAGCACCGTGCTCATTCTCGACGAAGCACAGAATCTGAGCGCGGGAACGCTCGAAAAGATCCGCTTGCTCTCCAACTTCGAGACGCCGAAGGAGAAGCTCTTGCAGATCCTGCTCGTGGGCCAGCCAGAGTTGCGGGCGAAGCTCGAGCGCCGAGAGCTCCGGCAGCTCCAGCAGCGGATCGAGCTGCAGTGTAGCCTCCTCCCGTTGTCGCGCGAGCAGATCCGTGACTATATCCAGACCCGTCTCCGTGTTGCGGGCGCGAGCGGCCTCGAGCTCTTCACCGACGAGGCTCAGGATCGGATTGCCGCCTACGCGCAGGGGATCCCGCGCCGCATCAACATCCTGTGTGACCATTGTCTCGTCATCGGCTACGCCGACCAGCGGCGGCGGATCGACGCCGATATCGTCGGCCAGGCTATCGAGGCGCTCAGGGGTCGGGCCCGGCGTCCGGCACTTCGGCCTACTTCGCGGGCCCGAACGATTTGGGAACGCTGGTTCTTGGGCAGGGTCGCCGGCGCGGTGCTCGCCGGGATCGCCTTCTGGCCCGCGCGACTCGAAGCGACCCATCTCCTGACGCTCGCGCGCCAGGTGCCGGATCTCTTCCTGCGATGAGTAAATTCTTCGAGGCGCTCGAGCGAGCCGAGCGGGAGCAGGCTCCCAAGATGCCGGCGGCGCCGCCCGCCGAGCTGCCCGTGGCGCCGCCCGCCGAGCCGCCGGCGGCCGCGCCACCGCGCGTGGAGCTTCCGGTCTTCGATCCACCGACGGCGCCCGCGCTCGATCGCACCACTCGTGTCGAGGAGCACCTCGTGAGCCTGCTTGCGCCGACCTCGTTCGAGGCCGAGCGCTACCGCATGCTCCGCCACGTCGTGGAGACGCTGCGGAGGAGCGCCAATCTGCAGGTCGTCGCGGTCACGAGCCCGGGCGTCGGAGACGGCAAGACCACGATTGCCATCAACCTCGCGGGGGCGCTCGCGCAATCCGCGGAGCCCAGTGTTCTCCTGGTGGAGCTCGACCTTCGGCGGCCGGCCCTGGCGCGCCAGCTCGGGCTCGGCCGGGCGCGCCGCTCGCTCGTGGATGCGCTCGTGAAACCTGGTCTCAAGCTCGAGGAAATCGTGGAACACCTGCCCCGTTTCAACCTTTCGGTGCTGCCGGCGGGCGAGACCGCCGCCGCGCCCTACGAACTGCTCAGATCACCGAGGCTCGAGGCGCTGCTGGGGGAAGCCCGGCGGCGCTACGACTACATCGTGGTCGACACGCCGCCGTTCGTTCCGGTCCCCGACTGTCGACTCATCGCGAAGTGGGTCGACGGATTTCTTGTGGTGGTCAAGGCACATCGAACACCACAGAGCATGCTGGCAGAGACGCTGGGCCTGATCGACCCGGCGAAGACAAAGGGGATCGTGTTCAACGGCGACGACGCACGGCGTACCGAGTACAACAGCTACCAGGGCGTGCCCGCGGCATAGTCGTTCAAGATTCCGCTGCGCTGACCGTGGAGAAAAGAACGTGATGGTCGTCGCCCTGGGCGGCGGCACCGGCCTGCCGACAGTCCTCATGGGACTGCGCCGCTACCTTCCACCGAGCGGCCGGATCGCCGCGATCGTGACGGCCGCGGACGATGGTGGAAGCTCGGGAGCCCTGCGAAAGGAGTACGACGTCCTTCCGCCCGGGGACATCCGCAACTGCCTGATCGCGCTCGCGCGGGTGGCGCCGGAGGTGTCCGCGGCGCTCCAGTGTCGATTCGATGTGGGCGCGGCTCAACATCCGGTCGGGAACCTTCTTCTGGCGGCGCTCGACATGGTCGCGGCTGATGAGGTGACGGCGATCCGGCTGGCGGCCGAGCTCCTCGGGGTGGGCGATCTCATCCTGCCGTCGACTGCGTGCCGGGTGCACCTGGTCGCCGACCTCCTGGATGGCCGCTCGGTTCACGGCGAGTCCGAGATCCGGCGGAGTGGCACTCCGATCAAGCGTGTCTGGATCGATCCTCCCGATGCCGCCGCTGCACCCGGAGTGCTGGAGGCGTTGCACGACGCGGATGCGATCGTTCTGGGCCCCGGAAGTCTCTACACGAGCCTCCTCGCCACGCTGGTCGTCCCGGGCATGGCCGAGGCGGTGGCGAGCTCGCGGGCTATCCGGATCTTCGTGTGCAACGCGATGACCGAGCCCGGCGAGACCGACGGGTACGGTGTCGCCGAGCACCTCCAGGCTCTCGCCGCTCATGGCCTGGCGCCTGAGGCGCTCGACTACATCCTCGTCAACACGACCCCGATCCCGCCCAAGATCCGTGCCCGATACGCTGCCGAAGGTGCGCGCCCTGTGAACCCCGACTTCGAGCTTCCCGGCGGGTCGCCGACGATCATCCGCGCCGATTTTCTCGAGCCGGGTCCGGTGGTACGGCACGCCCCCGACAAGCTGGGCCCGCTCCTCTGCAATCTGGCGGCCGTACGGATGGTGTGGGCGCGGAACGGGCACGGCAGCTAACACTCCTTCGCGAGTCCGATGAGCTTCAGTTACAGCCTTGTCCCCGAGGCGGCGTTTGGCGGTGGCTCGCTCGTGGCGGGCCTCCTCGTCGTCATCGGCTTCCTGCTCGGGCTGGGCGGCGTGCGTCGCCGAGTCCGACGCCTCCGTCACGTCCGCGAACGGGTGCTGGTCCTCGGGCAGAGCGCTCTGGGGCGCTCGGTCATCGAGGAGATCGAGCGGCAACCGGCTCTCCGATACGTCATCGTCGGCGTGGTGAATGACGCCGAGAACCTCGGTCGCGTCATTCAAGAGACCCGGCCCGATCGCATTGTCGTCGCGCTCGCCGAGCGACGCGGCCGACTGCCGCTCCATCCGCTTATTGAATCGCTGGCGCGCGGCATCGTGGTCGAGGACGTCGTCGAGACCTACGAGCGCTTGACCGGGAAGCTCGCTCTGGAGGCGCTCTCGCCCAGTAGCGTCGTTTTCTCCGGCCAGTTCAAGACGTCGCGGCTGCAGCAGACACTCTCGCGGACGCTCAGCCTGGTCGGATCGGTCATCGGGTTGGTCGTGCTGGCACCCCTCCTCGGTCTGATCGTGCTCCTCATCAAGCTGGACTCGCGGGGCCCGGCGTTCTTCGTCCAGGCGCGGGTAGGGAAGCGCGGGAGATCCTTCCGGCTGCTCAAGTTCCGCACGATGCACCCGACCCACCGGCCGAAGTCCGAGTGGGAGCAGGACAACGGCGACCGGATCACGCGCGTCGGCCGGTGGCTCAGGCGGTTCCGGCTGGATGAGGTGCCTCAGCTCCTCAACGTCCTCCGGGGCGATATGAACCTCGTGGGCCCGCGACCCCACCCGGTGACAAACTTCGAGCTCATGATCCTGGCTGTCCGAAACCTGAGCGAGGTGTCGGGTGATGCGATCCCGTACTACTCGCTCCGGTGCTCGGTCCAGCCGGGGATCACCGGCTGGGCGCAGGTCCGCTATGGGTACGCGAACACGCTCGAGGAGGAGATGGAGAAGATCCGCTACGACTTCTACTACCTCAAGCACATGTCGTTGTGGCTCGATCTCAAGATCATGCTCGAGACGGTCAAGATCATGTTCGCTTGGCGTGACTCGGCCGGCGCTCCGGTCCGTTGGTCGCGTCGGCGAGCGCGTCGTTTAGAAACGCGCGTCGGCCGCGCGGTCTGACCCGCGCGCACACGCCGCGACGGCATCGAGGCGAGGGGATCCATCACGGGCATGGAAACGGTTGAGGTCTTCGCGACCGAGCTCAGGCGTCGCATCATCGAGCGTACCGCGCATGTCGGCGTCATCGGTCAGGGCTACGTCGGACTGCCCCTCGCCGTCGAGTTTGCGCGCGCGGGATTCTCGGTGACCGGCATCGACACGGACCCGGATCGCGTCTCCGCGCTCAACGCCGGCCGCTCGCACAGCCCGGACGTCCGGAGCGAGGACCTGACCACGGTGCTGGCCGAAGGCCGGTATGAGGCCACCACGGACTCTTCCGCGCTCGGGCGGGCCGATGTCGTCCTCATCTGTGTGCCCACGCCGCTGCGGAAGTCGAAGGATCCTGACATCTCGTTCGTCATCGCTGCCGCTGAACAGGTGGCCGACCGGTTCAAGCCCGGCCAGCTGGTCGTTCTCGAATCGACGACCTACCCGGGGACCACCGAGGAGCTGCTCCTGCCGATGTTCGCGGGCCGGGGAGCAGAGGTGGGAGTGAACTTTTTCCTGGCCTTCTCTCCGGAGCGGATCGACCCGGGCAATGCCACCTACACGGTGAGGGACATCCCCAAGATCGTGGGAGGCGTGACGGCCGAATGCTCGCGCCTCACCGCCCTCGTCTACCGGCAGATCGTCGATCGCGTCATCGAGGTCTCCAGCCCGAAGGTCGCGGAGCTGGCCAAGCTCTACGAAAACGTGTTCCGGAACGTCAATATCGCCCTCGCCAACGAATTCGCCCTCATGTGCCGCCGCCTGGGCGTGGCTGCGCGCGAAGTGATCGACGCCGCTGCCACCAAGCCCTTCGGCTTCCTTCCCTTCTTTCCCGGTCCGGGGATCGGCGGTCATTGCATCCCCGTCGACCCCACCTACCTCGCCTGGAAGATGCGCTTGAACGGGTACGAGGCCCGGTTCATCCACCTGGCCGACGAGATCAACCGATCCATGCCGGATTACGTGCTGGAGCTGGTGACAGAGGCGTTGAACCAACAGCGGCGCTGTCTGAACGGCGCCAGGATCCTGGCGCTCGGCGTCGCCTACAAGCGGGGCGTCGGCGATACGCGAGAGTCGCCCGCTCTGGAGATCATCGCGAAACTGCGGGCACGGGGAGCGGAGGTCTCGTACGCGGATCCTTACGTCCCCTGGATCGTCGTCGACGCGGTCGTGCTGAAGGCCATCGAGCTCAGAGAAGAGGATCTCTCGTCCGCGGACTGCGTGCTGATCCTGACCGACCATCCAGAGTTCGACTACCGGCGGGTCGTGGAGGTCGCTGAGCTGGTGGTCGATACGCGAAACGCCACCTGCGGGATCGCGACCCAACCCGGCCGGGTTGTCAGACTGTAGCTGCCCCGAGTGTGACCCATGCGCCCTGCCGAGATCGGCCTCTCGGTCATCGTTCCGGTCCACAACAATCCTGGCGATCTTCGTCTCTGTCTCGGCGCCCTTCGGGCGGCGATCACGGCCGATTGCGAGATCATCGTGGTCGACGACGGCTCCACGGACGACACGGCGTCCGTGGCCGCCCGCATGAACGTGCCGGTCGTCGCGCTCGCGGAGAACTCGGGACCCGCCGCGGCCCGGAATGAGGGCGCCCGTCGCGCCGGCGGCGCCATTCTCTTCTTCGTCGACGCCGACGTCGTGATCGCCCCGATCGGGATCAAGCGCGTTCGGCGATTCTTCGCCGACCATCCCAGGTATGCGGCCGTCTTCGGCTCGTACGACACGCGGCCGGGTGCCGGCGGCATGGTCTCCCGCTACCGGAACCTCCTGCATCATTTCGTGCACCAGCGGGGCAACCGCGACGCGTCGACGTTCTGGTCCGGGTGCGGAGCGATCCGCCGCTCGGTGTTCGAGGCGGTCGGTGGATTCGACGCCGGACGATTTCCTCGACCATCGATCGAGGACATCGAGCTCGGGTATCGACTGCGGGCAGCCGGCTATCGGATACGACTGGACCCCGGACTCCAGGGCACACACCT
This sequence comes from Candidatus Rokuibacteriota bacterium, assembly GCA_003220435.1. Lineage (GTDB taxonomy): Bacteria > Methylomirabilota > Methylomirabilia > Rokubacteriales > CSP1-6 > AR31. Next base: position 15,996 of record QHSL01000092.1, on the reverse strand, counting down.
CAAGAGGTGGACTCTCGGATCCATCGTCCGCACCGACATCGCCCGCCGGGCCTTGCCCTGGTCGCGCCTCATCCTCGAGTCGGGACATGCGCCCAACGACCTCAACCTCACCTCAGAGCAGCGCGTGAGCGCGGCACTGGTGGGCCTCGCCGCCGCGAGCGCGCCCCTGGGCCTGTTGCGCCTCGAGTGCCTCGCTCTGCCGGCGGCAGCGCTGCTTGCCGCGGCCGTCGTCAATCGCGCGCTCTACGCCTTCTTTCGGCGCCACGGCGGGAATCGCTTCGCCGCCCTCTGCATTGCACTCCATTTCCTCTATTACCTCTACAGCGGCCTGACCTACCTCTATGTGCGGCTCGAGCACGGGACCCGCGGCGCCGCGCTCGCCGTGCAAAAACGTCCCGGGGTCGGTACACGGTGAACCCTCTGATCCCCGCGGACCGGGTGGTGGTGATCGGCGCCGGGCCGGCGGGGTTGACGGCCGCCCGCGAGCTGACGAAGGCCGGCCTCCGCCCGCTCGTGGTCGAGAAGCGCGCCAGCGTCGGGGGTCTCGCGCGCACCGAGGTTTTCAAGGGCTTCCGCTTCGACATGGGAGGACACCGCTTCTTCACGAAGGTCGAGGAGGTGAAGAAGATCTGGCGCGAGGTGCTCGGGCAAGACTTTCTCCAGCGGCCCCGGCTCTCCCGCATCTACTACAACCGTCGCTTCTTCTACTACCCCCTCCGGCTTCTCGACACGCTGCTGAAGCTCGGCCCCTGGCTGGCGGCCACGATCGTGCTGAGCTATCTCCGCTGGCAGGTCTTCCCGCATCCGCGCGAGGACACCTTCGAGCAGTGGGTGACCAATCGGTTCGGCCGGCGTCTCTTCCGGATCTTCTTCAAGACCTACACCGAGAAGGTCTGGGGGATCCCGTGCTCGGAGCTGAGGGCCGAGTGGGCGGCGCAGCGCATCAAGGACCTGTCGCTGAAGACGGCCCTCCTCAACATGCTCGTGCGGCCGCGGACGACGATCAGGACCCTCATCGAGGAGTTCGAGTATCCCCGGCTCGGTCCGGGGATGATGTGGCAGGCGGTCGCCGATGAAATCCAGCTGGACCAGGGAGTGCTCCGGCTCAACAGCGACGTCGTGAGCGTGCGGCGAACCGGCTGCAGGATCGACGGCGTCGTCATCCGCTCCGACGGGCAGGAGGAGCTGCTCGAGGGCTCGCACTTCATCTCGAGCATGCCGGTCACCGAGCTCGTCGCGAAGCTCTCCCCCCCGGCGCCGGCGGAGGTCCGCGATGCCGCGGCGAAGCTCGTCTACCGGGACTTTCTCACCGTGTGTCTGATCGTGAACACGCCCCACCTTTTCCCGGACAATTGGATCTACGTCCACTCCCCCGAGGTCCGGGTGGGCCGAATCCAGAACTTCAAGAACTGGAGCCCGGACATGGTGCCGGACGCCGGCAAGACCAGCCTCGGCCTGGAATACTTCTGCACCGAGAACGACTCGCTGTGGAACATGCCGGACGCCGAGCTCGTCGAGTTGGGCAAGCGCGAGCTCGAGCGGATCGGTCTGGCGCGCGCCGCCGACGTCGCCGACGGATGCGTGTTCCGGACCGATAAAGCGTACCCGGTCTACGATGCCGGCTACCGCGAATGCCTGGATACCGTTCGGGTGTTCGTCGACGGGCTCGAGAACCTCCAGACCATCGGCCGCAACGGGCTGCATCGCTACAACAACCAGGACCACGCGATGCTGACGGGCCTGCTGGCCGTCCGGAACCTCCTGCTCGGTCAGCAGAACGATCTCTGGAGCATCAACACCGACCAGGACTACCACGAGCAGCTCTCTGAGGAGGCCGAGGTCGCGCCCGAGGAGCTCGCGCGGATCCTCGAGGCCGGGCTCACCAGGATCTTCGTCAAGCTCGATCGCGTCGCCTTGGGGCTCTCGGTCGGAGCGGTCGGTGGCCTTGCGCTCTTCCTGGCGACGCTCTTCGTCGTGCTGGGGGGCGGCCCCCTCGTCCGCCCCGCCCTGAGCCTGCTCGGCCAGTATTTCCCAGGCTACGAGGTGACCGCATCCGGCACCCTCGTGGGGCTCGCCTACGGCTTCGTCGCCGGCTTCATGGGGGGTTGGAGCTTCGCCTTCTTGAGGAACACCTGCCTCTTCCTGTGGATGGCGGCGCTGCATCGCCGGGCCAACTTCCAGCTCCTCCGGAGATTCCTCGAATTCATCTAGCGGCCTGCGGAATGGCGGAGACGAAGCGGACGCTCGAGAGCCTGGTGTCGGTCCGGCTCATGCGGCTGAACGCCACTGTCCAGGGAGTCGTCGTGGGGCTCATTGCCGGCCTCGGGATCTTCATCGCCACGAACTGGCTGATCATCAAGGGCGGGCCGGTCGTAGGTCCCCATCTGGCGCTCCTGGGCCAGTTCTTCATCGGCTACCGGGTCACGTTCGTCGGTAGTCTCATCGGGTTCGCCTACGGCTTCGTCCTCGGCTTCTGCGTGGGCTACGGCGTCGCCAGGGCGTACAACTGGCTCGCGGACCTCCGCCAACGCCACGGGTGGACGCGGTGAGGGCCGAGACAACCGTCACCGCGCCTCCGCTCACGGCGGGGGTTGTGATAGCGAAGGCGGAATCCCCCTCCTTGATCGTCTCGCTGAGTCGCTGCCTGGCTGTCGCGCTCCTCCTTCTCGGCATCCTGCTCAGGTTCCTCTATCTGGACGCTGACCCCGACTACTCCGAGTGGACCGGGTACATCACGGACGAGGGTCGCTGGACCACCCACGCGCGGGGGTTTGCGCTGTTCGGCCCCACATTCGAAGCCAACTGGTCGCTGCATCTGTACCTGGCGCCGCTCTACCAACTCTCGAACTACCTGATCTTCTCCCTCTCGACGGTCAGCGTGACGACGTCGCGCCTGGTGAGCGCCGTGGCCGGCAGCACGCTTCTCGTCGCGTTTTGGCTGCTCATGCGCCGGGTGGCCAGCCCGCCGGCGATGCTCGTCGGACTGACGCTGCTGGCGCTGGAAATAGACCTGCTCGTGCTCAGCCGGCTCGCCATCCCCGAAATCGCCGTCATGGCCCTCCATCTTCTCGTCTATGCGATGATCGTCGCCACCCCGGGCGCTTCGGGGCGCCTGGCGCTCGCCGGCTTCCTGCAAGCGACCGCCGTCGGCATGAAGGCGACGGCGTTGCCGACCTTCGCGATCTTCTCGCTCATCGTCCTCGCACAGCCGTCGGCGCCCGGCGATCGAGGCCGCGCGAGGTCCCTGGCGGTGTTCAGCGCCGGCTTCGCCGTGCCGTTCGCCATCGCGGCGCTGGCATGGTCGCTGTGCTGTTATCCACGGGGCATCGATCTCGCGACCCTCCGGACCATCCTGACCTTCGTTGGTCCGCCGAGCGCTTACAACGCGATCGAGTTCTTCTTCATCGATTCTCTGGCGCCGACCATCAACACCTGGGCGGTGGCCTTGTGGCTCGCGATCGTCGGCTGGATGTCGAGCGACGACGGCGACCCGCGATTGCGTCGACTCCTGAGGACCGCCACCGTCTGGTGGGTGGCGTACAGCGTCATGATGCTGGGGCTCCCGTACTTCCCGAATCGCTACAAGGTCCACGTGTTCGTCCCCGTGGCCATCAGCATCGCGGCCGGCCTGACCCTCTTCCAGAAGGTGGGACTGGCTGGCGTGGGCGCCGGCCTCGCCCGCGGCCGAGGGCTTGCCGGGGCGCTCCGTCTCGGACTGATCGCTCTCCCCACCGCGGTCTTCCTGGCGCCCCTGGTGGCGGCCGGCGTCGGGTGGGCGTTGGCATTCCCTTCACGCTTGCGGCTCAGGCTCCTCTGTGTCGCAGCGTCGCTCGCTCTGACCATGTGGATCCTGGACTGGCGGCGGCGCCGGGGGCGGTCGAACGTCTTCTTCGTGACGTTCCCGGTGATTGCGGTGATCGCGTGGTGGACGTTGCGATGGACCCCGCTCAGCGCGTACCCGTTCTGGCCGAGCACTTCCTTCTTGACCCACGCCGGCTGGTGGGCCGCATTCTTGCTGGCCACGGGCGTGGTCACCGGCCTCACGAACAGGAGCGTCGGTCGCGCGGGCGCGCTGAGCGACACCCGACTGGTCGCCGCCGGCGCGATGGCGTGCATCGCGCTGTCGATCGCCAGCGCCGCCCCGGGCTATGTCAATCCGCACTATTCCATCCGGGAAGCGTCCCGGCACCTGGGCGAGCTGCTCTCCGGGTACGGCGGCGTGGTTTCGGCTTTCTATGCCGATGGGCTCTTCAACGAGAACAAGCTCCGCTACGTCACGATCGTTGGCGAGCCCGACTGGCGCGTGATCCGACCCGAAGTCCTCGTGACCGTCTTCTACTCCCGCGACAGTGAGGGAATCATCGAGCGGGAGTACTGTCTCGTCCAACGCTATCCGCTCTACGTGTCCCCGGAGTTCTTTCGCTCGCATCCCCAGCTCGACTCGAGTCGTGACGCGGTGAGCGCGCGCGTGTACCGGCGTGACCTCGCGGGGTGTCCGCGCCGTGCGTCGTGAGCCCAATGCTCCGGGTGGGGCCCGAGCGGTTTCCGTCGTCGTCGTGAGCTTCAACACGCGCGACCATCTCAGGGCATGCCTCGACTCCGTGCTCGCCGAGGCGCCGGGCGAGATCGTGGTGGTCGACAACGCCTCGACCGATGGCACCGCCGACATGGTGCGGAGCGAGTATCGCCAGGTCAAGTTGCTGGCGAACAACGACAACTACGGCTACGGCGCGGCAGCCAACCAGGGGATCAAGAGCTGCCGTGGGGGCTACGTACTCCTCCTGAATGGGGATGCCAGGGTGACGCCCGGCGCGATCAGCGCCCTGAGCGCCTACATGGATCGGCATCCCGAAGCTGCCGTGGTCGGGCCCCTGCTGCGGCATCCGGACGGCTCGCTGGAGCGATCGTACTTTCCCTTTCCGGGCACGCTCGCGTGGTTTCTCGAGAACAAACCGGTGGTGTGGCTGCTGCGCTGCCTGCCCTTCGGGCGCGAGCGCTTCCTGTGCCTCACACGTCCCATCGTGGACCGCGTCGTGCCGTGGGTGCTCGGGGCCGCGCTGCTGCTCCAGCGGACGGCGTTCGAGGCGGTCGGCGGGTTCGACGAGGCGTACTTCATGTACTTCGAGGAAGTCGATCTCTGCCTGAGGCTCTGCGCCGTCCAGTCCGAGGTCCACTTCACGCCGACGGCCACGGTGCTCCACGTTCGCGGGGCGAGTACCTCTCAATCCCGGACGGCGATGCGGATTGCCCACTTCCGTAGCTTCAAGCGATTCCACCGGCGGCACTACTCTCGGCGCCGGGCCGGGTTCTGGATAGCCCTCAGGAGGCTCAAGATCGCCATGCTGCTCGCGACGGAGATCGTGCGCCACCGGGTGGGATCGGACGAGCGTACGCGCATGGTGCTGACTCAGGAAGTCGACGCGTGGAAGGCCGTGCTGATGGGTCCGCATGATGCCGCATGATACTGTCGCGCGACACCCACACGACCGCGTGGCGTCGGTCGTGACGTACCCTCTTTCGGCCGCGGGAGGTAGCCGGGGGAGCCGCGCACATATCGCCGGTCCGCTCTGGACGCTGGTTCGGACCGACTTCAAGGTCCGTTATCACGGAACGATCGGGGGCTTCGTCTGGGCCCTCCTCAAGCCCGTCAGCATGTTCGCCGTCCTGCTGGCCGTCTTCTCCTTCATCTTCGCCTCGACCGACCCCCACTACCGACTCAACCTCATCCTCGGCCTGTTCCTGTGGGAATTCTTCGCCGAGGGAACGAAGGTGGGGCTGGTTTCCCTCTTCGCGAAAGGATATCTCCTCACCAAGACCCGCTTCCCGCGCTGGATCATCGTGGCGGCCTCCACCTCCAATGCACTCATCACCCTGCTGGTCTGCACGACCGCCTTCCTGCTCTACCTCGGGTGGGCGGGGCAGTTTCCCAGTCCCTCGAGACTGCTGCTCTTCATCGTCTACGCGGTCGAGATGTGGATGATCATCCTCGGCTTTTCTCTCGCCACGAGCGTCCTCTACCCTCGTTACCGCGACCTCAATCATCTCTGGGACGCGATCAGCCAGGCCGGATTCTTCGTCGCCCCGATCGTCTTCCCCATCCTGATCCTGCCGAGCAGCGTGCACCCCTACCTCTATCTGTGGCCTCCGACGCCCGTGATCGAGTTCGCCAGACAGGTCCTGATCCAGGGAACGGTCCCGACCCTGGAGGCGAACCTGCTACTCCTGGTCGCGACGCTGTCGATCCTGGCGATCGGCATCGGCGTCTTCAAGCGCCACGCCCCCCGGGCGGTCGAGCACGTGTAGCGATGGCCGAGCCTCTGGTCATCGAAGCCCGAGACATCGTCAAGAGCTTCCGGATTCCCAGCGTCCGGCGGGAAACGGTGCGCGAGCACGTCCTCGGATTCTTTCGACCTCCACGGGTCGAGACGCTGGAGGTGCTCCGACAGGTGAGCCTGGAGGTCCATCGCGGCGAGACGGTCGGGATCATGGGGCGCAACGGATCGGGCAAGAGCACGCTGCTCAAGATCCTCTGCGGCATCTACCAGGCGGACGCCGGGTCCGTCGTGGTCCGCGCGCCGGTCACTCCGCTTCTCGAGCTTGGCGTCGGATGGAATCCCGAGCTCCACGCCGTGGACAACGTGATGATCCTGGCGACGATCATGGGTATGACGCTCAGGGAGGCCAGGGCGTCCATCGAGGAGATCTTCGCCTTCGCCGGTCTGGAGAAGTTCGCGAACCTGGAGCTGAAGTATTTCTCGAGCGGGATGTCCGCCCGCCTCGCCTACGCGGTGGCGTTCACGGCCGTGCGGGACGTGCTCGTGCTCGACGAGATCTTCGCGGTGGGCGACGCCGGTTTCAAGGCGCGCTGTGAGGAGCGATACCGGGCCCTGAGCGCGGCTGGACACACCGTGATCCTCGTGAGCCATGACCCGACACTGATCTCGACGTTCTGCGATCGGGCCCTGCTCCTGGAGGGCGGACAAATCGTCATGAACGACACCGCCGAGGATGTGGCCAAGACCTACCTCAGCGTCTCTTCCCACGCTGCCGAGGACGGGGCGTTTGGATGAGCGACTCACCCGAGGCGGGTCAACGGCTCTTTCTGATCTTGAGCGGGATCCGAAGAAGATCGCGGTCGAACAGCTCGGCGTTCCACCGTGTGAAATAGAGATGAGGCGTCTGCCCGGCGTTCTCGAAGGTCACGCTGGTGTCCTCATGGTCGATGATCGAGGGAAACCAGTCGGCGCGTTGTCGGTATCGGCCTGGGCACCAGGGCAACGGGCCCGGTTTCATCAGCTGCCTGGTACTCCAGGTGATCAGATCCTGCGAAAGCGAATAGAAGATTCCGCAGACGCGCGTGCCGCCGGCCGGACGCACCTCACTGATGCCGACGAGCATGTAGCGGCGGAGGTAGGTGTTATAGGTCAGGCTGCCGCGCAGGCCTCCAAGCGCCTCGGGGCTGAGGAAGGCGCACGGGGGCGCCTCCGGGCTGACGTACGGGTTCGACGCGACGATGTTGAACCCCTGTCCATCCCAGAGGCGCCAGCTCGACGGAACCGACACATCGCTGGCTCGCATGAGGCAGGTGCCGCCCCGCGCCTCCGTCCCCAGCTGGACGGCCGCGAAGAACGCGCTGTAGAACGCCCCATCCGGACCACGGATGATATTGCTGGGCTCGAGGTAGCCGTGTATGGGGGGCGCCGTTGACGGGCGACCGCGACCCTGGTGACCCGCGGTCGGATCCCACTTCTGGGGGGGCGCCGCCACGAGATGGTCTGGCGGGGGCGGCGCGTCGAAGGAGCGCCCGCCGTCGTGCGAGACGGCGTAGATGATGGCGTTGTACCAGCACCGATTGCGCGACGACGTGTCGGCGGGCTTGCAGTTCGCGGCGACCGGATCGTGGTACTCGTTGTGCACGAGCGCGTGGATCGTGTCGCCGTCATCGGAGTACACGGACGTGATCCACCAGTGATTACGGAACGAGTCGGCGGTCCACTCGTCCGGCGAGATCAGGGCCGGCGCGCATGATCGCTTGAGGCGATCGAAGTCGGGGCCGTAAGAGTAGTAGTTCCTGGGGGCGGTGCCCGAGAACAGGACGATCTCGCCCCGCCGGCGAACCGCGCGCGCCATGACGTCCGGGATATCCACGTCTTCGCAACGGTCAGTCTTCCAGCGGAAGACGATCTCTTCGGCGCCGAGCGCGATCTTCACCGACGTGAAGTCGTCGAGCGCCGCGCTGGTGTCGTCCGCGGGCTCTCGGGTCGTGATGCTGCACCCCGCGATCAGCCAGGCCGCGACTGCCAGGAGAAGCGCATCTCGCATCAGCGCACCGTCCCGAAAGGGACCGTACGGGCACGGTAAAGGACCTGTCAAGTGCGTGTCCTCCAGGTGATCCACCAGTTCCCTCCGTACTCCTCCCAGGGGTCGGAGGTGTATTGCGATAACCTCGCGCGCGCGCTCGCCAGGACCGAAGACGTGGGGGTCTTCCACATCTCCAACGTCTCCCGCGTCTGGCCGCGACGAATGCGACGCGAGACCATCAGGGGCCTCGCAACCTATCATTGCATCGACGGCGCCCAATACGCCCGGCTGGCCGACTGGCCGAACCATTTCCTTCGTCGGAGTTTCCGGGCGGTCCTCGACGACGTTCGTCCCGACGTCGTCCATTTCCACAATTTCCTGAGCCTGGGCGACGATCTCGTCCCCCTGGCCCGTGTGAGTGGCGCGGTGGTCGTCTACACACTTCACGACTACGGTCTGATCTGCCCCAACGCCTTGCTGCTGCGCGACGATGGGGTCCTGTGCGGCAAGCAGCACCCCGACTTCTTTCAGGATTGCTGTCCTGTCCTGATCCGGTCGCGCGGTCGCGCGTCCGCGCCACCGTGGAGCGCACGGTTGCCCTCGATCGCCCGCTGGCAGCGCTATGCCCGGCAGCACCCGCGCCCGGCGCTCCGAGCCCTGCTCCTTGTCGCCACTGATCGGGCGGCCCGATGGCTGGGCGATCCACGGCGCGCCAACCTCGAGCACAAGCGCGAATTCTTTTTGACCCACACCCGGCGCATCGTTCGCGATGTCGATCGCTTCCTGGCGCCGAGCGAGTTTCTGCTGCAGCGTCATGCGGGCTGCGGGTTTCCGCGCCACAAGCTGGAGTTTCTGAGGTACGGGTTCCGGCACTTCTCCAGTGTCCGCAAGACCGACCACCCGGGTGTCTGTTTCGGATACATCGGGGCTCTGCATCCACAGAAGGGCGTGGAGCTGCTTCTCGAGGCCTTTCGAGAGGTCGACAACGGGGCGAGCCTGCACGTCTTCGGCTCGGTCTTCGGCAGTCCGATCTCCGAGAAGTTCTGGCGACGAATCAAAGACCGAGCGACCTCGAACGTCGTTCTTCACGGCGCGTACGAAAACGAACGGATCAGCCAGATCCTGGCGGGGCTCGACGTCGTCGTCGTGCCGAGTGTCTGGTACGAGAACTCCCCGCTCACGATCCAGGAAGCCTTCGTCGCGCGCGTTCCGGTCATCACCGCGAACGCCGGTGGGATGGCCGAGCTCGTCCGAGACGGAGTCGACGGCTTGCATTTCCGGCTCGGCGATGCGGCGGACCTGCGCGCGAAGCTGCGTCAGGTGGCCGAGCACCCCGAGATCCTCGAGCGGCTGAGGCGCGGCATCCCGCCTGTCCCCGAGATCGAGGAGCACGCGGCGGCGATGCTCGCCCGATACCGGGACCTCCGAGACCGTCGGATATGAAGGTCCTGATGGTCGTTCATCAGTTCCTGCCGCGGCACCTCGCCGGGAGCGAGGTCTACACCTACCGCCTCGCCCAGGCACTGCGGGTCCGGGGCCACCGGGTCGAGCTGTTCTTCACCGAGATCCGGCCCGAGCGCCCACAGTACGAGCTCAGCGAAGGCGAATTCTTCGGGATCCCCTACTTCGAGGCGGTTCACAACCGCTACTTCGCGTCGTTCCGGCAGAGCTACCGCGACCCGCAGATGGAAGACCTGTTTCGGACGATCCTCGACAAGAGCGCCCCCGACCTCGTCCACCTGCAGCATCTCTATTTGCACAGCATCGGATACATCGACATCGCTCGACGACGAGGGCTTCCGATCGTCTACACCCTTCACGAGTACATGCTCATGTGCCTCAACAGCGGACTGCTCCTGCGACCGGGTGGGGTCCTCTGCGATGGGCCCGAGCCCGTGGAGTGTGCACGCTGCGCGGCGGGCATGTCACCGTTCCCGTTCGCGGAGTCGTCGTTCTCGGATACCAGCTCGACAACCTCCTGGCGGCTCCCCCTCGCGCTTCGCGGGATCACCGCGAAGCTCCGGGCGTCGATCGGCTCGCGGAGGGCCCGGTGGCTCGGCGCGAACGGGGATCACGGCGCCTACCTCGATGCGGTGCGCCGGCGGCAGATCGAGATCCGGGAGGAGCTCGAGAAGGTGAATCTGTTCCTCGCGCCGTCGCGATTCCTGCGACGGCGCTTTGTCGACGAAGGGCTGGCGCCGCCTGATCGCATCTTGTATTCCGACAACGGCCTCGTCATCGACCCTCTCCGGAGGACCCGGCACGGCCCGTCGTCGATTCTTCGGGTCGGTTACGTCGGCACGATCGCGGAACACAAGGGCGTGCACCTGATCCTCGACGCGTTTCGCGAGATCCCGGAGTCCGGGATCGAGTGCCGGATCTACGGAGACCTCGACACGTTCCCCGACTACAAGAATCGCCTTCTCGCACGCGGCACGCCGCCAGCCGTTCGCTTCATGGGCCGCCTCGAGAACTCGAAGGTCAACGAGGCGTTGGCCGAGCTCGATCTCCTCATCGTGCCGTCCATCTGGTTCGAGAACTCGCCGCTCACGATCCACGAAGCCTATCTCGCGGGCATCCCGGTGCTGACCTCGGACCGGGGCGGGATGGCGGAGCTGGTGGAAGACGGTAAGACCGGGCTTCACTTCCGGCTCGGCGATTCGGCCGACCTGCGGCGTCAGCTTCTGCGAGTCCTCCACGATCCGGGCCTGCTGGGGTCCCTGCGCTGCCAGCTGCCGGCGGTGAAGACCATCGAGGAGGACGCGGCCCACATGGAGCATCGCTACCGCCTTCTCCTGCAGGGCAGAATGCCGGTGAGCTGAATTGCGCATCGCCCACGTCATCAGCGGGTACCTGCCGCACGAGACCAGTGGAACGCAGATCCATGTCCGTGACCTGTGCGAGGGATTGCGCGACCGGGGGCACCGCGTCGAGGTCTTCACCCGGCTGGCGGGCGACGAGCACGGCGAATTCGAGATCAGCCGCGATGAATGGGAAGGTGTTCGCGTCACGCGGATCACGAACAACTTCGCCGACGTCGATCGCTTCGAGCTCCTCTATACGCATCCCGCCATCGATGCCCGGTTCGACGAGTTTCTGGCGGAGGCGCGGCCGGACCTTGTCCACGTCCATCATCTCAGCTGCCTGTCGACTTCGATGATCGAGGTGGCGCGCCGTCGCGGCGTTGCCGTGCTCATGACGTTCCACGACTACTGGATGGTCTGTCTGCGCGGGCAGCGTATCCGCCCTGAGGATCTCGGTGTCTGCGAGACGCTCGACCGGACGCGGTGCCTCTCGTGCCTGAATCGGCTCTGGCCCCATCTGCTTCCGCTGGGTGGACCGCGATCGCTGCTCGAGCGCCTGCTCGGCCGGCCGCCATCGCTGAGGAAGCTGGCGGCGTGGGAGGCTCACATTCGCCGGATGGTCGCTTCGTGTCAGGCCCTGACCGCTCCGGCACGGTTCCATCGCGATCGATTCATCGACTGGGGTGTCGAGGCCGAGCGGTTGTTCCACGCGCCCAACGGCTTCGCCTGCGCCGAGCTCGGCGGCGAGCCGCGCGGGCGGAAGCCCGTGCGTCACATCGGTTTCATCGGCGGGGTCATTCCGAGCAAGGGGGTGCACGTTCTGTGCGAGGCCTTCAACCGGCTCGGGCGGCGCGACCTCGTACTCCACGTTCACGGCGAGGCACCGAGCTTTCACGGCGACACGGGCTACCTCGATCGTTTACGGCGCCTCGTCCGGCCGGAGCTCGACGTGCGATTTCACGGCCGCTACGAGCATCGCGATCTGCCGGCCCTCCTGGCCGGCCTCGACGTGCTGGTCGTGCCGTCGCTCTGGTGGGAGAACTCCCCCCTGACTCCCCGGGAGGGAGCGCTCGCCGGTCTTTCCGTTGTCGTCAGCCAGCTCGGCGGGCTCGGAGAGGTGGTCCAGGAAGGGTTGGCGATCGGTTTCCGGCCCGGCGACCCCGAAGATCTCGCGCGGGTGCTCACGCGGGTCCTGTCCGACGGGGAGCTGAGGGCCGAGATGAGTCGCAAGGCCGGCCTGGTCTGCGACCTCGTGCGCAGCGCCGCCCGCTTCGAGGAGATCTACGATTTCGCAGTGCGATCCGCACGCGGCGAGGCGGCCGCTCGACCGGCCCTCGTGATGGCGCCGCTCCGCGCATGACCGCACCGGCGGTGACCCTGCTCATCCCGACCTGGAACGCGGGTCCCGAATTCCCCGAGATCCTCGGACGCATGCGGGATCAGCAGCTCGAGCGCAGCTTCGAGATCCTCATCATCGATTCGGGCTCCAGGGATGGTACGGTCGAGTTTCTGCGCCGCCAGCCGGTGCGGCTGATCGAGATCCCGAACTCGGAGTTCAATCACGGACTCACCCGCAATCTCGGGATTCGTGAGGCCCGCGGCGAGGTGGTGGTCCTGGCGACCCAGGACGCGCGGCCCGCCGACGGGCAGTGGATGCAGCGACTCGTCGACTGCTTCGCGGACCCGCGGGTGGCCGGAGCCTACAGCCGACAGATTCCCCGGCCGGACGCGAACCCGTTCATCCGTGACCGGCTCAACGGCTGGGTGGCCACCGCCGCGGCGCCGCGGGTCCAGTCGGTCGCGAATCGCGTCGAGTTCGACGCCCTGCCACCGCTCGAGAAGCTCGCGCGGGTCGCCTTCGACAACGTGAGCTCGAGCGTGCGCCGGCAGATCGCTCTCGAGATCCCGTTTCGCGAGCGCCGCTTCGGGGAGGACCTCGACTGGGCCCACCGAACGCTGCTCGCCGGATACTCGATCGTCTACGAGCCCCGCTCGCGCGTGATCCACTCCCACAACCACTCGATGTGGTACGAGTTCAAGCGCATCTACCTCGATCACCAGAACCTGCATCGCCTCTTCGGCGTGCACACGATTCCCCGCTGGAGAGATCTCGCGCGCTGCACGACGGGGGGCGGACGCCATCTGTTCCGGGTCGTCGCCCGGGATCAATCACTCGGAACCGGCTCGCGTCTCCGCTGGTGGATGCGCGCGATCCCCTACAGCTTCACCCAGAATCTCGCCCAGTTCCTCGGAGCGCGATCCGTCGCGGGACTCGCGAACGAACGGAAGGTCTACCGGGGCATCGATCGGCTTCTGGGCCGAGGCGTCTGAGGAGGAGAAAGACGATGGGATCCATGATGTTCAAGCCAATACGACAGTACCTGTTCCGCCTCCGCGAGATGCCACTTCACGCCGAGCGGACACGCTCCTTGGTGGAGAGGATGAACGAGAGCCTGGATCATCATCTCCAGCACTCGTCGAGAGAGGCCCCCAAGGCGGTCGATGAGTTGGAGAGAGTGACGAGGTATCAGACCGCGTGGAATGCGTACGCCCGGGGCTGGGAGCAGGGGCCGTGTCATCAGGAGGGGGGACACTTAGGCGACGAGTGGGGCACCCGGGAATTCGAGAAGGGGATATTCACGCGGTTCTGCTCGCCGTACCTGGAGAATCACGCCGTCGTGTTGGAGATCGGGCCGGGTGGCGGAAAATACAGCGCGATGCTGGCTCCCAAGTGCCGTGAGCTGTATTGCGCCGACGTGGCCGAGGAGATGCTGAAGAGGACGGCCGAGCGATTGAAGGAACATGGTCACGTCGCCTTCGTCAAGGTCGATGGATTCGATCTTCATCAGTTCGAGAAGGACTTCTTCGACTTCGTCTTCTCGTTCGATGTCTTCGTCCATCTGGATATCGAGGACATCTTCTGCTACCTGAGAGAAATCTGGAGGGTCCTGAAGCCGGGCTGTGTCTCGGTCATTCATCTGGCAAGCCTCTTGAGCACAGGCGGTTGGCAGAAGTTCGTCGCGGAAGCGGACCTCAACAGAGCCCAGTTCAAGCAGGCGGGGAGGTTCGGCTTCATCACGCCGCAGATCGCCGAGAAGTTTTTGATGGAGCTCGGATTCGAAATCGTCGCGATCGACACCGAGATCAACCGCAGAGACTTCGTGGTGGTGTTTCGGAAGCCGCGGTAGGTCCCCAGGCGACATCCTCGATGCCTTTCTCCCGTCACCGCCACCTTCTGGTCTACGTGGTTGGCGCGTCACTCTTCCTCTGGCTCGCGGGGGTGTTCCGGGTGGAGGCCTGGCTCTGGGCCCCCCACGACGACGGACTCTATTTACGGCTCGCCGGCAATTTAGCCGCGGGGAAATGGCTGGGATGGTTCGACAACCTGACGCTCGCCAAAGCAGTCGGCTACCCGGCGTTCGTCGCGCTCACGTACACACTCGGCCTGCCGCTTCTTCTTTCCCAGAACCTGCTCTACGCGATGTCCGTCGCGGTCCTGTGTCTGGCGTTGCGTCGATTGATCGGCGGGCGGTGGGCCTTGGCGGCCATGTTCCTCGTGCTGCTCTTCAACCCGGCTCCGTGGGCGGTTCAGCGGGTCGTCCGCGATCACGTTTACGCGTCGCTTACGTTACTGGTGCTGGCCGGCGCCGTCGGCACGCTCGCGTATCGCCGGGAGGGGCTGGGGAAGTTGGCCGTGTGGGCAGCGGGGCTGGGAATGGCGCTGGCCGCGTTTTGGCACACGCGGGACGAGGGCATCTGGATCCTTCCCGCATTGCTGGTGATCGCAATCTTCACCTGCGTCGACATCGTTTACGGCTGTCGGAGCGATCGGTGGCGGCGGCTGGCGCTCATTGCGGCCGCGCCGCTGCTGCCCATCCTGGCGGGGTTAGCCATTGCGGGCCTCAACCAGCATCGCTACGGGGTCTTCATGACCACCGAGTTGTCCGACCGGGCGTTCCTCGCCGCCTACGGCGCTACGTCCCGTGTCGAGCATCAGCACTGGCAGCCGTACGTGCCGATGCCGGCCGAGACTCGCGAGCGGCTCTACCGGGTAAGCCCGGCCTTTGCCGAGCTGCGCCCTTACCTCGAAGGGAGCGGGCGACATTGGCTGGCTCACTGCATCCCCAACCACCCTCTCTGCGGCAAGGAGTATTTCGGTGGCTGGTATCTGTGGGTCTTCCGCGACGCGGTGGCCCACGCGGGCTACTACCGTTCGGCGCCGGCAGCGCGTGCCTACTACTGGAGGCTGGCGAGCGAGATCGATCGGGCGTGTGACAGCGGGGCGGTGAATTGTGTGCCGCCGCGAAGCAGTCTGTCCCCGCCGATGCGCAGTGAATACGTGTCGCCGATCGTCGACTCGGTCGAGCGCGCCGTGCGCTACGTGATCAACCTCGACGACCTGCCGGAGCCGTTGCAGGCGCCGCAAATGCGGAGCCAGTGCGTCGCTCATGACACTCTCGGCCGCCCGCTCCCGTTACGGGATGACATTTATCCGTGCCGGCAAGGGTACGGCCCTCTCTTCGTCAAGGGCTGGGCGTACAGCTCCGCCTCCGAGCTCTCATTCGAAGTGCGTACGGCGAACGATAACGCCGTCGTCAGTCGGTTCTCGGTCGAGCGGGCCGCCAGTCCCGACGTGGCCGCTCACGCGACGAAGATCGGAAGATATTCCCCTCACGCCGACAACGCGAGGTTCTCGGTCAAGATCGATTCCGACGCCGATCCGGTACTGATTCTGAAGGATCGACAAGGGCCGGGGGCCACGGTCGATATCGCCAGTGGGAAGACAACCGGCCAGGCGGAGCGGGTGCTCATATATATCGAATCGATCTCCGGGGGAAAGCTCCCGAACGCCCAGTCCGCTCCGCTCCCGTCATTCCGCCTGCGCGCGCTG
>QHSL01000091.1 GCA_003220435.1 Candidatus Rokuibacteriota bacterium | reverse complement strand
CGACTGGGTGCTTCACTTCGCCAGCCCCGCGTCGCCCCTGGACTATCTCGAGCTCCCCATCAAGACGCTGAAGGTCGGCGCGCTCGGCACCCACAACGCGCTCGGGGTCGCCAAGGCCAAGGCCGCGCGCTTCTTGCTGGCCTCGACCTCCGAAGTGTACGGCGATCCGCTCGTGCATCCCCAGAAGGAGGACTACTGGGGCCACGTGAACCCGGTCGGCCCGCGCGGCGTCTACGACGAGGCCAAGCGATTCGCGGAAGCGATCACGATGGCGTACCACCGCACGCACGGCATCGACACGCGCATCGTCCGCATCTTCAACACCTTCGGTCCACGCATGCGGCTCAACGACGGGCGCGCGATTCCCGCGTTCATCGGTCAGGCCCTGACCGGCGCGCCGGTCACGGTGTTCGGCGACGGCGGCCAGACGCGCTCGTTCCAGTACATCACCGATCTCATCGACGGTCTGTGGCGGCTCATGCGGGCGCCGGTGAACGACCCCGTGAACATCGGCAACCCGCAGGAGATGACGCTCCTGGAGCTCGCCAAGCGCATCATCCGGCTCACCGGCTCGCGAAGCGAGATCGTGTTCCGCCCGCTCCCGGTCGACGATCCCAAGGTGCGCCAGCCCGACATCACGCTGGCGCGCTCGCGGCTCGGCTGGGAGCCGTGTGTGGACACCGACGACGGATTGCGCCGCACCATCGACTGGTTCCGGGAGGCGCTCCGCTCGTGAGAATCCTGGTGACCGGCGGCGCGGGCTTCGTGGGCTCCCACGTGGTCGACCGTCTGCTGGAGGACGGACACGCCGTCGAGGTGCTCGACAACCTGTCGACCGGGCGGCGCGAGCGGGTGAACGCGAAGGCCCGGCTCCACGTCTGCGACCTGCGCGACGCGCGGCTCGACGAGGTGGTCGCGACCACACGGCCCGACTCCATCGTCCACGTCGCCGCCCAGGCCGCGGTCTCCCGCTCCGTGCTCGACCCGCGATTCGACGCCAGCGTCAACGTGCTCGGAACGATCGGGTTGCTGGAAGCGTGCCGGCACGCCTCCGTTCGCCGCGTCGTCTATATCTCGACGGGCGGCGCCGGGTACGGGGACACCGACGTCCTGCCCACGCCCGAGGACCATCCCATACGACCTTCGTCGCCCTACGGCGCTTCGAAGGTCTCCGCCGAGCGGTACGTCGACTGCTGGGCTGGGCTGACCGGCGGCCGCGCCTTGACGCTGCGCCTGGCCAACGTGTTCGGCCCGCGCCAGGATCCGGCCGGAGAAGCCGGGGTCGTTGCGATCTTCACGTCTCGCCTGCTGGCCGGAGAGCGGTGCCTGGTCAACGGCGACGGTGAGCAGACCCGTGACTACGTCTACGTGCTCGACGTCGCCGACGCGGTCGCGCGGGCGGTGGTCACGCCCGACGCCGTCGGCGCGGCGAACATCGGCACCGGCGTCGAGAAGACCGTCAACGACATCTACCGAGAGCTGGCACAGCTCACCGGCGTGACCGTCCCGGCCGAGCACGGTCCGGCGCGGCCCGGCGAGCAACGCCGGAGCGTGCTCGACGCGACACGCGCCAAGAAGCTGCTCGGGTGGAGCGCGGCGACGCCGTTCGGCGAAGGCCTTCGGCAAACGGTCGCCTGGTTCCGGAAGGATCTACGCCCATGATCGACGACGAACTGAAGGCGATCCTCGCCTGCCCGGCGTGCAAGGGCGATCTCCTCTTCGAGGAGACCCGGATCATCTGCCCCGCCTGTCGCAAGGCGTATCCCGTGCGCGACGGGATCCCGGTGATGCTGATCACCGAGGCGGAGCCCTGGTCGCCGAGTAGATAGTGGCCGACGGTGCGCGTCAGGCGGTGATCCTGGCGGGCGGCCAGGGAACACGCCTGCGGCCGCTGACGCTCGCCCGCGCCAAACCGGTCGTCCCGCTCCTGAACCATCCGTTCCTGGCGTACCAGCTCGCGCTGCTGCGCGCGCACGGCGTGTCCGACGTCGTGCTGGCCTGCTCGTATCGCGTGGACGACGTGCGGGAGGCCCTCGGCGACGGCGCGCGTCTGGGCGTGCGCCTCCGGTACGTTGTGGAGGACGAGCCGCTCGGCACGGGCGGCGGGGTCCGCCACGCTGCCGACCTCGCCTCGGGCACGCTCTTCGTGCTCAACGGCGACATCCTCACCGACGCCGACCTGACTGCGATGCGCCACCTGCACGAGGCCCACGGGTCGCGCACCACGATCTTCCTGCAGCCGGTCGACGACCCGCGCCAGTTCGGTCTCGTCGAGACCGGCGCCGACGGCCGCCTCCTTCGCTTCCGCGAGAAGCCGACCGCCGAGGAGAAGATCACGACCAACACCATCAACGGGGGGATCTATCTCATCGAGGCGCCGCTGCTGGCCCGGATCCCGCGGGACCGCCCGAGCTCGATCGAGCGCGAGTTCTTCCCCGCGCTGATCGCCGAGGGCATCCCGGCCTACGGCTGGTGTCCGCGGACGTACTGGCGCGATCTCGGCAACCCCGTCGCGTACCGGGCCGGCCACGTCGATCTGCTCGAGGGGCGGGCCAACATGCCGTTGTCCCCGCCGGGCGAGCGCCACGACGGAAGCTGGATCGGCGTCGGCGCATCTGTGGCCGACGGCGCGCACGTCGTCGCTCCGTCGGTGGTGGGCGCCGGCGCCGTGCTCGCCCGGGACTGCCGCGTCGGCCCCGCCACCGTCGTGGGCGACGGCGCGCGGGTCGGGGCCGGCGCGCGCGTGGAGGGCGCCGTCCTCTGGGAACGCGTGGAGGTCGGGGCAGGCGCTGTGCTCGATCGCTGCGTCGTCGGCGCCGACGTCAAGATCGGTGCGCACGCGCGCGTCGGTCCCGAGGTCGTGCTGGAGTCGGGCGCGGTCGTCCCCGAGGGCGCGACGCTCGCCCGCTGAGGGGTCCCCGGGGCCGCGACGCGGCGTGCTAGACTGAGCCGATGGCCCTCCGTCGCATCCGCAATTTCTCGATCGTCGCTCACATCGATCACGGAAAGTCGACGCTCGCGGACCGGCTCCTGGCGCTCACCGGCACGATGGACCCGAAGAAGGCCGTCGACCAGGTCCTCGATTCCATGGACCTCGAGCGCGAGCGCGGCATCACCATCAAGGCCCACACGGTTCGCCTCCTGTACCGGGCGCGGGACGGCCAGGAGTACACGCTCAACCTGATCGACACGCCCGGCCACGTCGACTTCTCGTACGAAGTGTCGCGCGCGCTCGCCGCGTGCGAAGGGGCCATCCTCATCGTCGACGCGGCGCAGGGGATCGAGGCGCAGACCCTCGCGAACTTCTACCTGGCCAGCGACGCGAACCTCACCATCGTCCCCGTCATCAACAAGATCGACCTGCCGGCGGCCGACGTCGAGGGGACCCGGACCCAGATCACCGAGACTCTCGAGCTCGACGGCAGCGAGGCGCTCGCGATCTCGGCCAAGCACGGCACCGGCGTCCCGGAGGTGCTGGAGGCGATCGTCGCCCGGATCCCGCCGCCGGAGGGCGACCCGGAGGCGCCGCTCAAGGCGCTGGTCTTCGACTCGTTCTACGACTCCTACCAGGGCGTGGTGGTCCACGTGCGGCTGACCGACGGCCGCGTGCGTCCGGGCATGCGGATATTATTGATGTCCAACGGCCGGTCGTACGAGGTCCAGCAGGTCGGCGTCTTCAGCCCGGACATGCGGCCGGTCGAGGAGCTGTCGGCTGGGCAGGTCGGCTACCTCACCGCGTCGATCAAGCGCGTCGCCGACGCCAAGGTCGGCGAGACGATCACCGAGACCCTCCGGCCCACCGCCGCGGCGTTCCCCGGCTATCGCGACGCCAAGCCCATGGTCTTCGCCGGGCTCTACTCGATCGACGACACCGAATATGAAGCGCTTCGGGACGCCCTCGAAAAGCTTCGTCTCAACGACCCGGCCTTCACGTACGAGCCCGAGACGTCGCTCGCGCTCGGGTACGGCTTTCGCTGCGGGTTCCTCGGCATGCTGCACATGGAGATCGTCCAGGAGCGGCTGGAGCGCGAGTTCAATCTCTCGCTGATCGTGACGGCACCGAGCGTGCAGTACAAGGTCCTCACCACCGCCGGCGAGGTCATCGACATCGACAACCCGTCCAAGCTGCCGAGCCCCGATCGGATCGAGCAGATGGACGAGCCGTACGTGACGTCGTCGGTGTTCGTGCCGACGGAGTTCATGACCGCGATCTACAAGCTCGCCCAGGAGAAGCGCGGCGAGCACCGCTCGCTCGAGTACCACGGCAAGCGCGTGCACATCAAGTTCGACTTCCCGCTGGCCGAGATCGTCGTCGACTTCTACGACCGGCTGAAGTCGATCTCGAAGGGCTACGCGTCGTTCGACTACGAGCTCTCGGAATTCCGCCCGTCGGACCTCGTGAAACTCGACATCCTGCTCAACGGCGACCCGGTGGACGCCCTCTCGAGCATCGTGCACCGCGACAAGGCCTACGAGAAGGGCAAGGCGCTGGTCGAGAAGCTGCGCAAGGTGATCCCCCGCCAGCTCTTCGAGGTCGCCATCCAGGCGGCGATCGGCAGCCGCGTCATCGCCCGCGAGACCGTCAAGGCGATGGGCAAGAACGTGACCGCGAAGTGCTACGGCGGCGACATCACGCGCAAGCGGAAGCTGCTGGAGCGCCAGAAGGAAGGAAAGAAGCGGATGAAGCAGGTCGGGAAGGTGGAAGTCCCGCAGGAAGCCTTTCTCTCCGTGCTCAAGAGCTGAGCATGGACGAGCGGAAGATCGAGATCGAAGCCGCGCCGTCGGTGTCGACCGACGCGGTGGAGCCGAGACGGCGCCGCAAGTCGATCGTCCGCGAGTACGCCGAGGCGATCGCGATCGCGGTCCTGCTCGCGCTGGTGATCCGCTCGCTCGTCGTCCAGGCCTTCACGATCCCGTCCGGCTCCATGATGGACACGCTGCTGGTCGGGGACTACATCCTGGTCAACAAGTTCCTCTACGGCCCCGAGGTGCCCCTGACCGAGTGGCGCCTGCCCGGCATCCGCTCGCCGCGGCGCGGCGACATCATCGTGTTCAGGTATCCTCAGGATGAAAGGCGCGACTTCATCAAGCGGATCGTCGCGACCCCCGGCGAGCGGGTGCAGATCCGCGGCCACCAGGTCTTCGTCAACGGGGTCGCCCTGCGCGAATCGTACACCAAGTTCGCCGACTCGGGAGGGCGCGGCGGTGACGGGTACTGCGGCTACGCCTACGGCTGCGAGCCCACGACGGTGCCGGCCGACTCGTACTTCGTGATGGGCGACAACCGCGACAACTCGCAGGACAGCCGGTACTGGGGCTTCGTCAGGCGAGACAAGATCAAGGGAAAGGCCTTCCTCATCTACTGGTCCTGGGATGGCGACCGCCACTGGCTGCGCTGGTGGCGGCTCGCGAACTATATACCGTAGTGCGTAAGGACAGGCGCTCTGCGGTCGATGCACGTTGTGGTAGCGGGGCCCGCGAGGCCGCTCACACCGAGGCTGGCCTGAGATCACGGGATCCTGGCTCCGTACGTCCAACGAAGCATTTATTGTAGCGGGGTCCGTGAGACCGGCGTCACCGAGGGTGGCCTGAGAGAGATGCGACCCGGCTCCGCATATCCAAAAATGCATTTTCTTGTGGCGGACAACCCGTCTTCGTCTTCTTCCTCCATTCTTGCGGTGAGCGCGCCGGAGGCGAAGGAGCTGGGGTTGTACGTGCATGTTCCGTTCTGCACGAAGCGGTGCGGGTATTGCAGCTTCAACACCGCGCCGCTCACGGACGGCGCCATGGCCCGCTACCTCGAGGCGCTCCATCGGGAGATCGACCTGCTCGGCGCGCTCGCGTGGGCGCCGGGCGTGCGGCTCGCGACCGTCTTCCTCGGCGGCGGCACACCGTCGCTCCTGGCCGTCGACGAGATGGCGGCGGCGCTCGACGGGATCCGCGCGCAGTTCGAGGTGGCGCCCGATGCCGAGATCACCGTGGAGTGCAACCCGGAGAGCGTGACGCGCGAGAAGCTCGAGGGCTATCGCGTCGCCGGCGTGAATCGCCTGAGCCTCGGCATCCAGTCGCTCGACGACACGATCCTCCCGCGCCTCGGCCGTCTCCACGACGCGCGCGGCGCGCGTTCCGCCTTTGAGGCGGCCCGCGAGGCCGGGTGCGTCAACCTCAGCGTCGACTTGATGTACGGCCTGCCCGGCCTCGATCTCGCCGGGTGGGCCGGCGCCGTCGACGCGGTACTCGACTGGCAGCCTGATCACGTCTCCGCTTACGGGCTCACCCTCGACGCCGGCAGCCTGTGGGGCGCCGCCGGCGTGGAGGGCATTCCGGCCGAGCAGGAGCAGATCGATCAGTACTGGCGGCTCGCACACGCGGCCGCAGCGCGCGGGCTGGAGCACTACGAGATCTCCAACTACGCGCGGCCCGGCTGTCGCTCGCGCCACAACCAGATCTACTGGCGTGCCGCCGAGTACCTCGCCGCCGGACCGGGCGCGTGCGGCTTCGTGGGCGGCATCCGCTACGCCAACGTCAGGGCGACGCCGCGCTATTGCGAGACGCTCGCGGCCGGCGTGCTTCCGATCGAGTCGTCCGAGCGGCTCTCGTCCAGGCAGAAGCTCGGCGAGCGGCTGATCCTCGGCCTCCGCACCGCGGATGGCGTTCCCACGAGCTGGCTCGAGACACGACTCGACGGCGACCAACGCCTGCGCCAGCGACTCGACACCTGGCGCGCCCAGGCGCTCCTGGCCGGCACCGGCGACCGCATCCACCTCACCGAGGCCGGATTCCTCCTGTCCGACGCCCTGTTCGTCGAATTGCTATAATTCCCCGCGATGGACGCGCGCCATCGCGACGTGCTCATTGCCGTCATCAGGGAGTACATCGACTCGACCGAGCCGGTCGGCTCGCGCGTGCTGGCGCGCCGTCACTTCCCGACGCTGTCGGCGGCCACGCTCCGCAACGTCATGGCCGATCTCGAGGAAATGGACTACCTCGCCCAGCCTCACACGAGCGCCGGTCGCGTGCCGACGGACAAGGCCTACCGCTTCTACGTCGAGTCGTTCCCGCCGCCGCAGAGCTCCACCGCCACGTCGTCCGGCGAGAAGCTCCCGACGCGCCGGTCCGGGATCGACGGCTTCATGGAGCGGGCGTCGTCGCACCTCTCGAGCGCGACGAAGCTGACCGGCCTTCTGCTGGCGCCGCCGCTGAAGCAGACCACCCTCGCGCGCGTCGACCTGATCCCGCTCGAGGACGATCGCGCGCTGGCGGTCCTGGTGACCGACGCGGGATGGGTGACCGCCCGGGCGGTGACGCTCGACTCGCCGCTTGGGGCCGACGAGGTTCGCGCGATCGGCCGCGAGCTCAACCGGAGATTCGGCAGCCACACGGTCCAGGACGTCGTCGACATGGAGACGATGCCCAACGATCCCCTCGACGCGCTCCACACCCGAGCGCGCGGCGTCATCGACCAGATCCTCGCGCTCCTGCGCGATCGCACCCTCTACGTGAGCGGTGCGATCAACATGCTCGACCAGCCGGAGTTCTGGAACATCGACACGACGCGGGAGTTGCTCCGGACCTTCGAGCAGAAGGAGCACCTGGCCGACCTCATGACGAAGCTCGCCGGCGCCGAGGGGCTGAACGTGACGATCGGCGACGAGAATCCGGTCGCCGGGATGCGCGAGTGCACGCTGATCACGTCGACCTACCTCTACCGCGATCAGGTGGTGGGCATCCTCGGCGTCGTCGGCCCGCGCCGACTGCCCTATCCGGAAGTGATCTCGATCGTCAACGAGACGGCTCGGCACGTCACCGACGCTCTCTCGCGCGTCCGCCAGGATCTGTACTTGCCGTCGTAGTCGGCGGGCGCCGGCCCGCTCATCGGGACGCGCGGTCCCCTGCCGAGACCTGGCGATCCCGCTGCTATAATCCAAATGTTATGGATGACTCCAAGGTGCACGACACCGACGACGCGCCCCGAGCCGAGCCGGCCGAGGGTGTCGCGTCGGTCGAGGAGCTGCGACGGGAGGTCGAGGAGAAACAGGACCGGCTCCTGCGCGCGCTCGCCGAGACCGAGAACGTCCGGCGGCGGGCGCAACGGGAGCGCGATGACTACGTCCGCTACGCGAACGAGTCGCTGCTGCGCGACCTGATCCCGGTGCTCGACAACCTGGATCGCGCCCTCGAGGCGGCGCGCTCGGGCGGCGACGCCACGGGTGTCGTGGCCGGCGTCGAGCTGATCCAGCGCGAGCTGCTCAAGGTGCTCGAGCGCGCCGGCGTCACCCGCTACTCCGCGCTCGGCCAGCCGTTCGATCCGACCCGCCACGAGGCGATTGCCAGCGTGGTGAGCGCGGACGCTCCGCCGGGCACCGTCCTTCGCGAGACGCTGCCGGGCTACCTGCTGCACGGTCGCGTCCTGCGCGCTGCGCTGGTTTCCGTCGCCGCGGCGCCAGACGAGAGCGCCTGAGTCCGGTGGACCGCGACTATTACGAGGTTCTCGGCGTCCCCCGGACCGCCGGCGACGCCGAGATCAAGAAGGCGTACCGTCAGCTCGCGATGCAGTTCCATCCCGACCGGAACCGCGGCGACAAGGGCGCGGAGGAGCGCTTCAAGGAAGCCAACGAGGCGTACGCCGTCCTCTCAGACCCGGACAAGCGGGCCCACTTCGATCGCTTCGGGACGGCCGCGCCGGGCGGCGGCCCCGGGTTCGGCGACACGGGCTTCGGGACCCTGTTCGAAGACATCTTCGACAACTTCTTCTCGGCGGGTGGGCGTGGGCGCCGCTCGCGCGCCGGCCGAGGCGAAGACCTCCAGTACGAGCTGAAGATCACGCTCGCGGACGCCGCGGCGGGCCTCGAGACGAAGATTCAGATCCCGCGCCTGGAGACGTGCGACGCGTGCCGCGGAAGCGGCGTGGAGGCGGGCAGCCGCCTCGAGACGTGCGACATGTGTCGCGGCGCCGGCGAAGTTCGCCGCAGTCACGGCTTCCTCACGGTCGCCCAGCCCTGCCCGAAGTGCCGGGGGGCCGGGCAGCTCAACCGCTCGCCGTGCCGCGAGTGCCGTGGCGAGGGTCGCCGGCGGGCCGAGCATCTGTTGAGCGTCAAGATTCCCGCGGGCATCGAGGACCGGATGCAGCTCCGGGTCAGCGGCGAGGGGTCGGGAGGCGTCAACGGGGGCCCCCCCGGCGATCTGTACGTGCTCGTCCACATCCGTGAGCACGAGCTGTTCACGCGCGAGGGTGCAGACCTCCATTGCGATCTGCCCGTCTCGTTCGCCCACCTGGCGCTCGGTCACGATGCCGAGGTGCCCGTGCTCGGCGGCACGACCCGGTTGAAGATTCCGGCGGGCACGCAGCCGGGCGAGATCCTGCGAGTGCGCGGCAAGGGCATGCCGCACCTCCGCCAGCGCGGGCACGGCGACGCGTGCTACCGCGTCGTCCTGGAGGTCCCGCAGAAGCTCAACGCCAAACAGCGCGAAGCGCTCGCGGCGTTCGAGGCGGCGTCGAAGGACGAGCGGGGCCCATTGGCGTCGGCGTTCTTCGAGCGGATGAAGAAGCTCCTCGGCTGACCCGATGGCGTCCTCCCGCTACTGGGAGCTCACCGTCGGCGCGCCCGCCGACATCTCCGAGGGGCTGACGAATCTCGTGTGGGAGCTCGGCGCCCTCGGCGTCGTCGAGGAGGAGCAGCCGGGTCAGGCCCCGCGGCTGCGCGCGTTCTTTCCCGAGGCGGCGCGCGCGAGCGCCGTCGAGCAGAGCGTTCGCGAATATCTCGACGGACTGCGCGAGCTGGGCTTCGCGCCGGCGCGCGAGGTGAGTGTGGTCGCGCTCGCCGACGAGAACTGGCACGAGGCGTGGCGGGTCCACTTCACGCCGCGGACGGTGGGGCGGCGGCTCTTGATCGCGCCGCCGTGGGACATTCCCGTCGCCACCAGCCGGCTCGTGATCACGATCGAGCCGGGACGGGCGTTCGGAACCGGCCACCACGGGAGCACGGTCGGGTGCCTCGAGGCGCTCGAGGCCACCGTCGAGGCGGAGGGACCGCGGCGGATGATCGACCTCGGCACCGGCTCCGGCATCCTCGCGATCGCGGCCGCGCGGCTGGGCGTCGACGGCGTGCTGGCGGTGGACGACGACCCGGACGCGGTCGCCTCCGCGATGGCGAACGCCGCCCGCAATCACGTCAGCGACCGCGTGCGGTGCGTGCTCGCCGCCGCCGAGCTCCTCGACGAGACGGCGGCGCCCCTGGTCGTCGCAAATCTGTTGACGGCCGCCCATCGGAAGCTCGCGCCTCGGTACGAGCGCGCGGTGCGGCCGGGCGGAACGCTGATCCTCGGCGGCATTCTCGACGGCGAGGCGGCCGAGGTCGCGTCGGCGCTCGCCGGCTATGGGTTCGTCCCGCGGGCCCCCCGCTCCGTGGAGGGCTGGACCACGCTCGAGCTCCGTGCGCCGCTTCACGATTGCGCCTGAGCGGCTCGACGGCGACCGCGTCGTCTTCGACCGCGACGAGTCGCACCATCTTGCGCGCGTCTTGCGGCTGCGGTCCGGCGACACGGTGATCGCGGCCGATGGCGCTGGCCGAGAGTACACCGTGCGCCTCGAGACGGTTGGAGAACTGACGACCGGCACGGTGCTCGGGGTCACCTCACGCGAGACCGAGTCGCCCTTGCGGATCACCCTCCTGCAGTCGGTGCCCAAGGGCGACAAGATGGAGGCCATCGTGCGCGCCGCCATCGAGCTCGGCGTGGCGCGCGTCGTCCCGGTACTCACGGCGCGCACGATCGTCACGCTCGAGCCGGGCCGCTGGCGCGATCGCGCCCGGCGCTGGCAGCGCGTCGCGAAGGAGGCCGCCAAGCAGTGCGGACGCGCCGTCGTTCCGCCGGTCGACGTGCCGCGCCCTCTCGCCGACGCACTGGCGCTCGACGAGCCCGCCGACCTCCGGCTGTGCTTGTGGGAGGGCGCGGTCAGCGACGAGCCGCGCGGCAGGCAAGCGGGCGTGCCCGTCGCGACGCTGGCCGCGAGCTTGCCCGCCGACTTGCCCTCGGGCTCGCGCGTCCATCTGCTGGTGGGACCGGAGGGCGGGCTGTCGCGCGAGGAGGCCCAGAGCGCCTGCGCGCATCACTGGACGATCGTCGGGGTCGGGCCGCGAATCCTCAGAACGGAGACGGCGGGACCGGCCATCATCGCCGTGCTTCAATCGCGCTTCGGCGACCTCGGGACCGGTCGGTGAGCGCCGGGGACGCCGGCTGGGAGCGCGTCGGGGCCGACGCGGGCGTGCGCGCGTGGGGCGCGACACGGGCGTCGGCGTTCGCTCAAGCCGCCCAGGGCGTGTTCGCGTTGATCGTGAGGCCGGAGGAGGTCGCGGAGCGCGAGCACCGCGAGGTGCGCGCCCAGGGCCAGTCGCCGGAGCAGCTCCTGTTCAATTGGATCACCGAGTGCCTCTACGTGCACGAGATCGAGGGCTTCGTGGCTCGCCGGGTCGAGGTCGACGCGTGCAGCACCACGGTCATCCACGGCGTGCTCCACGGCGAGGAGATCGACGCCGATCGCCACCACCTCGGGACGATCGTGAAGGCCGCGACGATGGATCATCTTTCAGTGGTCGAGGGGGAGGGCCGGCACGAGGTCAGGATCGGGTGGTAGCCTGATGTCTCGCATCGGAGACACGGGGCCTCCCGGCCCGTGTCATCGACGCAACTTTAGCCCCGTTTGCAGGCCTTGGCGAACCCCGCTCGACTCCAAAAGAATCAGTATATTAGGACCATTCCCGGAATCCTGGCACCTGTGTTGCTGTACCTGAGCCCGGCTTATGCGCCAGCACACCATTCGCAGGGCGGTCAGCGTCCAGGGTGTCGGGCTCCATTCGGGTAAGGTCTCCTGCGTCTCGTTCGCACCGGGTGCCCCGGATTCTGGCATCGTGTTCAGGGTCAAGGCGACCGGCGAGCGGGTCCCCGCGACGGTCGACAGCGTCGTCAACTCGCACTACGCGACGACGCTGGGGGTGAACGGCACCCGCATCCAGACGGTCGAGCACCTCATGGCCGCCGCGGCCGGGCTCGGCATCGACAACCTGGACGTCGAGGTGGACGGCCCCGAGATCCCGGCGCTGGACGGGAGCGCGAAGCCGTTCGTGACGCTGCTCGCGTCCGCCGGCCGCACGCAGCAATCCGAGCTGCGGAAGCCCCTGACGGTCCCGTGTCCGCTCCGAGTGGGCAGCGGCGGGCGCTGGATCCAGATCACACCATCGGACACGTTGCGGATCAGCTACACGCTCGACAACGAGCACCCGGCGATCGGGACCCAGGTGCTCTCGTGGACGCCGACCGAGCGGTCGTTCGTCGAGGAGTTCGCGCCGGCGCGCACGTACGGCTTTCTCAAGGACCTGGGCATCATGCGGAAGAACGGCCTGGCCCGCGGCGGCTCGCTCGACAACGCGATCGTGCTCGGCAACGGCGCGGCGCTGAACAGCCTTCGCTTCCGCGACGAGTTCGTGCGGCACAAGATCCTGGACCTCCTCGGCGACCTCGCCCTGCTGGGCCGCCGGCTTCACGCGCACGTCATCGCGCGCAACGGCGGCCACGGGCTCAACTTCGAGCTGGTCGTCGCGATCCAGCGGGCCCTGGGACTCGAGCGGCGCAGCGCCGGTATCGTCGAGTTCGGCGCGCTGGCGGCGGAGGACGCCGCGCGGCGCGAGGGCTTCGTTCGCACGCCCGGTCTCGCCGCGATCTAAGCGGCGCTCTCCTCCACTTGTAGCGCGCCTCAGCCGGCGGGGCCCCAGCCCGGCGACGGCTTGCGGCGCTACCGCCACCCGCCACGCTATAATGGGCCGTTCGCCGTATGGGTGCGCAGTGGCTCCGTTCCAACCTCGTCGCAACGGCGCTGGTCCTGCTCGCCGTCGCGCCCGCACGCGCCGAGCTCCGAATCAGCGATCTCGACGTCTTCCTCAACGACCATGAGGTGACCGTGCACGTCGTCCTGCTGGGGACGCTCCCGGAGGGGGTCCAGGAGGGCATCCAGAGCGGGATTCCGGCGCACGTCCGCCTCGTCGTCGAGCTGTGGCAGTACCTTCGATGGCTTCCCGACCGGCTGCTCGTCACCAAGGCCGTCGAGCGGACGCTCGCCTACAACGTGGTCACCAAGGAATTCAAGGTGGCGGCGGTGGCCGGCGAAGCGCCCCGCACCTATGCCACGCGCGACCTTCGCGACGCCCAGCGGGTTCTCTCGGAGATCCGGGGCGTCAAGATGACGCCGGCGGCGGCGCTCGATCCGACCGCGGTGATCTATGTGCGGGTCAACGCCGTGGCGGCGCTGAACGGCGAGAACACCTTCGTGACGCGGATGGCGGGCACGGCCGAGCAGACCACGCGCCAGTCCGACTACCGCACGATCCACCGGGTGCAATAGTGCCGCTGCTCAGCGACGAGAACCGGCGCAAGCGGAACTTAGTGATCCTCGCCGGCTTCGTCGCGCTGGTGGGAGCCGCGAACCTGCTCGACATCGGCGTGTACGCGCCGGACCTGCCGCTCGCCTCCAACATCGCGGTGTTCGCCCTGCTCAACCTGAACCTGATCGTGCTGCTGCTGCTCGTGCTGCTCCTGTTCCGCAACCTCGTGAAGCTCTGGTTCGAGCGGCGCGAGAACGTGATCGGCGCCAAGTTCAAAGCGAAGCTGGTGCTGGCGTTCCTCACCCTTTCGCTCATCCCGGCGACGCTGATCTTCATCATCGCCTCCAACTTCATCAACCGATCGATCGAGGGCTGGTTCAAGCCGCAGGTCGAGCGGCCGCTGGACCAGGCGCTGGCGGTGGCGCAGACCTACTACGCGAACCTGGAGCGCACGGCGCTGCGCCACGCGCAGCACATCAGCCGCGTGATCGATCGCGACGGGCTCCTCGCCGACGCGCGGCGGGAGCGGCTGGCGTCCTACCTGGTCGAGCAGCAGGACCAGCTCGGGATCAGCGCGCTCACCGTGTTCAGCCCGCAGGGGCAGGAGCTGGTGCACGTCAAGGACCCGATCCTGGGCGATCTGGCGACGCGCGACGTCAACGAGAGCCAGCTCCGCCATGGCGCCGCCGGCCAGGAGCTCACGACCGTGCGCGAGCTCACGTCCGGCGACCTCGTCGAGGCGGTGGTGCCGGTGTGGACCGAGCGGATCGGCGAGCGCCGCGTCGCCGCCGTGCTGGTGGTGGGCACGCACGTCACCGAACGCCTCGAGGCGAGAGTGCGCGGCATCTCGCAGGCGTTCCGCGAGTACAAGCAGCTCAAGCTGCTGAAGACGCCGATCAAGGGCATCTACATCCTGCTGTTCCTGCTCATGACGCTGATCGTCGTCTTTTCGTTCACGTGGTTCGGTCTCTACCTCGCCCGCGGGATCACCGGCCCGATCGCGCAGCTCGCCGAGGCCACGCGCGAGGTCGCCGCCGGCAATCTCGCCTACAAGGTGCAGGCGCGGGGCGACGACGAGATCGGCGTCCTCGTCGAGTCGTTCAACCGGATGACCGACGACCTCGCCGAGTCGAAGCGCCGCCTGGAGGAGGCGTACCTCGATCTCTCGGACAAGCACACCGAGCTCGAGGACCGGCGCGTCTACATCGAGACCGTCCTGGAGGCGATCACCACCGGCGTGCTGACCTTCGATCCGCTCGGGCGCCTCACCACCATCAACCGCTCGGCGGCCCGCATGCTCGGCGTGAACGAGTCGACGGCGATCGGGCGACTCCTCGAGGAAATCTTCGCGGGCCCGGATCTCCGGCCGGTCGTGATGCAGGTGCAGCGCACGCGGCGGCCCAACTCGGGCAGCGTGGAGCTCGAGTTCCAGCTGCGGCGCGGCGGCGCCACCCTCTCGCTCCTGGCCTCGGCGACGGCGCTGCGCAGCCCGGAGGGTGACTACACGGGCACCGTGGTCGTCCTGGACGACCTCACCGAGCTCCTGAAGGCGCAGCGCGTGGCGGCGTGGCGCGAGGTGGCGCAGCGGATCGCCCACGAGATCAAGAACCCATTGACGCCGATCCAGCTCTCGGCCCAGCGGCTGCGGCGGCGGCTGGCCCGCACCCCGGGCGAGGAGCAGCTGGTGCAGGAGTGTACCGAGACGATCATCCACGAGGTCGAGGGCCTCAAGCGGCTGGTGGACGAGTTCTCGCGCTTCGCGCGGATGCCGGTGCTCACGCCGCGGCCCACCGACGTGCGCCAGCTCATCGACAGCGTCGCGAGCCTGTACCGGGACTCTCACCCGCGCCTGGCCATCACGACCTATCACCCGGACGGCCTTCCGTTGCTCGAGGTCGATCCGGATCACATCAAGCGCGCCGTCCTCAACCTGGTCGACAACGCGGTCGAGGCGGTCGGCGGCGCCGGCGATGTGCGGCTCGAGACGGCGCACGTGGCCGGGTCGGGTCACGCGCGGATCGTGGTCACCGACAGCGGTCCGGGGATCAGTCCCGAGGATCGCGAGAAGCTGTTCCTCCCCTACTTCTCCACGAAGGTCACCGGCATGGGGCTCGGGTTACCGATCGTGCACGAGATCGTGACCGAGCACGGCGGGACGATCCACGTCGAGGAGAACAAGCCCCGGGGCAGCCGCTTCATCATCGAGGTGCCGGTGTCCCGCGCCGCCGCCCCGGTCGAGGCGTGACGTGGCCGGCGAGCACATCCGTGCGCGCGTGAGCGCGCTTGCGCCTGGGGCGCCGCGCCGAGGGGTGAGATGGCAGGCGAGCACATCCTGATCGTCGATGACGAGCCGGCCATCCAGGCGACGCTTCGCGGCGTCCTGGAGGACGAGGGCTACCGGGTCTCGGCGGTCGGGGGCGGCACCGACGCGCTCCGGTTCTTCTCCGACGAGCTCCCCGACGTGACCTTCCTCGATATCTGGATGGACCGGCCGGAGGGCCTCGAGACCCTGGCCGAGATCAAGCGGACCCGCCCGGAGGCCATCGTCGTCATGATCTCTGGTCATGGCACGATCGAGACCGCGGTGAAGGCGACCCGCCTCGGCGCCTACGATTTCATCGAGAAGCCGCTGTCCCTCGAGAAGGTGCTGCTCACCGTTAGCCGGGCCCTCGAGCACGCGCGGCTGGAGCGCGAGAACGCGGCGCTCCGCGCCAGCCTCGACCAGCGCACCGAGATCGTCGGCGACAGCGCCGTGTTCCGCGTGCTCCGCGAGCAGATCGCGACCGCCGCGCCCACCAACGGCCGCGTGCTGATCCACGGCGAGAACGGGAGCGGCAAGGAGCTGGTGGCGCGCGCGATCCACGCCCACTCCGTCCGTCACGAGCGGCCGTTCGTCGAGGTCAACTGCGCGGCGATCCCCGAGGAGCTGATCGAGTCCGAGCTGTTCGGCCACGAGAAGGGCGCCTTCACCGGAGCGCTGGCCCGACGCCGCGGCAAGTTCGAGCTCGCCGACGGCGGCACGCTGTTCCTCGACGAGATCGGCGACATGAGCCTCAAGACGCAGGCGAAGGTCCTGCGCTCGCTCGAGGAGCAGGCGTTCGAGCGGGTCGGCGGCAAGGACACCCTCAAGGTGGACGTGCGGGTGATCGCCGCGTCCAATCGCGATCTACCGGCGCTCATCCGCGACGGACGCTTCCGGGAGGACCTCTACTATCGCCTGAACGTGATCCCGATCGAGGTCCCTCCCCTGCGCGCGCGCAAGGACGACATCCCGGCGTTGGTGGACTACTTCATCGCGCTGTTCTGCGCGGAGAACGGCAAGCGGACCAAGCTGCTCTCGGCGGAGGCGCTCGGCTATTTCCTCGCCTACGACTGGCCGGGCAACGTGCGCGAGCTGCGGAACATGGCCGAGCGCCTGGTGATCATGGCGCCCGGCGACGTGATCGGCGCCGACGACGTGCCGGCGCCGCTCCGCCCGAAGGACGCGTCGCCGGCGGCGGCTGAGGCGCACGAGCGATCCCTCAAGGACGCGCGCGATAACTTCGAGCGCGCGTATATCGTCGCCGAGCTGCGCGCCAACGACTGGAACATGACGCGGACCGCGGAGCGGCTGCAGATCGAGCGCAGTCACCTCTATCGCAAGATCAAGGCGTACGGCATCAACCCGCCGAAGCGCGAAGCCTGAACGTTCCCGGCGTCGCCGTTCGCGCGCTCGGCCTCCTGATCCTCCTGGGCCTCACGTGGCAGGTGATGGCGCCGGGCTGACCTTCCGGGGCGGCGGCATTCCCGGCTTCATTCACGGCGTGGACCTCGTCTTCCACGAGGCCGGCCACGTGATCTTCGGGCTCTTCGGCGAGCTCGTCGCGGTGCTCGGCGGCTCACTGAATCAGGTGCTGATCCCGCTGATCGCCACCGTCGCCTTCCTGCGAACGCGGCAGTGGGGATCGGCGGCGGTCACGCTCTGGTGGACGGGCCAGTCGCTGACCGACGTCGCGATCTACGCGGCCGACGGACGCGCGAAGGCCCTGCCAACTCCTGGCCGAGGGGCTGATTCACGACTGGAACTACGTTCTCGGCCGGCTCGGTCTCCTGCAAACCGCCGAGACCGTGGGCCGGTCGATCTTCGCGCTCGGGACGCTGACGATGCTCGCAGCGCTCGCGCTCCTCGCCCTCGATCTCCTGCGCTGCTGGAACACGCCGCCTCCGGATCGGGACCCCCGTCCACCAACCGCCGCGTGAGGCGGGCGCGGCCGCTTTTTCGTGCGCCGAGATTTCGTCATACTGTCGTCGGGTGCTCGATCTCCTTCTCGGCAACTGTCGCCTTCCGGGGGGAAGCGCGCCGGTCGATCTCGCGATCGCCGGCGGCCGCATCGTCGGCATCGGCCCGGCGCGCGGGCCCGCCCGCGAAACGGTCGACGTCGGCGGCCACCTCGTCACCCCCGGCCTCGTCGAGGCTCACATCCACCTGGACAAGGCGCTCCTGGGCGACCGGGTGTCCGGCTCGGCCGAGACCGCCGCCGACGCGATCCGGCTCACCGCGATCGCGAAGCGGGGCTTCACGGCGGCCGATATCGAAGCGCGGGGGCGCCGCGTGCTCGACCTCGCCGTCGCCGCCGGCACCACCGCGATGCGCGCGCACGTCGAGGTCGATCCGATCGTCCACCTGGCGGGCATGGAGGCCATGCTGGCGCTCAAGCGCGAGTACGCGCCCGCCATCGACCTGCAGCTCTGCGCCTTCGCCCAGGAGGGCATCCTCCAGGCGCCGGGCACCGAGGCGCTGCTTGTTCGGGCCCTGGAAATGGGCGCCGACCTCGTCGGCGGCTGCCCGTACAACGACACCGACGCCCGGCGGCACATCGAGATCGTCTTCGCGCTCGCGCGAGAGTTCGACGTCGACGCCGACTTCCACGTGGACTTCTCCGACGAGCCCGAGCACCTGCACGTGCGCGAGATCGCGCGGCAGACCATGCGGACGGGCTGGCAGGGACGCGTCGCGGTCGGACACCTGACCGAGCTGGCCGCGCTACCCGCCGAAGAGCAGGGAACGCTGATCGGCGTGCTCGCCGCCGCCGGGATCGGCGTCATCAGCCTGCCCTTGACCGATCTCTATCTGATGGGACGCCGCGACGAGCGGAACGTCCGCCGCGGGCTCACGCCGATCCGGCGCCTGCTCGCGGCGGGCGTGCCGGTGGCGCTGGCGTCGAACAATGTCCGGAACCCGTTCACGCCGATCGGCACCGCCGATCTCGCGCATCTCACGTTCGTGACGGCGGTCGCCGCCCACATGGGAACGCCGGACCTCGTGCGCCAGCTGGTGGCCGCGGTGACCACGCACGCCGCGCGCATCCTCAACCTGCGCGACTACGGCTGCGCCGAGGGGAGCCGGGCCGATCTGGTCGTGTGGGACTGCGATCGACTCGATGAGATCGTCACTGCCCTGCCGGCGCGGCGCCTGGTGGTGAAGGCGGGTCGCGTCACGGTCGAGCACGAGCGACGGGTCATCGAGCGTTGGCGGGTCGGCGGCACCGACGGTTGACACCGGCCACGCGCGCCGTGTAGAGTGAACGAGGTCGATTCAGACGCTTTCCTTTAAGCGAGCCCCGAGAGGCCCGCAAGGAGAGAAGATGGGCGCCGCCGCACCCGCACCGCGCTACCGAGAGAAGGCGCAGGTCCTCGACGAGACCGCGCTCGACCGGGCTCTCACCCGCATCGCTCACGAGATCCTCGAGAAGAACGGCGGCGCCAAGGACCTGGCGTTCGTCGGGCTGCGCACGCGCGGCGTGAGCCTGGCCCATCGGCTCGCCGCGAAGATCGCCCAGATCGACGGCACGACGCTCCCGGTCGGCACGCTCGACATCACCCTCTACCGCGACGACCTCGGCATGCGCGGGACGCCGGTGATCCGCGGCACCGATATCCCGTTCTCGATCAAGGACAAAACGGTGATCCTCGTCGACGACGTCCTGTTCACCGGCCGGACGATCCGCGCGGCGCTCGACGCGATCATCGACCTCGGCCGGCCGACCGCCATCCAGCTCGCGTGCCTGATCGACCGCGGACACCGCGAGCTGCCGATCCGGCCGGACTACATCGGCAAGAACCTCCCGACGTCGCGCCGGGAGAGCGTGGCGGTGCGGCTGCGGGAGCACGACGGCGAGGATCGCGTGGTCATCGAAGAACCCGTGGAGGCCTAGCATGAGCTGGACGCGCAAAGATCTGCTGGCGATGCGCGAGCTCGAGGCGGGCGAGATCGTCCTGCTGGTGGACACCGCCGCGTCGCTGCAGGAGATCGCGACGCGGGACATCAAGAAGGTGCCGGCGCTCCGCGGCAAGACGGTCGTCAACCTCTTCTACGAATCGTCCACGCGAACGCGCACCTCGTTCGAGATCGCCGGAAAATGGCTCTCGGCGGACGTCATCAACTTCTCGGCCAGTGGATCGAGCACGAGCAAAGGAGAAAGTTTCGTCGATACGGCAAAAAACATCGCGGCGATGAGCCCGGACGTCGTCGTCGTGCGCCACTCGTCGGCCGGCGCCGCCGCGCTCCTGGCCCGCGAGCTCCCGTGCTCGATCGTGAACGCCGGGGACGGCGCCCACGAGCACCCCACCCAGGCGCTCCTCGATCTCCTCACGATCCGCGAGAAGAAGGGCCACTTCGACGGCCTCCACGTGGCGATCGTCGGGGACATCGCCCACAGTCGGGTCGCGCGGTCCAACATCCACGGGATGCGCAAGCTCGGCATGACCGTCACGGTGGCCGGACCGCCCACGCTGATCCCGCCGTTCGTCCAGGAGCTCGGCGCCAAGGTCAGCTATCGCCTCGAAGACGCGATCGGCGACGTGGACGTGATCATGATGCTCCGCCTGCAGCAGGAGCGCATGACCGCGGGCCTGATCCCATCGGTCCGCGAGTACTCGCGCTACTGGGGGCTGACGCTCGACAAGCTCGCGCGCCACGCCCGCCCCGACGTTCTGATCATGCACCCCGGGCCCGTGAACCGCGGCGTCGAGCTGTCGCCCGAGGTCGCCGACGGGCCGTACTCGGTCATCCTCGATCAGGTCTCGCGGGGCGTGGCCGTGCGCATGGGCGTGCTGCTCCTCCTGGCCGGCCGCAAGGGCGGAGACGGCGGATGAGCCTCCTGCTGCGGAACGGCCGCGTCATCGACCCGGCGAACGCCGTCGACGCCGTCCAGGACGTGCTGATCACCGACGGCAAGATCGCGCGCGTCGGCCGGAGCCTGGCGGCGCCGGCCGATGTCGAGGTCGTCGACGCGAGCGGCAAGATCGTGTGCCCGGGGTTCATCGACATGCACGTCCACCTGCGCGAGCCCGGCTACGAGTACAAGGAGACGGTCGCCACCGGCACGCGGGCCGCCGCCGCCGGCGGGTTCACCGCCGTGTGCTGCATGGCGAACACGAACCCGGTCAACGACAACGGCGCGGTCACCGACTACATCCGGGCCAAGGCGAAGGTCGAGGGCGCGGTGCGCGTCTACCCGATCGGCGCCGTCACGCGGGGCCTGCGCGGCGAGGAGCTCGCCGAGCTGGCCGAGCTCGCCGAGGCCGGCTGCGTCGCGTTCTCCGACGACGGCAAGTGCGTGATGAACGCCGGCCTCTACCGGCGCGCGATGGAGTACACGCTGCCCTTCGGCGCGCCGCTGATCAGCCACGCCGAGGACGCGACGCTGAGCCGCGGCGCGTCGATGAACGAGGGCGTCGTTTCGACGGAGACCGGCCTCCCCGGCCAGCCCGCCGCCGCCGAGGACGTGATGGTCGCGCGCGACATCCTCCTGGCCGAGCTGACCGGCGCCCACGTCCACATCGCCCACGTCTCCACCGCCGGCGCCGTCCGGTTGCTCCGCGACGCGAAGGCCCGCGGCGTTCGGGTAACGGCCGAGGTCACGCCGCACCATCTGGTCCTGACCGAAGACGCGGTGCGGAGCTGGGATCCGAACACCAAGATGGCGCCGCCCCTGCGCACGAAGCGCGACGTCGAGGCGCTGATCGAGGCGCTCGCCGACGGCACCGTCGACTGCATCGCGACCGACCACGCGCCGCACGCGCTCTCCGAGAAGGAAGGCGAGTTCGATCAGGCGGCCTTCGGGATCGTCGGCCTCGAGACCGCCGTGGCGGTGCTGCTCGATCGGTTGGTCCGGCCGGGGCTCCTGCCGCTGGCGACGCTGATCGGGCGGTGGAGCCGCGATCCGGCGCGGCTCCTCAACCTCCCCGGGGGCACGCTCGCCGCCGGCGCCCCCGCGGACGTCACGATCCTGGACCCTGATGGTGAAACGACGGTCGACCCGTCGCGGTTTCAATCACGAAGCCGGAACACGCCGTTCGGCGGATGGAACCTCCAGGGCAGACCCTGGATGACGATCGTCGCCGGAGTGGTAGTGCGACCCGCAGGCCGTCGCGGGGCTGGGGCCCCGCCGGCCGAGGGGAGCCTATGAAAAATGGGCTCGTGAAACAGCCATGAGCACCACGTGGTTGGTGCTGCGCGACGGGCGCACGTTCAGGGGCCGGCCGCTCGGCGCCGTGGGCGAAGGCTCGGGCGAGGTCATTTTCAATACCGCGATGCAGGGCTACCAGGAGATCCTCACCGATCCGTCCTATCGCGGGCAGATCGTGGCGATGACATACCCGATGATCGGTAACTACGGCGTCAACGAGGAAGACGTGGAGTCGCGCCGGCCCTGGGTCAACGGGTTCATCGTCAAGGAGGCGTCGGCCATCGCGTCCAACTTCCGGGCCGGGACAAGCCTGGACGACTACCTCCGACGCCACGGGATCGTGGGCATCCAGGACATCGACACGCGGGCGCTGACGCGGCATCTGCGCGACCACGGCGCGCAGGACGGAATCATCTCCTCAGTCGAGACGGATCCACGCGGCCTCCTCGAGCGCGCCCGCGCGCTGCCCGGGCTCATCGGCCGCGACCTGGTCGCCGAGGTGACGGCCGATGCGCCATACGGCTGGTCGGAAGGGCGCTGGGAGCTGTCGCGCGGCTACGTCGCGCCGCCGCCGCCGCGCTTCAAAGTCGTCGCGTACGACTGCGGGATCAAGTTCAACATCCTGCGCCAACTGAGCACGGTCGGCTGCGACGTGACCGTGGTGCCGGCGGCGACGCCGGCGGCCGATGTCCTCGTCCGCAAGCCCGACGGCGTCTTCCTCTCGAACGGTCCGGGCGATCCCGAGGGCGTGCCCTACCTGATCGAGTCGGTGCGGGGGTTGCTCGGACGCGTCCCCATCTTCGGCATTTGCCTCGGCCACCAGATCCTCGGCCTCGCGGCCGGCGGGCGCACGTACAAGCTGCCGTTCGGCCATCACGGCGCCAATCATCCGGTGAAGGATCTGGTGACCGGGAAGGTCGAGATCACGGCGCAGAACCACGGCTTCGCCGTCGAGCCGGACTCCGTGTCCCGGCTCGGCTGGGAGCCGACCCACGTCAACCTCAACGACACCACCTGCGAGGGCCTCCGGCACCGCGAATGGCCGGTCTTCTCGGTGCAGTATCACCCAGAGGCCTCCCCGGGCCCGCACGACGCCAACTACCTCTTCCACCGGTTCACCGACTTGATGACGCGGAACGGAGGGTGACGCCCCTCATGCCCAAGTACTTGATCTCGTACCGGAAGACCGAGGGCAGCGGCCAGAAGCCCGAGTGGACCTCGTTCACGACGCAGAGCGAGGCTTCGCTCGAGGCCCACGCGATCCGGGAGCGCGTCGACCGGCGTATCAGCGTGCTGGGCGAGCAGCTCTGGGGCAACGGCGAGGTCGCGTGGATCGGCGGCGGCCGCCTCGACGACGTGCTCTACCGGCGCGAAGAAGCCGCGCCGGAGATCTCAATCGTCTACGGGTCAGTGGAGGAGTAGCCGCCGGAGCGCGCCCCGGCGGGACGGCCGATGCCCAAGCGCACCGATCTCAGACGCATCCTGATCATCGGCTCCGGACCGATCGTCATCGGCCAGGCGTGCGAGTTCGACTATTCCGGCACGCAGGGTTGCCGCGCGCTCCGGGAAGAAGGGTTCGAGGTCGTGCTGGTGAACTCGAATCCCGCCACCATCATGACCGACCCCGACCTGGCGGATCGGACCTACGTCGAGCCGCTGACGCCGGAGTTCGTCGCCAAGATCATCGAGCGCGAGCGGCCGCAGGCGCTGCTGCCGACGCTCGGCGGCCAGACCGGCCTGAACATCGCGGTCGCGCTGGCGGAGGACGGCACCCTCGACCGGTTCGGCGTCGAGCTGATCGGCGCCAAGCTCGAGGCGATCCGGAAGGCCGAGGACCGGGCGCTCTTCAAGCAGGCGATGGAGCGCATCGGGCTGGCGCTGCCCCGGTCGGGTCACGCCCACACGCTCGACGAGGCGCGGGCCATCGTGGAGGACGTCGGCTATCCGGCGATCATCCGCCCGTCCTTCACGCTGGGTGGCACCGGCGGCTCCATCGCGCACACCCCCGATGAGCTGGAGCGGGCGGTGCGATGGGGGCTCCAGACCTCGCCCCTCGGGTCCATCCTGGTCGAGCAGTCGGTGATCGGCTGGAAGGAGTTCGAGCTCGAGGTCATGCGCGACCTCGCCGACAACGTCGTCATCATCTGCTCGATCGAGAACGTCGATCCGATGGGCGTCCACACCGGCGACTCGGTCACGGTCGCGCCGGCCCAGACCCTGACCGACAAGGAATACCAGCTCATGCGCGACGCCTCGATCGCGATCATCCGCGAGATCGGCGTCGAGACCGGCGGCTCCAACATCCAGTTCGCGGTGAACCCCGAGGACGGCCGCCTCGTCGTGATCGAGATGAATCCGCGGGTGTCGCGGTCCTCGGCGCTCGCCTCCAAGGCGACCGGCTTCCCCATCGCGAAGATCGCCGCCAAGCTCGCGGTGGGTTTCACGCTCGACGAGGTCCGCAACGACATCACGCGGGAAACTCCCGCGTCGTTCGAGCCGGCCATC
Source organism: Candidatus Rokuibacteriota bacterium (assembly GCA_003220435.1). Classification (GTDB taxonomy): domain Bacteria; phylum Methylomirabilota; class Methylomirabilia; order Rokubacteriales; family CSP1-6; genus AR31. The sequence continues at coordinate 19,368 of QHSL01000091.1, read as the reverse complement.
GACTACTGCGTGGTCAAGTTCCCGCGCTGGGCGTTCGAGAAGTTCCCCGAGGCCGACCGCACGCTCGGCACCCAGATGAAGTCGGTGGGCGAGGTCATGGCCATCGGGCGCACGTTCAAGGAGGCACTCCAGAAATCGATCCGCTCGCTCGAGCAGGACCGGTGGGGGCTGACGCTCGACCGCCCGCTCGACGGCGACGAGCTGCGCCGTCTGCTCAGCGTGCCCAACCCTGACCGGATCTTCGCGGTCGGCGACGCGTACCGGGCCGGGCTCACGACCGCGGACATCCAATCGATGACCCGGATCGATCCGTGGTTCCTCGAGAACATGCGGGAGATCGTCGCCTTCGAGCCGCGCATCGCCGAGGCGGCGCTGACCGACGGCGACGTGCTTCGACGCGCCAAGCAGCTGGGCTTCGCCGACCGGCGCATCGCCGACCTCACCGCCGCCACCGAGGCGGCCGTGCGGGCGCGGCGGCTCGAGCAGGGGATCCGCGTGACGTTCAAGACCGTCGACACGTGCGCCGCCGAGTTCGTCGCGCACACCCCGTACCTCTACTCCACCTACGAGGAAGAGGACGAGGCGCCGCCGACGGCGCGTCCCAAGGTCGTCATCCTCGGCTCGGGGCCCAACCGCATCGGCCAGGGCGTGGAGTTCGACTACTGCTGCGTCCACGCCGCGTTCGCGCTCCGCGATCTCGGCGTGGAGGCGATCATGGTCAACTGCAACCCCGAGACCGTCTCCACCGATTACGACACGTCCGACCGGCTCTACTTCGAGCCGCTGACGCTGGAGGACGTGCTGAACATCGTCGAGCGCGAGCGGCCGCTCGGCGTCGTCGTGCAGTTCGGGGGCCAGACCCCGCTGAAGCTCGCGGTGCCGCTCCGCGACGCCGGCGTGCCGATCCTCGGCACCTCGCCCGACGCGATCGACCGCGCCGAAGACCGCAAGCGCTTCAACGCCCTCATCGCCGAGCTCGGCCTCAACCAGGCGGCCGGGACGACCGTGCGATCGCTGCCGGAGGCCCAGACGGTCGCGACCACGATCGGCTACCCCGTGCTGGTTCGCCCCTCCTACGTGCTGGGCGGCCGCGCGATGCGGCTCGTGCACGACGACCAGGATCTGCGCGAGTACATGGGCGAGGCGGTGCAGGTGTCTGCCGAGCATCCAGTGCTCATCGACAAGTTTCTCGAGGATGCGCTCGAGATCGACGTGGACGCGGTGGCCGACGCCGAGCGGGTGGTGGTGGGCGGCGTGATGGAGCACATCGAGAAGGCGGGCATTCACTCGGGCGACGCCGCGTGCGCCCTGCCGCCCTATTCGCTCGGCGAGGGGCAGGTCCGGGAGCTCCGGGCCCAGACCCGCGCGCTGGCGCGGGCGCTCGGGGTGATCGGGCTGATCAACGTCCAGTTCGCGATCCGCGGCGACCTGATCTACGTGCTCGAAGTGAACCCGCGCGCCTCCCGCACGGTCCCGTTCGTCTCCAAGGCCATCGGGCAGCCGCTCGCCAAGATCGCGACGGCCGTGATGCTCGGCCGATCGCTGTCGACGTACACCGGCCTCGAGGAGCGCGAGTTGTCCCACATCGCCGTGAAAGAGTCCGTCTTCCCGTTCGTGAAGTTCCCCGGCGTGGACGTGGTCCTGGGCCCAGAGATGAAGTCGACCGGTGAGGTCATGGGCATCGATCGGGACTTCCGGAAGGCGTACCTCAAGGCCCAGATCGCCGCGGGCGAGACGCTCCCCGCCTCCGGGACCGTTTTCATCTCGGTGAGGAACCGCGATCGGCGCCAGGTGACGTCGCTGGCCAAGCGGCTCGCCGACATGGGATTCACGCTCGTGGCGACCGACGGCACCGCGCGGGTGCTCAAGCGGCACGGCATGCCGGTCGAGGTGATCCACAAGGTGGGCGAGGGCCATCGGCCCAACGTGGTGGATCTGCTGGAAGGCGGGCAGATCGCCGTCGTGTTCAACACGCCCGAGGACGGCCGGGCCCGGAAGGACTCGGCCATCATCCGGCGCACCGCGGTCGCGCAGAACGTCGCGTACTACACCACCGTCGACGGGATCCAGGCGGCCATCGGCGCGATCGAAGCGTTGCTGAAGGGCGAGCACCGGGTGCGGAGTCTCCAGGAGTACCATGCCGGCCTCCGCTAGCCCGGCCGACCGCGTGCTGGTGGCGCTCGACGTCCAGACTCTGGGCGAGGCGGAGGTGCTGCTGGATCGCGTCGCCGGGGTCCTGACCGGCTGCAAGGTCGGCTCGCAGCTCTTCACCGCCGCCGGCCCCGCCGCGATCGAGATGGCCCGCAAGCGCGGCTTCCGCGTGTTCCTCGATCTCAAGTTCCACGACATCCCGAACACCGTCGCCGGCGCCGCGCGCGAGGCGACGCGGCTCGGCGTCTTCATGCTCAACGTGCACGCGAGCGGCGGCGTGGCTATGGCCCGCGCCGGCGCCGAGGCCGCGACGAAGGCCGCCGCCGAATTCCGGATCGCTCGGCCCTTGTGTCTCGGCGTGACCGTGCTGACGAGCCTCGATCGCCGGGCGCTCCAGCGCGAGGTCGGCGTGCCGACGAGCGTGGAGGGCCACGTGCTCCACCTGGCGTCGGTCTCTCGCGAGGCCGGACTCGACGGCTGCATCGCCTCCCCCCAGGAGATCGCGCTGCTGCGCGTGGCGATGGGCGCCGGCTGGGTGATCGTCACGCCCGGTGTGAGACCGGCCGGAGTCGACCCGGCCGATCAGGCGCGCATCGCGACGCCGCGCCGGGCGCTGGCGGTTGGCGCCGACTATCTCGTCGTGGGCCGGGCGATCAGCGCGGCCCGGGACCCGGCCGCGGCGGCGGCCGCCGTCGTGGCGGAGCTCCGCACGCCGTGACGGAGCGCGAGACGCTCGACCTTTACGAGACGACCGGCGCACTCCTGCGCGGCCACTTCCTGCTCACGTCCGGCCTCCACTCCGACGTCTACCTCCAGTCCGCGCTCGTGTTGCAGCATCCGGCCGACGCCGCGAAGCTCGGCGAGGCGCTGGCGTCGCCATTCCGAGGCGACGGCATCCAGACGGTGCTAGCCCCGGCGATCGGCGGAATCTTGGTCTCTCACGAGGTCGCGCGCGCGCTCGGCGTTCGGGCGCTCTTCACCGAGCGCGAGGGCGGAACCATGCGGCTTCGGCGCGGCTTCGGCCTGACTCCCGGCGAGCGGTGCCTCGTGGTCGAGGACGTGATGACGACGGGCGGCTCGATTCGCGAAGTCGTCGGCTGCGTCGAGGCGGCCGGCGGCGCGGTCGTAGCGGTCGGCTCGCTGATCGACCGGAGCGGCGGGACCGCCCGCTTCCCGGTGAAGCGGGTGTCACTCGCGAGCGTGAAGGCCGAGACCTGGACGCCCGAGGAATGCCCGTTGTGCCGGAGCGGCGGTCGCGCCGTCAAGCCCGGCAGTCGCGTCTGAGCGGAACGCCGTCCGCCGCGCGCTCAAGGAGCGACGCGGAACACTTCCTCGAGCGTTGTCTCGCCCAGAAGCGTTTTCGCGAGGCCGTCCTGGAACATGGTCTTCATGCCCCGCTCGATCGCTTCGTTCCGGATCGCGGTGGCGTCGCGGCGCTCCATGATCATGGAGCGGATGCGATCGTCGACCTCGAAGACTTCGAAGACTCCCAGCCGGCCGCGGAAGCCGCTCCCGTTGCACTGGACGCAGCCCTGCCCGTGGAACAACCGGATGCTTGACAGCGGGTCGCCGGCCGCGCTCATCACGCCCTCGCTCCGGAGCACCTCCACGGTGCGCTCGAAGTCCCCGCGCTCGCGCAACGCGGCGAGGATCGACGCATCCGGGGTGACGGACTGCCGGCAGCTCGCGCAGATCCGCCGGACCAGCCGCTGCGCCAGGGCCATGCCGAGCGTGGACGCCAGCAGGAACGGCTCGACCCCCATGTCGAGCAGGCGCGGCACGACGCCGGTCGCGTCGTTGGTGTGCAGGGTCGAGATGAGCAGGCGACCCACCAGCGCCGCGCGCACCGCGATCTCCACCGTCTCGCGGTCCCGGATCTCGCCCACCATGATGATGTCCGGGTCCTGGCGGAGCAGCGCCCGCAGCCCGGTGGCGAACTCCACCCCGGCGTTCGGATTGACCGCGACCTGGTTGATCCGGGGCAGGTTGTACTCGATGGGATCCTCGATGGTCGAGATGTTCACGACGTTCTGCCGCTCGATGCCGAGACGGACGAGCATCGAGTAGAGGCTCGTCGTCTTGCCGGATCCGGTGGGCCCGGTGATCAGGATCATCCCGTACGGCCGCAGCACGTTCCGCAGCACGATCGCGTGATCGCGCGGCGTGAGACCGAGGTCCTCGAGGTCGAGGACGATGCCCTCGCGGGAGAGCACCCGCAGGACGATCTTCTCGCCCCACATGGTGGGCAGGGTGGACACGCGGAAGTCGATCGTGAAGCCGCCCAGGTCCACCTCGAAGCGTCCGTCCTGCGGTGCCCGCCGCTCGTCGATCCGCATCTGGCTCAGGATCTTCACCCGTGCGACCAGGGACTGGAGGGCCGCCGGCGGCAGACTCAACACCTCGCGCAGCGTGCCGTCCACGCGGTACCGGACCAGGATCTCCAGCTCGTATGGCTCGATGTGGATGTCCGACGCTCTGGCGACCGCCGCGTACTCGAGAATCCGCGTCAGCAGCTCGGCCGCGCTGCGATCGCTGGCCGCCCAGCCGTCGGCATCCACGCGCATCGTCTCATCGGCGACCGAGCGCTCGAGCATCTCGCGCAAGCTGCTCTTGTAGAGAAGGTGGCCCCGCCGGATCGAGTTCTCCGGGGCCAGGAAGGGCACGACCTTCCGCCCAGTCGTCCGCTGGACCTCGTCGATGACCCGCCGGTCGCGGGGGTTCCACATCGCGACGTGCAGCGCGGCGTCGCGGAGCTCGAAAGGCAGCAGCAGGTTCTTCCGCGCGTACTCCTCGGTCAGCACGCGCAGCGCCTCGAGCTTGACGTCGCTGACTTTCAGGTCGACGAAGCCGACCCCCCAGGCTTCGGCGACGCGCACCAGAACGAACCCGATCGGCACCCGCCCGCGCTCGACCAGCGCCCGCTCGAGCGGGATCCGGAGCCGGGCGGCCATCCGCCGGACCGCCTCGAACTCCGCCTTGTCGACGACCGCGAGCTCGTCGACGACGAGCGCCCGGAGCTCCTCCTCCGAGATTTGCAGCGCCAGCATTACGGCGTCCCTCCCTCGAACACCTCGGCGACCTTCTGCGCGAGGCCCTGGAGCGAGAGGTTCGCCTTGACGACGTAGGCGATGGCGCCCTGGGCCATCGCCCGCTGGACGTCGCTCTCCTGGCCGAGGTTCGACAGCACGATGACCGGGATGTGCCGGGTGGTCGCGTCGTCCTTCAACGCCTTCAACACCTCGAAGCCCTGGATCTTGGGCATGATGAGATCGAGGAGAACGAGATCGGGCTGCTCCGCGCGCGCGATTCGCAGCGCTTCCTCACCGTCGACCGCCGTGATCACGGTGAACCCGCCCTGACGAAGACGAGACTCCGCGGCGCGACGCAGGAACCGGTCGTCCTCGGCGAGCAGAATCCGCCGCGCGCGCTCGGTCACTTGGAGGCAGCCAGCAGGCGCCCGACGAGCTCGCCGAGCTCCTGCAGAGACAGGTTGGACTTCACGAAGTACCCGGAGATCCCCAGCCGGGTGACCTCGGCGATGTCGGACTCGCGCGAGGAGTTCGAGAGGATGAGCACGGGCACCGCGCGCGTCGCGTCCTCGCCGCGGAGCGCTCTGAGCACCTCCAGCCCGGACAGCTTCGGCATCAGCATGTCCAGCAGGATCAGGTCGGGCAGCTCGCTCCGGGCGAGCCGAAGCCCTTCCTCACCGTCGGCGGCGGTCGTGACCGACAGCCCGCGCTGCCGCAGACTCGCCTCGCAGGCGCGGCGCAGGAATCGGTCGTCCTCGACGAGCAGCACCCGTTTCTCGGAAGTCTCCATCGGCTCTAGCCCTCGATTGGGAGCGTGAAGATGAACGTCGATCCGCGGCCTTCTTCGGCCTCGCACCAGACCTGGCCTGCGAATTTCTCGATGATGAGACGGACCAGGTACAGGCCCAGCCCGGTGCCTTCCGTTTCGACCGTGTGGACGTTCTCGGCCCGATAGAACTTCTCGAAGAGCTTCCCCTGAGATCCCTTCGGAATCCCGATCCCGGTGTCGGTGATCGCCCAGCGGACCATCTCGGGGCTCTCGGCGCCGATGCGGATCGAGATCTCGCCCCCGCTCGGGGTGTACTTGATCGCATTCGACGTGAGGTTGACGATCACCTGGCGGAGCAGCTGCGGGTCGGCCATCACCAGCGGGACCCGCTCGCCGCCCGCCACCGAGAGCCGGTGCCCCTTCTCGCGCACGAGGGAGACCAGGTCGTCCTGCACGCTCCGGGTGAGCGCGTCGAGGCTCGTCGGCTCTCGCTTGATCGTCAGCTTGCCGCTCTCGAGGCGCGAGATGTCGAGCAGGTCGTTCACCAGGCCGATCAGCCGGTCGGCGGCCGCGCGCGCGTCGGCCACGTAGCCCGTGGCTTCGGTGGGCACCCGCGGCGTCTGCGCCGCCAGCTCGAGCATCCACTTGATACCGGCCAGCGGCGTGCGGAGCTGATGGGTGACGAACGAAACGAAGTCCGACTTCATCTGGCTCACCTGTCGCTCCTGCGTCACGTCCCGCAGCGTCAGGGTGAACCCGACGGTCGCGCCCGCGGCGTCCTTCGTGGGTTGCCCGGCCCAGTGGATGATCCGGCCGGTCCGCCGCAGCTCGAGCTCCCCCTGGCCGCCGTTGTCCGGGTCGTCGAGCAGCGCTGACAGGTCGCGGAGCGCGCGATCGTGATTGGCGACCGAGGTCCGGGAGCCGCCGAGCAGGTCTGCCAGGCGGCCTCCGATGGCCGCGCCCGCGTCGAAGCCGAGCAGGTCTCCGGCCTGCCGGTTCGCCGCCTGGATCTCGCCGCTACGGCCGACCAGGACGATGCCGTCGGAGGTCGAGTCGAAGATCTGCGCGAAGCGGACCCGCTGCGACTGCGTTTCTTGATAGAGACCGGCGTTCTCGAGCGCCGTCGCGAGGTGATCGGCGTAGGAGGCGAGCAGGCGGCGCTCGGGGTCGGGGAACACCTGCGGCGTCGTGTAGTAGAGGAGCATCACGCCCAGCACGCGCTCGCCCGGGCCCATGATCGGAAACGCCGCGATGGACCGCACACCGTGGGCGATGTTCGCCGGGTGGACGAGATCGGGATGCTTCGTGACGTCGCGCAAGAGCAGCGGCGCCCGCGTCCGGCGCACGTAGTCGCGGATCGGGCCCCGGCGCGCCGAAGCGCGGGGCGGCGCGCCGCCGGTCACCCAGTGACCGACGCTGCGGATCAACGTCCCGTCCTCGGCGAGGTGGTGCACGAGCACGCCGCTGGCGCCGAACGCCCGCGCCAGCTCCTTGAGCGCGCCGTCCAGCATCGCGTCGACGTCGAGCGTTCGGTGGAGCGCGCGCGACGCCTGGTTCAGGAGCGCCAGGCCGCCGGAAAGCGTCTGGGCCTCGCGTTCGCGGCGCCGCGACTCTTCGAGGAGCCGCGCGTTCTGCAGCGCGACCGCCGCGTGGTCGGCCAGCGTCGAGACGAGCTGGACCTCGCGCACAGTAAAATCGTGCGGCTCGAAGAAGTACACGACGAGGACGCCGTGCGTCCCCTCGCGCGTGGTGATGGGCGCTCCCAGATACGCGCGCGGAGCCGCCGAGTCGACCAACCGCTGGGTCTCCGGCGAGTGATGCATCGCCGGGTCGGTCCGGCGGTCACGCGTCCACACCGGCTCGCGCTGCCGGTAGGCGCGCCCGGCGACGCCCTCGCCAGGGCGCAGCGCGAGGACGCTCGTCAACTCCGGGGCGAGATTGAGGCCGCGATGGAAGACCAGCGCGTCGCGAGCGGGGTCGAAGAAGAACACGCCGACCGCGTCGCACCCCGTCAGCTCCTTGGCCTGCTCGACGATGAGATCGAGGAGGTGCTCGCGGTCCAGGCTGGTGGTGAGCTGGCGCGTCACCGAGTAGAGCTTCGTCGCCTCCTGCTCGCGACCGTGGGCCTCGGCGTAGAGCCGGCTCTCCTCGAGCGCCATCGCCAGGTTCTGGCAGAGCGAGCCGAACGGCTCGACGCTCCGCGGGCTGATCGGACGGCGGCTCGACTTGTTGTCGGCGCTCACCGCGCCGATCACCCGCTCGCCGACCACCAGCGGCGCCACGACGAACCGTCGCGAGCGCAGGTAGGGCTCGGCGAGCTGCGCGGCATCGAGCGGAGGCACCGACGCCAGATCCGCGTCGGAGAGCACCGCGACGGGGCGACGGCTCTTCAACGCCTCGTAGTACGGACCAGCGGCCGGCGTCGCCGGCAGGCGGAGCTCGGTGTCGACGCCGCCCGTGGTGACCAGCTCGAGGTGGGTGCCGTCGGCGGTCAGCAGAAACACGTCGACGCGGTCGAAGCCGACCACGTCGCGCGCCGCCCGTACGAAAGCATCCAGCCGGTCGCGGCGGTCCCAGGAGCTCTGCATCGTGATCGCCGCGTGGGAGAGCCGCTCCAGCAGCGCCCGGCTCTCGTCGGTCGCCCGGAACAAGCGCGCCTTCTCGATGGCCAGCGAGGCCTGGTCGGCCAGCGCCGACAGCAGCGCGACCTCGTCCGGCAGGAAGTGGCGCGCGCCCTTGGTGAACACGTTGAGCGTGCCGATGGTGGACTCGCGGGCACGGAGCGGCACGCCGATGAAGCCGAGGAAGCCCCGCTCGAGGGCGCCGCGCTTGTGAGCGGGATCGTACCGCGTGTCGGCCGCCAGATCCTCGACCACGACCGGCTCTCCGGTGGCGACGATCCGGCCGCTCAGGCTCTCCCCGGCCTTCATGCGCGGCCTCGACATCACGGCCGCGGCGGCTTCGGTCCGCGCGCCGACCACGAGCTCGTCGCCCTCGAGCAGGCGGAGGCCCGCCGCCTCGGCGCCGACGAGCCGGGCGGCCTCGTTCACGATGACCGTCAGCACCTCCTCCGGGTCGTGCACGGCGGCCAGCCGTCGCGACACGCCGTTGAGGGCTTCCAGTCGCTGCCGGTTCCGCTCGGCCTGTTCGTACAGGCGCGCGTTGCGGAGAAAGAACCCGACCTGCCCGCAGACGCGATCGAGCCCACGAACCTCACGCTCGGTAAAGCGGCGCCGGGTGGTCCACCAGACCAGATAGAAGCCGCCGATCACCTCGTCGTCGACGATGAGCGGCAGGAGCAGTCCCGACTGATGGGGGAAGCTCCGGAACATCGCGTGCGTGAACCGCTCGTCGTGGGCGACGTCGTCCGAGTGCACGGGGCGGCGCTCGGACCACAGCGACAGGAACAAGCCCTGCTCCTTGAGTGGCAGCGGCGTCGCCGAGAGCGTGGCCAGGAACTCCTTGGGCACGTGGTACGCGGCGGCCGGCGTCAGGTGGCCGCTCCGGGGATCGTGCAGGTACGCGGCCGCGGTGTCGGCGCCGAGCAGACGCGAGAGCTCGCGAGAGATCCGGCGCAGCGCCTCGCGGACGTCCAGGGTGGAGCTGACGGTGGCCGACATCGCGGCGAGCGCTTCGCTCTCGCCGAGCCGCTCCGCCAGCTCGACCTGCAGCCGCGCGTTGTCCAGGGCCAGCCGCCGCCGCTCGAACACCATCGCGACGAGGGCGCCGAGGCGGGCCAGATCGATGGGCTTGATGATGTAGCCGGCAGCGCGGCTCTCGACCGCCTGGAGCGCCGACTCGAGCGTCGCGTGACCCGTGACGACGATGATCTCGGGGGGCTCGTCCACCCGCTCGGCCTCGCGCATGAGCACGGTGCCGTCGGCGTCGGGCAGGTTGAGGTCCATCAAGACGAGAGCGAAGGCGCCTTCGCGGAGCAGGCGTCGGCCCTCGCTCCCGGTGGGAGCCACGACGACCGGGTACCCTTCGCGCTCGAGAAAGTCGCTCAGGAGAAGCGCAACGTTGGGATCGTCGTCGACGACCAGGATCGCATCCCGCTCGCCCATCCTCATCCGAGCCTATCACCACCCGACGGGGAACATGCCGTTCTGGCTCAGCACCCACACCAGCCATGCGAGCTGGACGCTGACGAACACCGCCAGCGCGCGCTCGCGACCCCACCGGACGTGGGTTTGGTACTGCCAGAGGGCTCCGAGGATCCCGATCGCGGCGAACGGCGCGCTGTAATAGGTGGAGAGGACGCCGGACGTCACTGCGAGCCCGCCGGCAAAGCTCCAGAGGACGTATGCGCCAAGCCAGTGGGCGGCGATCGACGCGACGACCGAGGCGCGGGATCCGGACTTGCCGAAGAACCGAGCAACGGCGACCGTGGCGATGCCCAACACCAGGAGCGCGCCGAGAGTGGCGAGCGCCCAGCGGGTCACCGGCACTCGCCGGGCGACTCTCTGGTGGACCTCATGCGTAGTGAGTGTGCCCAGGCCGGCGCCAGGAGTCTACGCCGGAGAATTTCACGGTGTCAATCGCAACATATTGACACTACAGGGAATTTCACCCTATCATCACAAGATGACACCCGCCCGGCTCGATGGGAGTCACGCCATTCGCAGCATGACGGGATTCGGTCGGGCCGAAGGCGGAGGCGACGCCATGACTGTCACGGTCGAAGCGCGCGCCGTCAATCACCGCCACCTCGACGTCGCGCTTCGTCTGCCGCGCTCCTTCGCGTCGTTCGAGATGGACACGCGCCGGCTGATCCAGTCGCGGCTCGAGCGGGGACGGATCGATGTGGCCGTGCAGATCGGCCCGACACCCGGCCAGTCGACTCAGCGGATCCGCGTCGACCACGCGCTGGCCGCCCAGTTCGTCGCCGAGGCGCGCGAGCTCGGCCGCAGCGTCGGGATCGGCGGCGACGTGACGCTCGCGTGGGTGCTCGAGCGGCCGGGAGTCGTGCGCATGGAGGATGCGGATGCGCCCGCCGACACGGTCGCGTGGCCCGCCCTGGCCGAGGTGCTCGGCCGCGCGCTCGACGACCTCGTCGCGTGCCGCGCGGCGGAGGGCGAGGCGCTGCGCGCGGAGCTGCGCACGCTGCACGCCACCCTCCGGAGCCAGGTGGACGTGATCGCCGCCCGGACGCCGGTCGCGCTCGCCCGGTATCAGGAGCGGCTGCGCGAGCGCATCGCGAGCTTGCTCGGCGAGGTCGCGCTCGACCAGGGTCGGATCACCACCGAGGTCGCGCTGTGGGCCGACAAGACCGACGTCCGGGAAGAGCTGACGCGGCTCCGGGCGCACCTCGAGCAGCTCGCGCTCCTGCTCGACCGGGGCGGGGCGGTCGGTCGGCCGCTCGACTTTCTCATCCAGGAGCTGAATCGCGAGGTCAACACGATCGCCTCGAAGGCGGACGACCTCGAGCTCAGTCAGGCGGCGCTGGCCGCCAAGGGGATCATCGAGAAGATGCGCGAACAGGTGCAAAATCTTGAATAGCAACGGCGCGAGTCGGTCGACAACACGGCTCGTGAACGTGGGGCACGGCAACGTCGTCGTCGCGGAGCAGATCGTGGCGATTGTCGGGCTCGACTCGCTGCCGGTGAAGCGGCTCATCGAGAGCGCCAAGGGCAGCACGAAGCTGGTCGACGCCACCAACGGCCGGCGTACGCGCGCCGTCATCGTGACGGGGAGCGACCATCTCATTCTCTCGTCGCTCGAGCCCGCCACGCTGGCGCAGCGGCTCCTCACGGAGAAGGGCTCGGCGAGTGATTAGACGTCGCGGCACGCTGTTCGTCGTCTCGGCGCCGTCCGGGGCCGGCAAGACGACGCTGTGCCGCGAGATCCGGCTGCGCGTGCCCGACCTGGCGTACTCGGTGTCGGTGACGACGCGGGCGCCGCGGTCGGGCGAGATCGACGGCGTCGACTTCCGGTTCACCGCCGAGCGGGAGTTCCGTGCGATGCTCGACCACGGCGAGCTCGCCGAGTGGGCGACCGTGCATGGCAACCTCTACGGCACGCCGGCCCGCGTGCTGGAGGACGCGCTGGCGGCGGGCCGCGACGTGCTCCTCGACATCGACACGCAGGGCGCCGCACAGCTCCGGGCGCGCTATCACGACGCGGTGCTGGTCTTCATCCTGGCGCCGTCGATCAAAGACCTAGAGACGCGGCTGCGCGAGCGGCGGTCCGACGCGGACGCGGAGATCGAGCGGCGCCTGGCGCGGGCGCGCGAGGAGATCGCGCTGTGGCGACGCTACGACTACTTGATCGTGAATCGCGACCTGAAGGAGGCCCTGGATCAGCTCGAGTCGATCGTCCACGCCGAGCGCTGTCGTGTCGCGCGGCTCCGTCTCACCCTTCCAGACCTGGAGGTACAGAGTTGATGGCATTTCCGTCTCTTGAGAGCGCGTTGAACAAGGTCTCGAACCGTTATCTGCTCGTCGTGCTCGCCGCGAAGCGGTCGCGCCAGCTGAACCGCGGCGCGCAGGCGCGCGTGGAGAGCCGCCACAAGAAGCCGACCAGCGGCGCGCTGGAAGAGATCGCGGCCGCCAAGGTCGAGTATCGCGTCAAGGAACCGGACGACACGCCCAAGGCATGAGCCTCGACCGCCGCGAGCTGATCCTCGGCGTCACCGGCTCGATCGCCGCCTACAAGGCGGTGTACCTGCTGCGCGAGCTCGTGCGCCTGGGCGCCGCGGTCACCGTGTGCCTCTCCGAGCACGCCCGCGAGTTCGTCGGGCCGCTCACGTTCCGGACCCTGTCGGGGCGACCGGTGCTGTCCAACCTCTTCGATCCGCAGAGCGCCGACGCGGTCGAGCACGTCGCGCTCGCCGAGCGCGCCCACGCCCTGGTGGTGGCGCCGGCGACCGCGAACGTCCTCGCCAAGGCGGCTCACGGGATCGCCGACGATTTCTTGACGACGCTGTTGCTGGCGGCGCGGGCGCCGGTGCTGATGGTGCCGGCGATGGATGGCGGCATGTGGGAGCACCCGGCAGTGGTCGCCAACGTGGCCACGCTGCGCGGGCGCGGCGTCACCGTGCTCGAGCCGGACACCGGCGCGCTCGCGTCCGGCCAGAGCGGCAAGGGACGCTTCCCGGAAATCGACGACATTGTCGAGGCGCTGCAGCGCGCGCTGGTGACGGTGCGTGACCTCGCCGGCGACCGGCTCATCGTGACGGCCGGCCCGACGCGCGAGCCGATCGATCCGGTGCGGTACATCTCGAACCGCTCCTCCGGCAAAATGGGCTACGGGCTCGCCGCGGTCGCGCTCCGGCGCGGGGCGGCCGTCACGCTGATCTCCGGGCCGACCGCGCTCACGCCGCCGGCCGGGGCGGTGTTCGTACCGGTGCAGACCGCCGAGGAGATGCGCGAGGCAGTGCTCCATCACCTCGACCGCGCCACGATCGTCGTCAAGGCGGCGGCGGTCGCTGACTACCGAATCAAGCAGCCGTCGACCGTGAAGATCAAGGGCAAGCGCGACGTGACGCTCGAGCTGACGCCGAACCCCGACATCCTCGCCGAGGTCGCGGCGCGGCGGACGCGCGCGTTCGTCGTCGGCTTCGCTGCCGAGACCCATGACGTCGCCGCGAACGCGCGCGCCAAGCTCGAGAGCAAGGGCATCGACCTGCTGGTGGCGAACGACGTGAGCCAGCGGGGCATCGGCTTCGACGCCGACGACAACGAGGTGCTGCTGCTCGATCGTTGGGGCGGCGCGCGCCCGCTGCCGCGGATGGCGAAGTCGGCCGTCGCCGACGCGATCCTCTCGCACGTCCTCGCGCTGCGCGCCGGCGCCGCCACCCGCAAGACGCCCGCCTAGCCGGGCATGGCGACGGGCGATCCGCGCGCGACGCTCGCCGACGCCCTCGGCGCGCTGAGCGAAACCTTACGCCACCACCGCGACCTCGGCTTCACCGAGGTTTCCCTGAAGGGCGACTACCTGCTGGGCTCCGCCGAGGCGCTCCGCGCCCAGGAGGCGGCGCTCCAGGGCTGCCGCAAGTGCAAGCTCTGCGAGGGGCGCTCGACGATCGTCTTCGGCTCGGGCAACCCGCGGGCCGAGCTGGTCGTGATCGGCGAGGGCCCGGGAGCCGATGAAGACGCGCAGGGCCTGCCGTTCGTCGGGCGCGCGGGGCAGCTCCTCACCAGGATGCTCGAGGCGCGGAAGGTCGAGCTGTCGCGCGACGAGGTCTATATCACCAACGCCGTGAAGTGCAGGCCTCCCGGCAACCGCAATCCGGAGGGCGAGGAGCTCGCCGCCTGCGCGCCGTTCCTGGCGGCGCAGTTGGCGGTGCTGCAGCCCAAGGTCGTGCTGGCGCTCGGGAGCGTCGCGACCCAGAGCTTGCTCGGCACGCGCGAGCCGATCGGGAAGCTGCGCGGGCGCGTGCATCCGTACGGCTCCGCCGTGTTGATCCCCACGTTTCATCCCGCGTTCCTCCTGCGCAACCCCGGCGAGGAGTACAAGCGCATGGCCTGGGAAGACCTCCAGCTCGCCCGACGAGAGTACGACCGCCGCAAGACGCGATGACGGACCAGCCTCACCGGCCCTGGCTGACCGCGCGGACGGAGCCGGCTCGCGTCTTTCTCAGGCCACCCTCGGTTTTCGCGGCCTCACGCCCCGATACATGACCATCGCGGACGTCGCCTTCGACGTTCCCCTTGCCCATTCCTTCGCGTACCGCGTGCCCGACGGCTGGACGCTGGGGCCCGGTCAGCGCGTGCTCGCGCCGCTGCGCGGCGCCTCGCGCGTTGGCATGATCGTGACGCTCCGGGAGGACGGCGCCGACGCGAAGCTCAAGGCGCTCGACCGCGTCGTCGACGGCGAGCCCGTGCTCTCGCCGGCTCATCTCGACCTCGTCCACTGGATCGCGGTTCAGAGCCTCTCGTCCGTCGGCTCGACCTGCGCCGCGCTCCTGCCGCCGCCTCCCGCGAAGCGCGCTGCACCAACTCCCTCGCGGCAAATCACCCACGCTGCCACGCGGAACGCGTCCGATGCCGACACAAGCCCTGGCGCCCGACCCGAGCTGCTGGTCGGCGCCGGGCGCGAGAAGCGGGCCCTCGAGCGCATCGAGGCGGCGCCGGGCACGGTCCTGGTGATCGCGGCGGACATCGAGACCGCGGCGCGCTGGGCGCAGCGCCTGGCCCGGCTCGGCCGTGTGGTGCGGCTCGACTCGGGCGTGCCGGACGCGGAGCGGGTCGCCGCGTGGGATGCGCTGCGCGACGGGTCGGAGCGGCTGGCAGCCGGCACGCGTTCGGCCTTGCTGGCGCCGCTCGTCGCCCCGGCCACTGTCGTCCTGGTCGACGAGCACGAGGCGGCCCACAAGCCGCCGGGCCCGCCGCGAATCCACTCGCGCGACGTCGCCCTCGAGCGCGCCGCCCGCGAGCGGCTCACTCTCCTGCTCACGTCGGCCACGCCCAGCGTCGAGGCGTGGCGGCGCGCCGAGTCCGGGCTGGTGGACATGGCCACGCCGCCGCGGGGTCCGTGGCCGGTGGTGAGCGTGGCCGACACCCGCGGGATCCTGCGCCGCGAGCCGCTCACTCCGCCGCTCGCACGCGCGATCCGCGAGACGCTCGCGGCGCGACGGCGCGTCTTCCTCGCGGTGAGCCGGCTCACCTCGTCGCTCGCTTGCGACGAGTGCGGGACCGTCGTCCGTTGCGCCCAGTGCGCGATCGCGCTCGCCTACCCGCGCGCCGCCGCCCGCCTCGTCTGCCGGCTCTGCGCGACCTCGCAGCCGCTGCCCGACACCTGCGCCGTGTGCCACGGGCGCCGGCTCTCCCCGTTCGGCTGGGGCGCCGAGCGCGTCGAGCACGCGGTGCGCCGCCGCTTTCCCGATGCGCGCATCGCGCGCTGGGATCCCGACGCCGCGCGCGGCGCCCGTGCCGAGGCGCAGCGCGCCGCGGCGGCCGCCGCCGACGTCGTCATCGGCACGCGCGGGGCGCTCCGCCTCTTCGGTCCGGCGGCGCTCGGGCTGGCCGCCTTCGTGTCCCCGGACCAGCTCTTACGCGCGCCGGATTTCCGCGCCGGGGAGCGCGCCCTGGCGTTCGCGTGGGCGGCCGCTGAGCGGGTGGCCGGCGACGGCGTGCTGGTGATCCAATCGCAGAACCCCGGACATTACGCGTTCGAGGCCGTGGCGCGCCAGGATCTCCACGTGTTCTATCAGCCCGAGCTGAAGTTCCGCGCCGAGCTCGGCTATCCGCCCTTCCGGCGCCTCGCCGTCGTCACCGCGCGCGCCGCGCACGTCGACGAGACTCGCCGGCTCGGCGAAGCCGTCGCCGCCGCACTGCGCGCGCGCCGCGGGCTCGCGGTCTATCCGCCCTCGGCCGATCGTGGGGGGCGCGCGCAGCGCGTCGTGGCGAAGGGCGACGCCGATCTCCCGAACCTGCTCGACGAGGCGCTGCGGGAGTTCACGACGCCCCGTGCGGCGAGCCGGGGTATCATTGACGTGGAGGTCGATCCGGTCGAATGGCAATTCTGAAGGTCCGGAAATACGGTGATCCGGTACTGCGCCGCCGCGCACTGCTGGTAGACCAGGTGACGCCCGAGGTCCGGGCGATGATCGCGGACATGACCGACACCATGTACGACGAGGTCGGCATCGGCCTCGCCGCGCCCCAGGTGGGCATCCCGCTCCGGCTCATCGTCCTCGCCGACGAGGACGGCCGCGGCGTGCACGCGCTCCTCAACCCCGCGATCATCGAGCGGGGGGGCGAGGCGACGGCCGAGGAAGGGTGCCTGTCGATCCCGGGTGTGTTCGCGCCGGTGGCACGCGCCGCGTGGGTGAAGGTCGAGGCGCGCGACGTGGACGGCAAGCCCGTGGCGATCACCGCGCGCAGCCTGCGCGCGCGCGTCCTGCAGCACGAGATCGATCACCTCGACGGCGTCCTCTTCATCGACCGCGTCGACGCGATGACGCGCGATCGCATCAAGCGGAAGATCAAGAAGGAAGGTCTTCGCGAGGACGCCTCCCGCCACGCCTTCGCGCTTTAAAGTTCTCTTCTACGGCACGCCCGAGTTTGCGCTGCCGACGCTCGAGGCGCTGCGCGCCCGGCACGAGGTCGTCGCCGTCGTCACCCAGCCCGACCGGCCGGCGCACCGCGGGCAGCGGCTGACCCCGCCGCCGGTCAAGGCGTACGCGCTCACCCACGGACTGCAGATCCTCCAGCCGGCGCGGGTGCGCGACGCCGAGTGGCCCGAGCGCCTGCGCGCGCTCGGCGCCGACGTGGCGGTCGTCGTCGCGTTCGGGCAGATCCTGCCGCGCGCCGTGCTGGACGCGCCCCGGCGCGGCTCGATCAACGTACACGCGTCCCCCCTGCCGCGCTATCGCGGCGCGGCTCCCATCCAGTGGGCGATCATGCGCGGTGAGACCGTGACCGGGATCACCACGTTCCAGATGGACGAGGGCATGGACACGGGGCCGACGCTTCTGTCCGAGTCCCTCGCGATCGGCCCCGAGGAGACCGCCGGCGAGCTGGCCGGACGGCTGGCCGTGCTCGGCGCGAGTGTCATCGTCGAGACGCTCGCGAAGCTCGATGAGCTGACGCCCGCGCCCCAGCCCCGCGAGGGTGCGACGCTCGCGCCGCGACTCAAGCGCGCCGACGGCCACCTCGACTGGGATCGTCCGGCCCGCGAGCTCGTCAACGTCGTCCGCGGATGCAACCCGTGGCCGGGCGCCCTCACGCGAAGTCGCGCGGGCGCGCTCACGATCTGGCGCGCCGCGGCCGGCGCGGGCCCCTCGGATCCTCCGGGCACGCTGATGCACCCGCGTCCCGGCGGCGATGAGCTGGCGATCGCGACCGCGGACGGGTGGCTGCTGCCCAGCGAGGTCCAGCCGGAGAACCGGCGCGCGATGCCGTGGGCTGAATATCTACGCGGCGCGCGCCTCGCGGCCGGCGCGCGGTTCACGAAGCCCGACGCGCCGGGCGCGCCGTGACACCGCAGCGGAGGCAACCGCTCTCAGGAATGGCCTCGGGCCCGTCGCCGGGCCGCGAGATCGCCGTGAGAGTGCTCGAGCGCGTCGAGGCGGACGCGAGCTTTGCCGATATCGCGCTGGAGGCCGAGCTCCGGGCGGGCGGCCCGTCGCCCCGCGACGCGGCGCTGGCGACGGAGCTCGTGTTCGGCACGCTCCGCTGGCAACGCTATCTCGACTGGGTGCTCTCGCCGCACTCGCGGCGGCACCTCGACGCGCTCGACCTTCGGGTACGGGTGATCCTGCGCGCGACGGCCTACCAGATCGCGTTCCTCGAACGCGTGCCAGCGTTCGCCGCCGTCAACGACGCGGTCACGCTGGCGCCCCACACGCCGGGGGCGAAGGCGTTCGTCAACGCGGTGCTCCGATCCTTCGCCAACCGCGGCGCCAGCGAGCGCGAGCCCGCGCCGCCGGGCGATCGTCTGGACGCGCTGGGCACGCGCTGCTCGTTTCCGACGTGGCTGGTCGAGCGCTGGGTAAAGCGCTACGGCCACGACGACGCCGAGGCGCTGATGCGGGTGCTCAACGAACGCCCGCCCCTGACGCTTCGCACGAACACGCTCCGCACGACCCGCCAGGCGCTCGGCCAGCGGCTCCTGTTCGAGGAGGGGCTCGCCTGCCAACCGACGAGCCTGGCCCCCGAGGGGCTCGTGGTGAGCCCTGGCGGCGCGCCGGCGGATTGGCGCGCGTTCGCCGACGGCAGCTTCGCGGTGCAGGACGAGGCCTCGATGCTGGTGGCGCGCCTGCTCGCCCCCGAGCCGGGTAGCACCGTCGCCGACGTGTGCGCCGCCCCGGGCACGAAGACCACGCACCTTGCCCAGCTCATGGGCGACCGGGGCCGCGTTCTCGCGTTCGACCCGCAACCGGCGCGGCTGGCGCGAGTGGGCGAGGCCGCCGCGCGCCTCGGGCTCACGATCATCGACGCCCGCGTCGGCGGGGTCCAGGCGCTGGCCGGAGGGTTCGAGGCTGCCTGCGACGGCGTCCTGGTCGACGCGCCGTGCTCGAACCTCGGCGTGCTCCGGCGCAACCCCGAGGTGAAGTGGCGGCGTCAGGCCCAGGACCTGGCGCCCGTGAGCCGGCGCCAAGCCGAGATCCTGGCTGCCGCCGCGACGATGGTGAAGCCCGGCGGCCGGCTGGTCTACGCCACGTGCTCGCTCGAGCCCGAGGAGAACGACGCCGTCGTGCGGGAATTCGTCGCCGCCCACCCGGGGTTCGCGGTCGATCCGCCCGAGACGTTTCCGCTGCCGCTGGACGCCGACGGCACGCTCCGTTGCCTGCCGCATCGCGATGGCACCGACGGCTTCACCGCCGTCCGCTTCCGCCGTTTTGAGGTATAACAACATCGATGAAGATCGCACCCTCGATCCTGTCGGCCGACTTCGCCGCCCTCGGCACCGACATCGCGCGCGTCGAGGCGGGCGGCGCCGACCAGCTCCACGTCGACGTGATGGACGGCCGCT
>QHSL01000128.1 GCA_003220435.1 Candidatus Rokuibacteriota bacterium | reverse complement strand
GCCTCATGAATCGCCACGACGGAGGGTTCATTGATGACAATCCCCTCGCCGCGGACGAACACCAGCGTATTCGCCGTGCCCAGGTCGATCGCGAGGTCATCCGAGAACTGCTCGGCCCAGCGCTTGAACAACATCACACTCCCCGATAGCTTCCAGATCTACCACGTTCCCCGAGGAGGCTCCAGTCCCGCTGAGCCACCGGCCCTCGTGTCAGGTCGTCACGTCGAACGGGAACTCGAAAGAGCGGCTGTTCGTCGACAGGTTCGGGAGCCGTCGAGCATTCTGCATATCGAACCGGCGCACCGCGGCGAGCTCACGTTCAACATCTCCCCCCTCGTGAACTGGGGCTTCGGCGTCGTCCGCGCGCCCGATCCGGAGGACCCCAGCCAGCCAGGTGGCAACCGCCTCGACCGATTGCGCTACGGCATCGCGGCCAATGTCCGATGGAAGCAGCTTGACGTCTACGGCGCGCTCATCTGGGATCGGCTCTACGGCCTGCCCGGCGAGCTGCGAGGGACCTTCGACCGCACCGCGACTGGTCTCACGATTCAAGCCGACTATCTCGTCCACGAGAAGGTCATGCTGTCGAGCCGGTTCGACCAGCTCTGGGCCGGCGGCCTCAAAGATGAGAAGCGTGACGGCTCCGTGCTGTCCTTACAGGCGAAGTTCTATCCCTGGCAGAACATCGCCTTCTTCGTCCGCGACAGCGTGAATCTCCGGAGCTTCGTCGAGGACAGTTCGCTGCGGAACTGGCGCAATCAGCTCTTCATCGGCATCCACTGGGACTTCTGAGGAGCGCCGACATGCGAGCCAAACTCTTCACATCGTTGGCGATCGGCGTGCTCGGGCTGCTCGTCGGGCTCTGGCTCGTCCGCCCGCCGGCCACCCGGGCGAATGGAGATAAGCACGAGGAAAAGGGCGGACACGCTCACGTGCCAGCGCCGCTCGAGTACGCCGATGTCCACGTGCCGCTGAAAGTCTGGACGGACCCCGCGATGATCACCCGCGGCAAGGAGATCTACACGGCCCGCTGCGCGGTCTGCCACGGCGACCAGGGCGATGGCAAGGGGCCCGCCGGCGTCGCGCTACCCCTCAAACCGCCCGACTTCCGTGACAAGGACGGCGTCGCAGAGATGCGCGACAACTACTGGTTCTGGCGCGTGAGTGAGGGCGGGCAAGTCGAGCCGTTCAAGGGCAAGGGCTCAGCCATGCCGCCGTGGAAGAGCGACCTCGCGGTCGAGGACCGATGGGCCGTGATGGCGTATCAACACACGTACTCCGGGCATAACGGGCCGCACGTGCCCTGGGAGCACTCAGGGAGCGTCGCGATGGGCCGCGACATCTTTGCCATGGCGTGTGTCCCATGCCACGGCGTCGCGGGCAAGGGCGACGGCTCGGTCGGCGCCATGCTTGCCCCTCGACGGGCGCCGCAGCCGCGAGACTTCACCAGCGCGGAGTTCAAATTCCGCTCGACGCCGTCGGGCCAGCTCCCGACGACCGCCGATCTGTTCCGGACCCTGACAGAGGGCGTGCGCAGCAGCGGCGGCCCGATGACGATCGGCCTGCGCGGCCATCGCATCATGCCGAGCTTCCAGCATATGCCCGTGGAGCAGCGGCTCGAGGTCCTCGAGTATGTCAAGAGCCTGAACCGCGGCTTCTGGGAGCGAAGCGAGGTCAAGGCCGTCCCCGTGCCCACGCCGCCCACTCTGACGCCCGAGCGCGTAGCCCGCGGCGAGCAACTCTACGCTGATGCGGAATGCCTGGCCTGCCACGGCGCGCGAGGCCGCGGTGACGGGCCATCTGCGCCGACGCTCAAGGACAATCGCGGCCTGCCGATCGCCGCGACAGATCTAACTCGGCCCGAGCGCTTCAAGAACGGGGCGCAGCCCGAGGACGTCTATCGGACGCTCGTGACAGGGCTCGCGGGCACGCCGATGCCATCGTATGGCGACTCGCTCGAGCCCGACCAGGCGTGGGACCTCGTCTACTACGCGCTCTCGCTGTCCCGTGGCGGCCGGACGGCGGAGGCGGGATCTCGATGAGCGGCAAGGCAGGCTGGATCGTGAGCGTCACGACCAAGCATGAGGGCGGCAACGAGGTCGCGGAGATCGTCACGGTCGTGTTGGAGAAGCCGCAGTGAGTGTGGCTCGCCAGTCTCGTCCCGCTGGCCGACCGCCAAAAATTCCGACGCTCCTCTTTCCTACCAGCCTTCAGCACCTTGGATGAGACGAGCACAGACGTGCACGGACGCGGTTTTGGCAAAGTACAGACGGCCGACCAATTCCGTTCCTGAGTCGGATCGACAGGTCCCAACATTCCGTCTCTAGTCCGTTCGCCGCCGAGCCTGTACTGCGTCAGAACTCCGTCCTTGGAGAACCTTGCCACGCGCCACCAGCTCACGGCCGGGCTCGCCGACTGCGCGCCGTCCTGGTGAACGTGATTGCGCGGCGCCCGAGAATGATCGATAGCCCCTGATGCGCCGTCGCCACTCAAGCACCCACGAACCGTCGTCCAGAGAGCAGGGCGGCATCGTCGTGCCCCCGATCGAATTGGGCCACGAACCCAACGCGCCGCTGCAACCCAACGCGCGCTTGCAAACCACTGTCAGCGTGTGGTTTGCGGCCGACTGCAACGGCCCTATGAAGGACGGATCGCCGAGAAGCGCGGGCACCCCATAGCAGGAACGAGCAACATGCCCAGATTTCGGCCCTCGGGCATGCACGTCGCGGGTGGTTGTTCAGCGCGTGTAGGTCGAAAACCTTCATAGTCGGTCGCAGACGAGCAAAGGGGTCGATTGACTCGGCCCCTTTGCTCTCAACTACTTACTTGGTTGCGGGGGCTGGATTTGAACCAGCGACCTTTGGGTTATGAGGGGAAATCCGCCCTACACACGGACCAAGAAGAACCAACAGGAACCAATAACTCTGGAGACTTACGAGGCGACGAGATCGTCCCGTGTTGGTTCGTTTCGGTCGGTTTACTTCATAGAAACTTCATAGCCGGTTCGGGAGCGCCGTGCGGATTTCTTCCGGTTCACTGCGTGCAGGGCGTTCGTCCATATATACGCGCACCCGCCGCATTCGGACCTCCCTCGTCGAGGTGAAGCTCAGGGTGAACCGGGTCCACGATGTACTGAGCGCTGGAATCGTTGAACCGATCTCGCTTCTTCAACACGGTTCGATTCCCCAACGGGATTCGAACCCGCGAATGAGTCCGGTCACGTTTTCACCAGAACTTGAGAGCAGTTGCGCGAAGCAACATAATCCGGAAGTCCCACGGGCAGCTGCAGCGTTACTCTGCTGGCCCGGGTCGGCAACGGTCGGCCATGCGGTAACCGAAGATCATGGGTGCCATGCGACCTTGGTCCCATCGACCACGACGGTCAGGCGGGGCACACTCCGGGGCACAGGATCGCCGCATGAAATACCCGCCGACCGCTCGATCGCTTGGGCCGGCGCACTGTCACACGATAACTACGACAACAACGTTTCGCGCATCACCGAAAACGTCGTTCGCCGCTTCCTTGACCCGGCGCCGCTCTGAGGGCGGCGTTCCGTCGTCGCCTCGACTGCCCAGTTACGTACGACGCATCGACGCTGCGCCGGTCCGGAGTCCTCGTACATTACCGGGGCGAATCTCACCGTTGACGGCGGGATGAATGCCTGAACCAACGCACACGCTCAGCGCCTGCCGCGGCGGTAGGATGGCGGCGCGCGACGCCAAGATGCTCATGGCCGGGCGTGACCGGCCATGAGCGTTGAAGAAATGCGGGCGGGACGCCCGCGTTCCAGGCTATTTCGCCGCGTCGCGCAGGGTCGCGGCGCCACGCTTCAACAACGCCGCAGCTTCCTTGGCCACCGCCGTGCCTTCGAAGAAGCGCGGGTTCTGCGTGCCCCACAGCCGCACGGCATTGCCGAAGACGAAGTCTTGGAAATCGCTTTCGGTGATGTGGCCGTCCTCGACCAGCTCGAACGCCTCGCGCAGCGGGTCGCGCATGTCGACGACGTCGAAATGCCCGATATCGGAGCTGTAGATCGCGTTGATCCGCGCGCCCAGCGGCATCGCCTTGCCGAACGCCACCGCGTTCATCCGGTCGTCGGCCTCGCAGCCGAAGTAGTACGGCGTGGCGTAGAGGTCGATCCAGTCCTGCTTCTGGGTGATGCTGCAGTGGATGTAGTCGTCGGGCGGCATCCCACCGGTGAGGAAATCCTCTTCGAGCGGCCAGCCGTCGCGCTTGTCGAGCTCGGCGGCGATATCGGCGTAGCCGTACTTGTCGACCAGCTCGCGCAGCAGCGGGCGATTGAGCTTGGTCGGATCCATGTTCGCCATGCCCTTGGCGCCGCGCCGCTCCCAATGCTCGATCAGGTCACAGAACAGCTGGCAGCCCCAGCCGACGCCCCCCTCGAGGAACGCGAAGCGCAGATCGGGGAAGCGCCGGGTCACGCCGCCGAGGAACAGCGCCTTGGCGACGTTGTGGCCGGCCGCGGCGAAGTGACCGATGTGGTTGAAGGTGA
>QHSL01000131.1 GCA_003220435.1 Candidatus Rokuibacteriota bacterium | reverse complement strand
ATTTCGTGACATGGTCAAGGCGCTGCACCGAGCGGGCCTCGAGGTCATTCTCGACGTCGTCTTCAACCACACGGCCGAAGGCGATCACGGCGGCCCGACACTGAGCCTCCGGGGGCTCGACAACGCGACCTACTACATTCTGGAAGCGGATCGCTCGCGCTACGCGAACTACAGCGGCACCGGGAACACGCTGAACGCGAATCACCCCATCGCCCGGCGGATGATCCTGGACAGTCTCCGCTATTGGGTCGACGCGATGCACGTGGACGGATTCCGGTTCGATCTGGCGGCAATCCTGGCGCGGGATGAGTCGGGCAGCGTGATGCCGAATCCGCCGTTGCTGTGGGACATCGAGTCGGACCCCGCGCTGGCGGGAACGAAGCTCATCGCCGAAGCTTGGGACGCGGCTGGCCTGTACCAGGTCGGCACCTTCGTCGGCGACAGCTGGAAGGAGTGGAACGGACGCTTCCGCGACGATGTCCGTAGCTTCTTCCGAGGCGAGGACGGCACGATCGGGCGGCTCGTCGACCGCCTGATCGGCAGCCCGTCGTTGTACGGCCACGAGCAGCGCGAGCCCGAGCAGAGCGTGAACTTCGTGACGTGCCACGACGGGTTCACGCTGAACGACCTCGTCTCCTACGACCACAAGCACAACGAGGCGAACGGCGAGCACAACCGCGACGGCGCCAACGACAACCGAAGCTCGAACTACGGAGTGGAAGGCCCGGCAGAGAATCCCGATATCGACAAGCTCCGCACGCGACAGGTGAAGAACTTCTTCACCGTGACGATGCTCTCGGTGGGGATGCCCATGATGCTCATGGGCGACGAGGTGCGGCGCACGCAGGGCGGCAACAACAACGCGTACTGTCAGGACAACGAGACCAGCTGGTTCGACTGGACGCTGCTCGCGAAACAGGCTGACGTTCATCGGTTCGTGAGCTTGCTCAACGCGCGGCGGGTGTTGCGAGACATCGAGCACGAGCCGGCGCGGGTCACGCTCAACCAACTGCTCCGCCAGACAGAGATCACCTGGCACGGCGTCAAACTCGGCGAACCGGACTGGTCTCACTCCTCGCACAGCGTCGCGTTCACGGTGGGCACGATGGATGGCACCCGCTACCATGTCATCCTCAACGCGTACTGGGAGGCGCTCGAGTTCGAGCTCCCTTCGGTCCCCGACGGCGCCCGTCCATGGCGGCGCTGGATCGACACGTTCCTCGATTCTCCGCACGACATCGTCGAGTGGGAGCACACCCCGCCGGTGTCCGGCCACCGATATCGCGCCGAGCCGCGCTCCGCGGTGGTGCTTCGGGGCGCATCATGACCGCGCCTGACACCGACGCCATCCTCGTTCTGAACGCCGGCTCGTCGAGCCTCAAGCCCTGTCGGCCCGGACCGACGTCCTAGGAGACAGGAGGAACCACAGATGAGTCCGAGCCCGAGCCGGAATCGCGGGGTGGCCGAAACGATCCACCTGACCGAGAAGAGCTTCGACGAGGTGCTGGTCGCGACCGAGGGGCTCGTGATGGTCGGCTTCTGGGCCGAGTGGTGCGGCCCATGCCGGGCGATTGCGCCGGTCCTCGACGAGCTGGCCGCGGCCTCGGAAGGTCGGGTGACGCTGATGAAAGTCAACGTCGACGAGAATCACGGGTTGGCGGCTCGCTACGGGATCCAGTCGATCCCGATGATCCTGTTCTTCAAGGAGGGCGCCGTCGTAGACCGGGTTCTCGGTGCGGTACCCAAGGCCGTGCTGCAGAGCGTCGTGACCGCGCGGGCGCGAGCCTGAAACAGCCTCGGCATGGCTCTCGAGACCCGCGATACCTGGCCGACCCTGAACAGAGCGTGATCCTGCGCGACGGCGCCTGCGTACGTGTCCGCGCGATCCGTCCAGACGACGAGCCCCGTTTGATGGCGCTGTGCCGCCGGTTGAGCCCTCGCACGCTGTACCAGCGATTCTTCTCTTTCCGTCGACTGCTTCCCGAAGAGGCGCACGCCTTCGCCAACGTCGACTATGGCCTGCGGATGGCCGTCGTCGCCGAAGTCGACGATGGGCCGGAGCCCGAGCTGGTCGGCGTGGCGCGATACGGCCCTTCCGACGAAGGGACAGCCGACATTGGGCTCGTCGTGGCGGACGCCTGGCAAGGACTTGGTCTGGGTTCGGTCCTCCTCGAGGAGATCCTTCATGCGGGAGAGCAGCGCGGCATCCATAAATTCAGCGCCGACGTGCTGACGGACAATCGCCGCGCGCTCGGATTGATCACCCGGCACACGGCCATCACGCGGCGCTCGGTGGCCGGCGGCGTCACACCGAGGAGGCGTCATGTCCAGCATGCGTGCAGCGCGAGTCAGTCGTGCCGACGGATCTCAGACACGCAAGAAGGTGGTCCCGTCAAAACAGGTCGCTGGAGTTTCACTATGAGGGCGATCGCGCGGTCCTGATTGGGGTCGTCTTCGACACGCGAGCTATCAAGTCATCCATCCTCGAGAGGAATAGCTTCAGGATCGGAGACGTATTCGTCTTGCTGTAGCCGACAACCAGATCAATTGTGGGCACATCCCCCTGCAAGGGGCGGCTGGTCAGTGAGGACGGAAGCAGATTTCGTGCGTAGGCAGGTAGCAGGGCTACGCCACGCGTTGATGCGACCAAGGACATCGCCATTGCCAGATGGTCCGCCTCGTGATCAGGCCTGATGTCAATGCCGGAGCGCCTCAAGTAATCGTCAACGACCCTCCGCCCCACAGGAGCCGTGTTCGACACGGCGATGAAGGTCTCCCCCACGATGTCATGGGGATTGATCGCCTCGTGCGAAGCGAGGCGGTGATCGCTTGGCAACACCACGACGAACGGTTCCGTAGCGACCAGCTTGAATATCAGATCGGTCGCCCGTACTTCTCGTCGGAGGAACGCCGCGTCGAGCTTGCCCCTGACAAGAGCATCCGCGAGGTCGGGAGAATACTGGCTCGAGACGGTGATCTCGATACTTGGGAGTTCGCCCCGAAGAAGCCGGATCGCTTCAGGGAGCCAGTCGATCTCCTTTCCGGTCAGGAAGCCCAGCGCGAACGACGGCTTGGCGGGCTGAGCGGCGCGCCGTGCCGCTTCGCGGGCAGCATCGACCTGAGCCAGCGCCAGTCGGGCATGGTCGAGAAAGACCCGACCCGCGGCGGTCAGCTCGATGCCGTGAGCACTGCGAATCATCAGTTGCGCGCCGACCTCGTACTCAAGGTCCCTGATCTGACGACTGAGTGAAGGCTGCGCCGTGTGCAGCCGCCGCTCGGCCGCCACGGTCAGGCTTCCCTCCTCGGCGACGGCAACGAAATAGCGGAGGTGTCGTAGCTCCATAAGGTGTGCCATGCCTCCCAGGTATGGCACCAGCCTACAAAGTATTGGAGAACCGCGCCACCAGAACCCAACCTTCAACATCGGAAGGCATGTCAACGGTCTCCTCGGCGGCCCTCAGGGCTAACTAAATCGGAAGGAGCGGCGATATGGGTACCCCGGTTGTCTTGATCACCGGCGCGCTAACCGGAATCGGGCGTGCGGCGGCGCGGGCTTTCGCGCGGGAAGGTCACCGCACCGTTGTTGCCGGTCGCCACGAGGAAGCCGGCCAAAAGCTGGCGACTGAGCTCCGCGCGCTCGGCACTGAAGCTGAGTTCTTCCGTACGGATGTGCGCCACGAGGACGAGGTGCGGAACCTGGTCGATCGGACTGTTGCGCTTTTCGGTCGCCTGGACGTAGCGGTCAACAACGCCGGCACCGAAGGCCAGCCCGGTCCAGTGGCGCAGCAGACCGCCGATACCTATACCGCCACCTTCGACACCAACGTGCTCGGCACGCTGCTCAGCATGAAGCATGAGCTGCGCGTGATGCAGGCACAAGGGAGCGGCAGCATCGTCAACATCTCCTCGACCTACGGTCACGAAGGAGGGGCCGGCGCATCTGTTTACGTCGCCAGCAAGCACGCCGTCGAAGGCATGACGAAGTCCGCGGCGCTCGAAGCCGCGCACTTCGGCGTGCGCGTCAACGCCGTGGCGCCCGGCCCGACCGAGACCGCAATGCTCACCCGCTTCACCGGAACCGCGGAGAGGAAGGCGGCGCTGGCGGCGGTAGTCCCGCTGGGGCGCCTCGGCGAGCCAGACGAGATTGCTCACGCCATCGTCTTCCTTGCATCCGACAAGGCTTCATTCGTGACTGGTCAAGTCCTGACCGCCGACGGCGGCAAGACCGCGGGCTAACAGCACATCCCGATCAGAGGAGAACATGATGGCCGCCAGACTTCCGTATCTCGACCGCGAGCAGGTCCCGCCCGACGTCCAGACAGTGTACGACAACATGAAGAAAGCGAGGGGCCGCGTGCTGAACACCTTCAGGCTGATGGCGCACCACGCCCGCTCCGTGGCGCCGATCGTCGCGTGGTACGGGACGCTGCGCGAGGGCACGCTCGACCTCAAGCTGCGCCAGCTCGCCTACGTGAAGGCATCACAGATCAACGGTTGCCACTATTGAATGACGCACAACGCGGCCCTCGGGCAGAGGGACGGAGTGCCGAAGGAGAAGTTCGCTGCGCTGGCCGACTACACGACCAACCCGCTCTTCTCCGATC
>QHSL01000130.1 GCA_003220435.1 Candidatus Rokuibacteriota bacterium | reverse complement strand
GAGCTGGACCTGATCCTCGGCGAATTCGGCGGCGCGCAGCAGTTCGAGGGCCGCCTCGCCGAAGAGTGGCTCGCCGCCGAGAGCGAGGAAGACTTCGCGCGCCGCGTGGAGACGATCGGCGCCGACATCGAGAAGAGCAGCGCGGTTGGCAAGGAGCAGGAGCAGCTGAACTCCCTCATCGCCCCGGACGACAACGCCATACGCCTCGAGCGCCGGTTCGAGACGCTCTCGGTCCCGGGCCGCCTAAGACTCGGGCTGGGCACGAGCCAGCTCGTCAAGGCCGCCGGCTGGGAGGCGAAGCGCCACCGGCTGCGCGTGCACGTGACGGAGCTGCTCGAAGCCCTCGAGTCGATCGAGCCGATCGGGGGCGTCACGACGCAGCAACCGGCCGGGACTCACGCCGAGTACGGAGATCTGGTGCGGCTCACCGGCCTGACCAGCAGCGGACGCGCCATCACGCTCGTCGCGCAGGTGGACCGCCTTCCGCTCGCGCTCGTGGACATTGAGGTGGACGCCGCGTGAAACGCCGCCCCCCCCGCAAGCCCCGGCCCAAAGCGCGGCCCCCGCGGCCCCCGCGGCCCCAGCCTCCCCCGTCGGCCCCCGCGCCAGGCGGCGACACCGATCCGCTCGCCGACGCGCGCATCCGGCCGCTGCTCGAGCGCTACTGCGCCCTCGCCCGCGTGAAACACGCGGCCCTCGGCCCCGACCACTCCGAGCTGCGCTTCCCCCAGGCCGAACGCCCGTTCTTCAGGGACCGCGCATCGCTGCGCGTAGCGTTCTCGCTCGACGCGCTCGAGCGCGACCCGAACGCCGAGATCGCGGTGCTCGGGAGCCCGTTCCTCTCGCAGCTGATCGAGGCGATCCGCGCGCGCGCGGCGCGGCTCTCACTGGGCCTGATCGCGCCGGCGTCCTCAGCATCGTCCCCCCTCTCCCGAAGGGAGAGGGGGACAGGGGGTGAGGACGGACGGGAGAGGGGGGACCACAGTGGGGTCGACCTGCCGATTCCCGTGCGGGACGGCACGGTCAAGTCGAGCAAGACGAAGCTGGCCGTGCACCCGGTGGGGCGGCTCGTCGCGCGCGTCGTCTTGCGGGCCGGGGCCGGGGTCGAGGAAGCGGTCGTCGAAAGCGACGTGTACGACCTGTCGGCCGGCGCCAAAGTCGGTGACGATCTGGCCGGCGCGTTCGGGGACTTGGAGGCGGGCCGGGTGGAGCCCGCGGATCCGTCAGACGTGGCTAAAGCGGCATTCGTCCCGGCGCGGGAGCCCGCCGACTTGCTGCGGCTCCTCTTGAGCCATCTCCAGGAGAAGTCGGCGGAGCGCGTGGCCGCGCGGCGGGCCGCCGCGGAACAGGCGCTCGCCACCGAGCTCGCGAGGCTGGACCGGTACTTCGAGTCGATCCTGACAGAGCAGGCCGACCCGGAGGCCGTCGCAACCGTCACGGCGCTCGCCGAGCGGCGCCGCACCGAAGAGATCCGGCGCAGCCAGGTGAAGGCCATCGTGCATCCGTTGCAGCTCGTCGAGGCGACCGTCCTGATGCAGCGCGCCGAGTGGCAGCTCGAGTCGGCACACGGGCGTCGCGCGACCTTCAGCGCGCAGCGGTCTCTCAGTGGCGGGTCCGCTTGGTTGCTTGCGTGTCCGCATTGCGGCCGCCCGCCCGCGAGCCTCGTGATCTGCCGGCAAGACCACTGCGGCTGCGAGGCCTGCACGTCCCGCTGCTCGGTCTGCGCCGAGGACTTCTGCGCGGACCACGGCATCGCGCGCTGCCGTGTGGATGAGCAGCCCGCCTGCGAGGAGCACGCGCGCGTCTGCCAGTCGTGCCGCATGGCGCACTGCTCGGTGCACGAAGCAGTCTGCGCGGAGGGCGACCACACGGCTTGCTCGGCGTGTCTCGCGGCGTGCGGCAGCTGCGGGCGGATCGTCTGCAACCGCCATGCCGAGCAGAGCCGCGCGGACGCGCCGCGGGGCAGCCGCCGCTTGTGCTCGGCGTGCCTGCGGTACTGTGAGGGTGGGACCAACGAGCCGGTGGGCATGGACGAGGTGACGCAATGCGCGAGCTGCGGCAAGTCGGTCTGCACGGCGCATCAGGCCGTGTGCGTCGTCGATGGGCAGGTGCACTGCTCACAACATCTGCGCCACACCGACACGTCGCGCCGCCTGGTCTGCGGAAAGCACCGGGCCGCGTGCGCCGAGGAGCCGGCGGCGATCTTCGCGTCGGATGAGGTCGGGGCGTGCGCTTCCTGCGGGAAGCTCGTCTGCGCCGGCCACTCGGCCGAGTGCGTCGAGGACAAGCTGCGGCACTGCGTCACTCATCTGGAGCCGCTACACGACGCGAGCGGCTCCTATGGCTGTGCGGAGCACCGCAAGCAGTGCCACGTGGACGGCCAGGCGTTCTCGCTCGCGGGTGTGAGCGAGTGTCCGATCTGCGGGAAAGGCGTGTGCGCGCGGCATCGGGCGGCGTGCGGATACTGCGGGCGGCACGTGTGCACCGCGGATCTGGCGGAGCCAGCGGGTCCTGGGCGGCTCGAGCTGGCTCGCCAAGCGCGCCGCTGCTCCACCTGCGCGCAGCTTGCCGCCGTGAGCGATCCCCCGGACGCAGTCGTCGCAGCCGCGCGAGCCGTGACGCGCGGCGCGCCGAAATCGTCCCGAGCGTGGCGGCTGGCGCGCGACCGCAGTCACCTGGTCGTGGAGCTCGATCTCGGGCTGACGCGGAAAGCGGTATTCACGTTGCGACACGGGGACAGCGCGCCGGACAGCGTCGTGAAGCATTCGTTGCTCGGGTCGAAGCGACGGAAGTAGCCCGAGCGAGGCATCAAGCCTGGTGGGCCCGCCACGCCCGGTAGTACACGTCCGCCTCGTCCACGAATCCGCCGTGGCGCGGCTGCCAGCCGAGCAGCCGGACCGCCTTGCGCGCGTCCACGTGCTGGCTCAGCGCCAACGCCGCGGCGAAGTCCCCCATCGTCTTCGCGGCCTCGGCGAGCGGGACGGGACGGATCTCGCCCCGATACCCCGCCGCGCGCGCGGCCGCGGTGGCCATCTCGAGCGCCGTGGCGCGCGACCGGTCGCTGATGTCGAACACCTCGCCGCCGAGCCCGCTCTCGCCCGCCCGCACGTAGGCGTCGGCGAGGTCGTCCCCGTGCACCATCGTCCAGCGGCTGCGGCCGTCACCCACGACGGTGGGCGCCTTCCCCGCGCTCGCATCGGCGAACCAGGGGGCGGTGAGGCCGCCCGGTCCGCCGTACACGCAGCCGGGCCGGATCACGAGGCCGCGCACCCCGGACGCCTCGAGCACCAGCTGCTCGTGCGCCGGCCGCCACGCGACCAGCTTGATGGGATTGAGGGGCGTCGTCTCGTCCACCATGCGGTCGCCCGTGTCCCCGTGCACCCAGGCCCCGCTCGTGAAGATGAGCGTCTTGGGTCGCGCGCCACGGCGCCCCGCCTCGATCAGCGTGTCGATCGCCTGCTTGTCCTTGGCGACGCCGTTCGCCGAGTACTCGAAGGCCGCGTGGACGAGCACGGCGCACTCGGCAGCGACCTCGGCGTACGTCTTGGGATCCCCCAGCTCGCCCACGACGGGCTCGATCTCCTGTTGCGCGAGCCGCCGCGCCTTGGCTTCGGTGCGGGTGAGGCCCCAGACGCGATGCCCTGCGCGCCGGAACGCCGTGGCGACGCTCGACCCGACGTACCCGGTGGCACCTGTGACGAATACTTGCATTGCGAAGCTCCAGTGGAGGGATGCGTCTCTGCCAACGGCCTTTCGAACGACACGGTTCCGCCTAGGGGCCCCGGGGGGCCGCCGCCTGGTACACCGGATGGACCTCCCACAGCGCGCGGAGCGAGGAGTTGCAGCGGCCGTGCTGGACGGGGTGCGAGGCACCACCGCCGGCCGATTGCTTCTGATGGTACCCGTCGTAGAAGGCGGCGCCGGTGAGCTGGACCCGAACCGGTGGATCGACGTCGCCGCTGGGACTGAGCCGGGTCGTGTCCACGAGGGCGGCGAGCGCGCCCCGAGCCTGGCGGTAGATCACCCCGTAGGCCTCCGCCGGGATCTCGGCGATGATGCACGACGTTACCGGCGTGGTTGCGGCCGCGGTCAGCTCGATGTGCCAGTCACCGTCGCTCTCGTGCAGCCGCATGCGTCGGACCCAGCCCGTCACCACGAATACGCTGTCCTCGCGCCCCGCGCGCGGTGCACATGCGTCGTTGCTCGTGAGGCTCGGGGGCGCCCACGCCGCCAAGATCTCGGAGATGAGCGTAGGAGTCGCCGGTCGAGTCGCGAGCGCCGTGTCGACCTTCTCGCTCCAGCGATAGTGGGGTTCGGCGCACCGCTGCCGGTGCGTCGCTCGAGGCAGCAACAGCAGCCAACTCACGCCGAGACCGACGACGAGGCGCGTCATGGTACGCTCGTTGTACACCCCGCGGCACCTCCGGGAACCGCGGTCCGAGCGGGCCCTCCTGGGGTAGCAATGGCGACGCCATGACCACGAAGCTGCCGCCCGCCCAAGGCCGCCCCATCCGCGTCGTCCCGATGCGCGGCGCCGGCGGGCTCGTCGCCCCGGCGCCCCCGGT
>QHSL01000132.1 GCA_003220435.1 Candidatus Rokuibacteriota bacterium | reverse complement strand
TCTGGCCCCCGCCGGGGATGACGAACAGCGGGAAGCCGGAGCCGGCCTCCTGGTAGTGAATGCGGACGTGGCCCTTCTCGTAAAACGCCATGGTGTTCCCCCTTTCGCGGGTGGCTGTGAGAATGACGTGCGATAGGCTGTGGACTCCACAACGGAGCATACAGGAAACGAGGGGATGAAAGTCATGCGCTCCCGGTTTGTGATCTTTCCCGCCCGGGCGGCCTGAACCAACCCAGCGCGGGGCGATTCCTTCCGGCTCATCGTGAAGGTCTCCATAGGGGAACGACACTTTCACGGAGCTTTCCAGACGATTTCATGTTGCGGTAGCACTCCTAGCCGGTGTCCTTGACCACGCGAGCCCCGGGCATTTAGTCTCGACCCACAGTTTTGCCATTCACTGGCGAGGGGGAGGCTCCGGCATGAAGTGTCTCCGATGCCAGGCCGAGATTGCTGGCGGATGGCGGGCGGTGACGCTCCGATCGGGGCCGCGGAGCGGCCGGGACGCCGACGAGCCTACGTCCGCACGCACGCCGTGACACTCACGCTCGACTGACATGGACCGTTGGCTCACGCGGAACGCGCCGGCGATCGTCCTGTTCGTGGCGCTGGTCGGCGCCTGGCAGGTCGCGGTGAGCGCGTTCGGGATGCGAGAGTACATCCTGCCGAGTCCGCTGGTGGTGCTGCGCGCGCTCGGCGGGAGCGAGATTCCGTGGGCGGGTCACCTCTGGATCACAACACTCGAAATCGTCGGTGCGTTCGTCCTGGCGGGCGTGGTCGGCGTGGCGCTCGGGATTGCCATTGCGTGGTCGCCGGTGCTGGCCAAGGCGCTGGTGCCCTTCCTGGTGTTCGTCAACACGCTGCCGAAGGTGGCGGTGGCGCCGCTCTTCCTGCTGTGGCTCGGTTACGGCGTGGTCCCCAACATGCTGATCGGGGCGTTGATCGGCTTCTTCCCCGTCGTCATCAACACCGCCGTCGGCCTCACCCAGGTGGACGAGGAGATGCTGGACCTCGGACGCGTCTTCAACGCGCCGAAGTGGCGTGTGTTCGCCAAGATCCGCATACCCAATGCCTATCCGTACATTCTGAGCGCGCTCAAGGTCACGGCCACCGCGGCGGTGGTGGGCGCCATCGTCGGCGAGTTCGTCGCCTCCCAGAAGGGGCTGGGCTACGTCATCATCACCACGCAGGGCAGCATGAACACCCCGGTCGCGTTCGCTGCGCTGGTGTGGATCTCCGTGATCGGGCTCGCCGTGTACGGTGCCGTCGTCCTCGCGGCGCGCTGGATCGCGCCCTGGGCCGAAACATCGGAGTGAGAGGAGACAGATCCATGAAACGCGCACTGCCGGTCGTCGCGCTCGGACTCGCGCTGCTCATCGCCGCCGGGCCGCGCGCGCCCGAGGCGCAGTCGCCGCAGAAGGTGACCTTCGCGCTCAACTGGTTCGCGGTGGGCGACCACGCCGCGTATTGGGTCGCGCTCGACCGCGGCTACTACAAGGCCAAGGGCCTCGACGTCGAGATGCAGAACTCCAAGGGCTCGGGGGACTCGATCGCCAAGGTGGACACCGGCCGCGCCGACATCGGCCTGGCCGACAGCGCCGTGGTCATCGCCGCGGTCGGTCGCGGGGCGAAGACCAAGGTCGTCGGCATGGTGTTCGACAAGACGCCGTTGAACGTGTGGAGCTGGAAGGACGCGCCCATCACCCGGCCCAAGGACCTCGAGGGCAAGACGGTCGGGGCGCCGCCCGGCGACGGCCAGCGGCAGGTGTTCCCGGCCTTCGCCCGGCTCCACGGGATCGACCAGAGTCGGGTGACGTGGGTCAATATCGAGCCGGCCGCCAAGGTCCCCGCGCTCGCCGAGCGGCGCGTGAACGCTGTGGCCGACTACACGACGGGCATGCCCTTCTACGAGAAGGCGATGGGCAAGGGCAACGCTGTGATGATGCCGTGGAGCGACCACGGGTTCGACATGTACTCGATGTCGATCATCGCCAGCGAGAAGACGATGAAGGAGCGGGCGGGGATGCTGCGCGGGTTCCTGGTGGCCTCGTACATGGGCTGGCGCGACGTGATGGACAACCCGAAGTCGGCGCTCGAGATCTTCAAGAAGCGCGTGCCCGAGATCGACCTGAGCATCATCGAGCCGAACATGATGATGGGGCTCGAGCTGATGAAGACCGAGCGCTACGCGAAGAACGGCATCGGCTGGATGGACGACAAGAAGATGTGCGCGTCGGTTGAGCTCGTGAACACATACATGGGGGTGCCCAAGCCGGTGGACTGCAAGGAGGTCTACACCAACGAGTTCCTGACCAAGATCGAGCTCCCGAAGTCGATGCGCTAAGCGCCTCTCGGCGACCGAGTCTCGCGTGAGCGACCTCATCGTGCTGGATCGCGTGGGCATGGTCTACACCACCGCCAGCGGCTCGGTGGAGGCGCTGCGGGAGATCTCGCTTGGCGTGGGCGCCGGGGAGTTCGCGGCGTTGGTCGGGCCCTCGGGCTGCGGCAAGTCCACGCTGCTGCGGATCATCGCCGGACTGCGGCCGGCGACCAGCGGCGCCGTCGCAGTGGCGGGCCGCCCCGTCGACGGTCCTTTGCACGCTGTCGGGATGGTCTTCCAGGTGCCGGTCCTCCTCAAGTGGCGGCGCGTCCTCGACAACGTCCTCCTGCCCGCCGAGCTGGCCGGCCTCGATTCGCGTCGGCACGAGCACCGCGCGCGCGAGCTGCTCCGCCTCGTCGGCCTCGACGGGTTCGCCGACAAGTACCCGCGCGAGCTGTCGGGGGGCATGCAGCAGCGCGCCGCGCTCTGCCGCGCGCTCCTGCTCGACCCACCGCTCCTGCTCATGGACGAGCCCTTCGGCGCGCTCGACGCGATGACGCGCGACGAGCTGAATCTGGAGCTCCTTCGTGTGTGGGGCGAGGGGAACCAACGCCGGAAGACGATCGTCTTCGTCACCCACTCGATCCCCGAAGCGGTCTTCCTCGCGGATCGAGTCGTGGTGCTTACGCCGCGGCCGGGGCGGGTAGCGAGCATCGTGCCGGTGAGCCTACCGCGTCCGCGCACCGTCGCGTCGCGTGCGAGCGGCGACTTCGGCGCCCTGACCCTCCAGATCCACGAGTCGCTCACTCGCGCACAGCCGCCCGGCCGCTAGGCTGTCGGCGCAAGGGCTCCTATGGCTCGAAGGTCACCCGGGTCAGAAGCTTTGCCACCGCCGAGGCGATCGCCGCCCACTCTTCGCAGAACTTCGCCCCGGAATGATTCTCATGCTGGCACCGGGGACACGTCTTTCCTGGCCCGGAAGAGGTCGGACTACGTGAACGGCGCCGAGCTGCGGGATGTCGAAACGGTCCTGGCCTAGCTCGGGGGCTGGATCGACGACTACAACACCTAGGCGCCGCATTCGGTGCTCGGGATGCGGAGCCCGGCCGAGTACCGAGCGAACGCGACTCTCAGCTCCTCGCGGCGAGCAGAACTTTGGGGAGCACTCCAGCCGAATGAGCAGCCGACCTCTCGGCAGGGGACGCGGGAACCTCAGGAACCATTTCGGGACGAGCAGAGTTCACGCCCGTCGTCTGCGTGTCGGCAGCTCCGCCCGAATTGTGGAGGTTCAACCGTGGTAAGCCATCTGAGCGAAAGGAGGGTTGGGCTCTAACTCCGACGACCGCCGAGAGGGGGGTACATCGCTAACACCCCGAAACGCTGTTCGGAGAGGAGGAAGGCGAGATGAAGTCCCGCACAGGTTCCGTGATCGGCCTAGGGGTTCTCGTGTTGATCGCGTTGGTGGTTCCGTAGCGACCGATGATCCGAGCATTCAGGCTACGGTCAGCTTTGGCCAGTGGCAGACTGACCCACCGCTGGACCGGTTCACGAACCCAAACGACCGAACCCGTAACGAGCACGTTTTGATTCCGCGCGAGGTCAAGATCACGGCAGGAGGCGCCGTCAACTTCATCATCAGCGGATTCCACGAGCCGACCATCTACGACGATGGGACGCAGCCTGGTGACATCAACACGAGCCTTTTGGAACCGGGCTCGGTCCCACCAGGTTTGATCGCCGACCCCAATCGCCGGATATTCAGAGGCATCGACCCGCGAAAGCAGCCGGTGCTGCCGAACACGGTACCGGCGCGTCAGATGAATCAGGATCGCGTTGAATCGGTTCGTTTCTTAAAGCCCGGACGGTATCTGGTGATCTGCGCTATCCAGCCTCACTTCGTCAACGACGGCATGTTCGGCTTCGTGAAGGTCACCGCGCAGGATAAGGACGACTAGAAGCCGGGGAGGTCCAAGGTCGCTAACGGCAGAGCGGCCAAGGACAGATCGGGTTCATGGCCGCTCGCCACACAGGGTCCATCGAAGCCACTCCGTTTCCCGATACCATTCACAGCTGAGTGAGCTTGGGGTCGAGCCGATCGCGGACCCAGTCGCCGAGGATGTGCCGAGGGCGGCGGAACGCGGTAGGATCGGCCAGTTGCCGCCAGGCGCGCGACACGTCCATCGACCGGAGGATCACATGACTGACCGGCTCATCTCCTGCGACGATCACATGGATCTTAGCCAACTGCCCGCGGATCTGTGGACGACACGGCTGCCCGCGTCGCTGCTCGACCGCGCGCCGCATGTGGAGGAGCGCGACGGACAGGCGGTCTGGGTGTGCGACGGGAAGGTCTGGGGCCGCTGGGACGGCAGGCCGCCGGCGACGGGCTCGGCGCGGCCGATCAAGCCGCTTTA